>JBCCQN010000104.1:0-28437 GCA_039024315.1 Bacteroidota bacterium
AATAATATATCACTCAGACGATGAAGGCATCGGTTCTTAACCCGAGGATCGGGTATATGGCTGAATAGTTCTGAAATCTTTGAGGCATACTGCTAAAACTAACCTTTTTCCTGATCTTTATTTTTGGTGCGTTTGCCCTACCTCGGTATCAACACTTGCCGCTGTTCCCTGTACGGGTTCCCGTTGGGTAAAGCCTGTGATAGGCTGAGCCGTGCGCCAATGGGTTTCATCAAGGCGACCGTCCAATGCTATAGCATTTGTTGGTACTCGAGTGGCAGACATGACTGGCGCATTTTCAGGAGGGGGAAATACTTCTTGGGCAGAGAGTACCTTAGCAGTGAGAATCAAAGGGCAAAATAGAACGCGGAGAGTTAGAATCCGAATCATAGTAGAGTCGCAAGGAATTTATATTTATATAATTCTCTTGGAAGTCTTTTGTTTGGACTATGCATGAGGTTGTTTTTGCTCTTTCTCAACTCAATTAATGTTAGTTTTCGTAAATTCAAGTATGCGAATTCTCATCCTCAACGGCCCCAATCTCAATCTCCTAGGCAAACGGGAGCCCGAAATTTATGGTTCTGAGACCTTTGAGGATATTTTAGCCGCTTTGCGGAACGCTTATCCAAAAGTCGATATCGCCTATTTTCAATCGAATCACGAAGGGGCTATTATTGACCGATTACAAGCAACTTTGTTAGAAGAGCGTTGGGATGGACTAGTCCTCAATATGGGTGCTTTTACGCATTACAGCTATGCCATCTATGACACTTTGCGTTCACTGAAAGTGCCCAAAGTAGAGGTTCACATCTCTCACATTTTTGAGCGTGAAGAATTTCGGCATAAATCCGTTACTGCCCCCGCCTGTGATGGGATGATATCAGGCTTGGGAAAGAAGGGCTATGCGCTAGCCATCGAATGGATCATCAAGCGTACCATCTAATGATTTCAAAGGCCTCTGCGGCCGTATGCCCAGACTCTTGCCCTCTAAACTGGGCCATTACTTCCAAGCCTTTGGCGGAATAAGGATCAGGAAACTCTCTTAACTCATTTTGGTAGCAGGCAAAAGCCTCGATTTTGGTCTGTAGTTGTTTCGCTGTCAGCGGAACGTAAAGTTGGGGCGCAAAGCGCTGGCCATTCCAGGTTGCTACGCTAGGGATTTCACAAGCGATGATTGAGGTCTGCTTCCCTCTTGGGCGCCCAATGATTTTGGCGACCTCCGCTGTGATGCGGTGATCTTGATTGAGGTCCCTATGAGAGTGAGTTACAATGAGGTCTGGCGTTTGGGTAATCGCTTGGCTGGCCTTATTGGCGATGGCAGCAAGCGGCTGCATCTCAAATTGCTGATCTGGGAAATCTAGGGTGCTGATATTTTCAATGCCCAACTTTTGACAGGCAGCATACAAAGCGTCCCGATTATTAGCTGAATCAGCTCGCATCTCCACTACTCCATCCGACACAATGATAAGTTGAATTTGATGTCCTTCACTGAGCCATTTTTGGATGGCGCCTCCGGCCCCTAGGCTTTCGTCATCTGCGTGAGCCAGCAGCAATAAAATTTGCATACATCTAGATACAAAAAAATTAGGGGACTGCAACCCCGACATGCGGAGGAGTCACCCTAACCCTTGCTCATTCTTACTTTAACCTGTTGATGTAAATATAGAATCAGCTCAGTCAATTTTGTCCTCGGCTGGGCCGAACGGTTCGTTTTTTTGAGTGAATGGAAAAAAAGAAACAAATCATGTAATTTTTTCATACGGTATCATTTTTATCCAAAGACTAATCATTTGTTTCCGAGGGATAATTTTCGATTCTCGTATAATTAATTCTCTATCAGAGCATATGGTCCGCATAAAAGACAAAGGCCATTTGAGTGTTTACTCAAATGGCCTTAAAAAAATTAGGGGGCTACGATCCCAATTTTGGGAGAGCCACCCTAACCCTTGCTCATTCTTTACTTTAACCTGTTGATACAAATATAGGCTAAGAATGGGCGATTATGGCGCCTTTTTGCGCCAATGGTTAGGATTCACTCATAAACGAGGAAAGTCATTATCTGAACTGGCAATCTTAGTGCAGGGCCGCTCGAATAGGTAGTCCATTTAGTACATCGGCCTCATAGGCGATCATTTCGTCGAGACGTTTATAGATCGGCGCCTGCTCAAAATAATTGAAAAGCATCTTCACAAAAATGTGTCCGTGCTTGGCTTCGGAAGCCCAAAGATGATGGTAGAATTTTTTCAGTGGCCCTTCGGGTAAGTTTTGATAAACCAGACGGAAGCGTTCCGCACCGCGGCACTCTACTACAGAGGCCAGCAGCATACGGTCAATAAAACGCTCTTCACGGCCTGAGCGACAAAACTTCAAAAGCTTCTGAATATACTCATCCTGCCCCATACTCTGTGGCAAAACGACACCCCGATCTTCCATGATTTTATAGACATCGCGGAAATGCTCCAATTCTTCTACGGCCGTTTCGATCAACTCAGGAATGATTTCCAGACGATCTGGATACTTGGCCACAAAGCTCATAGCCATAGCCGAAGCCTTACGTTCGCAATTGGCATGATCCTGCAAAAAGGTATCGAAATCATCTAACACAGCCTTGATCCATTCGGGAGGACTAGCAACTACGAGATCAGCGGAAAGCTTCATAAGGAATTGTTGAGGGGTTGATTAATTGATTGCTCGAATCAGATAATTGGACGTATTTGACCTAATTATTGAAAAATTTTACAAAACGATGGCCGACAAAGCTTTATTGTCGCCTACCATTTTTTCAAGGGAAAATTACAAAAAAACTTTTGAGCCTGCATCCCTTACCCACTTGGCGTGTCCTTCAAATATAAGCTTGCGCACAGGATGATCTCCTAATTATCCTAACCTTTATTATGCAGTACGATACGACCAAACTACTGAAACCTAGCTTCCTGCTGGTTTGCCTTGCTGTAATGAGCAGTATGCAAGCCAGTCCGGTGGCCCCCACAAACTTGAATTTGACCGCGGCTCGTCTTTATGACGCCAACCTGATCGACAAGGTAATCGAGAAGGCTTATTCGTATTACAAACCTAAAACCCCTTACCGCTGGGGCGGCGAAAGCTATAGCGGTATTGACTGCTCTGGCCTGACTCATTTGAGTTTTAGAGCAGCTGGGATCTCCATTCCTCGTAATTCTGCCATGCAGGCGGCCTACAAGGAAGGGAATTACGTACCTAAGGATCAATTACAGCGAGGAGACTTGGTGTTTTTTGATTCTAACAAAGATGGCTATGTAGATCACGTTGGCCTTGTGATCAGTGGCAAGGGCGCAAATGTTCGCTTTATCCACTCTTCTTCAACCAATCGAGGTGTCGCCATCAATCGCCTGTCCGAAAGTCATTGGCGCTCCAAATACAAGAGCGACTCAGGCAAAAGGATGTTTCGAGGGAGCAGCAGTGGTGATTACGAACCAGAGCCGGCCTTCAAACCTATTGTCTATGCGCGCCCAGAGGATGTGCCAGGCCGCTATCCACAAACAGCATTACGTAATCTTCGGGCCAGTGATCTTGATCAACTCTCAAATAGAGAACTCAAGATCATGAAAAACGAGA
Source organism: Bacteroidota bacterium (assembly GCA_039024315.1). Lineage (GTDB taxonomy): Bacteria > Bacteroidota > Bacteroidia > J057 > J057 > JBCAWW01. The sequence continues at coordinate 3,592 of JBCCQN010000104.1, forward strand.
TCTATGCTAGGCACGGCTACGTTTTTCATGTCAACCCAGCAATGGTCAGGCATTTTGGCCGTCAATCTTGGTACAAAAGAACCCGCAAAACGACCAAAGATGCAGGTTTCCTTTTTGTGCACGCCCTCAATGAGCATGAACAATTCAATGTACTCTTGCTGCAAAGATGGTTAGAAACCAAAGATGACAATCGAGAACTTTTTTAAAATTTTGAAGGGTTGCATTATTGAATTTCTGAGTTTTGTATTCAAAAATTCAATAGTTCAACCCTTCAACAATTCTTATTCGGTCCAGTAATCGACCACCAAAACATCTTCTAAGAAAGGACTTAGCACCTCTCCAAATGCCTTGTGATCGGGATGAGGGAGATAAATTTCGCGGTCTTCTTCGCTGTGAAAGGTGAGAAAGAAGCAATGCGTGAAGCCTTTGTCTAAACCTTCCGGACTATTGTTGATGCCAAACTCGTAGCCTTTGATTTGGGGAATTTTGTCAGGCAAGGCCGAAAAGGCGGCTTCTACAGTGGCAATGTCATCAGGAGTCGCATCTTCCTTAAACGAAAACAGCACAACATGTCTTAGCACTTTCTCAGGTGCAGCTTCCATTTCGGTCTCCATTTCTACTATCTTTTCTTCTTCCACTTCTTTTTGGACGCAGGCACTGAAGCTCAATAGCATGATGAGTGTCGATCCTAATATTATTGCAGTAAAGTAACGCATGACGGATATATAGTTTTTGTTATTTCGACATTAAGCACCTAATCCCCAAGAGCTAAAGATCGCCCAAATACACAATACCAAAGCGGCTAAGATAAGGGTAAGGATCGCATCTTGTCTCCTGTCAGGTGAGGCCCGCTTCGCGGAACGCTTATACACAAGTTCGCCAATTTTATCCATACTAGGTGCAGGAGCACTGAGACTGACACTATACATAGTAATAGCGCAAATGGCAAAAAGGATCAAGGCAAAGTGCAGGAAGTTGATATCGACAAACTGAGCCACAAGAGAATCAGCTGTCACTTCAATGATCTCTTCTTTGGTCAAAAACTCCAAAGTCAAACGAGTCAAACCCAATGCAAAGCCAATCCAAAGACTCCAAATTGCCCCTTTACCATTGATGCGTGGTAGGAATATGCCCAATAAAAAGGCCGCCGCGATTGGGGGAGAGATGTAAGCTTGGACGCTTTGGAGATATTTAAAAATACCTCCTCCCTCCGTTAAGGTTTTCATCAAAGGTATCCACCCTAGACTTAGTACAACTAAGGCCGCAGTTGCCACCTGTCCTGCAATCACCAGATTTTTTTGATCGGCATCAGGATAGTATTTCTTATAAAAATCGATGGTGATTAGGGTAGAGCAGGAATTGAATACCGAGGAAAGAGAACTCATCAAAGCGGCTAATAGTCCCGCTAAGACTATACCTTGCAAACCTATCGGTAAAATCTCTGTGATCATGCGAGGGAGGGCTTGATCAGGATCATCGGCAAAGCCGTTGAGTAAACCTTGCGAGGCCAAGCCAAAGGCAATGATACCCGGAAAAACAAATAATAAGATCGGTAACTGCTTCAAGAAGCCCGCGAAAATCGTTCCCTTACGGGCTTGACTTACATTCTTTGCCGATAGTACTCGCTGTACGATAAACTGATCGGTACACCAATACCATACCCCCAAGATAGGCGCACCGAAGAGCATTCCAGTCCAAGGATAGTCAGTATCATCGCCAGGGCGCCATAGATTGAAAAAGCGTCCAGGATCAATGTTGGGATCATTAGCAGCGGCCGTGTTTAGACTGCTTTGTAGCCCTTCCCATCCTCCTATCGCATCGAAGCCCAATATGGTTACCAATGCTGTGCCTAAGAGAAGGATAAACAATTGGACCATATCGGTATAGATTACCGCTTTGAGCCCGCCAAAGATGGTATAGATCCCAGTTACGATGACTACGATCAACGCACCTGTCCAAAACTCCACCCCTATCACTTCGAATACCAAAGCCCCGGCAAAGATTGTCAGGGAGATTTTGGTCAGGATGTAAGCGAGAATAGAAACGACCGAGAGATAAGTCCGGGCAGCGCCATTGTAGCGGCGTTCGAGGAACTCGGGCATAGTAAATACCCCTGAGCGCAAATAGAAGGGCACAAATAACCATCCCAACAAGATCAGGATTAAGGCAGCTAATATCTCAAATTGGGCCGCAGGCATATCACCTCTGGCGCCAGAGCCGACTAAACCGACGATATGTTCTGAACCGATATTTGAAGCAAATAGAGAGGCACCAATGACAAACCAGCCGGAACTGCGGCTGGCGAGGAAATAATCAGTGGCTTCTTGCCCAGAGGCTTGCTGTTTACGGTCTCTACGCATTGCCCAAAAAGCAACACCAAAGATCAAAATAAAGTATCCAATGATGATACTTAGATCATAAATAGAAATAGACACACGCTAGTAGTTAAGTAGTCCTGTCAACTTGCATATTATTTGGCATTCTCACAAACCTATAGATCGAGGACGGAGAATCGAAGATTAAGTAAAAGTGATGTATTGAATCATGATCCATATTTTTTGACGTAGTAAGGATCACTAAACGTTAAAAAGCGTCACTATTAGACTCAATCCTCGTAATTTTCCGTCAATTTCTGCAATCAATCCACCAAAAACAAACAGTATTCGTAAAAAATCGTAATTTGCCACTAAATCAAGCTTCATGCTGCGAGAAGAACGTCTCAAACAAATATTAGACAAGTTACAGCAGGACCAAAGGCTCAGCACTACCCAACTGATGGTAGATTTTGCGGTCTCAGAAGGCACTATCAGAAGGGATCTGAAGGAGTTACAAACTCGCGGGCTTTTGCAAAAAGTACACGGGGGAGCCGTTCCGCGACCAGCGGCACCCCGTATCTATCAAAGTAGGCTAAACTATGCCTCCAAGCCCAAGGCGGAGCTTGCTCATAAGGCTTTACCTCTCCTCAAGAATGGTCAACTCATCGTAATTGATGGAGGTACGACTAATTGGCATCTGGCTAATGCTTTTCCCCCTCAGCTAGAAGCGACGGTATTTACCAATAGTATTCCGATTGTGCAGACTTTACTGGCTCAGCCCGGTCTGGAAATTCATCTTATGGGGGGGAAAGTTTTTCAGGCTTCTCAAGTGAGCCTCGGTCTAGAAGTGATGCAGACCTTGGATGACATTAGACCGGATATTTGCTTCTTAGGGGTGCGTTCGCTACAGGCGGAAATAGGCTTTACTACCTTAGAACGTGAAGAAGCTAAGATCAAAAGGAAGATGGTGGAGGTGAGCCAAAAAATTGTAGTGATGGCCACCAATGATAAGCTCGATACTGTCGATCACTACCGCATTTGTGCCTGCGAAGCAGTGGATCTTTTGCTCGTAGAAAAGGATGCTCCCGAGGACAAACTACTTGCCTTTCGGGAGCGGGGGATGGAAATACAATAATAAGCTTTAACAGCAGGGGCCATGGACGAAACGGGCTACTCCCCATAGCCTTTTTGAACCGCCATAAAAAAGATAGATTTTGCTGTAATCGTTATAGGTGCGAAGAATAATGTCTAAGTAGCCATCACCATTAATATCTCCATAGTAGACCAAATCGACATTAGAGTAATCATTGGCTAAGATGGTTTCATATTCGTTTCGATCCTTATAATGCGACCATTCTAGCGGAAACTTTTTGGCCTCAATTTCAAGAACCAATCTTTTGTATTCGCTTTCCTCAATTTGGATATCATTTTCCCAACTGAGGCTAAAAGCGGGGGTAATATGATTCTTGAAGGGCTGTTCGGTTCTTTTCATTTTCACAGGTAGGCCACCCGGACGCTTCAAACTTTCTGCTGGCAGAGGTTTTTGACTGGCAATCATCATGAGACAAGCTTGCTTTTCGCCACTTGTGTAAATGACTTGGGGTAATGCTTCACTAAAATCGTAAATGGTAGGCTTGATTTTCCGAATTTCTGTGTAGGTCTCTTGCTGAAATAGTCCATACCAATGATATTTACGCATGTCAAAGTTTATATAATCGCATGCTCCTCCCACGTCACGAATCACAATTTCAGGAGAATTCTCAGAGTGATCGAAGTTGCCCAATAAGCCTGTGAAGACATAGCCCACCTTCTCTTTATATCTGACTTTTACCCATCCTCCCACAACCGGTCGTTTCAGCTCCTCTCCATCCCACATCGTCCAGATATAGTCAACTGTATCAAATACATTAACAAGCGTATCTACGATTTGGACCGTCTCCCCATAAGGTATCGCAGCGTTTTTCTTGGCTTTAAGGCCTGGATTTTGGCGCATATTGATACCACTAGGAGCCATTACCTTAGTACCACCAGCGTATTGGTATACTCGCTGAGCCTGTACTGAAAAAGAATTTATAAAGGTGATTAGCGCGAGGAAAATGAGTTTGCGTGTCATAATGCTTTGGTTGTTGATATTACTAAGGTCAGAAAATCTCCGTTCAATCAGCCATAAAAAAAATATCCGCAGCTAATTGCAGCGGATACGTATTTGCAAAGTGAGTATTTGCAATAAATTACTTGAGAATGCCTTTTTGGGTGGCAAAACGCGAAAAATAAACCAAAGCCAGACCGATAGTCAAAGTCATTATTGGTATAATCAAGCCTACCTTTCCGAAAACTTCCAAAGCCTCGCTCATAAATAGATTGTAGCTTAGCTGTATGATAATGCCTATAGCCGAAACGATAAAGACAGACGTGGCTACTTTGCGTTTTAGCACCAAAAGTATGCTACCAGCCAGACCGCCCCACACCGCTAGTGTAAATGCTATCGTGGCCCATAATGGGATATTTTTGTAAAGAGCTTGTTCTGCTTCTGGCAGTGCCGCTAGCACTTCATCCGTCATCATCAATTGCCCCAAATAGGCGAGAACACCTATTAAGTTCCAGACCAGCGCAACTGAGCTTACAGCCCAAAACCAAGATGGGATTTTAGTTGATACCTTAGTCATAGTAGTGTTCCTAAAAATTCATGTAGCTGTCAAGATATATGAATTTTTCACACTACAAAATCACGCATCCTCAGAAAAATCAGCTAATAGCTGCTTTAAGTGATGGACCAAATGGTCAACATAATCATTCATAAAGTAGGCTAAGGTCACTTTTATTCCCCTCGGCACTGTGCGGAAAGCAATCCGATCTAGGTTATGTTCCAAGTGTTCTTTGATGCATACTTCGAGCGGAATATGCTCAATCACACGAGCCAAATGGAGATTATAGGCTTGCCAAAAAGATACCGTTTCTTGCCAATCAGCCTCCTGATAGTTCTGCTGTTTTACCCACTCATCTTGGGCGTAGCCCAAAAAGACAAGGTTATCTTGTTGCTGGGCGCGTACAAAGCGTTGATGATTATTGGCAGCAGAATCAATCAGATGTCCGACCAACTCTATGGGAGACCATTTTCCGGGAGCGGGGCGTAATCTTTGTCCTGCTTCTGGTAAGGCTAATAAGAGTGGGGCACTTTTTTCGACCGCCGCTCTGAGGCGGTCGGCAGTAACTTGAGACATAGTTTATTGCTTGGGTTGCGCAATAGGAGCGCCGAGCAAAGCTTCGGGGATCCCAAAAGCATCTACCAACGAAACTGCATCATATTTCATATCGGAGCAAATCTGATCCACAGTTTTACGGATGGCCTTTGATTTTGGCGCTTCGATATAGCCCTGCTCAAGATACCAGCCACGATTGGCTTCAATTTCTGAGAGCGCATAAAGATCACTTAGATCTTTTAACACTTTTTTATTCGGTCCCTCTTCTAATTTATCAACAGCCTGCAAAAACTGCTCAAGCACGATGCGGTCAATATAAGCTTCTGCCATCGTTAAGAGATGGGTTTGCACAGCGATAAAGGCATCATAAGAATCCATGCCGTCATCTAAGCGCTTCTTGAGCCTCTGAGCAGCAGTACGGACCAAGGTTTCTTCTCGATAGCGGAAGGCATTGAGCTGAAAGTCCGAATCACGAAGATGCTCTACATCTGTATTGCGCTTTACTATTGGATTTCGCTCACTAATCTCTGTACCGATACGGCCGCCAAGATAGTTGAGCAAGCCCCAAAATTTCATGGAACTAAACTCCTGTTTAAAATCAGAAAGGCGACTTTTGGCCACTAATTGGAGGAGCACAGTATTATCTCCCTCAAAGGTGGTGAAGATCTCAGTATCGGCCTTTAGGTCTGCCAAACGGTTTACCCAGAGATACCCATTTCCACCACAAGCCTCTCTACATTCCTGAAGGACTTTGGTGGTATGCCAAGTAGAGACGGATTTGAGACCAGCAGCTAGGGCTTCTATTTCACGAGCATCTTCGGCTTTATCTTCCAGATAACGCTCAACCATATAGCGATGCGCAAAATGCAGGGCATATGCTTTTGATAAAAGCGGGAATAAGCGTCTCTGATGACTATGGTATTCTAATAAGGGCGTTTCTGGTTTACCTGCTGGTCCAAACTGACGGCGTCTGGCGGCATACTTTATCGCGATAGCTAAACCTGATTTAGCTGCGCTAAGCCCAGCAAGAGGTACGCAGACCCTGCCTCCTACAAGCGTTCCCAGCATGGTGAAAAAACGTTTACCGGGGCTTGCAATCGGACTATCGTAAGTGCCATCCTCGCTCACTGTGGCAAAACGATCCAATAGATTGTCAAGGGGCACTCTGACATTGTTAAACCAAAGGCGACCATTATCAACTCCATTGAGGCCAAGCTTGCGACCACTATCGCCGATTTTCACACCGGGCATGGGATTGCCAGCTTCATCTCGAATGGGGACTACTAATGCATGTACGCCATAATTTTCACCTCCAGTATGTAATTGGGCAAAGACCGTAGCCATACGAGCATGGGCTGCCGCATTACCGATATACTCTTTATGAGCGTAGTGATGGGGGGTATGAATGATGAATTCCTGAGTTTCTGGATCATAAGTGGCGGTGGTCTCAATGTCCCGAACATTTGAACCATGATCAGCCTCTGTCATCGCAAAACAACCCGGCAGAGCAAGTGAGCCTGTATCAGGTAAATATTTTTTATGATGCCGCTCAGTACCAAGTCCTGCGATACTCCCCCCAAAAAGGCCAAACTGCACCCCGAATTTGATCAATAAACTAAGATCATGATAGCCTAAGACTTCAAAAACTGCGATATACTTTCCCATATCACCAGCTCCACCTGCATATTCAGGGAAGGCCAGCGCACCATAGCCTTGATCGGCCAAATGCTGCATCCAGTTTAGCACCTGCTCTCTGTATTCCTCTTTTTGCATGCTGATCTGGTGGTAATCAAACACCGGATCGGAGAGTAGGGTTCTTACCTTTTGTTTCAAATCTGCTTCTGGTCCTTCCAAAAGCTTATGTAGCGCTGCGATATCAAAGCGAGGGCGGGTAAAACTATATTCGTTTTTGGCTAAGGGGGGCTTTTCTCCTTCTGCCAATAATTCTCTCACTGCCTCATAGGTTCTAATACCGAGCGCCTTTTCTAGTTCGGCTAAGGCTTCATGGGCTTCAGCATTTTTATAGCGGCTGATTTGATCTTCTGTACCAAGATCAGCTAGCTGAACGCTCAACTCTAACATGCTATATGTAGAGTCCTCTGGTAGAAGTTTAGCAGAACCTTTGATTAGACGCAGCCAAGCCTTCATTTGAGTAGGGCTAGGTGGCTGTTGGGGATCTAATCGACTAGCAATGGTTTCCCTTTCTTCTGGGGTCAACCAACTTTGCTTATTGATGATTTTATGGATCACACTTAGCTCTGTAGGGGTTAGTACCTCATCAGACCAAGCGATATACATCATAGGGAGAAAGTAAAGGACTCCTTGAGGTACAGTGGCAGCTAGAGTATTCATATCGGGGGACTTTTGAATTGCTATTATTCATTTTACGGAAAAAAAACGCAGAATGATTATTAGAATCTCCTTAATAGTCCGCAAATAGACAAAAAAAAGTCCCCCAATCTGGAAGTCAGAAAGGGGGAATGAATGAGTAATCGCAAAAATTTTATCGTCTGACGGTAAAGGAAACCGTTCGATCTAGCTCGCTCAGTCGCTTATCGGGAATCTTTTCACCGCGATAGTTGAGGCGGTATACGCCTTCGATGGTAATAAAAATCTTGGAGCCTGCCTTAGCTCTGGTGCCCTCAGTTCCCAAGATAACCCGCATATCAGATTCGCTCAATAAGCCATTAACTGGCATCGTGTTGATCACTCTTGCAGGTTGCAAACCATCCTTTAGTTTGATTACGATACGTTCGGCTCCGTAACGAGCATCTTTTGCAAGTAGATTTTTAAACTCTCTATCGGCTAAAAGCTTTACGGTAATTCGGCTACTTGCAGGAATATCAGCAACGCCATTGTACTCTCGACGATTGATTTTGACCTGCAAGACTGGCTTTGGTGGCGCCATTACATTGTAGGCTACGCGATCAATTTCGATCAAGCCACCATTAGTCCTAGATTTTACTGTAATAGTACTCTTACGACCACTAGGATCAATGAGAAAGAGCGTACGATTACTGCCAGAGTTTCTTACCTGAGCCTCCGTCGCACTAATGACCGGATCATAATTATCTCCAAGGGCTGGCACATTGATATTGATCGTATTGCCACACCGACGATACAGGTTTTGTACTACTTTGGAGGTAAATACGACTTCCGGCTTGCGAACAATAAACTGGTCTCTGATATTCATGACTTCAAAAGTCCCATCTCGCTTAGGGACCTTTACGGTAGCAGTGTAGGTCTGTAAATACTGGTTTTGGCCCGCGGGGATACGGCTTCCGTCAGCTTTAACTTTAAGCGTAGCTTGGTTTCCGCCATCTTCTAGCTCAATGCGTCCAGACCCACTCTGGAAAATAGGTTTCATTTGTGTGGAGGACATACCGACGAAGAGCTGAGTTTCAAATTGCATCCCTGCGGGAACGATTCGTGCAGAAGGGGCCGTGATAGCCATCACTTTGTCAGGCACAAAAATGTAATCTCCCAAGCGGGTTTGGAGCTGGTCTAATAGTTTTTTTTCCTCTTGGTACATTTCCAGCTTCAAAGATTCAAGTACCCCTAAATTGCCAACTACGGGTCCTTGGAAAGTGTACTGCTCCCAACGTTTGCCTTCATCTTGTTCAGTTGGGGCCGGATCCTGCATTTGCTTGATTTCAATCTTTTGCGAGTCAGCAACGAAGGCGTTATGGAGTTTGCCGATGTAACGGAAATAAGCATTCAAACTATCTCTTAAACCATAGGCGGCACCATTGCCACGACGTTCGGAGGCTTCATCGTCTTCTCCCATCCAGTATTGATAGTTTTCTTCGAGTTCATCAATACGTTTGAAGGTATTGGCTTCAGGGTCGAAGTCAGCAATTTCCATCATCTTGAGGCTATGGGCATTGATGATGTTGACCAAGCGATCGGTATGCGCGCGGATTTGGTCAAGGGTGTCCAAAAGACCTTTATTATCTTCTTTGCCCTCTTTGCTGATTTCATTCTTAATCTCTCTCCGGATATAGTCGATAGAGCTTAGATTTGCCCGATTGGCATCTGTTGCAGAAACCGAAAGACGGTCATGAAAGGTCAAAAAGGCGTCTAGCGCCTCAGAGCTCACATTGAGTGCGAGCATGGCAGTGAGGATCAAATACATCATATTGATCATCTTTTGCCGATTGGTTTGCTTTTTTCCAGCCATAATGTTCTCCTAATTTTTAGCCATAAAAGAGCATAGCTATCCTGGGGTAGATGAAGTGAATCACTACCAAACTGAGCGTTCCCCGAAGGGGCAAAACAACTAATGCGGGTTTTATCTACTTAATGCAGGAGAACAGAAAAGATACGATTACGCACAAAAAAAAGGCCCCATCAAATGATGGGACCTATATTCATTCTCTTAGGTACTGCTTAGTAACTCCAGAGATGGTGCTCAAATTCAACTAGCTTCTGGCGACGTTGCTCAGCCTCAGGAAGAGACTGTACCCCAACACCTGAAACGTTGATGATAAAGCTGTGGAAAAGGCGCATTTCGAAAACTTCCTTCAAAGTTTTGTACTCAGCATCGTTGAAACGGTTTTTCCACTGGGCCTGATCTAGCGTTTCCATCACTTCTTTATAAGCAAAAGTACATAATGGTTTCTCAGGCAAAGTTTCTCCTGGATCGGTCCAGATGATCTCAATGAATTGGATATCGTAAACCATGTCAGAACGAGTCTTATCAAAAATGCGGTCTTCTACGAAGTGAACAACATTTTCGAAAGGTGCAGAATCGAATTCGGTACCAGCGTCAGCAGGACCAGCAGCAAATGGATCATCACTACCACTAAGGTCATCACCTAGGCCATCATCACCAAACCCATCATCGCCAAAGCCCCACTCGTCTTCACCACTAAAGTCGTCGAATCCGCCGCCGTCGCCACCATCATCGCCGAAGCCATCATCAAAACCAGAGTCGAAATCATCTTCTCCAGATAGGCTACCTTCGATTTCTTGGATACGGGCCAATACGTCCTCGTAACTAAGCGGCTTTTCCAGGCTATCAGGATGATAAGCCACGAACTTGCCTTGCTTAAGGCCGTCAAATAGAGCCATAATCAGTCCACTCTTACTAGTATACTGACTATTGTCGGTGTAGAATTTGTTCTCCCGGTCGATCAAGGGAGCATTAATCTTCTCGTTTAGATCGATACGGTTTACGACCTTTCTACGCCAGAAGTGATCCTCGATACGAGGAGGGTTTTGTGCCAGTGCTTCAACAGAGAACAGGACACAGATTAAGCTAACAAGAACGTACTTTCTCATGATGCGTCTGAAATATATTATCTAACTACGATCGATAGCATACGTTCAACTTCGGTAAACTTCTCTTCAACGCGTTTGTTAGCGAAGTTGATACGGTAAATGTTGTTGATACGGATGTAGACTTTAGTACCAGGACGAGCCTGACGCACTTGAGTTCCCAATGAAACTGAGATTGCCTTGGTCGCGTCTTTACCAGAAGCTGAAACCGAGTTAACCTTAGTTGGAGGACCTAGCGAAAGCTGGGCAAGTACATCGATACTAGAGATCATGTAACGAGCATCTTCCGGAAGGTTAGATCTGAAGTCAGCGTCAGGAACGAGACGAACCTGTACACGACTGGTTTTGGGAACTGGCGTGGCACCACTGGTAGGCTTGCCGTTTACAGCCATATCGATGGTCGGTTTGGGTGGACGAATTACTTTATAATCCACATCACCGATCTTGATCTTCTGTCCGTTGGTGTTACTATTTACCGTTACTCTACAAGTCTTGGCAGTAGGAACAATACGGAACTTCTTAGCAACGCTTTTACTTGGGATAACCTGAGCACTAGAGGCTGTAATGACAGGCTTGTACTGGTCGCCCAAAGCAGGTACGTCAATATTTACATCATTACCACACTGTAGGTAAAGTACCTGGATAGCAGCAGAGGTAACCACGATTTCTGGTTTACGAACGACAAATTGACCTTCTACAGGTAGGATGTCAAAACCACCAGTGGCTTTGGGCACCTGAATGCTGGCGGTGTACTTTTGAACACCTTCTTTACCGTTTTTAGGAATCACACTACCGCTTGCCGGAATGGTAAGAGTGGCAGAGTTTCCATCCTCAGACATCTTGATAGAGCCGTTGCTCGAAGAGAACTTAGGCTTGATAGCAGAAGAAGACATTGCTACATAGAGATTGGTCGTGTACTGAAGACCAGCAGGGACAATCGCTGATGTAGGGGCATCAATCGGTACAACCTTATCCACCTTAAAGGTGGCAACACCTAGACGACCGTTGAGGAGGTCTAACAATTCTTTTTGCTTCTCGTAAACATCAAGCTTGAGTGCCTCTAGCACAGCCATGTTGGCGATAACTGGAGCATCGAAAGTATAGCGTTCCCAACTTTTTGTCTCACCAGTAGTACCGACAGTATCTTTCAATACTTCAGGGGTGATTTTGAGGGAGTCTCCTTTCACATTGTAGTTATAAATATCAGCGAGTTCTGCATAGTATTGATCAAATGCATTTCTCAATTTATAACCTTCTCCACCACCACGGCCATCATTAGCCTGCTCATCTCCATCTGCGCCCACCATCCAATACTGGAGGTTTTTCTCAAGCTCATCTTTTTTGCCATATTCTCCTGTTTCAGGATCGGGCTGAGCAATTGAGTCCATTTGGGCCATATGACGGTTGATAAGGCCAACCAATCCGGCAGTTTTACTCTTAATGATATCTAGCGTATCCAGTAGACCTTCATTAGTGGTCTTACCTTCATCCTTGATTTCGTCGTTGATCTCTGCTTTCATGCCATCGATAAAGGCATTGGCATTGTCATTAGCATTGCCTACAGAGACACTTAATTTTTGTTTGAGGTTGTCGAATGCATCGAGTACCTCTTTACTTACATTCATCGCCAGCAGTGCGAGCAACACGAGATACATCATGTTGATCATCTTCTGCCGAGGAGATAATTTCCCAGAAGCCATATTATTACTTCTTTAATTTCGGTTCAAAAAACGATCAAATAATTATTGCGTGTTACCGCTCATAGCGGACAACATACCACCGTAAACACGGTTCAGTTTCTGTAAGTTAGCAGTCAAGCTTTGCATACCATCTTTGTAGCTTTCAGCGTCTTTAGCTGCGTCAGTCATACTAGACATAGCTTCAGAGAGGCTACCATAGAATTGGTTGAGAGACTTGAGGTGAGTCTGGGCATCCTGAAGTTCTAGCTCATAGATAGAGTTCAATTGCTTCAAGTTAGTGGTGATATGTTGTACTTGCTCGTGATAAGCTTTTGCATCACCAGCAGCGGCAGCAAAACCAGACATAGAATCAACTGCTACATTATAGCTTTGGTTAAGGCTATCTACTTTAGAAGCAGCTTCTTTGATCTTAGAAGTGTACTCATTAGTGGCTGAAGCCGCGTCAGTAACTGAAGACAGTTTAGAGACGTTATCGTTTAGGCCAGTAAGAGTGGTTGATAATTCACCAAACACGCTTCCGTCTAGAGAAGAAAGGCTATTAGTCCAAGAAGTATCTAAGGCTGGAGCTGAATCTGGAACAAATTCGTCGTCAGCAAGAACAGGATAAACACGTTCCCAGCTATAATCTTCGTCTGGAGCATCAAATGCAGAGATCAAGAATACAAATGCTTCGGTAAACATCCCGATGATGAGCATTTCGTTAGCGAAAGGCCAGTGAAGGATTTTGAACAATGCACCTACGATTACTACAGCTGCTGCAGCTCCGTAGATAAAGTTCATTATTACTTTTGCTCTTGGGGATTTTAAGCCCGTTTTTTTTAATGCCATTTTTAAGTTTCCTTAAATTTTAACTTTTGCCTGATAAAAGAATGAAATCTAATGAAAGAGAATATAAAGGTGCTGTCTCTCGTAATTCGATCGACGGGAGACAACACCCACTTAATTTTTATGCCAGTTCAGTTTTGATATTTCTGTACTCAGAAATGAATTAAAATCCTCCTACTGCTCCTGAGCGACCAATTACCGTAACCACACTACGGAAACCGATAAATGATTTAGCAGTATCAGCATACTCGTAAGAACGAGCGCCACAAGAGAGGAAATATCCGATATCTTTCCAAGAACCACCGCGAGTAACTTTACGGATCTTAGCACCACCTGGAAGGCGATCATCTTCGGTAAAGCGACGGTCATAGAATACCGGATTCAAATCGTGTGCGTAAGAATAGCCAGTTTCTTCAAAGTCATCTTCACACCACTCGGCCACGTTGCCAGGCATGTTGAACAAGCCGTAGTCATTCGGGAAGTAAGCGTCGATTGGAGCAGTGTACTCGAAGTTATCAGCGATGTAATCACCACGTCCAGGTTTGAAGTTAGCTAGGAAACATCCTTTAGAGTTGCGCAGATAAGGACCTTCCCAAGGATAGAGTTTGTGCTCGTAACCACCACGTGCTCCGTATTCCCACTCAGCTTCGGTAGGGAGGCGGAAACGTGGCATAGGAGCCAATTCCTTTTCTTCACGATATTGATTTAAGTGGGCTGTACGCCACTTACAAAATTCTTGGGCAGCATACCAGCTTACACCCACCACTGGATAGTTATCAAAGGCAGGGTGCCAGAAATAGTTTTCCATGAAGGGCTCATTGTAAGAGTACGTGAAGTCGCGTACCCATACCATGGTATCAGGGATGATGACATCAGCGTAGGCAGGGTCGATAGTATCGAGGGCGCCGTTTTGCTGGAATGCCTCTTCAGTGTCTGTAGGACCGTAAAGAAACTGACGGTACTCGTTGTTAGAAACCTCGGTTTCATCCATAAAGTAGGCACTGATGGTAATCTGACGATTATGAGCGATCTGAGAGTAAGGTACGTCTTGATCGTTCTGACCCATGTGAAAGCTACCTGGGGGGATGTAAACCATACCTAGTGGCTGGTACTGATCCCATTCGGGACGATCCATTACGCCAGTAAGCTCACCATGATGTCCTGTTCCAGAGCCTCCAAACAAGCCACAACCAGTGACGAAGAATGCCAGGACGGCAAGCATTAGAAATACATTTTTCATATCTGCGCTAAATTTCAATAAGTATGGATTTCAGTAGAATACGATTTGCAATGCTTCAAATGGAAAAACTGATATTCAATTGCCGCTTCGAATTAATCCATTTGCTAATTATTACGCTATTTTAAAAAGATTATTGAATACTTTAAAAGTAATTCTCCACATTTTTTAACACCTGATAGAAGACTTACCCTAATTGTAAGTTCTATTATGGGATGAGGCCACTATTGTTGTCTTTCTTAACACCATCGGCCGCTCCATTACGACCAACACCTCCACGTAGAGAGTAAGTAAGTATAATCTCATGCGAGCTAAGATCTTGACTAGCATTGAGAGGACTCAAGGTATAGTCAAAAGAATATCCCAAAAACATCCGATCATTAACATCGAAACCCAATATCGCTGAAAAGGAATCATTGAATCCACGATAGGATAAGCCGCCGGTTAGTACTTTATAGTCAGCAAATACGCTAACATCAAACTGAGGAGGGAAAGTTCCCTCGGTGCGGGCAAAGACCATGGGCGTGATAGAAAAAATATCTTCTTCTCCATCTGCCGACTGGGTGATAGGGATTTTATAGCCTGCCATTACGTAAAAAGAACGAGGAACAGTCGTGGTGGTACCTACATCTTGTAAAAAGAGTCCTTCAACAGAAGGTTCTAGGAGGTCCTGACCACTTATTCCAATAGTTAAACGATCATCCAGTCCAGAAAAGTATATTCCTGCACCTAAATTTGGGATAAAAGATGTCGCGGAATAAAAACCCATTCCAACTAAGGGATCTGGCACCCCATCAGGAGTAACAAAATCGCCATTGATTGCCTTCTGCAATATGCCTCCGTTAACTCCGATACTGAGTTTATTGCCTGCACCGAATACGAATTGATAAGAATAAGCAACATTCAGGCCAGTTGTGGAAATCGGTCCTAGTTGATCACCGATTAGGTAAGCGCCCAATCCCATGTTGTCAGTGAGGCCTACATCTGCGGTGATCGCAGAAGTTCTGGGAGCACCATCGATACCCACCCACTGGAGTCGCCCTAAAAAGGCTAGTTTGATTCCCTGATCGTCTCCTTGAGTCATCCCAGCCGCGGCGGGATTATAAAGGACGGGAGTATAACGATACATGGTGTTTTGGATATACACCTGAGCCGATACAGACAAGCTGAACGTCAAAAACAGTAGCAATAAGGCGAAGTTCTTCATTGATATGGTAGATAAAAAAATCGCGAATCTAAATATCCGGTTTTTAGTCATATTTACCAAATAGACACTTTTGTTGCATGGACTCCCCCCTATAATGAAAAATTAATAAAAGGTTACACCATTTCTTGTCCAATGGATTTCATATAGTGCTCGATAGCCGCTGTCATGGAAGGCAAATTGGGTTTAGGTGCCTCTACATCTAAGCGCAGATTGTGCTTCAGGGCTTCTTGGGCTGTCTTTGAGCCAAAGACAGCGATTCGAGTATCGTTTTGCTTAAAATCAGGGAAGTTGTGAAACAGTGATTCGATTCCCAAAGGAGAGAAGAAACAAATCATGTCGTAAAAAATATTTTCCAAATCTGAGAGATCGCTATAGACCGTACGATATATAACTGTCTCAGTAACATCGATCCCTTTTTCTCTCATAAAGTCAGGCAAATCACGACGGTGCCCTTCAATACAAGGGAATAAATATTTTTCTCCCTTATGTTTTTTGATAAATGGTACTAAGTCCATGGCAGTCCTCTGACCGACGCTCAGCTTACGCTTGCGAATGACAATGTACTTTTGGAGATATTTGGAGGTCGCCTCAGTCACACAGAAGTAGCGAGTCTCTGGCGGCATTTCGATCCGCATTTCATTGATCACTCTAAAAAAGTGGTCAACGGCTACCTTACTAGTGAATACTACAGCAGTGAAATCTAAAGGATTTAAGCCCTGCTTCCTAAATTCGTTGAGAGAGACACCCTCAACTTGGATAAACTTTCTAAAGGCTATGTCTATGCCCCAGCGATCTCCCATTACATAATAGGGTGAATTTTTGTCTGAGGGCTCAGGCTGTGAGACGAGTATACTTTTTACGTGTTTGGGTGTACCTTCCACTATGATATATTGATTTTCTCTTCTTGAAAAATTACTCAGTAATGCATCCCTTATTAAACAGGACCTTGTGCTTGTTCTATACTTTGGAGTTTATCTGCTAGCATTTGTGCACACATTTGAGGCTTAAGTTCAGATATGCTTACCTCTGTTTGTAGCATTTCTTGCTTATCTGGGTTCATCCAACCTCCTCGCATGCTGATGCTATCACCAATCACACTGGCAACCCCAAACAAATAAGGTCTTAGTGTTTGAGGCACGAGTTGGGCAAATTGCTTCTCGCAAGCCCAAGCGATCTCCTCTGTCCTGCGATGCATAGCATTGCGAATTTGCGTTCCCCAAAGGGTATCCTCACCTCCAAAAGCTAGACTAAGGCCGCGCCCTAATGCTGGAGGAAATGTATGAGGGTTTCCCCGCTGGGTAACGTAAGCACTCATCCCTAAGCGATCCACTGTAGCTTGCGGCAACATCATCCCATCTATCTGATCAGATGCTAAAAGCGCAAGGGGGTCTACAATTGGGTCTTTTATCAAAACTGGATCGATATGTCCAAAATAACGCTTAAGTAATGCTTCATGCAGGGAGGTCAAAACGCCTATCTTCCATCTGCCAGCAAAGTTCTCCAATTGGACACTTTTGTCCTTGGCCACGATCACCTCACGTAGGGAAGCCCTACGAGATACAAACAATGGGGGAGCATACCTCTCATATAGATGAGAGTTTGCCTTTACCACAAAGAGCTCAATTTTTTTTGCTCTAACGCTTCCCAAGGCTCCGCCACTGTAACAAGCTCTACCGTTTCCCCAGATTGTTCAAACCAATCCAAGACTGGTTGAAGAATCGCAAATGCTTCTTTGCCGGGTTGTACACCTACTTTTAGTGCCATATGGCTAAAACCAAATAAGGTACGGTATGAGATTGAGCGCGCAAATATACAAAAAATTAACGGCAGAAGAAAAGCTGAACAAACGTTGGAGACCTAAGAAAAATATATAAGCACGGCGAATCAGATATATTAGCGCCAACAAAAGGAAAATACTTAAAAGCCAACCGCCCCAAAGCGTATCCATAAACTGAATCAATCCGACGGGTAGGCTCATAAATAATATTAAAGGAAAGGAGGCCGCAATCTCTATACTCATGATTCCTTCTACCAGACCCTTAATGCCGAAGCCGCGACCTAAGACGACTAAAAAAAGATATTTCAAGCCAAACCAGATTAAGCTTAGTTCAGTGCTTCGCACGAATATTTGCCATAGGCTTTTTGAGCCATAAAACCAGACGTTGAGCAAGCTCCAATCCCTAATAATGTTAAGCTGCTCCCATTCATTTTCTCGCAGTACATAATATACCAGTAGCGAGATAAGGATGCTGAGATTGATTCCTTTTAAGATCATCAGGATACCTAACAGTCCAGTATTGGAACCCGTAGCATCCAGAGAGGTGCTCAGGTGCATCTTGGGATTAGAAAGAAAACCTAGCTGACTGCTAAAATATCCAGGGTTGAGCAGTTTGAGGAGAAACATACTCAAGAGAGGGAAAAGAATCATGAAGATCAGTCCGATGGGGTAGTCCACTTTAGCAGGATTGATGACGGACCTACTGTTGAGGGGCCATATATCACCATAGTGATTGGTACGATTTGCCTTTTGGTCTAACCAGAATCGTGCAGGGGTAGGGAAGTCCCTGGCGGCGAAGGGATAAGCATTAATTAAGCAAAGTTGACTGGTATCTTCTAAATGCGTTACCTCTATTAA
Source organism: Bacteroidota bacterium (assembly GCA_039024315.1). Lineage (GTDB taxonomy): Bacteria > Bacteroidota > Bacteroidia > J057 > J057 > JBCAWW01. The sequence goes on from JBCCQN010000104.1 coordinate 21,991, forward strand.
GCCTAGTTTGCCACACAGCAGTTGTAGTTGACGATCAGGTGGAAAGGCAAAATGTACGTATTGGATATTGGCGTCAATAACCGCTTGCAGATTACGAACCGCTTCAAAGAGATTAAACTTATAGGCATGTGCCCTGTAATAAGGGGCAACGATTGCAATCGTATCTGCAGTTGAGACTTCCTTTAGCGGCTGCTTCTTGGCTTGCTCTAATTGTTGGCGATTGAGTAAAAGGGGTGCCTCTAGCATAGCCAAAAAGGGACTGGGATGCCAAGTCATACTTTCTCCGAGACTCAAGATTACTACTAGTTCATTCCATTCCCCCAGGCGAATCAACTGAGGGGGGATGGCTATAAAACTCGTCCCAAAGGCTTGGGTTGACATACCCAAATAGGCATCTCCTATCATGTATTCAGACTCCCAAGTCAATCCATCAAACCATAAAAAGAGAGAATCAGTCCCCAAACTATCGGGACCGCAAAAACGATAACTAAGCTTTGCCTCTTTGGCCTCTTGGGATATGTAAGGTAGTTGGATGCTGCGACGCTCATCGGCCACTTCTAACTCCCAAGCCTGATCCATGACCACTAGCGAAGGAATTGCAGGAGCCAAGAGAGAAGCGTTCACCGAAGGTGTGCTCCCAAACAAGGCAAAAACAAGACATAAAAAGCATAAAGCCGATCGCAGCATGATGGGGGCAAAGATAGACAAATAGCACAAAAAAGAGCACCCGAAGGTGCTCTAAATTATGGGCGAGGGTTTGAGATAAAACCCAGATTTTACGATATGATCGCTACTTTGGGCATAGCTGCTAGGATCTCTTCGTTAGCAAAATCGCGATAGAGGGCGAAGTTTTCTTCGAAGGCACGCGCTAGTTTTTGCGCGGTTTGATCAAAAGCATTGGCGTCAGCCCAAGTAGAGCGCGGAGAGAGGACTTCTGCAGGTACGTTTGGTACGCTTTGCGGAACGGCCAACCCAAATGTTTCATCAGTTTTGTATTCAACATTGTCGAGCTTGCCGGCCAAAGCCGCAGAAATCATGGCGCGGGTATGAGATAGCTTCATGCGATTACCGACACCGTAGCTACCGCCAGTCCAACCCGTATTGACCAACCATACATTTACATCATGCTTGCGAATGCGCTCACCGAGCATTTCGGCATAGCGAGTTGGGTGCAAAGGCAAAAATGGCTCACCAAAACAAGCAGAGAAAGTGGTTACGGGCTCAGTGATACCTTCTTCAGTACCAGCAACTTTAGCGGTATAGCCAGAAATAAACTGGAACATCGCCTGACCAGGAGTGAGCTTTGCAATCGGAGGTAGTACTCCAAAGGCATCACAAGTCAAGAAGAAGATATTTTTAGGAGTGCCTCCAACAGAAGGTTCTGCAATCCCATCGATGTGATGGATTGGGTAGGCAACACGAGTATTTTGAGTGATAGAGGTATCTGCGAAGTTGATGTGGCGCGCTTCGTCTTCAAAAGTAGTATTCTCTACTAGCGCACCATGCTTGATCGCATTCCAGATCTGAGGTTCTTTTTCTGGGCTCAAATCAATCACTTTGGCATAGCAGCCACCTTCAAAGTTAAATACACCCTCATCGCTCCAAGCATGCTCATCATCACCGATTAGTTGACGATCTGGATCAGCCGAAAGCGTAGTCTTACCTGTACCAGATAGGCCAAAGAAAACCGCCGTATCACCTTCTCTACCGATATTGGAAGAGCAATGCATAGATAGTACGTCTTTCATCGGTAGGATATAATTCATGACCGTGAAGATGCCTTTCTTGATTTCACCAGTGTATCCACTACCGCCGATTAGGATAATTTTCTCGCTGAAATTGACCAGCGTAAAGTTTTCTTGACGTGTACCGTCTACTTCAGGATCTGCTTCAAATTCTGGGACAGCGATTACGTGCCACTCTGGTTCGAAGTCAGCCAGTTCATTTGCCTCTGGACGAATGAACATATTATTTACAAAGAGGTTGGGCCAAGGAGCTGTGTTGACTACCCGTACTTTGAGGCGATAGCGTGGGTCAGCCCCCGCATATACATCGCGTGCAAAAACCTCTTTACCTTGTAGATAAGCTTGTACCTTGGTGAATAGCTGCTTGTAGCCTTCAGAGGAGAATTCTTGGTTGACATCACCCCACCAGACTGTATCCGCGGTCGCTTCATCCTTAACGACGAATTTGTCCTTAGGAGAACGCCCTGTAAATTTGCCTGTCTTGACGCACAGAGCGCCGTTGTCAGCCAAAGTTCCTTGGCCTCTACGGATCGTCTCTTCGATGAGCGCGGAAGGAGAAATATTCCAATGAACCTTGCCGACTTTTTGTAGTGAAACACTTTCTAGCCCGAGCTTGGGTTCGTTTGATGGAAAACGCATAATCAGTTGCTTAATTTTGAGGATTAAAAGCTAATGCAAAGTCAAATCTACGAAATCAATTTTACCACGCAAACCCCTTAATTACTAAGGGTTTACGTGTGTAAGATATTTGCAAATATAAACATTTTAGCGAAAATTCGCAGAATTTGACATATTCTTAATCATACTTTAATATTTATAACACTATTGCAATATTTAGGCGTTTTTTATAGCCATAAAAAGCTTTTTCGCATCTTTACTTTATGCAAATTTTTCTACTCGAAAGGCTAAATTCTCAGACTGGATGGTTAGGAGCCACCGAAACCAAGCATTGCATCAAGGTTTTGAGGCATCAGCTAGGCGATGAAATCATGTGCATTGACGGTAAGGGGCAGGCCTATAAAAGCAGGATCAAGCAGTACAATAAAGAGGAAACTGAGCTACAGATCTTGGAGGTCTTACCGGCATGGGGAGAACATGAGCTTAATATTAGATTAGCGGTCTCTCCTTTGCGCCTGAAAGATCGCTTTGAGTTTTTGATCGAAAAAGCTGTCGAGCTCGGGGTAAGCGAGATCTTCCCGATCACTTGCAAGCGGACAGATAAGTATCAGTCAAAGTTTAAACCCGCAAGGCTAGAGACACAAATTTTAGCTGCCACCAAACAGACTAAGCGTTCGCGAGTAGCGACCCTACACCCCCTACAAAGCATCGAAGATTTTCTAGCCAATACTCCGAAGGGACAAAATTACGTAGCCTATTGCGAGGGGGAGCCCATCCCTCTGCAGCAAGAAGCTGATTCCATTCGGGCGGCAAACACTGTTAGTATTATGATAGGTCCTGAGGGCGATTTTACGGAGGAGGAGATCCGCTTCGCGGAACGCCAAAACTTCACCAACGTCAGCCTAGGCGAAAATCGTCTCCGCACTGAAACGGCGGCTGTTTACGCTTTGAGTATCATCAAGATGTTGCGCGGCTATTAAGGATAATAAATATGAGTCCTATCAATGCACTAAAAAAATATCGGGAACTCATCCTTCCTCTGGTGATTTGTCTAGTGATACCATGGCTAGATATCATAAACTCGTTTCCAAATTGGGAAGCGATTGGTGTTGGCCAACTGATGCTACATTGGTTGAGATTGTTTTTAATTCTCATGAGCCTTTGGTATGCCAATGCCTTCATTATTAATCGCTTCAAGGGCAGACTAAAATGGTTGATTATTTTTCCTATAAACATTTTGCTTTTAGCAGTCATCACAAACCTTTATCTCTTCTTTGGGATTGGGGCATCTGAGCTGATTTATATGCAGCCGCCTTGGTTTGTGGTCATTAGAGTCTGTCTGGCCGTTCTTTTGTTCATTACCATACAAGCGAGCGAGCGTAACATCAAGCAAAACGAGCGCCTCAAAACTGAGAACTATGCCTTGCAGACAGAAAATTATAAGGCCCAACTAGATCAGCTCAAAAAACAGGTAAACCCTCATTTCCTCTTTAATTCATTGAGCACGCTGCAAACGATGATTCGGGCTGGCAATGACAGGAGTGAGGAGTTTGTCTTTCAACTTTCTGACGTTTACCGAAGGTTATTACAAACTAAGGAGGACAATACGATAGCTTTAAAAGAGGAATTAGAATTCCTTGAGGCCTATCTATATCTACTCAAAAGCCGCCACGACGAGGGACTAGAAGTTATCCTTGATATTCCCAAAGAGGCTTATGATCTCTCCTTACCGAGTTTTGGGCTACAGTTATTAGTAGAAAATGCTACCAAGCATAATATCATCTCAGAAAAGCGTTCGCTAAAAATCCATATCTTTCAAAAAGAGCCCAATAGTATCACTGTCTCCAATAATCTTCAACTTAAGAAGAACGTGCCCTCTCTGGGGGTAGGCTTGAATAACCTTCGCAAGCGATATGAGTTGATGAATATTGAAGAAGGCGTTTTGGTAGAGCAGGACGATAAGAAATTTAGCGTAACCTTAAAGCTTTTTTGATGGTCAATGTACTCTTAGTCGAGGATGAGAAAAAAACCGCAGACATGCTCAAGGAGCTGATTGAAAATCAATCAGATTACCTGGTAGTACATCACTGTGATAGCATTGAATCCACCGTAGAATATCTGCAAAAGAATCAAGAGAAGCTGGATTTACTGTTTTTTGATATCCAGTTAGCAGATGGCCAAAGCTTTGAAATCTTCCAAGAAATAGAGGTTGAAGTACCCGTAATCTTTTGCACCGCCTATGACGAATACGTCTTAAAAGCTTTTAAAAACAACGGGATCGAATATCTTCTCAAACCGATTAGAGAAAAAGAACTGGTTGAAGCCCTCCAAAAGTTTGAGCGCCTGCGTTCAGCATTAGGCAAGGATAAGGCTTCTATTAATGCAAAGGTGCAATCAGTTATTAGCGAAAGTCGCAGGCAGCAGAAGTCATTTCTTGTTCGCTACCGAGACAAAATGATCCCCGTAACGGTGGAGGACATTGCCTTTGTGATGCTGCAGGACGAGATCGTATATCTCTACAACTTTAAAGGAGAGAAATTTCCCCTCTTTAAGAAAATGGAGGAGATGGAAAAAGCCCTCGATCCAGAGCAGTTTTTTCGCATCAATCGCCAGATGATGCTAAACCGAGCGGCGATCCGCGAGATTGCCCCTTACTTCAACCGCAAGGTTATTATCAAACTCCCCTTTATACTCTCTCAAAACGTTATTGTCAGCAGGCTAAAAGTCACTCCTTTCATGAACTGGGTGGAGGGAACTTGAATTATCTCTTAGCTCAAGCTTCGCAAGCCCATCGGTGCAATTCAGCTTGATGATTGTTCATTTCAGGGAAAATCCCCCTACATAAGGCTGACATTAAATGCATGTTGGGAGCATAATTCTTTTACAACATGAAATCAGTCTTAATCACTTTTAGCCTTTTCCTGCTAGCCACCACCTTTAGCAGCATGGCGCCATTGGAAGCAGATCAGATCTGTGGCAAATGGTTGAACGAAGAAAAAAGCTCTCAAATCGAGATCTTCGAGAAAGCCGGGAAATACTACGGCAAAGTCATCTGGATCAAAGAACCTAATGGCCCCGAAGGAAAGCCCAAATTGGACCTTAACAATCCGGATGAAAGCCTTCGCGACCGCCCTATCCTTGGGCTGGTCATCATTTCCGACTTAAACTTCAAGGATGGAAAATGGATCAATGGTAAAATTTATGCGCCTGGAGCGGGGCAAACGGCCGATTGCAACATCGAATTAAACCAAAAAGGTGAACTAGAGCTCTCAGTCAGCAAATCTTTTTTCTCCAAGACCAAGGTCTGGACGCGACTGTAATGATTTCTATTTAGGATCCATTGGTATGTTCCTGTGTGGGTTTACTGCTTCGCAGAACGCTTAGCCCTAGCACGCGACAAGGCTGTGCCTTGTCGCTAAACCTCCCCCGATCTCATTTCGGTAGGTGCGCGCATGCATGCCGCACCCTAAGGGATAAGCGTTCCGCGTCCCGAAAGCTTTCGGGAGTAAACAAAAAAAAGATCCTAGTTAAAGAAGGTCCAATTCACCCCAAAAGTGATGGAACGCTCCAAGGCTGGGTAAAAAGGAGTGGTAAAATAGCCCGCCCGATAGAGCCCTTCATTGACGTGAATATAACGAGCAAAAATGCCGACGCCCCGCAAATTGGCAGAGGCAAAGACATCGATCCGGGGATAAAAAGGCACCAGATAATTGGTAGGGAAAAACTCTTGGCTAAGTGGATCAACCGTTTGGCCCGCATAAGGGGAGTTACTATAAAAATCTACCCCAATCCGCATCACATTAGCCCAAGGCTTCCAACGCACATCCCAATAAAGAGAGGCCTTGCCATAAATATTGGGCGCCGAATTGGCGTAAAGGTCGAGGGCAGAACCTGGTTCCGCAGGCGTAAAAGACTGCTGCAAAGTGACCGAAGACTCCAAGAAGAAATGCTTCAAAAAGCGCAATCGGAAACTAGCATCTAAGCCTACCCAACGGATATCTTGTTCAGGACTAGCTTGTCTAGGCTGCAACTTTGGGGTATAGTAAATAAAGCGGTTGGCGGTATGAAAAAAGGCACTCGCTTC
>JBCCQN010000105.1:0-28344 GCA_039024315.1 Bacteroidota bacterium
CAGGTTTCCTCTGCTTTGGGTTCACTCAATAATGGAGGTACGCTTGCCCCTGACAACGCTACTTTGCTGCTAGGCACTGCTGCAAACGGGCTTGCCTTTGATGCGAATCAAATCGAGGTAATAGGCGCGGACCTAAATATAAACGCCAATTCTACCAGAGACCTTCATATTAACCAGGGCGGAGGAGATGTATCTATCGGCCATAACACTCCCTACGCTAAGTTAGATGTACGCTCTACAAACTGGCAGTTTAGACTCAACAATGACGCAGCCGGTGGTGCCGACTGGTACATTGGATCCTCTGCAAACTCATGGGCAGTGGGAGGCGGGAAGTTTGTCATCTCGCGTACTGCCAATTCCAACAACACTGTTTTCGTGATTGAGAATGCCGATCAACAAGTTGGTATTGGCACCAATGCCCCCACTGACCGTCTGCAAGTAGATGCTGATGCCGGAGAAGATGCCTTAAGAGTCCGTGTTGCAGGAGTTACCCGCTTTAGAGTACATGACAATGGGGGTGTATCCATAGGAGTAAACGCTGGTCCTCCTGCAGAAGGTCTATTGGTAAGGGGCAATGTACAGCCAGAGGGCGATAATATTGCGTCTCTAGGAGGGCCCGTCAATCGCTGGTCCATCGTTTGGGCCGCTAACGGCTTCATCCAAACTTCAGATATCCGCCTCAAGACGGAGATTGAGCCTTTGGATTACGGCCTTGCCGAACTCTTACAACTACAATCCATCCGCTATCATTGGCAGACTAATCCAAGCGGTCCAGCCAAGATTGGTTTCTCGGCCCAGCAGTTGTATGAGGTGATGCCAGAAGTAGTAAATGGCACACCCGATAAGGATGTGTCCGAGGCGCCAATGGGGGTAAACTACGCCGAACTTGTACCGGTCCTGGTTAATGCCATCCAAGAGCAACAAGAACAAATTGACGCGCTAAAAGCAGAGGTTGAAACTTTGAAACAGCAAAACAAATAGGATATGCAAGTCGCAAAAATCATATTGAGCAGCTTGTGCATGTTTGCGTTTTGCTGGTCTTTGCAGGCCCAAACGCTAGAGCGCAAGGTCTTTTCAAACGGAGGCGGAGAAGGTACAATTGGTCCCAATACTTATTTGTACACCTTCGGTGAACCCATAGTTGGGACAGTTACTAGTGCTCCAATCATTTTGACCAAGGGTTTTCACCAACCGCTAGACATCTCCGTTTTGCCTTTGGAACTAAAGGACTTCAGCGCCGAATGGCAAGATAATAGCGTAGAACTAAATTGGCTCGCCAATCTCGAGATAGGCGAAGGCTTGCTGATGGTTGAGCGTTCCCAGGATGGGCAATACTTTCATACCATTGCAGAGCTCGCAGCCCAAGGTCCTGATGCTAGTTTATTTCCCTACCAGTACAATGACACAAGCGTTCGGCGAATAGCCGTAAGCCAAATATGGTACCGCATCACACTGATCAGCTACAATGGAGAATTTAGGCAGAGTAAGCAAGTATCTGTAAATCTAGGCGAAATTTCTGATATCCAATTAGGGATTTATCCCAATCCAAACAATGGAAATTTCAAAATCAGTTACTATCTTGAGGAAACGACTCAGGTAAGGATGCTCCTACTAAATAAGCTTGGGCAGATTGTTTGGCAAGCAAACAATGAGCTGCCGGCTGGTCGTAATGTAGTAGACATGCAGTTGGCACATTTGGCCGAAGGTTCGTATTTTTTGAGAATACAGACACCAAGGCTAAGCTGGACCCGAACCTTGATCATCAATCACTAAGCAAAACCACTGCTTTGTGCCTTTTCGCCCTCCGGTCCCAGGTGCCGAGAGGGCGAATGTATTATAATCTTGAGAATCTTTAATGAAGCAATGCTAAGGCTAATTCATCTCATTTCCCTCTTCTTGATTTTTGGACAATTGCTCGGCCAATCAATGATTAGTCATGATAGTGTACGCAGCCTTTTGGCACAGGAGCAATTCCCGCTGGTCGAACAATACCTCGCTCATCCAACAGTAGTAAGTAGCATTAATGCTAGCGAACTAGACTCCCTCGCCTTGCGATGGTTAGATACAAAAGCAGATCTGTTTTTTGAGACAGGTCGTTATAGCCAAGCCATAGAATTGTATCAAAGTTTGCTACCTCTGTATGCAGAAAAATTTGGCAAACAATCCTCGCTATTGGCTGAAATTCACAGTAATCTCGGTATCACCCTAGGTTATTCCGGACTTTATGATGAAGCAAAAATCCAATATGAAGCTGGCTTAGCCATAACCCTTGCCATCTATGAAGACTCTGACCCTAATCTCGCCGTTTCATATATTAATTTGGGGGTTTTTTACGAACGAAAGGGAGACTATGGTTTAGCCAAAGATTATTATGAAGAAGCACTTCGGATTAGAAAGGCTCATTTTGGGCCTCAGCACGAAAGAGTTGCAGATTGCTACAATAATCTAGGTAATATCCAATATTTTCTCGGGGATTGGCTAGGTGCGAGAAGCTACTACCAAAAATCATATGACATCTATCGCCGGCGCTTGGGTCTACAAAATACCAATGTAGGCTATGCCTGCATGAATTTGGCTATTACTTATGCCTTGGAGGGAAAAATGGAGAAGGCAGAAAAGCTATTTAGGCAAGACCTCGCTATCCGGCAACAGGTATATGGGGAAAAACATCCACTAACCGCCTATTGCTACGACAATCTAGGGCAGCTCTATCAAATGCAAAATAAATTAGGCATGGCCTTCCAGCATTATACACGCTCGCTCGAAATCAGCAAAGCAGCTTATGGGGAAAATCATCCTTTTGTAGCTCAAACTTACGGGAATCTGGCCAAGTTAGCACTCTCGCAAAACGATAGCACGGGAGCAGAAGGATTTTATCATAAAGCATTAGGTGTACTGGGGCTTTATGATGGGCAAAATTGGACCGAGCCATCACATGTGAAGGATGGCCCCAAGGCTTTACGCATGATTCAGGAACTCTTTCAGCTACAAGCCCAACGACCAAGCCTTAGACAGGAAGCTTGGGAAAGTCTTCAATTTGCAGACCAATTGGTAGATTATTTTCGGACCAGTTATCGTGCGGAGGGTTCTCAGTTATTTTTGCAAGGAAGCATCGTACCTTTTTATGAGAGCGGGATTATCTTTTGCCAAAAGCAGGCGCTACATACAGGTGATCAGAGCTATTTAAGCTTTGCCTTGAAACTTTCGGAGCAAACCTCTGCAGTACTACTCAGCAAAGCCATTAAGCAATCTGAAGCATTAAATCATACCGAAATACCAGACTCACTCCTGAGTCTCGAAAAGAGTACGCGGACTCTTTTGGAGTTTTATGATCGCCAACTAAAATCTACTCAAGAAGAAGACTTGCTCGATACCTACCAAGCAGCCAGATTCCAACAATTGCAGATTTATGACTCCATACAAGGTCATTTAGAAGCCCACTATCCACGCTATTACCAACGTAAAAATCAGATGCATATCAGCAGCATCGAGGAGATCAGAATGAGCTTGCTAGAGGAAGATGAGAGCTTGGTCGAATATTTTGTGGGAGATTCTAATTTATTTACCTTTTTACTCAATCCAGACACCTTAATCCTCATCCAACAAACCAAACCAAAAGGACTCGCCCAACAAATTAGCGAACTCAGACAAGCTATATATGGATACTTCGTTTCCACCCAAAAAAGCGATTCTCTTTATCGGCAAGGCTTGATCCAATATCAAGCAAGGGCTTATGAACTTTACCAAATCCTGATAAGCCCAATAGAAGCTCAGCTCAATAAGAACATGATGATCGTTCCCCAAGGGGAACTTGGCTACGTACCTTTTGAAGTATTGCTTAAGGATCAAGTAATCCATCTACAAGCAATCGGACAGTATCCTTTTTTAATCAAGGAGCGCACGATCAGCTATGCTTTTTCGGTAAACCAATTATTGGCACAGCGACAGCTTCCTCCCGTAAAATCCAAAGAATTGCTTGCAGTCAGGCCAAGTTTTTCAGCCTCTCCTTTATTAAGTAGTCATGAGACCGAGAGGCTAAGAAACAATCTGGGGCCCCTACCCTATGCGGCTGAAGAAGTCGCCAATATCCAAGCCATATGGCCAGGCCCTAGCACTGTCATTGAAGAACAGGAGGCAAATATTGATCGTTTTCGTCAACTCGCAGGTTCTTATGGTATTTTGCACATCGCTACCCACGCTCAAGCAGACGACAAGAGTCGCGCTTCTGAGAGGGCTTTTTTGGCCTTTCAGCCGAACGATAGTCTCCCTGACGCCCACTTTTTGTACTTCAATGAATTACCTTTGCTAGATCTAGACGCGGATTTGGTAGTCCTTAGCGCCTGCGAAACTGGGATAGGAAGGCTCTATGAAGGCGAAGGGATCGCTAGCCTAGCTAGGGGTTTTACACAAGCGGGGGCAAGAAGTATTTTGACGACCCTATGGAGTGTCAATGATGCCCAAAGCAGTAAACTAATGGGAGATTTTTACCGCTACCTCGCCTTGGGCATAGACAAGGACAAAGCCCTACAAAAAGCCCGTATGCGATATCTCAGTCGAGCCGATGATTTTTACAGCCATCCGTTTTTTTGGGGGGCTTATATCGCCATAGGCGATATGAGTACAGTAGGCAAACCCGGCGGCAGCTCGCCATGGCTATTAGCTTTTTTAGCAATCGGGCTAAGTATTTTGGCAATTTGGTTTGCCCGCAGCATGAAATTAGGCTAATTTGCTCTCATGCAGCCTATCTGGCAAAAGGAGATCACTTATCTGAAAAAAGTTGGGCCCAAGCGAGCAGAAGTATTGGCCAAGGAGGCAGGTATCCGCACCTACCTTGATTTGCTGCATTACTATCCCCGAAAGTATGTAGATCGAAGCCAACAAAAGCGTATCTCCGATATCACCGAAGAGGGGCAGCACGTAGCCCTAGTAGGTAAAATCACCCGCATCGAAGTAGTAAAAACCAAAAGAGGTAGAGGTCGCTTGAGTGCTACTTTTACCGATGGTAGTGGCTTTCTAGAACTCACTTGGTTTCAAGGAGTTAAGTGGTTGCAAGCCAGTCTCAAAAAGGGAGAAGAAATTGCCCTATTTGGACGAGTCAGCCGTTACGGGGGAAGTTTTCAAATTTCACATCCCGAAATCGATAAACTCAGCGATGATAACGGCAAGAAACATGTCCTGCAGATTGTGCCCTTTTATCCTTCCACAGAAAAGTTGGGGCGCATGGGCCTAGATTCGCGCGGCTTCCGGACCATCACTCACCAAATGCTAGAGGAAGCGGGCAATCTAATCGGAGAGAATCTCAGTCAGTCGATTATGCAGACTAACAATCTGATCTCTCACAAAGCAGCTTTACAATTTCTGCACTACCCTGCTAGTTTCGCCAAACTCCGTCAAGCTCAATACCGCATCAAGTTTGAGGAATTCTTCTTTTTTCAGCTTCTCCTTGCGCGTCGTCGCCTGAAAGCGAGACACCAAAATCAAGCCCCTCCCTTTACGCGGATAGGAGAGTATTTCAATACCTTCTTTGAAGCACACATGCCCTTTTCTCTTACCGATGCTCAAAAGCGTGTGCTCAAAGAGATCAGGAGAGACCTTGCATTGCCGGCTCAGATGAATCGACTCGTCCAAGGAGATGTGGGCAGTGGCAAAACCATGGTGGCCTTTATGAGTATGCTGATCGCCAAAGACAATGGTTTTCAAGCAGCGCTAATGGCACCTACCGCAATTTTGGCGGAGCAGCACTATAAGAAGATCTCGCGCATGGCAGCCAAGGTCGGGCTCAAAACCTGCATCCTAGTAGGAGGACAACGCAAGAAGGAACGCAAAGAGATTTTGGAAGGCGTAGCTAGCGGGGAATTTGACTTGGTGATAGGAACCCATGCGCTGATTGAAAAAACGGTAGTATTCAAACAACTCGGTCTGGTCGTGGTCGATGAGCAGCATAAATTTGGCGTGGAGCAAAGAGCTAAGCTTTGGCAAAAAGGGAGTCCCTTTCCTCATAATTTGGTGATGACGGCTACTCCTATCCCTCGGACCTTGGCCATGACCGTTTATGGCGATGTAGATGTTTCTATTATCGACAAATTACCTCCGGGGCGTAAACCCATCGAAACCCGTGTACATGGCGAAAGCAAGCGCTTGGAAGTCCTTGGTTTTATCAAAAATCAAATTGATCAAGGACGCCAAGCTTATGTCGTTTATCCATTGGTAGAAGAATCAGAAAAGCTTGACCTTATCGCCGTAGTGAAGGGACATGAGCTACTGGAACGCTACTTTACGGATTATCGAGTAGGCATTGTGCATGGTAAAATGCATCCAGATGATAAAGAGTTTGAGATGCAACGCTTTGTGCGCAATGAAACGCAGATTTTGGTCAGCACTACAGTCATCGAAGTGGGAGTCGATGTGCCCAATAGCACCATCATGGTGATCGAAAATGCAGAGCGCTTTGGCTTATCGCAATTGCATCAATTAAGAGGTCGCGTGGGCCGAGGCCAAAACAAATCTTACTGCATCCTCATGGCGGGCAAGAAGGTCTCTGCTGATGGGAGAAAACGCCTCAAAGCCATGCGTGAAACCCAAGACGGATTTAAAATCTCAGAGATAGACCTTGAGCTGAGAGGCCCAGGAGATTTTCTCGGCACCCGTCAAAGTGGCTTACCCGAATTTCACCTTGCCAATATCGTTGAGGATCGCCCAATCTTAGAGGCGGCACGAGAGGCAGCCTTTACGCTTGCTCAGGAAGACCCCAATCTTGTTGCGCCTGAAAACGCTCACATTCGGCAGTACCTTATGCGCTATCAAAAGGCAGTTAATTTATTGAGTTAGAATGAGTGTTCTGCGAAGCAGCTCTCTACTAAAAGTCTCAAAGCCTGATGAGTCTTTGTTTTTTCACTCCAGTAGTTTTCGGACGCGGAACGATCATCTCTAGCACGCGGTGTGGTTGGGTGCGGCATGCATGCGCGCACCTACCCCATCGATTGATTTCGATCCCGGTTTTTAACGGAAAGTAGTCTCGTATCGCTTAATCGTAATTTTATCTTGAAGTCGAGGAGATTTCTCGTCGGCTATCGGCCTCTGTCGATGATTAGCCGGTAGGTGCGCGCATAGATGCCGCAGCGAAACAAGCGTTCTGCGAAGCAGTAAACCGACTATAACTTGCTAAAACTCCTTGCTTGGCCCTTAGTCTGGCCACCACTTATGGCAGTGCTTTGGACCTTGAGCATATAGCTACCTGCGGGAAGAGAAGCAATTTGCTCCGAAATAGTATGTTCTCCAGCTAGTAAAGTATCCTGAAATACGGTACTCAGGACACGCCCTTGCAGATCTAGAATCTCCACTTTCACCTCTGCAGCATTTTCAGTCTGAATTTTGATATTGATTTGCTCACTAGCGGGATTGGGAAATAATTGAAATAGGTCCTCTACCATTGATTGCGGCTCTTCGATGCTGGTATGAAAAGCGGTTTCGTAGCTAGGGCCGGTATTTGCCTCGGTAGCGATAGGTTGAATAGGGACATTATGGGGATACTCATTGCTGCCGAGGTCTTTTAGAGCGACTGAGCTAGGCCTTGCTTGGCCCATCATATCAAACAAAATATCAACATCTACTGTATCCATCCCTGCAAATTGAGGTAGGGGCAAATAACCAGCTTGGGCTGCATCAATGGCTGGGCTCATACTATCCAAGCCATAAAATCCGGCGCTATTTTGGACGAGCATAGGATCTACTACGGCAATCCCACTAGCTGGCAGATTGATGCCCAAAGTCCCTAAAGCAATATTGCTAATCCAGCTTTCCATCCCCGTGGGTTCTTCAAAGATCCCGTCTTGCGGCGTAGTAAAGATATTGTTGGCAAAGATGACGTTAGTGGGCGGATTGCTACCGGGGCCGCCGAGTCTAATATCATCACTCTCCATCACGGTATTGAAGGCAATGGTAATGGCATCTAAGGGGTCAGAATCTTCATTTTGCAGGAAAATGGGGCGGTCCCAGATATCGGTAAAATAGTTGTTGTAGATGTAATGATTTTGGCCCTCTCGTACGCGCACACCGCCTTTGTTATTGATAAAAAAGTTGCCATAAACAATGGCTTCAGAACCATGACGGAGTACTAATTCTGCCTTCAAGTTATCCTCAAAGGTATTGAAGCGATAGACGTTTTGACTAGCTTTACTAGAGATAATTTCGCCATCGCCATCACATTGGGTAAAGTAACAATACTCAACCAAAGACCGGCTATTGCGATCCGCTTGAGTACTCAAGCCAATCCTAATGGGTTCTACGCCTTCATCATTGCCTCCACCGGGAAAGTTTTTGAAAGAGCAATATTGGATTTTGTGATAGCCGGGCTGGTTTGCATCGACGAGGATAGAAAGAATATTTTGATCCGCTACTGTAAGACGATTTTCAAAATTACAATGGGTGATCCTCACGTATTGGCTTTCCTCCCTGACTCGCAGATATTTATAGCAGCGATACGCTCGGATATTTATTTCGTCATAGTGCCCATTGCTCCCAGTGATATTTATTACATCATTGGAGCCGATGTTGCCACCAACATATTGAAAGCCACGGAAAGTGATATAATCTGCCGAGACATTTACCCGAGAGGCTCCCCTAAAAATCACCTCTCCCAAGGTCTCAGCGCCTATATACAAGCTATCTTTGGAGATTTGCATGAAAATATTACCGTAGAGGCCGTTCTTCCAAATGATAGAATCACCAGCAGCGGCATTGTTTTGGGCTGCGCCAAATTCTCCCGAACTACTGACCGTGAATACAGCAGCATACAGAGGAGTTGAGAGGCAGGTAATAATAAAGATGAGACTCAAGTAAAATGGGTAGGTTTTCATGCAGAAATGGTTTCGAATTGTAGTAGCCTTTTTGGTTTACCATTAATTGGTTGACCAATTTAAGTGTTTTACAAACAAAAGGAAACTTATCCTACTTTGCTTAGGGTTTCTTTTTGGGAGGGAGCCGCTCTTCGCGGAACGCTCATCTCTAGATGAGGGAAGGAGCTTATTGCTAAGCCCCTCCCTATAATCGTTCTGCGAAGCAGAAAAACACACAACGCCCCGAAGCAAAAAGCGCCTTAGCCAGAGATGATCGCCACGATAGTTTCGTGAAAATTATCTTCAGTTATAGAAAGTAATTCTTCAAGTTTTTCAAAAAACCGTTCTCCTTCACTTCCAGAATAAACTAAGCTGAAGGCTCCGGCAAAGTCCTGTACCTCTAAGGCTTTTTCAAACAAAAAAGCGCTCATGACATAAAAGGAAAAATGCCTATTGACGGAAGATTTACGGCCTTTTTTAAACTCTGCTAAGAAATCAATTTCTGGATTGGCCTTAAGCTCTTGGCGAAACTGCTCCTTCATTTCGGCCATATCATCATAACTCAAGCCATATCCACCGTAATAAGCCGAGAGTCCTTGCACAAAAGGCCAGTAGATTTGTTCGGCATCAGGTAGGTGGTAGTAGAGGTATTCTCCAAGATAGCCAAAAATGTAATTTTCGTTGTTTGTCCCCGTCAAGAAAGTATTGCCTCCATTGTCTGCAAAACCTAAGTCATAGCAAAGAAAATTGCACTGACGAGCACTGTAGAGAAAGCCATAGGCCTTGAGCAATTCATCCAAATCGCGAAAGGCATAATAATCCAATTGAGGAAGCGGCCCCTCAGTCAATTCTGCTAAGTCCTGGGTAAAAGACACAAATTGAGTAGCTTTTACTTGATCTAGCTCAGTGCTGTAATGGTAGGTTACATGGTCAATGCGCTTGGTTAAAAAGTGCTGGGTATTATCCTCAAAAGGGCAGAAAAAACGGTAATGGTTCTGATAGGGAACGGCTTTTAGCTCTGTAATTTGATAGATAAACACTTGGCTATCAAGTACACCTGTAAAACCAATGCTTAGCCGAAAAATTCCGTCTCCGACTGGGTATGACTTTAAGACCAAAGGTTGCTCAAAAGCTGGATGCTTACCGATACCTGCAAGTTTTTCGAAAAAGAATTCGTACTGGAGTAAATGCGTTGAATCAATGTACTTCTCCGTATAGTTTTGGGCTTGGGCCTCTGCCAAAAAACCATTGAGGGCTTGCTCAATTTTGGTAGAGGTTAGGCTGTCTTTTTCGGCTAGTTCAAGATTAAAATTTCTATGAACCGCTACCTGAGCGCTGAGATTGTAAGCAAAAAGACAGGCGAAAAGGATCATTATCGTTTGTGAAGACATCTTATTGCGATTTAGGGTTCTTGTTTTTGTTCCAACTCTGCTATTTTAGTCAAGGCGTGTTCGTTTTCTGGATCAAGGGAGACTACTGCCTGATACATATAGAGGGCGCTCTCAAAATCCTCCTTGCGTTCGTAAGCTTCGCCTAGGCTATCATAAACATTAGGTTCTTTGGAGTTGAGCATCGCATTGATAGTAAAAACTGCGATCGCTTTATCCACCTCATCCCGACTCATAAGCACGTAGCCATACGTATTGAGTCCTCTATCATTGTGCGCAAACTTATACACCTCTCTTGCGATATTTAGCAGGGCTTGGCGGTCGGTCATGGAGTCTAAAGCGGCTAGGCGCTGATCAACAACGGCTACCACTTTGTATTGAGGAGCACTAGGAAGCCCCACCAAAATTTGGACAAGGTCCATCTCAAGGCTGCTGCCAGGAAACTCCACGATACGGCCGATTTCTTTTCCATCACGGTAAACAATAAAGGTTGGAACTCGATGCAAGAGCTTACCCACTTCCTCATGGGTAGGGCTTTGCTTATAGCGCGGGGCCTTGCGATAAACGTTGATTAGGCTAATGTTGTCATCGGATACTGCTAGCGCATCTAGGATTTTGTAAAACCGCGGTACTTCCCTGCGGCTATCCCCACACCAGGTAGCCATAAAAATTTCGATACTAATATCATCGAGATGATGCTTTGCTTTTTCGATCAGGGCCTCATCCGGCTCATAAGCATTGTACTCTGCTTGGTACCAAGTTTTAAAGGAATCTTGCTCCAAGGCATTGCGATCACACAAGCCAATGAGTTGCATCTTACCAGCGTCATCGACATAGGTTTGATTGATTTCTTGCGCACTGAGAATTTGGCAAAAACAAGGCAATAAAAAGCTCATTATGAGCAGTTTGTAGCTGTTCATTTCTGATAGAAATTAAAATGTGAATGGATTTTGGGCTTTTACT
The DNA here is from genome assembly GCA_039024315.1 of Bacteroidota bacterium. Lineage (GTDB taxonomy): Bacteria > Bacteroidota > Bacteroidia > J057 > J057 > JBCAWW01. Next base: position 11,186 of record JBCCQN010000105.1, read on the forward strand.
CCCAAAGTATAACTAAAAAATTAGTTAATCAACATTTTTAACTAATTTTTTAGTTTATAACCCTCAGATTGCCATTGGTTCAATTGTCTGGGAGAAGAAAAGCGCAAGATTTGAGAGTCGGGATAGTCCGCTAGTCGTTTGAGCAAACGGGGACGATGAATCTCAGGAAAGAAGAAAACATAATGTAAAAAGGGCAGATCAAAGCGTTCGGCGCAGCCGTCTGTCATATCAGGTCTCGCCCGTCCCCAAAAACGGAGCGTACGATTAAAAACACGCCAGAGGCAAAGCCAACGAGAAAAATCTAGCCAAATAATCAAGTCGGTACGAGGCAAGCGGATGTCCATAGAACCACTGTAATTACCATCCATGAGCCAGCGTTGGCCAAGGACGATCTCCCCTACCTTAGCCCTCCACTCATCCTTAGGCGTTTCTACCCAATTGGGTTGCCAATAAGCTTGATCAAGGTGGATGATAGGAAGCTCCCACTCCTTGGCCAAGAGTTTGGCCAAAGTAGATTTACCGGCGCCAGAGCAACCGATGACCATAACGCGCTGCATATGAATTTAGTTTCGTTTTGCCCTAGCTCTGGGGCTAACTTCCGCTCCTTCTGCCGGCTCGCCCAGTAAATTGACACTAACCAGCCAAGCTTCTCCTTGTTCGCCATCCAAGACTACGAATGAAACTAAGTAGTTGTTGTGCCAGACGGTGTATGGACGTAAATAATATTGAGTACGTCGAAGGCCTTCGTAGAGCTGGGTTCGATCAGAGACTAGCGAGCTATTGAGGTCAACCATGCGAGTGTAAAGACGGTCAGGGCCTCTTAATTTTTTACCAGAAGGTTCGCGCGTAAGGACACTCAGTTGACCACTCTCTTTGTCGAGGTGATAGGAATAAAATTCACCGGCTTTTTCGTAGAGATTTTGACTACGCTGGAAAGAAGGGATAATCAAGGCCTGTCGGACTTCGCCATCGGGCTGAAATTCATAGAGAATCATCTCTCCAATGACGTGTTCTTGGGCTGCCATGGGGCCAAACTCTGTAGGAGAACCCGCATATTGATGGGCATCAAATTTTTGCGTGAGCAGCCAGACTCTGTCATCCGGCATTTCGATGATTTCTTGGATCATAAAGCCATCAAAGCGTTTGAGAGGGGGGACGCCAAAGTCTTCTCTTTGCTTTTCGACCGTAACCACTAGGCTAGAGTTAATATCTATCCTCCGGCTGAGGTCCACCACTGCTTTGTCAAAGTCAAAATTAACTAATTGAAAGGCCTGAGTCCCTTTAAGCTTGCCTCTGATTTCACGTTCGGCATGGGCGATATAAAGGCGCTTACCATTGGCGCTAATGGTCGGGGGAAAGTGAGTATAATAGGCTTCGTTGAGTTCCTGTCGTTCTACAAAGTTTTCATACGTCAGGGTACTGAGGCTTTTGTTTTCGGCATCAAAACAGAAGGCCGTTAATAAAGTAGGTTTATTGAGTCCTAGAAGGTAAAAATTGTCTTTGTTGTCGATCTGGGCATCTAGCCATATCATTTTTGATTCTGGCAGCTCAAAATCCCCCTTATATTTTAGCTCTAGAAAGCGATTGTAAGTATGATAAACTAGCTTGCCCGGCTTAAAAACCTTAGCGCCGATCTCATGATTGCGTTTGATGTAGTCATAATAAATCCCTACCCGTCTAGAATCTTTTTGACGCTCATAATAGTAAAGGGCGAAACTTTCTTTATCGGGTGAAAAATCAATAAAAACCTCCTGATCAGATTTGCCGCCATATTGAAAAACGATGGATTTGATATTTTCCTCTCCAGAATCCAAATCCACAGAATGGGAGCGAACTACATGGATGCTAGCCATACCATCATATTCATAGGTAAGGACGATAAGCTCCTCTCCGTTTTGAAACATATGGAGGATACTTTCTTGCCAATCCAACACCAATTCAGTGGTCCAATCTTCTTCCAAGAGGAGATTGTAGCGAGTGATATAATGCTTTTGCCCAGACTTACGTTCCTTGCGCCACATTTGGATAAAAGTGCCTGGCTCGACCAGGGCTACAGGTTCAAATTCGACATAGGCTAGGGTGCCGTTACGGTCAAATTCGGCAAATGGGTATAAATCATCTTCATACTCAAAATCTTCCAGTTCGAGTGAACCGATAAGCTCTTGTGCGGTGAGAGAAAAAAGCCCAGAAAAAATAATGGCGAGTAAACAAAACAACTTCCTCATAAATCGGATCCCTGTGTTTTTTAGTCATATACAAGATACATATTCTATCAAGTATCCATAAGAGGAGGGAAACAAATCGCAGGATGCGCCAGTTCTTATGGCAAATTGTAATAAAAAATGGCGGAAAAGGTAGCATTTTGGTTTAGGAGAGACCTGAGATTAGACGATAACGTAGGCTTAGCAAAGGCACTCAAAAGTGGTCATGAGGTTGTGCCAGTATTTATTTTTGATCGAGAAATCCTAGACGAATTACCGGCACAGGATGCCCGAGTAGATTTTATCCACCGGACAATTTGGGACCTACAGCATTCCTTAGGAGAATTGGGGAGTAGTATGGTAGTAAAATATGGTCAACCACTAGAGATTTGGCCCCAGCTATTAGTAGAGCATAAGTTAAGCTGTGTTTACACCAATCACGACTACGAGCCTTATGCACTCCAACGGGATGGCAAGTTGCGAGAAATGCTAGCGGAAAAAGGAGTAGGTTTTGAGACCTTCCGCGACCAAGTGATATTTGAAAGAGAAGAGATCGTCTCCAAAGCCAAGGGTACTGCCTACACCGTTTTTACGCCTTACTCTAAAGCTTGGAAAGCAGCTTTGACCAAAGACCGCCTTGCAGATGTAAAAACAGAAGCGCACTTCGGTCAATTCTGGTCCTCCCCTGCCCTACCGATTCCGAGTCTCAAAGAGATGGGCTTTCAAGAGACGGATACCTGGTTCCCAGAACGCATCCCCGACAAAGAGATCATCAAATTGTATGATCAAACCCGTAATTTCCCTAGCCTTAATGGTACCAGCCGTACCGGCCTACACTTACGTTTTGGCACGCTGAGTATTAGGAAGCTCGTGCGGGTTGCCAAGGCCCTCAACGAGACCTATCTCAATGAGCTGATCTGGCGGGAGTTTTATATGCAAATCCTTGCCAACTTCCCCCATGTAGTAAATGGACCTTTTCGCACTCAATACGCAGCCATCAAATGGCGAGAAAACAAAGAGGAGCTAGCACTATGGAAGGCAGGTAAAACTGGCTACCCTATGGTCGATGCAGGTATGCGAGAGATTGCGGCTACGGGGCATATGCACAATCGCTCCCGGATGGTAGTCGCTAGCTTCCTCACCAAACATCTGCTTATCAATTGGCAAGAGGGAGAGCGGTACTTTGCCGAAAAACTCTTAGACTTTGAACTTTCATCCAACAATGGGGGTTGGCAATGGGCCGCGGGCAGTGGTACGGACGCAGCACCTTATTTCCGGATTTTCAATCCAGAGTCTCAATTCAAGAAGTTTGATCCAAAAGGAGCTTATGTGCGCAAATGGGTCCCAGAATATGGCACTCCGGCCTATCCCAAACCAATCGTTGATCATAAAATGGCACGGGATCGTTGTCTGTCGGCTTATAAACTGGCCTTAGGCAGAGAGTAAAGCCCCTGAGGACTGAAAATAAGCGTTCTGCGAAGCAGAAAAGGCAAAAAAATTGTGGCCCCGAAAATACTCGAGGCCACCTGTTAGGGATTAGAGCTTTCGCTCTATTTTGCTGCCTATTGTTTGACAATTTTGAGAGAGGAGGCATAATTTTCAGAGGCCAACTCAATCACATATACACCAGGCGTCCAATTAGAGATATCTAGACTTTGGAACTGGTTGCCCTTGTCATAGCGGATATCCTTTTCATGAACTAGCTGTCCGAAACTATTAAAGATTCGGAGACTGAGTGCTCCTGCCTGGAAGGCGGCATAGCGAATTTCGATCATATCTTGCGCCGGATTTGGGTATGCCGCCAGAGAGATATCTCCCTCGCGCAAAGTCAAATCAAGCTCAATGGTATTGCTGTATTCGAACTCACCATTTTGATCGACCTGTTTAAGACGGTAGAAGTATTTGGTCAGTTTTAAATCAGCCGCTTTTTCATCAGTAAAGCTATATTGGCTAGTAGTGCTACTATTTCCAGCTGCTTGGACTTGGCCCATTTCATGGAACGCTTGCCCATCTAGGGAACGCTCTATCGCAAAGTAGTCGCTACTGCTTTCACTTGCAGTGGCCCAGCTAATTTGTGCATCATTAGCTTGCCAGACTGCTTGAAAAGCTAGCCATTCTACTGGGAAACTTCCTCCACCAACAGCTCGCCAAGCTCGCTCGTTTGGTACCGTATTGGAAGGAGGGAAGCTATTGGGAGTGTCTGTGTTATCAGCTCCGTGAGTATCAGTTAAGTTGTTATTGTCCTTGTCGAAGGCATCGTCCAGTCCATCGCCATCACTATCTTGTCCGAGGGCGATGATATCAGCAGTACCATCACCGTCATTATCATAGCCTTCTAAGGCATCGTTTTTGGCATCATTGTCTGTGTCAAGATCACGGTAATCAGGCGTACCATCTCCTTCTTGGTCATTAGGCACAATGTATCCACTTGCCGTATAATCTACATCATAGGCATCGTCAATCCCGTCCTTGTCGAGGTCTTGATCAGCGGGTGCTGTATAGTCGGCGGTAGATTGTCCTTCGACTATATCGACAATCCCATCATCGTCAGCATCTATATCCAAGAAATCCGGATTACCATTGGCATCAGTGTTGTAAACCGGCAGGTTGGTACCTAAATCATCAGTACTGGCAGTGTTGGTATCAGGAGATTGGTCAGCGCTACCATCGTTATTGCTATCGTAAACGGGATCATCTGAAAGACCATCCCCGTCATTATCACTCATCGATCGAGGATCGCCTACCACTGGATAATCGACCTCACCATCTTGATTGGCATCGATACCACCGGCTTCGATGATATCCACTATACCGTCTCCATCGCTATCTAGATCTAAATGATTAGGGATCCCATCCTTATCAAAATCTGCAGCCTCACAGGATACAGAAAAGGACGCAACAGTAATGGAACCGCCGCCATCTCCACCAACTTGTTGGGACAGAACAAACTCTATTGAGCTAACGGGTATTGGCAAGCTGATCTCTAAAGTTACAGATAGACTGTTAGAGCTAATGTTACCACAAGTAGATTGGAAAAGATTATTTCCGGCATAGGCGATGCAGCCATAGGTGGTAAAGTCAGCGAGATTCAAAGTATATAGGGTATTACCTCGATATGCATTGATAGTCAATTGGTCTTCATCATCTAGGTCGTGTACCTTAAAGCTCAAATCACTCACTTCTTGACCAAACTCTAGTGCAAAGCGCACAAAATCATTGGGGCCAGCGGAATTCAGAATCCCTATTTTGGGACCATGAGAGCCGCTAAAATGTACATCATTCAGTTCGTAATCATTCAGAATGGCGTTGCCCGCTGTAGTAACGGAAGACATACTTACCGTCGATCCATCTAAAGACAAATTAGCATTGTTGATTGAGCTTACAGGATCGTTACTGCCGTTTAGCGAAGCTAGATCCAATACCTCATCACTCGCGCAAAAGCCTTCTTGAGAATCAGGTATCCCATCATTATCGTCATCTAGGTCCTTACTATCCGCTATGCCATCTCCGTCGGAATCACACATTGCCCATTCGATATGCAAAGTAGGTCTAGTAGCAGGGTCGGTGGCCTCATAGGAATTAGCAGAAGAACGTCCCGTGGGTGTGGTAAAAACAAATACCATACTCCCCAATTCATTATTAGTGGCAACTTGATCGACCAAGGCTTGCGCCAAAGGTATCAGAGAGGGAGAATCATAAGTTTGGCCAGCTGTCCAAAGGCTAGTTGTCCAACTGTAATTTTGAGCCAAAGTAGTCCGATCCGAAATATCGAAATCATCTAGAGTAAATGCCGCAGGATCTAGCTTATTTTCTGCCTCAATTAGGATCGTAGCCCCGCTTTGATTGTCAGGGGAAGCAGTGAAGCGAATGTAGGCTTCTGTAATTATTGCACCTGCTGGTATGGCTAAATTGTTGAAGCGAAGCCCTACCATTTTGTTAGGTCGAAAATCGAGGTCAAGCTCTAAGTCTGTCAACTCCATCAGGCCGGTGGCTTCGATTTCTTCGGCATCATCTGCGACTGAAGATATAGGGCTCACTATCTCAGTAGCTCCGCCACAATCAGGGTCAAAACAATCGATAAATCCATCATTATCATCGTCGATTCCATTGCCACAAATTTCTTGGGCCATAAGCGGAGCGCTCATAACAAGGCAGAAGGAAAACAGCAAAAAACGCATCATTTTTGATGAAGTAAAGGAACGGTGGTAGTGTTTGGCATGCTTCATTAGAGCAGATTTATTGGGCCTAGTATGGAGGAGATTTTGCCCTCCCCAAAGCAGTTTGAATGGAAAAAAGTTCCAAAAACTTACTTCTGTATTTTTGTCCTCAAAGAATCTAAAGTGTGGATAGTGAGCAAATCAAGAATAACTCACTACCAAAAAAGTACATAATAGAGCAAAATCTTACGTAGCTCTCAATACAAAAAAAACCGATAATTTGGGATAGCCAATGCGGTTATTACTGACGGCTTATTTTGCAGTATGAATGGACAAAACCGGTAACTGAACCGAAAATATGAACTTACCAAAATGGAAATACTTGTTGATCCAATCATACAAATAAAAAAATCACCATACCTTCGAAGGAATGGTGATTTACTGAGATTGATTTTTTTCTTATTGTTTCACAAAACGCGTGGTTCCAGAATAGGATTCGTTACCAACTTGCAGGAAGTAGATACCCGCAGATAGCTTATCGACGGCCAAGCTTAGTTCTTGAAGCCCTGCTTCAAAGCTCAAATTATCAGCATATATGGTTTGCCCGAGGCCATTGAAGATTTTGAGTTCTACTTCTCCTGCTTCAGGCATCGCAAAGCGTAAATTGATATTATCGGCAGCCGGTACAGGATAAGCTTCCATCACGACTTGAGCTGTTTGCGTAATCCCAAGCTGAACTGTATTGCTGTAGGATTCACTCCCGTCAAAATCTATTTGACGAAGGCGATAAAAGACTTCCCAGATTTGGAAATTTTTGACAGCCGCGTCGCGGAACGCATAAGTCTGGGTTTCATTACTATTGCCAAAGGCTTTGACTTCTCCGATTCCTTCGAAGCGCCGCCCATCGAATGAGCGTTCTACGACGTAGAGATCCGCATTGGTCTCACTAGCCGTAGCCCAATCTAGTTTTGCCTCTCCTTCCTCCCAGACGGCAGCAAAAGAGAGCCATTCTACTGGGAAGGAACTACCGCCAAAGATTCGCCAAGCTCTATCAGAAGGATTATTGGCCGCAGCGGGGAAGTCTAGGGGCGTTTGGTCGCCATTACCAGGATTGAATATCGTAGTACTACTAATGATCTGATCAAAAGCGTCATCTAAACCATCACCATCCGCATCGATACCTGAGGGCAGGGTATTGGCGACCCCATCATTGCTTAGGTCATAGCCCTCAATAAGGTCGGACTCGCCGTCATTATCTGTATCCAAGTCGAGGTAGTCAGGCAGATCCATGAGATCTTTATTGGCCGGAACAAAGGCTTGGCCCCCTAAATCATTTTCATAGGCATCATCAATACCATTTTGATTGATATCGACAAATAAGGGGGGAATAAAGTCCACAGTTGTTTGCCCTTCGATATTATCAACTATGCCATCATCATCGGCATCGATGTCGAGAAAATTAAACCGACCACTGCCGTCTGTATTGGGAAGCGCGGGTAAACTCCCGCCTTCGCTGGCGTCCTGTGCGTCCGCAAAACCATCTAGATCTGCATCAATCATGGAAAGTGGGTCGCCTGCAATCGGATAGTCCAAGCGACCATCTTGATCAAGATCTACGCCTCCGGCTTCGATCACATCAGGAATCCCATCGCCATCACTATCAGCGTCTTTATAATCAGGAATACCATCATTGTCAAAATCTCTCGCATTGTTGCAATCATAAGTAATAGCCGCAATGGTGATCGAACCACCATCGTCTCCTGGACTTTGCTGATACAATATCACCTCTAGCTGATCTACTGCTACCGGAAAGTCAACCCCAATGCTGGCGCTAACAGAATTGGTTACTAGATTATTGGGGCAAACCGAAGCAACGCGATTGCCACCTAAAAAGCTGACACAGACACCATTAATTGTAATATCCCCTGCGCTTAGATTAACTACCTGACCGCCAAGATAACCGTTGATTTGGATGATATCTTCGTCATCAATGTCATTGATTTGAATGGCTAGATCTTCAATCGCGGCCGAAAATTCGAAATTGATCACCACATTATCGTTTACTCCTAGTGAATTATCAACTCCGATCCTAGGCCCAAAACTACCATTGAGGTGAAAGTCGTCGATCACATAGTCATCTAGGGTCGCATTGCCATTGACTTGAATGGCAGACATGCTTACGGGGATGTCTTGCAGCGTGAAGTTAGCATTGTTGAATGCTACTACGGGATCCGTATTACCGTCGAGAGCTTGTAGATTTAACACATCTGAGGCCACCTTACAAGCACCTTCTAAATAATTGGGGATTCCATCGTTATCGGCATCAGCATCTAAGATATCAGGAATCCTATCACCATCTTGATCACAGATTGCGTATTCGACAAAGAGCGTAGGCCGATCTGTAGGATCTAGGTCTTCATAAGAAGCGGCGGAGATTTTACCTGAGGCGGCAGGTAAAGCGATAAAAGTAATGTTGTTTAAATCGCTCCCTTCAGCTACCAGATCAACTACTTCCTGAATTACAGCTTTTAGATCCGGTGTATTGTATTTATTACCGCCAATCCAACTCGCTTGTGACCAGCTCACATTTTGGCTGGTGCGAGTACGACCGGTAATATTATTGTTAAGGTTGGTAAAAGTAGGGCTATTGGCAACGGCTTCAGCATAAATTTCAATGCCACTGGCGCCGGCTTGATTGCTGCTTGCGGTGAAGCTGATATAGGCATTGGTAATCACACTGCCATGAGGGATTTCTAAAGCCTGAAATCTCACCCCTATGTATTTATTTGGCCGGAAGTCAAGGTCTGCGTTGGTGTCAAACAACTCAACCGAGTTTGCTTCTTCTTCTGCATCATCTGTAACTAAACTCACCGTAGATTGGACGGTAGATAAGCCACAATCGGGATCAGCACAATCTACAAAGCCGTCGCCATCGTCATCTATATTGTTATTACAGATTTCTTGGGCACTTAAGGAAAGAGAGAAGAAGCTGAAGCAGATAAGAAGAAAACCTGAGCGAAAAGAACGATGCCGAGGTGGTTTAAGGGAGAAGAAGTCTTTCATCTAGGGGTAACAATGTTTTAAACCGATTCGGTTTGGTAATGAACGTACGTATTGGAGGGAGTAAATAACAAGCGTCCGTTGCTTGGACAAGCAACAGACCACCTAATACCTACCATTTCCCTAGCTTAAAATTGCCCTGAATTGGCCGATTTGACAACCAAGCTTACATCTATGGTCTAAAAGACCGCTTGAAATGCCGATAAATCGTAGCGTTTGGGATACTACGATTTTGGTACCAAATATTATTATTTGAGGAGGGTTGGTAATAACAAACATAAAGTCTAAATTTGCGACCTGTTTCACTCATAAAGATTTGTGGTTATATGCCAGTAAAATTGCGTTTAAGAAGACAAGGCCGTTCTAAGGCCCCTCACTATTCCATCGTTGCCGCCGACTCACGAGCGCCCCGCGATGGTCGTTATATCGAAAAAATCGGGTATTACAATCCCTTGACTGAGCCTGCTCAAGTCTACGTGGATCACAATGCCGCCATCAAGTGGTTAAGCACTGGTGCTCAGCCCACTAATACAGTTCGCTCGCTCTTAAGGCATACCGGCGTTACGGTAAAGTTTGCCTTACAAAAGCAGGGAAAAACAGAAGAGGAAATTGAAAGAATCTTCGGACGTTGGAGATCTGAAAAAGATGCCAAACAAAAGAAAAAAGTTGTATCGATTGATATTCATGGAAACCTGCTAGAGCCTTTGCCTGAGCAAGCTGAAAAGAAGGTAGCTAAAGCCGCCCCAGTTGAGGAAGCACCCGCTGCTGTGGAAACTGCACCTGCAGTTGAAGAAACACCCGCTGTTGAAGAAGCCGCACCTACTGCAGTTGAAGAAGCACCCGCTGCTGAGGAAGTTGCACCTGCTGTTGAAGAAGCCGCACCTGCTGCTGAAGAAGCACCCGCTGCTGAGGAAGCTGCACCCGCTGCTGAAGAAGCACCCGCTGCTGAGGAAGAAAAAGCAGAATAACTATTATTGCTTTCATAAAGACATAACGCAGAGTCGATTTCTCTTTTCGGCTCTGCGCTTTTTCATTTGTTGCTTATGCATAGAAAGGATTGTGTGGAATTAGGCTATATCGCCAAGGCCCATGGCCTGCGCGGAGAGGTGAAGGCAGTCTTTGATGTTCATAATTTGAGAGAATATCGTAGAGAAGAGGGTTTTTATCTTGCAAAAAAAGGAGAGGCTTTGACTTTCCATAAGCTAGAGTCCCTTCGCATCAAGGATAAGGGCAATGCAATCTTAAAATTTGAAAACTGTGATGATCGGGATGCCTCAGAAGCCCTGAGATCGCATACGATATTTTTTCCCATCGCCGATCTTGCCCCCTTGGCCGAGGGACAATTTTACTTTTTCCAAATCGTAGGCTACGAAGTAGAGGATAAACAACATGGTTACATAGGCACCGTTACTGGTACTTATGATGGTCAAGCTCAAGATGTACTAGCCATCGATCATCAAGGACAGGAGGTGCTGGTACCCATGACCAATGAATTTGTCATACGGGCAGATCATGAACAGAAAAAAATGTTCACGGCTATCCCTGATGGTTTGCTGGAAGCTTATACAGAAGACAAAACCTAATTTTATTCTTCATTTTCTAATTGTTCCCGATAGGTTTGTAGTTCCGCACGGCGGGCATCATCAACCTCAGGATAGTGGATATCCATGGCTTTAAGGTGGTCTGCGATCACCTGCGAAACGATCAGACGCATATTTCTCTTATCATCCGCGGGGATGACATACCAAGGAGCGTTCGGCGCAGCCGTAGCCTGAATCATATCCTCATAGGCTTGCTGATAATTGTCCCAAAAGCCTCGCTCCTTTACGTCGGCTTCAGAAAACTTCCAATTTTTAGCAGGCTCATCTATACGTGCTAAAAAACGTTGGCGCTGCTCCTCTTTTGATACATGTAAGAAAAACTTGACTACATGAATCCCATTACGGTAAGCGTATTGTTCCAGATTTTTGATATCCGTATAACGCTCTTCCCAAACCTGATCTACGTCTTGGGTATGCTCTTTTGGAATGCGCTGGTATTTGGTAAGAATCTCTGGATGAACCTTTACCACCAAGACTTCTTCATAATAACTCCGGTTAAAGATCCCTATGCGGCCTCTCTGCGGAAGACATTTACTCGTCCGCCACATAAAATCATGATCCAACTCTTCATTAGAAGGCTTTTTGAAAGAAAATATTTGTAAACCATGGGGATTTACCCCAGTCATCACATGCTTGATAGTACCGTCTTTGCCCGCGGCGTCCATCGCTTGGAACACCAATAATAAGCCATAACGATCATGAGCATACATCATATTTTGTAGCTCGTTGATTTCTTCTCGATAGTCTTCTAGTAGCTTTTTATAGTCCTTCTTCCCTTCGTAAAGCTCCTCAACCTTTGTGGGCGCATCTTTGATTGAAAATGTCCGGTCGCCTTTATAGGCAAAATCACTGTAATCGATTTTTTTACTCATCTGTCGTCCTTTGAAGCAATATACAACGAACTTATGGAAAATAAAGAGCGCCAAAAAAGCAAAGCAGAGCGCTTGAAAAGGGCCAAAAGGGAACAATTCCTTTTCACTATATTGAATTAATCAAACGCTTGAAATATAAATTCATCCTGAAATTTGATAGCAATTAATTCCTAGAACGATGGCAAAAAAGAAACCCACAACTAGCTCAGAGAATGAGGAGTCCCTAGAAATTGAAAAATACCTCTGGACAGATATCAAAGAAGGAGACCATTACGCTAAAAAGCCAGAGCAATACTACGACCATCTCTTTGAGCAATACAAGATGTTTGTTGAAATGGCCGACAGAATTAGTGCGAGGAGAAGTAATGCCAATGTATTTTTTTTGACCATCAATAGCTCAATCATCACCTTCATCAGTTTTTACATCAAAGAGATAAAAAAAATAGATGAGCCCGAGTTCCTCATTTTTCCTTTTATCGGGGTATTGATGATCTGCTTGGTCTGGTCGGCGATCATTCAATCCTACAAAAGTCTTAATTCTGGTAAATTTCAGGTTATCCGGCTCATGTCGGCCAAGTTACCTGCTACCCCATACCAAGCTGAGTGGATCGCATTGGGGGAAGGCAATGACAAACGCAAGTACTTTCCTCTTACCCAAATTGAGCAGTGGGTGCCCGCCATCTTTGCTTTCCTTTATATCGTCTTATTTACCTACAGCAAAATAAAAGGGGGCTGAGAAGCTAAAAAAGGCGATTTTTAAAAAAAATTGAAAGACACTCAAACAATTTTAAACCAAAGCTAGTTAGAAGAACATATTAATTAGCAATAGTAGTAGTGTGTCTTTCATAGGAATGACGACCCCCGGTAGTGCGGGGGTTTTTTCTTTGGGCGAGATTTCAGAATTTTTGTATTTTGGATGTAACATTAGCGGAAAGAACACTCAATATGAATCTTGTCGGTAAAACCTATTTTGATTCCCCCCAAGGTGCCTTAGAGATCACCACCTCTGAACAAGGAATTCTTTCTGTAAAATTTATTGACTATCCGACTTACGAGATCAATCCTACCCATGATCACCTTCTGCAATGCATAGAGCAGTTAGAAGAATATTTTGCTGGAAAACGCACCAAATTCACGGTTTTCCTAGATTTTAAAGGGACTGATTTTCAGCTTAAGGTCTGGCGCGCATTGATGGAGATCCCCCTTGGCAAAACCGAATCCTATCTCCAAATCGCCAAAAAAGTTAAATCCCCCAATGCGATTCGAGCGGTGGGCAGCGCCTGTGGAAAAAACCAGCATCTGCTTTTAGTTCCCTGCCATCGAGTGATCGGCAGCGATGGTAAGCTTACTGGTTATGCCGGTGGTATAAAACGCAAACGTTGGCTGCTCAATTATGAGTGGGGTGTCCTCCACGGGAGACAAGCGGAACTTTTTTAGCCAAGCAGGCTGTTCGCGATTCTTCTTATCTCTTCCATTAAGGCCTCAAGATCGCTAATCTCAGTAAAGGGATTCATCAGCGCGGTCCTCAGATATACTTTCCCCTTTAGTTCGGTTTGCACAATATAAAACCTGCCTTCGTCTCTTAAGCGCGCTCTAATGGCTCGATTTAGCTCATTCTGATTACTAGCCGAGGAGGAACAATAACGAAAGCAAACGATATTGCAAGCAGGTTTGACCAACAGCTCAAAGTCATCGGCTGAGGCTAAACGTTCACCGAAGGTGTGGCCCAAAGCAAACATCTGATCGACATAGGTCCCGACCAATTCAAACCCATAAGTCCGATGCAAAAGAAAAGGAGCCAAACTCATCATATGCTTGGTACACTCAAAAGTCCTCTTGCCTAGGTTATACCATTCTTGATCGCTAGGATCCTCCCACAAATAAGCTGCTTTTTGGGAGAATGTTTGATAGGAGTCCTTCGCATCTTTAAATAACAAAGCGGTACAAAGGGCGGGACAAAGCGCCATTTTATGAAAATCCATTAGCACTGAGTCGGCTTTTTCAATTCCCCTTAGCAGGGAACGATTTTCTGGCGCAAATATAGCGGGGCCACCATGTGCAGCATCTACGTGAAACCAGAGGTTTTCTGCTTCGCAGAACGCTCCGATCGCATCTAAAGGATCAAAAGAACCCGTAGCCGTACTGCAAGCACTACCCACTACTCCGATGACTCTGAGACCTTGCTGGCGAGCGTGATCAAGAGCCGGCGCTAAAAGATCCGCCCGCAAACGATAAGCCTCATCCACTGGGATTTTGACGATCCCCCTTTCCCCCCAACCCATGATTTTTATGGCTCTTTGCACACTGTAATGGGCCTCCTCAGAGACCATAATCGCCAATCTTTCTCCTGGCAGATAGCCATCCTCCCAAATATCATGTTCACTCTGCACTTGACGCGCCGCCAATAGAGCCGTGAGGTTGGCCAAAGTCCCCCCAGAGGTCATGATTCCGCTATACCCTTCTGAGTACCCAATAGCAGCCGCGACCTCTTCTAAAACCTCTCTTTCCATGATCGTACCGGCCATCCCCATCTCATAGACTCCCATGCCATTGTTGAGTAATTGACTCATCAAACCGGCCAAGGCAGTCAAAGGCAATACTGGTGCAATCTGATGCCCCATATAACGCGGATGATGCAGTCGGATGCTCTGATCCTCAATCTGTTGCAACAACTGGACGGGATCATCGACCAGAGCCTGAATACCCTTTTGCCAAAAGGCGTTTGCCGTTTGCCAAGCGAGCACCTCATCGGTATCCCTATTCAAAGATTTTTGCACATTTGGCGCCAGTTGAGCGATTAGATGATGAGCGCGTTTGGCAAACTCATCCATATCATAGGCTTGTCTTAAAGGATCAAGATTGCGGGACATAATATTTCCTTTGTTTGGCACAAATTTAATGGGATTTAGTTTTGTAAATTCAGGCATTCATGCAAAAATCCTTTATGCCCCACACAATTCCTCGACGTAGTATCTGGCTGCACCCTCAAGCTCCTCAGACGGTTCAAATTATCGATCAGCGTAGTCTGCCACATTTGGTAAAAATAGTGGATATCAAAAGTAGCGATGAAGCGGCTAGGGCTATCCAAGAAATGTGGGTAAGGGGGGCACCTTTGATCGGAGCAATGGCTGGCTTTGGATACTGGTTAGCGGTTTGTGAGGCCAAAAAGCATGATCAAGCAGACCATTATTTAAAAAGGCAACTTGATGCTCTAGCCAAAACGAGACCTACCGCAGTAAACTTACAGTGGGCCCTAGATTTACAGATAGCACGGGCGGTGGGTTTGGACTCCTTCGGAGAACGCCAAGTCAAAGCCTTAGAAACGGCTAAAGAGATCGTCGAACAAGAAGTAAAAATCAGTAACGACATCGGAGAATGGGGCCTACCTTTGATAGAGACTTTATACCAGAAACATCAACGGCCGATCAACATTTTGACCCACTGCAATGCCGGTCGTATGGCGACGATTGAGTGGGGTACAGCCACAGCTCCCATCTACAAAGCTCATCAAGCCGGCATTCCCCTACACATTTGGGTAGACGAAACCCGTCCTCGTAATCAAGGAGCCCGAATTACGGCTTGGGAATTGGGCGTTGCGGGAATCGCTCATACTATCATAGCCGATAATACCGGAGGTCATTTGATGCAACATGGCAAAGTGGATATGTGTATAGTCGGCACCGACCGCACCACACGTAAAGGTGATGTAGCCAACAAGATTGGTACTTATCTCAAAGCACTTGCAGCTTGGGACAATCAAGTTCCCTTTTACGTAGCCCTCCCCTCTTCTACCATTGATTGGGGCCTGGCTAACGGTCTCCACGAAATCCCCATAGAAGAAAGAGGTAGTGAGGAGATTCGCTACATCCAAGGCTGGTCGGAAGAAACACAAGCCATAGCTAAAGTAAGACTTACGCCAGCAGATAGCCCAGCCCTCAATTATGGTTTTGATGTAACCCCAGCAAAATATGTAAGCGGCTTACTTACAGAAAGGGGACTATGCGCAGCAAGTGAAAAGGGACTACTTTCTCTTTTTCCTGAGCAAAAATTGAAGCAATAATGGAGGAAGGTTACATAAAGTTTCAACTTCATTGGGAAAACCGAGATCTAGGCTCGGATTTGAAGCTAGACGCATTGCAGCAAAATCGTCAGCTGATGTATCAGAATGGCCTGATTGGATGGGATGAGCAACTGAAAGTCGGCTTTGGCAATATCAGTCAGCGATATCAAGCTAAAACCACGAAATTTATCATCTCAGGCACCCAAACTGGAGAGCTGGACCAACTAGATCAGCGCCATTTTTGCCTCGTTACTAGTTTTGATATCCCTTCTAATCAATTATGGTGTCAAGGTCCCATCAAAGCATCTTCTGAATCGATGACCCATGCAGCGGTTTACACTTTGGAGAAGCAATATCAAGCGGTGATCCATATTCATCATCCGAAGATGTGGGAACATTACTATGATATTTTGCCAACTACCGATCCCGGCATCAAATATGGCACCCCAGAAATGGCTCATGCGATTATTTCCCTAGCTCAAAAGGGGTTTCAATCGACTAATCCTCTCGTGATTATGGGCGGTCATCAAGATGGCATTTTGGCTTTTGGCGTCAATTTGGAGAGTGTCGCAGTAAGTATTCTCACCCATTTCGAAGCTTTTTCGAGGTAAGAGGCAATTAAAGATTGTATTTACATTCAAATTGAGAGTTAATAGCTTGGTGCCTGTGTATCACGGTCTTATGAAGCGATTTTTCTTCTCCCTTTTTGTTCTTGCCCTCACTTCCCAAATTTCTTTTGGGCAAGAAAAACCCTTCATTTTTGAATCCTACTTTTTGGAGGATGGTCTGGCCTCTGAGATGGTGTATAGTCTCGCCGAAGATCAGAGTGGATTGCTCTGGGTTGGTACAGCCAATGGCCTCAATCGATTCGATGGATCTACCTTCAAAAAAATGTATGGAAAGCAAAATGGTTTTGAAAATGGGACTACCCTCAATCACCAAATCATTAAGTGTCTGTTAACTGATAAGGCCGGCAATCTTTGGGTAGGTACGCAAGGCGGTGGCTTAAATCGCATTGATCATCAAACCGAAGAGATAAGCTACTATTTGCACCATCCCGATAGCAATAATGTGATTAATCACAATGAAATTTTGGCACTCTCTCAGGATTCGAGTGGTAATATCTGGGTAGGGACCGAGGATGGTTTAGCGATTATTGCCGCAGAAAGCGGTAAGATTTACAATTACTTTGAGGATAAACAATCTCC
>JBCCQN010000106.1:0-28202 GCA_039024315.1 Bacteroidota bacterium
CAAGTTCTGGGAGAAAGTGATGGCACCGAAATGAGTGGTTCGATTTGTGATTCCAGCTATGTTTGTTCTAGCGTTACTATTGACGTTTTGGTTGTTTACACTCCCGCAGCACGAAGTGCAACGGGTAATAATGCCGCTGCCTTAGAAGCATCTATTGCCGCCGCTGTGACAGAGTTAAATACCGTCAATACCAATAGTGGTGTTCAACACAGCTATAATTTGGTGCATACCGAAGAAGTTACTTTTACCGAATCCGGCAATGCAAGCGCGGATCTAGGGGCCCTTAGAAGCACTAATGATGGACTGATGGATAATATTCATCAGCTTCGCTATGTGTATCGAGCCGACCTAGTAGCCTTGATTACTTCTTCTGCCTACTGTGGCATAGGCTATGTACAGCCCAATCCTAGCTTTTTCTATCCGGATGTAGCTTTTAGTATATCTGGCTTTTCTTGTATGGCCACTAACTTGACCTTTGCCCATGAGATTGGACATAACATGGGTTTACATCATGATTGGTATGTCAATTCTAGTTCCACCCCATGTTCTCACCATCATGGCTATGTCAACCAAAACGCCCCCGCAGCTAGTAACCGCCGTTGGCGAACGGTAATGGCCTACAATTCCAATTGCAGTTCCGTTTTTGGCTTTAGTTGCAGACGAGTACCTTATTGGTCTAACCCCAATAACAATATGAACGGGGATCCCATGGGCATTCCCATCGGTAGCCTCCAACCCAGCGACAATGCCTTTGCCTTAAATCGTGCTTCCTGCATGGTAGCAGGTTTCAGCGAAACCTTGACCTCATTTCCGGTCACCTATCAAGACTGGCAGGTAAATAAGGATGGGTTCACCATTAACTTAAACTGGTCCACAACTCAGGAGATCAACAATCTAGGCTTTGAAATTGAGATTCGCTCGGACTCTTCAGATGCCTTTCAAAGACTAGCTTTCGTCTCTGGCAGAGGAAATTCTAATGAGATTCATCAGTACTCTTACCAAGTTAGAAATTCCTTACCTGGTAAACACTACTTTAGACTCAAGCAAATCGACCTTGATGGTCAATATACTTACAGTTCAATTAAAGAGGTAGAAATCGAAGCTAGCAATAAGCTATATCATCAAGTATTTCCCAATCCTACGCATGCTTATGCTCACCTAGCTTTTGTACTCAGGAAAACGGCTATTTATGAGATTGACTTAATGGATATGGACGGTCGTGTAGTAGAGAGGCTATACGCAGGAGAGCTTGTTGTAGGCAAGCACGAATTTGAATTAAATACCCAATCCCTCAATCCGGGCCTTTATTTTTATTCCATACGCTCTAAGCAGGATCGGGTCTTGGGTAAACTTTGGGTACTAAAATGAGAAATGCTAGTAAGTATGAGTGATGTTGGAGTCAGTTCTGATCGATACAAAACTCTCAGTGGTGCTGCTAAGCATTTTGAAAGAATGAGGAGATGATGATAGTCTAAGCTCTAATATTACTAGATGTATCTTATTATTGCGATTAGTATTTTGATCTTGTCGATTTCAACCTGACTTTTTAAAATTGTATAGTTCGATATGTCTAAACATTTTGGAAAACGATCTTTTGGCAAAAACACCTTCAATGACCGCAATGATGCAACTCCCTCTGGTGGATCAGGAGGAATTAGCACCAGTGGGGCCTACTATCCGCCGAGCGCTAGTGATAGGGTTTCACTAAGAGTAATAGGTACCGGTTTTGATTCTGAAGTAGGGCACTTCATAGATATTTGGCATAACCGATATTTAGCGGGGGGAGAGAGCTACAATGTTTTTCTAAACGGATCACTACAGGCAATTAACCTGTATGATGATAAGCACCGAATAATTGGCCTAGAGCCTGGCCAAACCTATGATATTCAAGTGGCCATTGTTTCAAATAATGTCCAAGTCGGCGGTAGTAACGTGATTAAATCTACGGTTGCCCGCACCATGGGAGACCAATGGTTCCAGATCATCGGTTTCATCGCATCAGACCCTGATACTACCTCCCAAAAATTCAAGAATTTCCGTTGGGCAATGATTAAAAATAAAGAAGCTGGCACCGCCTTCTTGGGCTCTTATATTATGATCCGACGCTATGACACTACTGACATCAATGGAATTGATGCAGAACGATTGGCTAGTGCTGATTTTGATGGTACCATGGGCTACGAGGTACTTCCCCCTACCAATACTGGTAACTTACAACCTCAACTTGGTGAATTTAGCTGGTTAGTACCAGAAGCTGATGGTGCCGTTTATCGCGCCTTTCTCATGGGAGAAAATAGCGCTGGTTTGGGCTCGCATTGGCACCCAGGTCCGATTTTTAGGACTGGCGAATCTTATCAGCCAGGTACGAACATACTAGGTCTATGGTCCACAGATGATCCTGGCAAAGGAACGGTAACCCACATCCGTGATGGAAGACGTACCCTAATGCCCAGTTGGATTGATGCAGTAGGTACTTGTACGCTTCCAGGTGATCAATTAGAAATAGACGGTGTGGTCAGGACCCAAAGTGTAGAAGCAATCATTCAATGCAAAGCTAGTGGAACCAAAGAGCGACCTATTTTAGTAAAAGGGAAAAACGGTCCCAGCGTGGACAGTATTCGCTCTGCTAAAATATTGGATGGGATATGGACCAGTGAAGGAGGGGGACGCTATAGTATTCCTATTCCAGTTGATTACATTATTCCCGCTTTTCCTTCATATAAAGCAAATTCAATTTGGTGCGGAGATCTTCCCCTTGCCCAAGCCGGAGGTTCAAGCAGAAAGGAAGATCTTCATATGGATGTAATGGGTTATTCCAATTGGAACAACCCATTATATTATATGACTAGTTCCACAATGACCGAGCAAACCTTCTTCTGGGACGGAGACAATGGCAAAATTTGGGTGTTTCTTCCTGGTGGTTTAGATCCTTCTGATTTCATCATCGAAATCGGGTGGGGTACTGGTGTATTGTCGGGTGTCGATAAAGTGAACGGTCAAGATGTTATGCGTAATTATTGGCGCATTGAAAATCTCACTTTGGCCCACAGTAACTTTACCGCTCTATACGGCTCTAGAGGCTCAGTGATTGATACCGGCCGAGAAGGTTGGGAAATTATTAATTGTGCCATAATTGGTGGAGATTGGCTCGGCTTAGGACACTTTTCCACACATTCTATTGTTGATAACTGCCTAATCGATGGCGCCCAAGCACAAGGTATGTTGCAACAAAACACTGGCCCTGACTTGGATTGGGTGGGTAGTCCGAATCACCCCAAGATGTATACACTTGTACAAAATTGTACCTTTTCAGCGCTCAACGTCGGCAATAAAGCCCCTTACAACCATTTGGGAAAAAAACGAATTCCAGCTCAGTCCCACTATCACGAAAGACGAAATGCAGTAATACCCCGCATATCAAATACCTTCCCCAATTATTATATCAAGAATCTTGCAATGGGGGCTTGGTATGATCTGCCATCTCAGAAGGTAATTCACGAAGAATGCTTTTGGAAGGACCTGCCGTTTGGGATCTACACTGAAATTGCTCCTATCGAGTGGATGACAGACCCTGGCGCTTGGTCTGTTGATAATCGCAACCTTGTGGACGTTGGCTTTAGTCAATTTTTTTACCAGGTAGATAGTCCCACCAATAACAGCAAGAGCCTTCACGGTTTTCTTTCTTCTTCTTATCGTGCAATGATTGGTAACTGTACTACCCTCGGACCTACTAGCTGTATTTTTATAGGCGGCGGCACGAGAAAAGTAAATGAACCAAACTTTAGCACTACCACTGGTGCAATAGATTGTGCAGCCCATGGTAATATCCTCCAAGTAAAAGAGGATGAGTGGGCAAACATCCATATTCAAGACTTAGGATTGAGTACCCTTCGCCCCTCTGTAGATGATAATTATCATGTCGATTCTTGGTCCGGTAGTTTTGGCTTTAATTTTTCAGATGATCGCGCTGCTTTTGAAAAGGCTGGATTTAGCCTTAGGGATAAAGTTGGAAGGCCTATTTTTCGAGATGCAAAGAACGACGACTATCGCGTAAGCGGTGGTAGCGAAGATGCTGAAAAGTATGGGGCAAGTGTTCCTGCTCCCCTTCCCATTCGATATTCTTGAACTTACACTCTTGATCACATTCTGAAGTATTCTCCCAATCTTTAGAAACTCGTTCAATTAAATTCAATACGCCCCAAAATCGCTGATTTTGAGGCGTATGCAGTGTTTTGTACCCGAGGCCGGGCTCGAACCGGCACGGACCTTACAGTCCACAAGATTTTAAGTCTTGCGTGTCTACCAATTCCACCACTCGGGCCCATCTTTTGGTAAGACGGGTCAAAGATATACTATTTTACTTCAATTTCCATACCCTTGGCCTTCCAATCTGTAAATCCACCATCTAATTCGTAAACTTCTTTAAAACCCATCGAGAGTAAAGCCTTGGCAGCCCGTTTACTACGGCCTCCCGCCCCGCAGTAAACCAATACTGGATAATCCGGATCAAGACTCGCCATTTGGGTCTCAAAGTCGGGACCATTGACATTAAAATTCCGGGCACCGGGTATATACCCACCAGCCAACTCAGGAGGTGTACGAACATCAATCAACTGCGGCTTAGTCAAATTGCTAAGCATATTGCTAAAATCAGCCGTCGTCATGGAAACAAATTCCGTCGCAGGTGGGTTTGCGGGCGATGGAGCCGGCTGAGTAGCAAGAGGGGCACTTTCGGCTTCCGGAGCCTGAGTCGTTTGCGACTGGGTACCACAAGAAACCAAGGCTGCGACGAATAATGTTAGTATGGTTTTAAATATAAGGGAATGCATATGAGTAATTTTTGACCTAAATAACGCGAATTGTGGTACTTAGTCCAATATTTCCTACCTTTGGCCTCTTAAAAAATAGCTTTATATCATGGCAACTCAGGATAGTATCCGGCCCGAATCGCTGGCCTTTTTGGAGCAATATATCAACAACCCCTCTCCTACTGGCTTTGAAAGCAGCGGGCAAAAACTTTGGCTGGAATACATCAAGCCATATATCGACACCTATGAAGTAGATGCCTATGGCTCCGTCTTTGGAGTGATCAATCCCGGCAAGGATTACAAAGTAGTGATCGAAGCTCATGCGGATGAAATCTCTTGGTTCGTCAACTATATAAACGAAGATGGCTTCATTTCTCTCATTCGTAATGGAGGCTCGGATCACCAAATTGCTCCTTCTAAGCGCGTAAATATCCACACAGCCAATGGCATCGTCAAAGCAGTCTTCGGCTGGCCCGCCATCCATACTCGCCGTGGCGATAAAGAACAAAACCCTACCCTCAAAAACATCTTCCTCGATTGTGGCTGTCGCTCAAAAAAAGAAGTCAAAGAACTCGGCATTGAAGTAGGCTGCGTAGTAACTTATGAAGATGAGTTCATGTTGCTCAACGATCAGTTCTATGTCGGTCGGGCGCTAGACAACCGCGTAGGAGGCTTTATGATCGCGGAAGTAGCCCGCCTACTCAAGGAGGATAATATTGCGTTGCCTTACAGCCTTTATGTTGTCAATGCTGTGCAAGAAGAAATTGGCCTTCGTGGGGCACAAATGGTGGCAGAACGCATCCAGCCAGATGTAGCGATCGTAACGGATGTTACCCACGACACCCATACCCCGATGATCGATAAGCTCACCAAAGGGGATGTCAAAGCGGGTGATGGACCTTCTCTTACGGTAGGGCCAGCGGTTCATAACAACCTGTTGAAGTTGATTCGCAAAGCTGCTGATGACAATGAGATACCTTATCAAATGGAAGCCGCTTCTCGCTCTACCGGCACAGATACTGATGCTTTTGCTTACTCCAACATGGGAGTACCTTCGGCCTTAATTTCCTTGCCTTTACGCTACATGCATACGACAGTTGAAATGGCGCATCAAGATGATGTGGCCAATGTCATCAAGTTGATCTACGAAAGTTTACAGCTTATTGAAGATGGACACGATTTTCGTTATCTCAAGTAGGTTTGGGATTACCGCTGTGCGGAACGCTCATCCCTATATAGCATAAAAAATACGAGCCCACTCATAGAGTGGGCTCGTTCCTTTAGATTAAAATCGTTTTAAGCGTGTGAGCGCAGTTTTTCTTTGTGTCTTTTGATTTGTTTTTTCATTTTTTCGGAAGCAAGATCCATCGCCTCTTCAAAAGTAGAGCCTGCTTCGCTAGATACGAGCGTATCGCCAGGTACATTCACTAGGATTTCTACCAACTTATCCGATCCCTTCACTTCTTTTTGAAGCTTCAAAATCACCTTACCATCCACAATCCGGTCGTAAAATTGATCAAACTTATCGCATTTCTTCTGCACATAGTCTTTCAAACGAGCCGCTGCGGTAAAGTGGATAGATTGAATGGTAACTTTCATATTACTTAGATTTATGGTTCTGCGCACGGGGGTGCGCCTGATGGAATACTTTCTTGAGCTTAGCAATCGAGTTGTGGGTATACACCTGAGTGGCTGCTAAACTACTATGTCCGAGAAGCTCTTTTATTGCATTAAGATCGGCTCCATTGTCCAATAAATGAGTGGCAAAAGTATGCCGCAGGACGTGAGGACTTTTCTGTTGCAAAGAACTGACTTGCTCTAAATATTTACGCACAACTCTATAGACCAGTTGCGGATAAATCGCTTTTCCGTCCCCCCTCACAAAGAGCCCTGCCTGCAGCTTTAAGCCAGCTTCCTCAACCTCAAGGAGATAGGCCTGTAAGGCTGCTGCTACATGATGTCCATAGGGGACCAAACGCTCTTTATTTCCTTTGCCGCTTACGCGAACGCTGCGGTTAAATATGTCTAAATCTCCCGCTTTTAGCTTCACTACTTCACTGCGGCGCAGCCCACAACCATACAGCAGTTCAAGCATCGCTCGATCTCGCTTACCTACAAAATTGTTAGGAAATTCAAGCTTATCAAATAAGTACTCAGTTTCCTGCTCTTTTAGATAAGCGGGTAACTTTCGCTCAAAGCGAGGCATTTTGACTCGCTTGGCGGGATTAGCTTCGATTAATTCTTCTTTTTGGAGATAGCGAAAAAATCGTTTGGCGCTAGATAACTTGCGTGCCACACTTCTAGCTTTTAGGCCTTCCTCCATCAATGCTCCCATCCAAGCCCTGAGCTGCCTATGACTGATCTGGCTCAGATCGTCTCCGCCAAATAGATCATATTCATATTCTGTTTCAAGAAATTCGGCCAAATGGTTGAGATCAAAGGTATAAGCTTCCAAAGTATGGGGAGAAAATTGCTTCTCAACCTTTAGATATTTTTGGAACTTTTTTAGTAGCATATATCTTATCCCCTTTCCTTAATCATGAATAAATTAAAGATTCCCCATCCTAATAACAAATGCGAAAAATCAGTAATCCTACAGACAAAAATTGCCCGTTCTGCGAAGCAGAACAGGCAAAAAAAGGATGTATAATTCCAAGTATATCTTAGCCTCTGTTGACGTTGGCCATACCAGATAATTCTTTTCGGACCTCAGGATCACCCTTATAGTTCACATTAGCTGCTCCTGAAAGTTCTGCATCTAACTCCTCAATCACGTGGACACGAGCATTCGCAGCACCGGATGCTTCAATAATCATTTCTTTGGCAATAAAATCGGAGGCACTGAGTTTAGCAGCACCACTCATTTCAACTTTAGCCTCCTCTGTTTTACCGGCCATGTTCATATTGGCAGCTCCAGAAGCTTCCAGATGAAGAGATTCAATATTCCAGTCGCCATTAAGTTTAGTAGCACCTGACATGAGTAAGTGCATCTCTCTTTGTCTGACAGTATTGGTCGTATGCAGATTAACAACTCCTGAAAGACTTAAATAGTCAAATTTACCGACGGTAATATGAAGGATTGCATTACAATCACCATCATAGTCATCCAGACCGACGTGTAAAATGCCATCCCTTACAGTAGTATTGATATGGTCCATTGCATCTGGACAAGCTTCAATCTCCAAGCTGCTACTTCTTCCTTGAGTAATCTCAACTTTGAAGATCCCTCCTATTGAAACCCCTGTGAAGTCTCCCACACGGCGCTTTTCAATCGTTTGAGCTAAAAGAGCAGGTGCACACAACGCTAGTAGCGTTAACACCATAGTAGTACGCAATAAGGTTTTCATCAGTTAATTTTAAGTGGTTTAGTATGCTACAAGGACTGGCCTAAACCCGAAAGGTTGCATTATCGTCTGAGCGAAATTAAATGCACCAAGGTCTCAAGATCTGCTACATAAGATTTGTCATAGGCAAAGCGTTTGTGAAGGCGAGGAGCCAGATTTCTAATTCGGCGCGCAGAATCTTGTTCGTTGTAGCGGGTAATAAAGGCGACCACCGCTTCATCATCCTCATGCTTTTGCCAACCGTCAAATTGACTCTTTAGCCGCTTCAAGGCCACATCATTGTCCGACATATATTCTCGTAACTTTTCAATCGCTTGTGCATCATTTTCAATCGCAGCTACTTCCTCCATGATTTGTACAATCCGGCTAGAAAGATCAAAGTATTTTTCTCGATAATCCATCGAACTATCTGCCAGCTTGTCTAACTCGGATCTAACATCAGGACTCAATGAACCAGATTGAGGACCGGCACAAGAAAAGACAGTGAGACAAATTCCGACGATGATGGCTACTCGCATATGGCTCGTTTAGGGTACTGCTATTGACTATCTATTTTTTCTACTACAGAAGCTTTTTCCTAATTTAGAGACAAATAGACTTTACTAAGATAACATGATAGATCGTATTTTTTGCCTTTTGCTGATTATTAGTCTTTTTCTCCCTCTAGGCCTGAGTGCACAAGAAGAAAAAGCAGACTTCGAACTCAAAACTCACAAGAAGAAAGAATATGTGGTAACGATCCATACCCCAGAGGGAGATATGGTATTACTCCTACACGATGAAACGCCAAAGCATAAAGCTAATTTTGTCAAATTAGCCCAAGAAGGCTTCTTTAATGGGACTACCTTTCATAGGGTAATGAAAGGCTTCATGATTCAAGGTGGCGACCCATATTCAAAAGACGGAGGGAAATCTGGAAAAATTGGCACAGGCGGTCCTGGCTATACCGTAGAGGCTGAGTTTATCCCTAAATACAAACATGAAAAAGGCGCCTTGGCGGCAGCTCGCCAACCAGATTTCACGAATCCCCAGAAACGATCCAGCGGCAGTCAATTTTATATTGTTCATAACCCTGCTAGCTGCCAGCATTTAAATGGTGCCTATACGATCTTTGGCCAAGTGATAGATGGGATGGATGTGATTGAAAAGATTGCCCTAAAACCTGTCAATAGAGCTAATCGCCCTTTAGAGGATATAAAGATGACCGTCGAAGTAGCTTTTCTAAAAAAGAAAAAGATTAGCAAGCTTTATAACTACGAATTTGAAGATTAAAAGGCTTTAAAAACCTCTGGGAGCAGTTCATGGTAAAGCTCCATATGTTCTTGCTTCCGGAAGGTTACTAGCCCCATTTTGCGATCGCTTTTATCCACTAAGATAAAGGTGGCCCCCCCATTGAGTCCAAATAGTTTGTTGACTGAGATCTTGATCGCTTTGAGTTCATCAAAAGGGATCTCCATGATCTTAAATCCCAATATATAACGAGTGATCGTTCTCTTGTCTAAATCAATACGAGCCGAAATCGAGACCACGGCGATCGCACCTAGTGCGGCAGTAGTCAAAAATACCAGCGTCCAAAGACTGCCTAGCCCTATCATATAATGCAAGCTGTAACCTTGCAACAAAAATAGCACCGCCACAAAATAGGTAACTACTGATGCAGCAATGCCAAAAGTGGTACTTGAACCCACTTTAAATTCGAGGGCCTTACCTCGTACATCTAAACGATCTGCAGTTCTTGTTACGAATTGCCGGTATAAAAAGTATAAATGTTTTTGCTGTTCAGTCATCGCCATAATCACAAGATTTATTACTGCAAGTTAGTTGGAAAGCCTGGCATTTGCATGACTCTTTTTGCTTGGCCCAAATGCCGCTCTTCATGTCCAGTGAGAATATACAAGGCATCTTCTAGGCTGTAAGTAACAAAGGCAGCCGCAGGCGAAATCATCATCATATTCTTAAAATCCCTCTCTGGCAAGGCCTCAAATTGTGCGATTAAGGTCTCTTGATGGCGCAAGAAGTTGGACACAATATCAGTCGATAAGTCGCTGGCAGTGGGTCTAAAGTTTTTAGGGCTCTTGGATTTACTAATCACTTCGGCGCCCAATTGCTTACGTAGAGTGCGGCCAAAAAAACCAGAAAAGAGTTTGAGACGGCTAAATATATTTTGCGGCGGCTGAGCGTTCTGCGCAGCAGTCAAAATAGGAAAATAGAGCTTATTGGTCGTAATCAAGTGGTCTAAACACTGGGCGATACTCCAAGATTTTGGGCTAACCTTCCAGTTGAGACTTAGCCCATCTAAAGCAGAAAACTCCTTTTCTACCTCCGCACTAACGGCTTCAATTCTAGCGACTAATCCGAGAATATAACTGGGCATGAATTAAAGATATTGCTGCACGATGTTTTCCGTAACGATTTTCCCATCTAGGAGGCGGACAATCCGGTTGCCAAACTCTGCGCAATAGTTTGAGTGCGTAACCATTACAATTGTAGTCCCTTCACTATTTAACTGAGCTAAAATCTTCATCACCTCGTCGCCATTCGCACTATCTAGATTACCTGTCGGCTCATCCGCGAGGATTAATTTTGGATTGGTAACAATCGCCCTCGCCACGGCAACCCTTTGCTGCTGGCCACCTGATAGCTGTTGGGGAAAATGATTACGTCTATGCATCATATTCATACGTTCTAGCAGTGCTTCAGCCATTTTTCGGCGCTTGCCAGCAGGCGTTTTGTTATACAATAATGGTAGTTCTACATTTTCATAGACGGTAAGTTCTTCGATCAGATTAAAGCTCTGGAAGATAAAGCCGATGTATTGCTTGCGGAGTTGGGCTCTTTTCCTCTCCGAGTAACGCCCAACTTCCTCTTCGTTGAAATGATAAGTCCCTGAGCTAGGGCTATCGATCAAGCCAAGGATATTGAGGAGGCTAGACTTACCGCAGCCTGAAGGTCCCATAATTGAGACAAACTCTCCTTCTTTGATATGCAGAGAGACCTCATTGAGGGCTTTGGTTTCTATCTCGTCAGTGCGATAGACTTTGGTCAAGGCGGTAGTCCGAATCATATTCGAATTTACAAAAAAAGGAGGGAAGCGGCTCAATGCCCCCTCCCCTCCCCTTGAAGAATTTATTGCTTAGTTACCGCCAGCTTCGACTACATTGACCCATTGCCCGGCTTTACGGGCTTGGATCGCATGATCATACATAGCATCACTGGTTACGGAGGGCAAATAGAAACGGCCTAAGTAACTAGCATTCAATAAGACATTAAAAGTCTTACTCTGGCCGCGTTTGAGGTCATAGAAGGAATAGACACGGTCATCACGGATATCTTGATACTCAGGTGTATCGCCACCGGCACTACTACCGTCAAGACGAGTATTATGTATTTCCCAACCGGAGGGAAAGATTTGGTTGAGCACCATCTCTTCGTAATCTCTTTGACCTGTATTTTTGACTGTAACGACAGCTTTGAAATCAGTACCTTGCGCTAATTGGGTAGGATCAATCGTTTTGCCTGCCATATCAAAATAATTTACGGTCATAGCTAAGCCGTTTGCAGCATCGGTAGTTTCTCCTTTTTCTGGAATCCCTTCGATAATCACGCGCGCAAACAACATCCCGCCTGCATTATTTTTGATTTCAAGATCCGCTAGATCAGCTTCTGCGAGGGCCAATTGCCACATAGGCTTATCAGACTTCACACTTTGCCATTTGCCATCACCAAGACGATAATTAAAGGCTACTTTTTCACTAAAGCCTTCTTCACCGACGTATTTAGACATCGCAATCAAGCTGTAAGCTGTAGCCTGTGTATTGAGCCATTGATCGGAAGAAAGTCGATCCGAGATCGCTTTTACCAGCGTTCCGGCACGGTCTCTCATCTCCATATGGCTGAGTGCTTGCAAGATCACGGCTTGGTCCCTAAGCTGGGAGCCATAAGTGCCTCCTAGTTCTTGATATACAGCAACCTCTTGGCTAAGCGTGTTGACCATATCTCTGGCTACTTTTTCTTGACCTGCGAGATAATAGGCTGTGGCAAGATTCCATCTAACGACCGGACTATAATCCCCGCTTTGACGCATACGGTTCATGGAGCCGAGGTCAGGAGATTTAGCGAGCGATAAAAGATAAAGACGATAAGCTTGGGTCAAGGCAGAGGCCCCGTCCCCACCATTCCAGTTCTGGGCTTCTTTACGCTGATAATTGATCCATTTGTCCTTGAAGCCATCGGGAAGACTATAACCAGCCATTTCGGCTTCTATCATGAAGTGCCCAGCGTAATTGGTCCCCCAATCATTGGCTTCAGCATTGCCTGGCCAATATGACATTCCTCCACTGGCGAGTTGGAAGCTACGAAGGCGTTTGATGCCCGCCCTGATATTCTTATCGACACTTTCCTTTTGAGGAGTAGTTAAGTCCAAGAGCGTGGCCAAGCGAACCTGTGGGAACACACTAGAAGTAGTTTGCTCGATACAACCATACGGATAGCGGATTAAGTACTCTAAACGCTTTCCAAGGTTAAGCGGTGGGATGGAAGAAACCTCCACTACCCCTGCACGAGTCCCTCGCATACCAATCGGCGTGATCGCTTGAGCCCAAGTTTGATTTTTTTCAAGCGATTTTGAGAAGCTTTCATAAATCACTGGATTAGGCACTCTTACTTCAATGTCGGTTTCATAGACGGCTAGGTCTCCACCTGATTGAGCCGTGATCTTTACATGGCCTGTACCGAGTGAGCTCAAGACTCCAAGATTGAAATAAGCCATCTTTTCGCCGGCATCGTAGAAGCGAACTACCTGCTTTTCGGGTCCATCGACTAACATGCGTTTTCCTGTCTCCACTTTGACGTTTACCACTTTACTACCATCCTCTGTTGAGAATACGGTAACTGGAAGTCGTACATTTTCCCCGGGGCCTACCACTCTTGGGAGTGAGCCTAAAACCATGAGTGCCTTGCGGACTGGGGTAGATTTTTCTGCTTTGCCGTAGGCACCTTTTCCATTAGAAGCAACTACCATAGTACGGACAGCGCCTACATAGTTGGGCATATTGATGACATGAGAATTGGTTTCTCCTGCCTTGAGTTCAAATGGACCGAGGAACTGCACCACTGGCTTGAAGCGATCAGGTTTCTTACCTTCTGGTCCTTCCCCACTATCCCCACCACCGATGTTGAGGAGGCTCTTAACCTCGCCTCCGTAAGCGCCGAGAACATGATCGTAGATATCCCAAGTCTTAATGCCTAGTGCTTCACGTGCATAAAAAGTGCTCCATGGATCTGGCGTTTTAAAACGGGTTAAGCCCAACAAGCCTTCGTCAACCATTGCCAGCGTATACGTCATGGGACCGCCTTCTTTTTCGGATACTTTGACTTGGACACGAGAGTTAGGCTCTAAAACGTCTGCCATAGTAATTTCTGGAGAAAGAATGGTAGCAGGATTTTCAACTTTAATGGGTATCACCCCATAAAGTCTAATGGGACGATCGTTGGCGGTCTGAGCATGTGGTTGAAGCAAGCTAACGTTTATGTAGACATTAGGTGCCATTTCTCCGCTTGCCTCTAGACTAAACTTAGTATTACCTTTTTGGGCTTCTAGCCAATGGGCTTCGATTACTTTCGTCCCGCTTTCTACACTTACCAAAGCGCGGCCCGCAAAGCCAGTAGGGATATTCAAATTGATGGTCTCGCCTACTTGGTAGACGGGTTTATCAGAAGTGAAAGTCAACATCTGCGCTCCGCCTTGGCCATCTTCGGCCGCACGGCCGGCCCAACCTGGCCAATCGATATAAATGATTTTACCGGTTGCGTGTCCGTTTTGATCAACTGCACGCACGAGATATCGTCCCCACTCTGGATAATCGACTCTTAAGGTATAAGTACCACGGCCATTGGAGGTAGAGACAGTCTTACTGTCTAATTCACGACCCGAAACTTTGCCTTTATAGCTACCGATATTGTCTTGGCTCTTGTCCCACCACCATTTCCAACTCAGTTTGTACAGAGTTACTTCTACAGTTGAGGAGACAGGATTTCCCTCGGTATCGACAGTAACGATATTTACACTATGGTCCTCATCGGTGAGGAGCATGCCTCTGGCAACGTCTCCCTTGGGCGTTTTAATACCTGCATAAGTCTGATAGGGGTGAAAGGGGGTACTAAATCGATCCACGCTAAAACCCCCTCCAGGCTCAAAAACTCTCGTACTAAAGTTAGCTTGGAGCATACCAGGCGCCGTTTCATTAGAAGAAAGATTAGCCGGTACACTTGCGGTACCTTCATTGGTTAAGTTTCCTTCAAACAGCGTCTGCTCTTCCGATTGAAATTTTCTTACTGGATCATCAAAAATATAATCAGAGAACTTAGGGAATTTCGTAGGGACTGACTTTAGACTCGCCTTAACCTCTGCTTTTAATCCTCTAGCAATGGCCCCATGCAGCCACATGGCCTTTAATTGCGTGCTTTGGTTACGGGTACGATTGGAGAGTGCCTTAACGCCAAAATCTAATTCCATTTTGAGGCGATTAGGTACTACCGTTTCAACTTTGATGCTACGTTCAAAGGTGGCTCCCCCAACGCTCACTTTCGCACGGTAATTACCCGTAGGCGCATCTGCTGCCGTTTTGGTAGGGAAGGGATAAAAGCCATTTTGACCGGAGCGGCTGACGGTTTTTTCCACTGAACGCCCACGAGGGTCAACCAATTCGAAAACTACAGGATGATCGTCAGGCAAGGTGCCGAGCTTATCTTCTAACAAGAAAGTCAAGTAAATGTCATCACCAGGACGCCAAACCCCTCTTTCGCCATAGATATATCCTTTAAGGCCCTCGTGATAAGTTTTGCCCTCTGTATCAAAATTACTCATAGATAAGGCCGAACCATCATCTAAACGGAGGTAACCTCTTTGCTGGCCCTTTTTGGCAACGAGTAAATAAGGAATGCGCGGGATCTTGGTACGCGCCATCCCTTCACTATCAGAGGTGATGGTCTGCATCAATTGATGTTGGTAGTCGTATACTTCTAAACTAACTCCACTCTCAGGTTTGGTAGTCTGGAGATTGGTTACCACGATCATAGCACCGCCACTGCCTTTTTTGGCGATCAGACCGAGATCAGACGCAAGTATATTGCGCTTGACCATGCGTTCTGCGAAGTAGTAATCATCTTTACAAGGATCGTTGCGCTCGCCCTCATCATAGTAATAGTAATCCCAGTAACTATCTTCCTCTTCTTGCGTGAAGGTGTACCAGTCATCTTCTAGGGCTAGCATGTTGACATCTTCTTCGGCCCCAAGCTCATCAGAACAGGCATAGAAGGCATAAGAACGGCGGTATCCAATTGCCACTTCATACAAGGCACCAGGATCAGATTTGATCATAGAGGCCAGGTCCAAGGAGTGACGATTCCATTGGTTGAGATCTAGATCAGGATTGGCCCCTAGTTCGATCCGCTTCATCATGACGGGCTGCCCTACACGTTTTAACTCATTGCTTCCATCCAACTGATTGGTTTGGAGGAATTGAGGGATATTTTTTTCGTATATCTTGATGACTCGTACATCTACAGCCCTAAGGCCCTTGGCTTCAAAGATAAATGGTAAATTACCTGTATTTGGCAGGATAGTCCCTTTACCGATCATGCGCAATTCGGGCTT
Organism: Bacteroidota bacterium; assembly: GCA_039024315.1. Lineage (GTDB taxonomy): Bacteria > Bacteroidota > Bacteroidia > J057 > J057 > JBCAWW01. The sequence goes on from JBCCQN010000106.1 coordinate 15,807, forward strand.
TGTTTCACTAAAGATGACCGTTTCACTGGTTTGGGAATTGAGGCTAAGGCCAGAAGCGCTTTTGATACCACGGTTAAGTGCTAATTCTAAGGGGCCTACGATTTTCTTATTAGGGTAAATCAAAAGGCGGTTGCCTTCGATGGAAGTTTTAATACCAGTTTTTTCGAGATTAACCAAGCCTTTAAGCTCTTGCTCATGATCCAATGGCTCCGAAAACTCCACTACGATATAAGCTTCGGGCTGATCGTAGGTATAGGTAGCGATAGGGGCAAATGTACCCAAAGGCGGAAGCCTTAAAGCTTTACGGCCTACCTCATCAACTCCTAATGGTCTGGCATTCCAGCGTACTTCTATTTCCTGCTCATTCTGAGAACGCTCAATCGTAGGGATGATAAAGGTGTGCTCTTTTGACTTGCTGTTGTGTTTCCAATCCAAGTCTAAATCATCTCCATCCAACTCAGCAGTCAGAAGCGCTTCCATTTCTTTGTCTGAAACAAAGTCCGCCGTGCGAACGATGCCGCTTAATTTAGAATCAGTAGTATTGACCAGCTCCATGCTCGCAAACTCAACCTGTAAACGCTGCCTTCTAGTAGCAAACTGGAAATTGAAGGTTTCCAATTCAGACTTGATATCAGTGAGGATATCCTTAAGGTTAAGAGATGCGGTAAAGCGTTCCCCGGAGGGTAAGTCTAAAGAGGGGATAAAAATCAAAGTGCGACTATCTTCCCATTGCGCCACTCCCCTGATGGAGGGAGAAAAATTAAAAGGCATCTCTTCAAGCGGAATGCCGATTTCCTCAGAAGAGACTTGATCATCGGCAAAGCGAACCTTAATAGGGTTTTGACGAGAAATTTCGCCTGCAGTATAAGCAGAGAGATAATCATTAAAGGCAGGGTTAAAAGGGGTGGACTTACTAGATTCTCCTAGATTTAATAGGCCAAATAAGGTCAAGAGGAGAAGGGTAGCCGAAAGCCCGATGCTAAGGGGGAGCTTGTGTTTGGCGATCATGGGTTAATCATTTATTTATGAATCAGACAATAAACCAGCCGAAAGAAATTTACGATTCTTTCTAATACAAAAGTACCAGCCGAGGCTGAAAGCATAAGGGAAAAGTAAAAAGCGTAGCCGAAAAAGAAGGATTCGCCGAAAGCAAGCCAAAAACAGTTTGCTACAACATAATTTGGGCGATCAGAAAGTCTGCTACTACCATGGAAAGACAAGAGAAGACAACGGCTCTCGTACTAGAAGCTCCTACCTCTAGTGCTCCCCCACGGGTGAAGAAACCTTGATAGGCAGAAACCGAAGTAATCAAGAAACCAAAGGTAAAGGCTTTGACGTACATCACCAATACCTGGAAGGGTTCATAATAGGTCTGGATACCAGCTGTAAACTCAACTGCTGTTACCTCTCCAGTCCAGTCTCCGGCAAACAAACCGCCGAGGTGGCAAAGGAAGGCCGAAACCGTAACCAGTACAGGGAAAGCAATAAGGCCTGCGATGATTTTGGGTAGAATAAGATAAGCGCTGGCATTGATTCCCATCACTTCGATGGCATCTATTTGCTCGGTAACGCGCATGGTGCCGATTTCAGAAGCGATTTTGGAGCCAATTCGTCCTGCAAGGATAAAAGTCAGTACAGTAGGAGCTAACTCTAACAAGGTAGAGGCAGAAACAATTGAACCAATAACTGATTTAGGGATAAAGTCAGAAATCAATTGGTAGGCAGTCTGCAAGGTGGTCACCCCACCAATAAAGACAGAAATCACGATCACGATACCGAGACTACCGTTGATCATGCTGACGGTTTCAGAAAGGGCCAATTCGTAGTAAACTTTCGGCTTTTCGAGGGTTTTGAACATCCCAATCAGCAGAGAGAAAAAGCGGCCGGTATGAAAGAAAAAGCTGTACAAATTCTTGGCAGGCTAAAATCCATGGCAAAAAAAGCTATTATTGCGGCCAAATCAAAGCTGTAACCAAAGACTACTGCTGTATTATGAAAAAGAAAGTACTGATAACTGGAGGTTCAAGAGGAATCGGCTTAGCCATCGCAAGGAAGTTTTACGAGGGAGGATTTGAGGTATTGATTTGCGCAAGGGGAAGAGAGGGCTTGGAAAAAGCAAAAGCAGAAATGCCTGATATCCACACCTTTCAGTGTGATATCTCAAAAAAAGAAGAGGTATTAGCGTTCTGCGAAGCAGTAAATCAAAAACATGGCGCCTTGGACTTACTGGTCAATAATGGCGGCCAATATTTGCAAGGTCATCTTCACTTGGCGGAGAATGTAGCTTATGAGCAACTCTTACGCACCAATGTGGATAGTGCTTTTTATTTTACCCGAGAGCTGATCAAGCCGATGAAGAATAGAAAAAAAGGTACGGTGGTGATGATGGCAAGTGTGGCCAGTTTGAAGGCCTACCAAGATGGAGGGCTTTATGGTTTCACTAAATATGCAATGATGGGACTGGCGCGTAATTTTAGGGCAGAATTAGCCAAGGAAGGAATCAGAGTGATAACGATCTTTCCGGGAGCAGTCAAAACGTCTAGCTGGGACTGGTCAGATCTTGATGAGGCAAGATTTATACCTGCAGAGGACATTGCAGAGCTAGTTTGGAGTAGTTTTCACCTCAGCAGTCGTAGCGTGGTGGAAGATATCGTGATCAGACCTAGTTTGGGAGATATTTGAGGGTAAATAAAAGTACCCTGATGCTTTTAATTTAAACGAAAACAGTATTTTTTACGTTAAACTATATGGAAAGATGCAGTAAGAAAAAGGACAAAAAGCATCTTTTTTTAGAGGGCAGCTTAGCACCACCTAGTTGAATGTAGCACGATATTTGTGTATCTTTCTTTAAGTATGTTGGGAGGCTTATGAGGGCCAAAACAAGCCTTACAACCTGCGGATCAGATGGTTCAATCAATTGCGACTGCTGCAGAATGGATAAGCCCAATCACCGCATTATGAAATATCCGGTCAGCATATTATTTATTTTGCTCTCTTTTTGGGGGTCAAAGCTTGCAGCGGATGATCGTTGCGCATTTGACATCAATTTCATCGAGCAAGAAATTCCCTTCTACACCTTTGCTGATTACACCCCACAAGTAGCCCTGCGGATGGCCTATGCCAAGTTCGAGGTTAGCAATACCGACGAATGGCAAGAACTAGCCAATGAACACGAAGCTTATGAGATCGACTTGGTGTTTACTAAGTATCCGCAAGATATTAAAGCGTGGCGAACCGATTATTGGACATTGTTGAATGATCGCCTGAGAGCTTTATTCGAAATCGATCCCTCCCTAAAGAATAGGAATATCCGTTGGAATATGTTCTTGCAGACTCAGTGTAAAACTGAAGAGCAAGCCAAGGACTATTTCCATGGTTTTGTGATCAAATATCGCCCAAAGGTGCTTAAGGTCATTGATGAGGTCAAAAGTCCTGCCCAGTTACGAGAATTGATTCGAGGAGAGGCCATTACCCGCGACTCGACCGTAGTCAAAATTCTAGAACGTAATCCCGATTGGAACAATATGCTTGTCATTATGGACTGGACAGGTAGCATGTACCAATATGGGGCCCAATTGGTTCTTTGGCACAAACTTAATATGACTTATCGCGAAGATAGAGTACAACACTTTGTCTTTTTCAATGACGGCAACAACAAACGCAACTCGCAAAAGAAAGCGGGTCGTACCGGAGGGGTCTATCGTGCTCGCACCGATGAGATAGAAGAAATCGTCGAGACGATGGAGTTTGTGATGAAAAAAGGCAATGGAGGGGATGCGCCCGAAAATGATCTTGAAGCGGTCCTAACTGGTTTACAATACCTAGACAACTTTGATGAGATTATTCTTATCGCTGATAATAAGAGTTCCGTCAGAGATATCGAACTACTAGAAAAGATTGATCGCCCGATTCATATTATTCTTTGCGATGTCAAGGGGACGGTTCACCCTGATTATATAAAAATCGCCAAAGAAACGGGAGGTTCTTTACATACTTTAGAAAAAGATCTCGAGAGCCTTTCGCCTCCTACCCCTTAAGAATTTTCTTAGCTTTGCGGCAAGAATATTCACATGATCGAAATCCTTAGTGAAAATCCATTATTGCTACTCTTTGTAGTGGCGGCATTAGGTTATTTAATTGGCAATATACCCATTCGAGGGAGTAAGCTAGGGGTTGCGGCAGTATTGTTTGTGGGTCTCGCCTTTGGCGGTATAGATCCCTCCCTGCAAATCCCTGAATTTGTCCTAACCTTAGGGCTTGCCATCTTCGTTTATAGCATCGGTCTAAGCAATGGCCCTGGCTTTTTTGCTAGTTTTAGGAAAAAGGGTAGAAAACAGCTGATTTTTTTGGCGATCATGTTGCTGTTTGGAGCCTTGGCAGCCTTGGGCATACACTTTATATTTGGCTTTAGCTCAGCCAGCACAGCCGGTATTTATGCTGGTAGTACCACAAGCACCGCAGCGCTAGCAGGTGTTTTGGATATCCTGAGCCAAAGAGGGATACAGTCTGGTCTAGATCAAGCGGTCATTGGATATTCTCTCTCTTACCCTATGGGAGCGCTAGGAGCAATTATCGCCATGGTCATTTTTCAACGACTTTGGAAAATCGACTTTCGTCAGGAGGCAAAAGACTTGCGCAAGGAATATCCTCTTGATCAGGTTATTGAAAACCGAGCCATCAGAGTAACACAAGATAAGTTTTGCAATATTCCGATTAGAGATTTAAGGCGGAAGTATAAATGGCAAGTTGTATTTGGAAGGCTGATGCGCAATCAGGATATCATTCTTTCAAATTGGGATACTAGCTTTTGTCCAGGGGATATTATACGTGTCGCGGGCGTCGCAGAAGATCTTGATGCACTAACCGATTTGTTGGGAGAGAGTGCAGAGGCAGGCATTCATTTTGAAGAAAATGAGTATCAACATTTGCGCGTTTTTATCTCTAATTCAGATGTAGCAGGTAAGCAAATATCTGCTTTAAATTTAGAAGAGCAGTTTTCTGCAATCATTTCCCGCGTTCGCCGAGGCGATAATGACCTACTTGCTTCTGGGGATACGGTCTTAGAATTAGGGGATCAAATTCGTTTTGTGGCGAGGAAACGAGATTTACCGGGCTTGAAAAAACTATTTGGTGATTCCTATCACAGCTTGAGTCAAATCAATCTATTTTCTTTTGGCTTGGGCATGGCTTTAGGGCTGCTCTTAGGGATGATTACCTTCGAATTAACGGAAGACATCCGATTTCGCCTTGGCTTTGCAGGTGGACCTTTGATTATGGCTTTGGTATTGGGAAATTTAAGAAGGACCGGCAGTATTGTATGGACATTGCCTTATAGTGCCAACCTTACCCTGCGTCAAATAGGTTTGATATTTTTGTTGGCAACCATTGGGGTTCGGTCTGGACATACCTTTTTTTCAACTCTTAACGATGCGAGTGCTTTTTTTGTGTTCCTTGGCGGAACGATTATCAGTTTAGGCACCGCCTTGTTGATGTTTTGGGTAGGCTATCGATTATTTAAAATTCCTTTTAGCATACTAAGCGGTATGATGGCCAATCAACCCGCTATTTTGGATTTTGCGCTCACGCGGACAGGCAATCAGTTACCAAGCGTAGGATTTGCTTTGATGTTTCCGATCGCTTTGATCGCGAAGATTGTGATCGCTCAGGTTTTGTTCCTTTTATTGTAAACACCAATTAATCAGTAGGCCTACTGCTTTCATCGAGGATACGCACTACTCTAAAACCGATGATATTGTCGTAGTTATCCCCATAATAAATCTCACGCTTCCTAATTCTGACGGTATCTTTATTTAAATAAGATCCGCCTCTTCTGGTTACAAACTCTCCCCTTGGAGGTCCAAAAGGATTAATACTGATCGGATTCGCTTCAGCCAGTTGTCCGTAATAGCCATCATCATACCAGTCATAGGTCCACTCCCAGACGTTGCCGCTCATATCATAAATCCCAAAATCGTTAGGCTGCAACATACCAACTGGATGCAAAACACTTTCAGAGTTCCATTCAAACCAAGCTACTTGCTTAGGATCCCTGCTCCCTGAATAGTGCAAAATTTCGCCCTTATCATTTTTACCAGCTGCGTACTCCCATTCTGCCTCAGTTGGGATTTCATAATGTTGCTTCAGGGTATCACTTAGCCATCTGGCATAAGCCTTTGCCCCCACCCAAGTGACATAATAAACCGGAAAGCCTTCCTCTCCATTGACCCATTTATAGACCCCATCCTCGTAGATGATCTGATGTCCAAAGTTAATCCAAGCAGCAGTAGAGTCAGGACTGAGCTTGGTGGCATTGAGAAAGCTAACGTATTGGCCCGCACTAATCTCATACTTACTCATCTCAAAGCTACTTACTCGCACTCGGTGAACAGGACGAGCATTTGGCTCCCCATTACTGCTCCCCATACGAAATATCCCGCCTTCAATAGGGAGCATTACAGGGAAATTAGCCTTGTCATTGGCGGCATTTTCCAAGCCAGCCAAAGCCCTAATTTTGCCCTCCGTTAAGGGCCACGGTCTATCCCCTATTTTGGCCAAAACGCTATTTCCAAGAGCGCTGATATCGGCAGTATTGTTTGCATATAATTGCTGAGCCTTAAGGAAATGGTAAGCAGCTTCAAATGCTCCAAATTCACTCGCCCTTTCGTAGTATTGTAGGCAATTAATGGGCGAAAAACCTATTTCGTTTTTCCATTCTGCCAATTTAGCTGCTAAGCCATATTTTTGTTTTTCGAGAAACAGCTCAAAATATTGGTTTACAATGGTATCAAGAGAGTCCTCTGCAGCTCCTATTTTTTTGGCTTTATCAAAATAAGTCAAATACCGATGGGGCCAGACTTGAGGGACTTCTATTGCATTTAAATAGGCATATACACTCTCCTTTTTGTCAGGAAACAAATTAGCGGCAGAATCGATTTGCACTAGGGCAAGATCGGCATTGTCCTTTTCTAGATAGATGAGATTTGCTTTGCTGATATGAAGCTGCCCTTGAGCCCTAGCCTCCGCTTTTTGAGCTTTACGATTACTATTGACGGCAAAAAATAGCGCAACAATTGAAACCAACGCTAAGGTCAAGCCTCCAATAGCGATAAACCTTGCTTGTCTCCTTTTTTTTCTCTCTACAGAAAGTTCAGCGGCTTGCTTATTTATTTGTTCTATTTGACGTTTTTCCGCTTCCTGAGCCAAACGCCGTCTTTTAGCAATCAATACGGGCTCTACTAAAGTGTCATGGCTCAACTCATATAAAAATCCTCCTCTTGGGTCAGGTTCAGCCCGCAAAAGGTGAGTGTTAACTAACTTCCTCAACAAGATTTCGCCCACCCCGTAATCTTGGGAAATAATTCCATCATATAAGGTAATTCGTCTCTCCGCCTCTTCAAAGATGAGGCCTTCTTCAATCAATTTACGAGCCAATAATTGCTCTTCCTTATCCTTGAGCTGGTTTATTTGCCGGTCATAGTGTTTTTCAAAAATTTTGCGTAGATCTCCTAAGTCCGCAATATCTATCTCGTTCTTTTTGGCACTAAGAATCAAGTTTTCGGCGTATTGGCAAATAACCTGCAATTGAAAGGACTCGATACGCTTTTCTCCATTTTGGCTGAGATAATCTAATAAATGCTCAACGGCTTTATCGGTATAATTAAATTTGTGGGAGATAAAGCCATATTTATTCTGGGGCAAAAATGCGGGATCCAAAATGGCATCTTGTGCTTGCTGTCGATCCAAAGCCCTTAAATGGTAACGATTATCCAATATATCAGGCAACTTATTTGATAGTCGATCAAGCTCACTCAATCTATCAGATCTTATGCTCAGTACTACCCTAATATTCAATGGTTCATAGAGAAGCTTTGTCTCTTCGTCTGAAAGGGTGTCTGGATATTTTTCAATATAATCTCGATAAACTTGGGGAATATCACTATTGAGAAGCGTTCCTAAACCATAATGAAAAGCTTCAATACTTTTTTCGGGGTAGGTAAATAATTCCTCAAACTGATCGAAAAACAAAACAAAATCACTATTACCAGGAACCTTAGCCTGATAGGATTTAAAATGTCGCCAGAGGGATTCATCATCAGGTAAAATGCTGTCTATATAACAATCCCCTTCAGGAATCGGCAGAAAATGCTTTACCAAGCCTAGTATATCATTACCTCTTTGCTCTTGATAGGCCCCAAGCCTAATATTAAAGGGGCGGTACTCTCCTTCGCTGCGCAATTTTGGAATAATACCCGCATTGACCAAAGAGCTTTTGCCCATTCCCGAACGGGCATAGAGCACCACGAGACGATTTTGCACGATAAATCTACTTAGACTATCGATTTCAAAATCTCTTCCGAAAAATATATCCCTTTCTTCGTCAGTAAAGGGTTTGACTCCCGGATAACGATATGGAAGATTTATATTTAGCATTTATTCTTCCACTAATTCTAAAATTGCTTCCCTGATCTTATTCCGCTCTACAACCGCCTCTTCACTCGTTACCATTTCTTTACGAATTCTTTTTTGTAGTCGATAAAATCGTCCCTGTAACATGGTCAATTCGGTAGCAACATCGGGGTCTTCGTCTTTTTTTAATAAATCCTCTAAGAGGTCTAGACCATCCTCTAACTTATCTTCCTTAGCGAGTTGTAATACTTTCGCTTTTTGGGAAGGCGCAGCCAAATTCCGTTTAATTAGTCCACCTGCTTCTGCGCAACTTTGGTGAATCTTCCGCAAAAATTCGGGTACCCCTTGGCGGATAAATTCTATTTTAAATTGATCCAAGCAGATTGAAAGTGTGTCTTCATTATATTCCTGCTCAGTAGCATATCTAGCGAAACGGGAACGGATATCTTGTACTTTTAGCAGTCTTAACAGTAGCTGAACATACCATTGGTCAAAGCGAAAACCAAGAAAAATCAGACTTCGCGCGGAGAAAATACTATCCTTGAGCGATTCTGGAATCCCCTTACCGCTAAGCATCGTTTGCAAAAAACCGTACAAATCATCTTGGGTAAGCAATAAGGACTCTTCCGCCTCCAAAGAACCTACCAAGTTGTAAACCAAAGGCTTGGCTAAGCTCCCTTGTGCTATATTTTCACCTGGATCATTCTTGTGAAAAAATGCAAACGAATGATTCCCCTCTCCTAGTTGCCGACCTAAAAATCGATCAGGACTAGCATTAATGACCAACTTGAATGGCAAATCCGACAATATTTCGTACACCTCATGGTGGAAGGAAGCTTGATAAAACTCCTTCATCTGATAGTAAATTTTACTTTTAGACCTTGCATCTGGAAACAAAAAAAGATCATCTCCAGCATAATAAGAAGAAACCAGAGGATTTTCTTCTATATTCAAGGATTCGACAAATGCGTCCCGAAAGCCTTGATTTTGGGGGGTTCGAGCAATATTTGGTCCTAAAAAAAAGATAGCCTCCCCTGCCAAAAGAGTTTTTAGCAAAAAATCCCAGTCGATTTGGGAGTCAAAAGCGACGGATTGTGACATATTTTCGCGATTGTGTAGGGATATTGAGGATGAAAGCAACCTTAAAATATCCAATTATTGGTAATAGCCAAAATAATTGCATAGTAAAACAAATGGAACCGTAAAAAGTTTCGGCTGCCCAAAAGTCGACTTAGTTGAGGAGTTTTAGACTCGATAAAGGTCTTTGTAGCCTATCTCTAAATTTTTTATCGTTGAGACTTTTCATCACGACTGCTGCGCAGAACGCTTCCCCTCCTAAAGCTCGAACGAGCAAATTCGAACTGCTGTAAAAAAACAAGCCATAGATTAGTATATCTATGGCCGTCAAATTCTCTATTCTAATACCTTAAAAGAGCGTATTTTCATTTTTGACCACCCCCCCATTTTGTACTGCAACTTTACGCATTCCTTCGTCAATCCCCTGCACTGCGTCCCAATGCTCCACGATTTGGTCATCCACTACCTTCCAAGTGTCGTAGATATTTAGCCCTTTATTCGGGTTCCCTCGGTCGCTGGCTTGTAAAGTAACATGGGACTGTATCGTTACATAATCTCCATCTACGTACATATGCCGCACGTCATAAGAAAACTCAGGATACACCTTACAAAGCTCCGTAATGGAACTTAATACCCCATTGGGGCCATCAGTCATGGTTCGATTATGCTGTTTGTATGGATGGCTACCATAATTTTCTTTCACATATTCGAAATCATGATCGTTCATGATCTTTTGAACAAATGTAAGGACAAATTTTGCATTGTGAAGCTCCTGTTCCGACCAACTGTCCTTTTTCAACGCAGCAAGTTCTATCTGATTTATACTCATATTATTATTGCTTAATTGGTGATTCGTCTTTCAATATTCATTGATTAGTATAGGGTGTTTGCATTTTTTATTTTACCTCCTGACATTAAGCCAAACAAGCGCATAGATCCATCAACAGCCTGAATGGAATCCCAATGCTCTACAATCTGGCCATCTTTGACCCGCCAAGTATCAATTATGTTTAGTCCTTTGTTGGGATTAGCACGATGCTTCTGCTTGATGGTGGAGTGAGAATGAAAAATCACAAAATCGCCATCAACATAAATGTGTTTTACATCATAGGTGTACTCAGGAAAGCGTTCGGCGAAGTCGCTTACAAACTCAATCACTCCCGACATCCCATCGTTCATAGCACGATTGTGTTGGGTGTAGGGATGATCACCAAATTTTTCTTTTACATATTCAAAATCATGGTTGTTCATTAAATGCTGAACAAAGTCAATGACTATGGCTACATTTTCTCTCTCCTGATCTGTCCAATGATCACGTGCGAACTGCTTAAATTTAATTTGTAGAGTATCAGTCTTCTCTTCTTTTGCAGGCACCAGTTTAACAGTCTCACTTTCAGTAAGATAAAGTGCATTGGTACTGGCAAACACTACGAGAGAGCTCATCAATAAAATGCTGCTTAACCATAAGGATTTGATTGATCCAGGCAGGTAATGACTGGTTTTGGGTTTAATAATTATTGCTTCCATTATTTATAAATGTTGTTTTGAAGATGATCGTAAAATATTGAGCTAGTGTCTATTGGCTAGTTCCATAATCCAGCAAGCGCTTTGCGCTCGATATCTTTAGCGAAGCGTGGGGTTTCTTCATTGATGTGGAGTTGAAATGGCCTATCGGCGGGATCGAGTCCTTTTGATAATTCGTGTGAGGCCTTTATAAACATTTCATTATCTGTCTCTGAAGTCACTTTGCAGGTTAACATACAAGAGCCTTCATCAATTTTTTCAAGCTTTAGCTCCCAACTGATTTGTAACAGAACAAAGCGTTCATCATCAAGCCATAGAATCGAATTAGGGGAAACAGCCAGCACGCTATCTTTATCAGAAACCTTTTCGATATAATGCTGCACCATAAAGAATCCAGCCACAAACTCGACGTTTAAAGAAATTCTCTTTCCAGAAGGTAAAACCCCTTGTGCAGCACTTTGATGGCCCTCGGCACAAGCCGCATAATCTTCCGATGACAGATTAAACAGCCAATCAGTAATATCGATCGAGTCTATGTTTGCATGAATTTGAGCTTGGGCAATCGCTTCTCCCAGCTTTGTCATTTCTTTAGTCATGATGCTTTAATATTTATTGTCTATTGCATTTTATACTCACTTTCGTTTTGCAAGTTTATAAAGATAAATGATAATACTTGTATTTCGCAAGTGAGTTTGGGCCTTTTTTATTTGCTGCTTGCTATTATTTCGACGACTGCTTCGCAGAACGCTCATTATCAGATATTTATAAAAGAAAAAACCCTCCATGGGAGGGTTAGTTGATCACTGCACAATGCTGATATTTTAACTTTTGGGGCTCTTAGAGCTATGTTTAGCTTAGCATTCTCCCTTTTCTTGAAAAGAATAGGTTTTGCTTATTCCTATACATTCAGGCTTTAAATCTGCTCTCTGGTGAAACAAAATCAAATCACACTGTTATTTTTTATTACATAAAAAAGAAGAAGAGAGATCCCAACAACACGAAGGAAAGAGATTATTCAGAACTCAGAAAGACGGGGAGGTTGGGTCACAAAAAAAAGCTCCTCTGATTGAGGAGCTTTCAAAGGTTGGCATCTACCTACTCTTCCACGTCTTACCGCAGTACCATCGGCGATGTAGGGCTTAACTTCTCTGTTCGGGATGGGAAGAGGTGGACCCCTACGCTATGGACACCTAGTCATTGTCTGTGGCGGTAGTTTTGCTAAACTCTCCCGAACGGTTTCCCATGGAGTTCCTACACGCTGAGACGTTTTTTGGGTTCTGCTTGGCAGAACAATTTCTTATATGAGCATAATATTGATATGCTGGGGAATGCCTAGTAACGATACACTTGCTTACAATTTGATTGCGTTAGTTTCTTCGAGGGACTAAC
>JBCCQN010000107.1:0-28180 GCA_039024315.1 Bacteroidota bacterium
CAACAATATGTTGTTTCGCCCTGCGGCACATATTGGCTACACCAAGTATTTTACGCCTCATTTTAGCTATCGACTCGGTTTTTCCTATGGTCAGATTGGTGCTTCTGATACAGAAGCCCTTGCTGCCACCCGCCGTCAGCGCAATCTCCATTTCAAAAGCAACATCTACGAGACGCACGGTATGCTCATCTATGAGTTTCGTCGCGACAAAAACTTTGGCAATGAATGGATGAGTAAGCCTTTCTTATCGCCCTATGTATTTACTGGCTTGGCTTTTTTCTATTTCAACCCCAAAGCCCGCTACGATGGCGTGTGGTACGAATTACAGCCGCTCGGTACTGAGGGGCAAAACATTCCTGGTTCCGGTTCTCCGGGACGCTATTCACGCTTACAAGCCTCTGTCCCTTTTGGTGCAGGCCTCAATATCCGCATCAGTGGCTACGCAGGCGTAAGTTTCGAGTTGGGGCTTCGCACCACCATGACTGATTATCTGGACGATGTGAGCACGGTTTACCCAGACTTCGAGCAGCTAAATGAAGTCGGCGGCCCGATCGCGGTAGCCCTCTCCGATCGTTCAAAAAGTGGATATGACCCTGGCGATATCAGAGGCAATCCTGGAGTCAATGATTATTACCTCTTTGGATCATTTTGTATCACCTACTATTTGAGCCGTTACGCTTCTCGCGGGGATTAAGGTCTTTTTCTACCGCTGCGCGGAACGATTATCCCTTGCGGCTTGCATGCCGCAGCCACAGCAGCCCTTGATAACGGCGTATCGCATATGTCGCAGAGATTCTCTGAAGAGATAAGCGTTCTGCGAAGCAGTAAGCCTCCCAAAAAGAAACTAGCTTCGAGCTATAGAATCAGTAATATTAAGTACTGAGTAGTAAGTATCCCGAAAGCTTTCGGGAGTATTCAGTACAGAGAAAAGCGGTCTTACTGAACCGTATAGCCCTATTTTTCTCGGTCTTATTACTGACTACTATTGTCTAAGTACTTAAACCCATTCGGCATTTAAGCAGATACATTCAGCTTGGATGCCGAATCTGTTTTTACTCCGTGATTTCCATGGTTTTGAGTTGCCATTTTTCTCCCAGTTTGTACTTATCTCGTCCGATATAGCGCACGATAAAACCGCTAGTGAGAATACCCGTAGCGATGAGCACACTACTAGGATCTGGGGGGAGGTCTGAAGTCCAAGCGTTGAGAGCCGTGATGATTATGAGCCCGCCGCCACCGATCATCGCAGAACCCGAATACATGTTTTTGAAGGTCTTCCAAGCCGTTTTGTAGGGGTTGTACACCATGTCGATCTCCCTGATAGGCACATAGTCACGCAGCACATTATTGGTGGCGTCTCCTTCATTGGCCATCTTGACGATTTTTAGGAGAACGATGGAGCTATCGTTGATCGACTCGATTTGTCCATTGTATTGAGCCTTTCCGTCTTTGGTTTGAAAGCGAATAAAGTCTCCTGGCCGAAAAACGATGCGTTTGTAGCGCTTTACATTTTCGAGGGTGAGCACTTTGACGGGCTTTAGGAGACTTTGCCCTGTCGAAGAAAGGCTCAGCCCAATACTGATGAGCAAAAAGAGGCAAAGTGTTCGCATGGGTAATCGCTTTCTTTAAGATTAGCGGAATGCAGGAAAAAAACTATCCATAAAATAATAAATTCTTGCGCCAAGCCCTCAGTACCGCTTTACTTTTAGCAGGAGTGGGACTTTATTGGCTGCTGCGCAGAACGCTTGGAAGCCTAGGGGTGAGCAGCTAATTGACCAAAGCATAAAGAAAGAAACCCGCAAAATTGCCCAAGGCCAAACCAATCACGCCCAAAGTCATGCCCGCGATCACAATCTCTCGATTGTCTAAGGCCCGTGCCACTGGGCCGATAAAAGGTGGCCCATAGATACCAGAGGCAATACAAATTAAAGTCGTATCTGCGTCTATTTTAAACACTTTCGCGAGGCTGACAAATGTCGTCAGGATCATCAAAAAACCTGTCAACATAAAGCCGGCTTGCGACCAATCGTTTTCCCAAAGGACCTTCAAATCAATCTGTGCACCTGCTGCCACACAAAAGGCCAAAAACAAATAATCTCCCGTTTCATAGCTCATGGGCCATTCTCGGATCGGCCTGACCAAAGAAGCGAGCAAGGCCAAGACAGTCAAAGCGATGATAAAGAAGGTGCCGTTGCCTTGTCCAAAGATCAAATGACTCAAGCCAAAACTCAAACCTAAGACGCCTAGTCCGAGCAAAACGCTTATAAAAATATGGAGAATCGTTCTCGGAGAGAAAGTCCCTACTACCTCCCTTGTCGCAGGAATATCCTCTACTGCAATCTCTAGCTTCTCGTAGGCAGGCAAGAAGCTCCGGAAAAAACGTGGCAAAAGAGATAACAAAAACAAAAGCAGTGTACCACTGAGGATCAAATCTGTGAAATTGAGCTCTGCGAATAGTGCTGGCGGGCCTTCCAAAGCCACGTGAATAGCAGCCATATTGGCGGTACCGCCGGTATAAACGCCCGCTGCCATCGCTCCTCTCAAGGCAGCGTCTCCCAAACTAGGCTGCCACAAAAAGACATTGATGATCATGCATACAAAGACCACGGTGGCGTAGAGCCCATAAGCCAGTAAGGAACGCGGTGCCAATCTCAACCATTGTTTGATGTTGGCCGAAAAGAGTAGAGTGGGAATCGCCAAAGCCACAAAAATCTCCAAATTGCTATTGCCCCATTCGCTATCCAAAGGCAAAAATGTCCCTAGCAAAATACCTAGAAAATAGGCCCAAAAAGCTGGACTGAGGGTTTTGACAATAGCGATCCGGTCTTGGAGCCAAAGCAACAAACCCGGGATCAGGATAAATAAGAGGGAAGCGATCCACGTCATGGCGGCAAAATAGGAAAATTCGTCGGCACAATTTCCGCCTTCGTCTAAACAACGCCTTTTGCAGGGCCTTGGCCCTTAAGTTTGTCGCAAAACTATCCTATGAATGACATCATATTTTACCTCGGCATCAGCTTACTCCTTCTCCATGAAATGGACGCCGTACGGCAAAAAGAGTGGCACATCGTTCCTGCTTGGCGCAATCTCAAGGATGAGACGGGCTACATTATCTTTTTGCTCATTCACATTCCCTTGTATGTTCCCCTATTTTTCATTCCGGGCAGCTCCGAAAATGTCTTTATCGGTATGGATATCTTCTTGATTTTTCATGGCCTGCTCCACTTTTTTATCCGTAACCATCCTCACCTCAATTTCAAACATTGGTATTCGTGGCTTTGTATTGGAGGAGCCGCAATAGTAGGCGGACTGCATTTGATGCTGCTAACTTATCATTAGAAGAGGAGATTTTAAGTAAGGAGTAGAAAGAATTCAGTACAGTGAAAAAGGGTCTTACTGAGCTATATAACCTAGTTTTCCGAGGTCTTAATACAGAATACTATTGTCTCAATACTTAGTATTATAGGCCTCCTATTGCTCTAACAATGCTTTCATCTCAGCTACCACTGCCTCCATCATCTCTACCGTTACGCCTCCAAAATGCGTGATCCTCACGATTTTACCTTTTAGCTCCGCTTGTCCACCTGCGAGCCAATAACCAGCCTTGGCTAGGCCTTTTTGCATGGCTGGCAGATCAACGCCCTCCCAAGTGATGGCGGTCAAGGATTCTGAAGGACTTTCGGGATATATCTTGGCTCCTAATGGCACAACACCCTTCCGAAAAGCGACCCGACACTGATGCACTTGGTTCCAAATAGAGGGTAGGCCTTGCCGAACGATTGCCGCTAGCGCCGCCTCGGCGGCGTACAGCAATTGTACCGGCGCGGTATAGGGATAAGCGTTCTGCGCCGCAGTCTGCACATAATAAAACAGATTGCGAAAATCTCCGGGCTGGGTGGCTTGTAGGCTGGATTGGGCACGCTCGCTGAGGGCATAAGCGGCTAAACCAGCTGGACTCATCAAGGCCTTTTGACTGGCAATGATCGCGGCATCGATCCCCCAAGCATCAAAGTAAAAGGGGACGGCGCCAATGCTGGTGATACCATCGACCATGATCAGTAGGTTTGGATAGGCTCGCCTCAAGGCAAAAGCCATCTCTTCCACATCGATTACCACGCCTGTGGAGGTCTCACAGTGCGTCAAGATAATGCCTGCTACCTCGCCGGCTGCTTGCATTTCGTGCATTAGTTCGGCTGTGCCGAACGCTTTTCCCCATGGCTGCTTGATCTCATAGACATCCAGACCCAATACCTCGCCATATTCCACCCAACGGCCGCTAAACTTGCCCATATTGAGAATAACTACGCGTTCGCTCGGGCGGAAAAGACTATACATGGCCATCTCAACGCCATAAGTACCGGAGCCGATCACGGTACCTGTAGCAGCCTCAGTCTGAAAAAGGTAGCGTAATCCAGCACGGATTTGATCGTATAGTTTGGCAAAGCCAGCCGAGCGATGATGCATCATAGGTTTTTGCATCGCAGCCGTTACAAAATCGGGGACAGGCACGGGGCCGGGAGAAAGCATCAACATAGATTGGGCGTTAACAATTTGAGTGCTAAGTTAGTTACTTAGACAATACTGCATATATGAAGATTCTTATTACCGGTGGTACCGGGTTTATCGGCAGCAAATTGGTGCCGCAGCTCCTCGCCCAAGGCCATGAAGTAGGCATTTTGACGCGCAGCAAAAAGCATACTTCTGACCATCCCGCCCTCACTTATTTGCAATGGAACGGCAAGAGCATGCCAACGGGAATTGGGCTTTATGACGCAGTAATCAATCTCGCGGGTGCTAGCATCGCCGGTGATAAGTGGACCGAGGCCCATAAAGAAAAAATCCTACAAAGCCGCGTCAAAGCCACTCGCGCCTGTGTAGAGTATATCAACCGCAGTCCCAGTCCTCCTCAGGTCTTCTTGTCTGCCTCGGCAGTAGGCTATTATGGCGTGGAGCATGAGGGCGAAATCGACGAAAGCGCCAGCCCTGGGACCGATTTTGCGGCTGAGGTTTGTCGTATCTGGGAAGAAGAAGCTAACAAGGCCAACTGTCGCACCATCCTCACCCGTATTGGCATTGTCCTCGGCAAAGATGGTGGGGCGCTGGAAAAAATGTTACCTGTTTACAAAATGTATCTGGGGGGGCGTTTTGCTAGTGGAAAGCAAGGCTTTCCTTGGGTGCATATCGACGATATTGTCAAGTCGATGATTTTTCTTCTCAATCATGAAACTGCATCCGGTCCTTTCAATCTCACGGGCCCTGAGTTGATTAGCCAGGGTAAATTTTCGAACAAATTGGCTGAGGCTTTAGGGACTAAAGACTTGTTTGTGGTACCTGCCTTTATGCTCAAGATTATGTTTGGTGAGCAGGCAGTCTTGTTTATTGGCGGTCAATATCCCAAGCCCAAGCAGCTGCAATCCCTCGCTTATGAGTTTGAGTATCCACAGGCTTTGGAGGCGCTTCAGTCTGTGGTTTGATGACTGCTGCGCAGAACGCTTATCTCTAGGTGCGGCATTCATGCACGCACCTACCAAAATCTCCTTGGCGGTGCTCGGCATGACAAATGATAGCTTCTTTTGCCTTGCTATATACCCCTGCTGTCCTCTTGAGCGAAGTCGAAAGGCCTTTGTAGCCTCTTTACTGCTGCGCAGAACGATTTACGCGAAAATGCCGAGTCCCAGTATGCAATTTTTACATACTGAGACTCGGCATTGCTCATGATAAGCGTTCCGCGAAGCGGCTCTACATCTCTTATTTGGCTGTCACGGGTAGATTGAACTTAACTCTTACCTCATCGCTTAAGATCCAGCTATCCTCACCGACATGAAAGTCTAGGCGATCAATATTGAATTTACCCTTGAAAACGTCATTCTCAACGGTGAAGGGAATGCTGATTTCTTTGCTTTTTCCTTTGATACTCAAAGTGCCTTTGGCCTGATATCCGCTGCCATTTTTGGTGATACTGCTGGAGACGAAGCTGATGTTGGGGTATTTTGCTACGTCAAAATACTCTGCCTTTTTTAGGTCCTTATCTCTCACTTCGATACCCGTATCGATGGTATTGACTTGGACACTAGTGTTAATAGAGCTCCCTACCAAATCGTTTGGATCAAAAATTACGGTACCACTTGGATTGGAGAGAGAACCGTCCACAGCAACCCCCATATTATTGATCTCAAAAGTGACGGCTGCACTACCGCTATTTAGCTGATAGGTAGTGGCTAAGGGGGTGGCGGCACATAAGAGGAAGAAGCTGATGCCTAAGAAGGTATAGATAGATTTCATTGGATTCAATTGGTTTGTCGAGTTTACCTTTTAGCAAACGAGATGCAACTCTCTTTGTTCTATTATGCTCTTTATAATGCGTTTGAATCGGTAATGACTTGGTTTAAAACCGAAAATTGTGAGGACGAATTTGCATTGTTAAAGTTTTCTTAAAGTACTCCAAAACCCCTAACAAGCCCATTTAAAGCTCCGTAATTTAGAAGCAAACACATTTAAACCCTTCGTCTATATGAAAAATTTACTTTCATACTTATTGGTTTCTCTAGTAGTCAGTACTGCTACCCTAGGGATATACCACTATGCCGGCTGGGGAAAGCAAGATGCCGCCTTAAGCGAAACGACTTCCCTTACCCAAAACGAGACATTTACGGTTGCTAATCGCAATCTCCAACCGGCCTATTCGACCACCAGTCTCAGTGGCGCGCCCACTGATTTTCATATAGCGGCCGACGAGGCCATGCCTGCCGTAGTCCACATTACCGCCAAACAGACCGTCAATGCCTATGCCAATGATCCTTTTTATGAATTATTTGGCTGGGGACCAAGAAGAGGCCGTCAAGGTACTTCAACCGGTTCTGGTGTGATTCTTAGCTCAGACGGATATATCGTTACCAACAATCACGTAATCAAGGATGCTGATGAGCTAAACGTTACCCTTTTTGACAATCGCACCTATAGCGCGAAGGTGATTGGTACAGATCCATCTACGGATTTAGGCTTGATCAAAGTGGATGCTACGGGACTGCCTGCCATGACCCTCGCCAATTCGGACGCAGTTCGCGTCGGCGAATGGGTGCTTGCCGTAGGCAATCCTTTCAATCTTGCCTCAACCGCTACTGCCGGTATCGTCAGTGCGATCGGGAGAGATTTGGAAATCATCAAAGATCAGATGGCGATTGAGTCCTTTATTCAGACTGATGCTGCTGTCAATCCTGGTAACTCTGGTGGGGCTTTGGTTAATCTGGAAGGACAATTGATTGGCGTCAATACTGCGATTGCTTCACCTACCGGCGCTTATGCAGGATATGCCTTTGCCGTTCCGGCCAATATCGTCAAAAAGGTCGTTAGCGACCTCAAAGAATTTGGCCACGTGCAACGTGCCTTCCTTGGCGTATCTAAAATCCGTACCCTCAATGGCGACGTTGCTCGCAGCGAAGGTTTGGACATCACCGAAGGTGTATTGATTGATCAACTCGCTACCCAAGGCGGTGCCTACAAAGGGGGCTTGGATGAAGGTGATGTCATCGTAGGGGTAAATGGCATCGCCATTAAAAATGACGCCAAGCTCCGTGAGCTAGTCGCTCGTAATCGCCCTGGCGATAAAATAGATATCAAAGTTTATCGGGACAATCGTTACCTCGAATTGCCGATCCAGTTGACCAATTCAATGGGAGAAACTACCCTCGATGCCTTCTACCGTTCGGATCAGCTTACCGAGTTAGGGGTCGAATTTAGAGACTTGACCGATGATGAACTCGATAGATTACAAATAGATAATGGCGTATTGGTCTCTCGTTTGCACGCTGGTACGCTACGTCAACAGACTGATATCAAAGAAAACTTTATCATTCTTCAGGTAAATGAAGAGAAGCTAGATTCTTCGGAAAAGCTTACCCAAATCCTCGAACAAGAATCGGGTAAGGTAAAACTGACAGGATTTTATCCGAGAGCTTATCGATTGGTCTCCTATGTCGTCGAGCTCTAAGTGGCCCTTGCCCTTGCATAGTGTCTACGCCCTCCTACGAGCTGTGGGAGGGCGTTTTAAGTGACACTAACGAGCCCAGACTAATCCAGTACTGATACTTGCATACCAGAAGCTGCTGTAGCCACATTCAAACCTAAACTGGCTAAACCGCATTGGATAAACATCAAGCCCCATCGAAAATCCCGGTTTCACAAATCTTGTATAAGCATTTTCTAAATTACCTAAGCGGCTGAGACGGATCATATGCACATTCCCACTTACAAATGGCCTCAGGTTTTTGCCTGGACGAAAATGATAAGCGGCTCCTGCCCTTACATTTTGCATAAAAAAAGGAGTCCTGAATAGTTCCATCTCTGGCTGAGAAACAATCCAATTGGTACGACCTAATCCTAATCGCAAACTCACTTTGGGTGTGAAGCGATTGGCTCGTGCTTCAAACAAGATCCCTCCCTCTAACGCTGCTTTCTCGTCTACTGCGACCCGAGTGATCTGTTGATAGGCCAAGACTGCAAGCTGTACTCTTGGTTTTTGATTGTGTTTTTGCAGCTCGTAATGCTGGGCGACTGTTTGCAAGATTTTGGGTTTGTTGAGAGGGAAGTTGGCGGGTAGAGGTGCTACCCCTTCGGGCAACGCTCCCATCAGATCAAACTGATATTGGGGAACAATCATCATTAGCTTTGAGTCAGTGAAATAGTATCTGCGGCCTGTTGGATCGCTTACGATCATACCCGGTGTTAGATTACTAAATTCAGTGCCATCAGCTAAACGGATTACCCCTAAACGCACATCTTCCTGCTTGACGTCCTGTAAGGCGTAATACATGAGTTGAGGAGACTCGCGTTCCTCGGAGAGGTACAGACTACGTCCTTCCTCATGCTCCAGCTCATAAATCCACAGATCCCCGGATCGATAAAGATGGAGAAAAACCGCTCGTTCGGCAGAATGATAGATTTCGTTTTTATCCGTTCTCGGAACGCTAAAAGATCGATAATGCTGATCCCCGCCAAAACCATAGGCTTGCAGCTCATGGGGCTGATACACACGCACAGGCCCGCCCTCGACTTGAAATTTTACTTCTTGACAAGCCTCTTTTGTATCCCCAGTCCAAAGCTTTCCTCGCAGACTATCTCCCTGATTCGTTATGATATATCCTTCGCGCTTGATGACTTGGGCTTGCAGGCTTAGGGTGAAACTCCCCAAAAGGAAAAGAAGGCTTAAGAATTTGGGTGCTTTCATACTTTCGTTTTTTCGAAAGAAAACAAGCACTAGCTATGAGTCCAGTAAAACTAAGTAAGCGGTGGAACTCATTAATTAAGCGGTAAAAAAAGCCCTGATCCACCGCAGCGAATCAGGGCATAAGCGCAGATTATTTAATCTTTATTTTGCGTTGAGTTCACCGCTACGCAGGGCGGTCAAGTAACGCGCAACTTCTTCTTTGACCCTTGGTGCGAGAATAAATAGACCGATCATATTCGGGAAAATCATCGCAAAGATCATCGCATCAGAGAAGTTTACAACTGCACCTAAGTTGGCTGCAGCACCCAATACGATAAAGATCAAGAAGAGAATTTTATAAGTGTAATCAACCCATTGTTCTTTGCCGAAGAGGTACTTCCAGGCTTGGAGACCGTAGTAAGACCATGAAAGCATGGTAGAGAAGGCAAATAGTACAACCGCGATAGTCAATACATAAGAGAAGCCAGGAATCACTGAGTTGAAGGCAGTAGAGGTCAACTCAACGCCGTCAAGGCCACCAGAAGCACCATAGGTTACGAAGCCACCGTCAATATTGGTGATGATAATAACCAAGGCAGTCATCGTACAAACGACTACTGTATCGATAAATGGCTCAAGCAAAGCTACCATACCTTCACTAGCGGCATACTTAGTACGCACGGCTGAGTGAGCTACCGAAGCTGAACCTACTCCCGCTTCATTGGAGAAGGCGGCTCGTTGGAAGCCGACGATCAAGACCCCGATAAATCCACCTGTTATACCTTCGGCCGTAAAGGCGCCAGCGAAAATTTGCCCAAGGGCAGTAGGAATAGCCGTTAGATTGAATACAAGAATGATAATGGCTGCTAGGACATAGATTCCTACCATGAAAGGAACAATCTTTTCGGTTACTTGACCGATACGCTTGATACCTCCTAGGATCACAATTGCTACGAGTACCGCTACTACGAGTCCAAAAATGGTACCCGCAAATCCAGACTCGGCTCCGATCATGGCGTTGAATTGGGCCGCTGCTTGGTTGGACTGGAACATATTACCACCTCCAAAGGAACCGCCAATCATCATGATCGCATAAATCACCGCAAGAACTTTACCTAAGCCTAATAGACCTTTTTCGGCGAGTCCTTTGCGTAGGTAGTACATAGGACCACCATATACAGTCCCGTCGGGACCGATATCTCTATATTTTACCCCGAGGGTACATTCTACAAATTTGGAAGCCATGCCTAAGAGGCCTGCTAAGATCATCCAGAAAGTAGCACCAGGACCACCTGCTACGATTGCAATGGCAACCCCCCCGATGTTACCCAAACCTACTGTGGCTGATAGCGCGGCTGTCAATGCCTGGAAAGCAGTTACCTCACCATCGGAACCTTCTACTCTTATGGTGTCTGGATCATCTCCATCATGTACATTGGGGGCTTGGCTCGTAGATTCCGCACTGTTGTCATATTTTCCTTGGACAATCTTGATGGATGTGCCAAAGTGGCGAAAATTAGGGAAGCCAAAATAAATCGTAAAGAAAGTTGCGCCGCCAAGCAAAACAATCAATACAATTGGGACCGAGAGCTCTGTTCCGGGAACCGGAATCGCCGTAAAGACAAAGTTGAAAACCGCATCTGATATCGGAGTCACGGCATCGTTAATTCGATCATCTAAGCCCCTCTCGGTATCCTGAGCCCATAAAAGGGCAGGCATCGCTATGGCGCTTAGTAGTGCTAATAGTCGTTTCATAAGAGTATATTTCAATAATTCGGGTTTTCACAGTTGGTCAAATTAACAATTATTCAAAAACAAATGTAAAATCTATCATATCTTTCTATTTTGCTTTGATTCTCAGAATATTTGATGGCTAAAAAGAACCATTAATAGCCTACATTTTCTATCTTCGTATCATCCAGGGCTGTATGAAGCGATTGTTCTACATCATCACCATCATTTGCCTACCGTTGATTGCGTTCTTTATGTTCGACAATTATCGGCGCCACCACCCTGAATCCGTTTATGCCTATCAGCCAGACCAAGGTATCGATCCTAATTATTATGATCCTGATGTGCTGCTGCGCTACCACCAACTCTGTGAGGAGATTGGCTCTTACGGGCGCTATTGCTGGAAGGAGGAGAAAGTAGATGTGTTGAGAGAAGACAAAGCAGATGGTGAGGCCGGGCCAATGATCCAACGCTACCAATCACTGATAGCGGCCGCGCGCTATTTGGAAGGCAAACTGATCCAATCGCAAAAATGGAAAGCTGAGGGCTATAACAATCAGCAGGTCGCTGAGGCGGAGAATGGGCGTTCCACCGAAGGTGAAAGCCTCCCCCCAATCAATCCCTTGGCTAAGCTGGGAGATCAAAATACGATCACCATGGCAACCCAAGAAAAATTGCGGGCCCGAGGATACCAACTCAAAGTAGATGGGATTTTTAGAACCCAAACAGAGACAGTACTAAAAGAATTTCAAGCAGAACAGGGACTGCCAACCAATGGCGTTTTAGACTTAGCGACATTCTTAAAACTCTGGCAATAGTTTAGTACCGAACTCCCGAAACCACATTTATAGCATGGCAAAAGAGAAAGCAACCAACGACAGCTCACAAGCAGAAAAAGATAAATTTAAAGCTATCCAAGATATCTTGATGGGGGGTGAAATGCGTCAAATCGAACAACGCTTTCACAAACTACAAGAGCGTTTGGAAGAGGCCCAGACGGATCTGGAAAAACAGTTTGTAAGCCTCAAAAAAGATTTAACGGAAAGTCAAGCTTCCAACAGTGCTGAACTCAATAAGAAAATAGATAGCCTGATCGAACAGTTGACCGAAAAAGTCGAGCGCAACCATAAGTACAGCCGAGAGGAAGTGGCCCGTATAGATATGGAAAAAGCCAACCGCAAGGAACTGGGTAAAATGTTCCTCATGATTGGCGAATCTCTTTTAAAGGATGAAGATTAAGAATAATCTTTCTTAGTCTTCCACTTTTTCGACTTTATACACGAAATATTTAGTGTCTCCGCGCCAGTCAAACTGGAAAAAGTATTCCTTGTAATACAAACGAATATCATGTCCCTTTTCCATGGCATTCTCGATCTCCTGACGCACTTCCATTTCACTGCGTTCGACCGAAAATTCCCAAATATTGGACATCGCGCCATTATCTCCTTCGTCAAAACCTCTAATCGCTAGCTGGCCTTCATAAGTCTTGAAGGCGATGCCTTTTTTGCTAAACTTGACGATTTGTCCTGAACGAATCCCATCACTAAAAGTACCAAATACGGCTATCGATCCGGCGATTCCGCCTAGTACTACCAAGGTGATAATTGTAATTATGAGTACACGTTTCATATTGTTTTAGACGTTGGTTGTAGCTCAAAGGTAACATTTTTCTGATTGTCCGCTGCTGAATAAAATGATTACCTTCGCTTTGCAATCGGTACTCAAATGAAAAATACCATCGGAATCCGCCGCGAAGACCTCAGCAAGACCGGCGAACAACGTGTAGCAATTACACCAGAGGCTGTCAAATCACTGGTGCAACATGGCCACGAAATCCTCGTTCAACCAGCCGTCCACCCGAAAACAGGAGAGCGAAAAAGGGCCTTTGAAGACCAAAGGTATCGAGCGGCTGGCGCTGATATCCATGAATCTCTGACAGATGCTAATCCGATTTTTGGCCTCAAAGAGGTGGAGATTGAACAAATAATGCCGCAAAAAGCCTATTTGATTTTTTCACACACCCACAAAGGTCAGATCAAAAATCGTAAGATGTTAGCCCATTTCATGGAACACCAAAACACGCTCATCGACTATGAACTGGTCACACATCCCAATCGCCAGCGTATCATCACCGCTTTTACTTATTTTGCCGGTTATGCAGGGATGATCGATAGTATGTGGACCCTCGGTCAACGCTATGCGCTCAGAGGTATCGAGCATCCCTTTCAGGCTATCCCTCAATCGATTGAGAAGGCGGATCTCGCCGCTATCAAGGATATGGTTCGCTCCTGCGGAGAACGCATTGCTTCCTCCGGCACACCGGCTGAATTACCGCCTTTGATCACCGTCTTTCTTGGCAATGGCAAAACGAGTACGGGGGCTCAAAGTATCTATGATTTGCTGCCAGTGGAGGAGATTAAACTCTCGCAACTGGCTCAGACCTTTGCCGAAGGCGAGCGCACCAAAGTCTACAAACTTATTCTCGATGTGCCAGAGATGTATCGGCATAAGGCAGGTAAAGAAATGGATCATGCTGCCTTCTTTCAACGATATCTCCAACATCCGGAGGAATTTGAGTCTGATATGGAAAACATTTTTCCTTACGCAAGCATGTGGATGAACTGTATCATTTGGGGCCCTGAATTCCCACGTTTGTTGACACGAGATATGGCGGCTGCTTGGTATAAAAAGGATCAAACGTTAGAGGTGATTGGGGACATTACTTGTGATCCAGAGGGGGCCATTCATTTTAGTAAGGAAACTTGGATCGACGAACCAGTCTTTATCTACAATCCTGCGACTCGTGAGCAAAAAATGGGTTTTGAAGGTGAGGGGATTGCCGTGATGGCGGTAACGAATTTGCCCTGTGAGTTTGCGGCAGACGCCTCGGCGCAATTTAGTGCTGATATGGGGGAATTGATCTCCGGAATAGCTTCGGCTGATTTTAAGGCTACAAATCCTGCTGACGCGGGGCTACCCGAAGCGATCCAAAGAGCTGTCATCCTCTGGCAAGGAAAGTTGACGCCAGATTTTGCTTATATGCAGGAATATGTGAGCTAAGGGCTAAATGTCTCTAAAAAAACCATTTTAGTACCTTCTAGCCCAGCTTACTGCGCCTTAATTTGTCTTAAATACTATTAAGTACTGAATACTTTTTACTCTCTACTTCATACTCAAATAAGCGTTCCGCGCAGCGGTAAACGTCATGTAAATGCCAAATCTTACAAAAATACCCCGCTGGCTACAGCACCTAATCTTTTGGCTTGAGGTGCTGGGCTGGTATTATATCCAGTATCAGGTGGTAGGGGACGGGCAATACTTTGGAAGGCGGATGCTCATACTGCTGCCGATCGATATGTTGGCCGCTTATTTTAGTGCTTATCTACTAGTAGAACGCTTGTTGTTAAGAGGTAAATACCTTTGGTTTCTCCTCAGCTTGATGGTATCAATAGAGTGCTTTGTCATCGCTGAACGCTGGCTTGAATTTCACTATTTCCTGCCCTTGGCAAAACCTGAGGCTTTAGCGCAAGGACTCTGGCATGGCAGCTCGCTTTTCAATATTGGGGTACGGATTTATCTGATAGTGAGTCTTTTTGCGGGAATGCGCTTGTTTAAGATTTGGCTTTATGATCAAAATCGTAAGCGGGACCTCGAACAACAAAACTTGCAGACCGAGCTTGCGATGCTACGCACTCAGATCCAACCGCATTTTCTCTTCAATACGCTCAACAATATCGATGCTCTAGTACACGCTGCTAGTCCTGAAAAAGCCTCTGAGGCCATTGCCCGCTTGTCGGAAATACTGCGCTTTCAGTTGTATGAAAAAGGGACAGATCGGGTTTCATTAAGAGATGAGATCAATTTTCTCGAAGCCACGATCGCGCTTCTGGAACTGCGCCGACCGAATCCTGAGGCTAGGCAATTTAGGGTCAAGGGGCAAACAGATGCTTATTATCTACCAGCCTTGCTGCTTGTGCCCTTTGTCGAAAACGCCTACAAGCATGGGGATAAGCATGCTCCGATCAAAATTGAGTTAACAACGCACGACGCCAGACTCTATTTTAGGGTCGAAAACGAGGCAAAGCAAGGTTTAGATCAAAATTATGAAAAGGTAGGTGGCTTAGGCTTGAGCAATGTGCAGCGACGCTTAGCGCTTTATTTTGAAGACGACTATCAACTCGCTTATGGAGAGCAGGGGGATCAATACATCATTTCTTTGGATATGCCTCTATTCGAACAAGCATTAAGTTTTGACGCATGAATATCCGCTGTATAGCCGTCGATGATGAGCCATTGGCTTTGACCAAGATTGCGGCTTTTGTCGATCGTATTCCTGAGCTGCAATTGGTAGCTAGTTTTGGCCGCGGGCTGGAGGCCTTGGAGTTTTTGCGTTCCGACGTAGTCGATCTCCTCCTCCTCGACATCCAAATGGACGGCTTGAGCGGCTTAGAACTACTAGAAGTATTGCCTCAGCCACCCAAGGTGATTCTCACTACTGCCTTTGACCAGTATGCGCTCAAAGCTTATGAACTGGATGTGGTTGATTATCTGCTCAAACCTTATCCCTTTCCGCGTTTTGTCAAAGCCATTGAGAAGGTCCGAGCTCTGCTTGCGCCTAGCCCAGCACCAGGCGATTGGAAAGAAGAGTTTTTGATGCTTCGCTCCGAATACTATCTCCACAAAGTTTGGCTCAAGGATATCTTGTTTATCGAGGGGATGAAGGATTATTGCCGTATTCATACACCAGAAACGCGGATTATGAGTCCAGAGAGTATGAAAAATCTAGTAGCCAAGCTGCCTGCTCCCCCATTTTTTAGGGTCCATCGCTCCTATATCGTCTCCGCCGAACGAGTAGATCGTTTGGGGCGCAGTCAGGTATTTGTAGGAGAGAGGGAGATACCGCTGGGAGAGCAGTTTCGGCAAGATTTTCAGGCGTATATGGACGCTCGTCGGCCCCGATAAAGTAGCGCTAGTTACAAATACTTGCTACTGCAAAAGGATTTATCCCTAGCTGATAGCGGGCACATTCGGTCAAATTGACCGGTATGTTTTGGTAATTGATCGAGCCAAAAATCCCTACTGCGGAGGCATTGCCTTCGACATTGGTAAATTCAGGGCGATAAGTATTGAGATTGAAGGTAAAAGGGTCGTTGGCAGACATATAACGGCCCAAAGCGGTATCCACCGCAGTAACTTGCACCTCACAAAAGCGCGACAAATCCGCTGGTACTCCGCATATGGTATCATCATCAATAGCATAAACAGCCATTGGATCATTCCACCGGCTGACCATACCCCTTAATACTGACCCGCCAGGAAGCTCATAGCAAACAGCTCCGCCGCCGACATTGCCGCAGCCAACATTTTCGGAGAATAGGCGTGTAGGACCAAATCGATACACTTTGGGCACTCCATCTTCGGTATAGTTAAGTTTTACGGATAATTGGAAGCGGTAGGCATCGCCTATGGTTTCGTTATTGGCTTTGCGTTTAAAGATGACCTCTACGGTGTCTTCAAAGCGGACGGGCATCAAGCATTGATCGGTAAAAACGCCTACGATTTGAGGGCTCAGTAGCTTGGGTTGAGGGGGGATACGGGTTTGAGCCTGAAGTTGTAGGCTGCTATCATCGGGCCAGCCGACTTCCAATTTATAGGCTACTCCCTCTTGCAGAGAACGATTCCCTGTCGTCGCAAAGCGATAAATGCTGGTCGTTTGGCCAAAATCCCCTTCGCCTTTTTGAATACTATCCACTTCGAAGGCTTCCCAGCTTTCGCCCCCGCCGGTCAATTTTACGGACAGTCCTTTTACCGCCGGATCAAAGCGTTCGGCATAGGTAAAAGCATTTTCTTCGACTTGAAAGGCTTTCCCAATTCTCAAGTCCTGCACCTCCTTTTGAGGGTCAAGTACACCATATACCACCCATACGTCTTTGTAAGGAGCATTGACATCTACACGCTCGGAGCAGCCATAAGTAATCAGTATCATCAGGCTAAGGCTAAGAAGCATCGGAACTTTTGCCCTTTCCAACCGAATCAAACTGTTTACTTTTTTAGACCACATTTAGTACTTGTTCTTTGATTTTTTCGAGTTCGTCTTTCATGCGTACCACTCGGCGTTGGATTTGGGGATCATTGGCTTTGGAGCCGATGGTATTGATCTCGCGTCCCATCTCTTGTCCGATAAACTGTAGTTGTTTACCATTGGACTTGTCGTTGCCCCGCATTTCGCTGAAATAGGTCAAATGCTGCGATAAGCGTACGATTTCCTCATTGATATCCAGCTTTTCGAGATAGTAGATAATTTCTTGCTCGAAGCGATTTTTGTCAAGGTCTTCGACCTTATGGCGGATATCATCTAAGGCCTGGTCGATGCGACTACGCACATTTTCGAGGCGTTTGGGAGCTAGCTCTTTGATCTCATCTAAATTACTCTGGATGGCGGCCACTCTGGCCATCAGATCACGATCTAGAGCTTCTCCTTCTACGGTTCTGCTTTTGGTCAATTCTTTGCAAGCTCCTCTAACAGCATCTTCAATCAAGGCCCACTCTTCTGGATCTGCAATCTCTTGGTCGGTCGGAATTACCTCTGGCAGCTCCATGAGCATGCTCCAACTAATATCGCCATTTATCCCTAATTCCGTACTTATTTCGCGCAGCTCGGTTACATACTTTTGGGCCAAGGCCCGGTTGATGTTGAGCGTCCTTTTGTCAGCTTTGAGAATTTCGACATTAAGAATGACCATCACTTTACCACGAACCAGCTCACGTGTAAGAATGTTTCTGAGTTTATGCTCGTATTTTAAGTACGCACGAGAAAGTTTCATCGTTGCTTCCAAGTACTTGCTATTCAAAGATTTAAGCTCGACAGTTACTTTATAATTATCAGAAGAACGAGTGGCAGAACCGTAGCCGGTCATCGAAATGATCATAGAATTGAGTTGTCAGTAAAAAGGGAAACCGTTAATTTCTGCTCCCAAGGCGAGAATTTACAAAATCTCATTGTAACTTATTCGTAAATTTCTGAGCGTATTGAGCCGCAAGCCCCTTATCTATGCAGATAAAATTTCTCGGTACAGGCGGAGCCTTTGATTTTGAATTTGGCAACTCTGCCGCATTTCTTCACTTCCGTGGCAAGCGAATCTTGCTCGATTGTGGCAATAGTGTGTACAGACGTTTACGCCAGACCGGTCTCGCAGATCAAATCGACTACATTTTGATCACTCACTTACACGATGACCACGTTGGTAGCCTCAATTCGACCGTACTTCATCATAAATATTTACTCGCCGAACCTCGTAAAGCACGGATCCTCGTCCCTTCTGAGAGTTTCGCTAAGGAGCTTCAGGCTTTTATGAACTTTGGTCTGCGTGATCCTAAAAACTACGCCGACTTTCTGCCCCTCTCCGAACTCGAAGGTCTCACGGCCATCGACACCTTTGGCAAACATGTCGATGGTATGCAAACTTATGGTTATCTCTTTGAAGACGAGGAAGAAATTCTCGCTTTTTCTGGTGATTTAGGGGATTCTCAAATCATATTTGATCATCTACCCGAGCATACTGACAAAAAAATTCGGGTTTTTCATGAGATGTCATTTGTGCGCCAAGACAGGGTTCACACCTATTATAAAGATCTCAATCCTCGAGTGGGGCAATATGAGATTTATGGCTATCACCTCGACCCTCGCAATGCTCCCAGCGACAATAAGGTGCCTATCTTAGCGGAGCATCCGGATTTGTTGGTTTAGTTTGCTACGCTTCGCGGAACGCCCATCAATAAGCGGCGAAGCTGAGTGCACTCTGTCGGCCTATGCGATAGATCGCTATAATTAATCAAATGTAGCCTCCAGATATTAGCGTTCCGCGCTCCCGAAAGCTTTCGGGAGTAAACCTAAAAAAAATGTCCAATGCCAAAAGCTCGACATTGGACTTGTTTCCTTTTTTAGTACAGAGTAAAAAGTATGTAGTACAGAGTAAAAATGTGCTGCTGAGCCATGTCGCTCAATTTTCCTAGGTCTTAACTCTGAATACGATTGTCTGAGTACTTAGGTAAATATTTTTTAGTGAATACCCCCCATCCATTTGCGGAGCGTAGGAACCAGTACTAGGAGCACAAGAGCAACAGCGGTAACCACGCCTACCCCCCATGTCAGATAGGTGCTAGTATATAAATCGAGAGATTCCATAGCGGTGAGGGGGGCATCATCCGTAGTGGACTCACCGGCCGTTAATTGTCCGATTGCTCCAGCTAGTTTGTTGCCCAGTGCGATAGATAAGAACCAGGCTCCCATCACAAATCCCACGATTCTTTGGGGGGAAAGTTTGGTGATCATGGAGAGGCCAACGGGGGAGAGGCTGAGTTCACCGGAGGTGTGGAAAAAGTACATAACCACCAAAAAGACCATAGAAATCATCCCTTCATCATTGGCAAACATTTTGGCTCCGACCACAATAGCGGCAAAACCAATGGCGAGCTGCGCCAAGCCTAGTACAAACTTCATCGGAGTAGAGGGCTCTCGATTGGATTGACGTAATTTGATCCAAAGCCAAGAGAAGACCGGCGCTAACAACATCACAAAAAGAGAGTTGAGAAAAGACAATTGTGAGGATTGGATCTCACTGCCAAAGACCATCCGGTCAACATTGGATTCTGCAAAAAGTGTTAAGGAGCCACCTGCTTGTTCAAATAGGGCCCAAAAGACGGCGTGAAAGAAAAATAATATCACGATCACCCAGAGACGACTACCTTCAATTTTTTCTTCAGATCTGACCCCAGTTATGATCAGATAAATAATAATGCCAGCACTGATGATGAGTAGCACAGTCGTCATGACTGTATCTAAGTTGAGCAATAAGGCACAAACTGGGATCAACAAAAGGGTGCCAATGGTGACAAGATGATTGAGCGACAAAGGCCCTAAAAATGGCTTTCTTACGCCTTCTGGATCTGGTTCTAGTCCTTTGTTGCCAAAAGCTTGAGGGCCCAATAGCCAGAAAACTAGTAAGCCCAGTGCCATACCAATACCGGCTAAACCAAAGCCATAATGCCAGCTGATCTGTTGACCGACATAGCCACAAGTCAAAATGGAAAGAAGGGCTCCGATATTGACCCCCATATAAAAGATGGAGAAGGCGCCATCTTTACGAGGATCATCAATGTCGTAAAACTTGCCCAAAAAGCTGGAGATATTGGGCTTGAAATAGCCGTTACCTACGATAATCAGGGCCAAGGAGCCAAAAAACAAAGGCTGATTGCCATTGAAAGCCATACCTTCTAGAGCCAAAGCAAAGTGCCCTAGCATCATCAGTATTCCTCCTAGCAGTACTGCTTTGCGAAAACCAAAAATTTTATCGGCGATAATGCCTCCAACCACAGGAAAGAGGTAGGCCATAGAAGTGTATGAGCCATAAACTCCAAGGGCGCTCGTTTTTGCTAGGGGTTCGTCCATATAGCTAAACAGCTCTTGGGTCATGTAAAGCACTAGCAGGGCGCGCATCCCGTAGTAAGAGAAGCGTTCCCACATTTCTGCAAAAAACAGAATGAATAGTGCTTTGGGGTGCGTTTTGCGATTGCCAAGAATGACCAGCGGTACCCAGATGGCGACAAACACCCATCCGGCAATCATTAATATTAAAGAAGCATCCATAACAATAGTAGTGGTAAAGTTTAGTGTCCTCCTCCTTCAAGTTCTATTTCTTCAGCTCCGTGCGTCAGGGCCTTGAGCTTTCTCAGGAAGAGAATAATGAGTAAGCCAAATATGACTGTGAGACCAGTAATGAAGAGGAAGATATTAAACTCGCGTCTATTTTGAACCTCCTCGACCACGATTTCTCCTCCATAGTTCTTGACATCACCTTTATTAGCTTTGATCTTCTTGGCTTCGACATCTTTTTCAAACTTGAGGGTGGCATGAAGCTGCTCTCCCTCTTCGCCTTGCGCAATGGTGTTTTTGAGGGTTGTCATCGCCTCCGGTCCAATCTCCACAAACTCCAAGAAATCTTGGTCATTTTGTGCCTCGTAATTGTAAAAGTGTAGCTCACCGCTAGCATCTTGTTCAATCCGTGCTCTCAAAGCAAAGTTTTTGTCGTTGTCCACTAGGCTATCGATCAAGGTATAATCGCTATTGAGACTGGGATCGAGATTGAGGCCATCTACATCTGCGGCGGAAGCGACAAAAGCCACTTCGATGGATTCGGGTTGGGCCGCTTCACCGATGGAGCCCGCGAGTTTGTTGCCAAAGCCGGTAGCGGCAAAATAAACTCCCATCATGATGGATGCATATTTGATCGGGGCGAGTTTGGTGATGAACGAAAGGGCGACGGGTGAAACACATAGCTCTCCAAGGGTGTGAAGCAGATAGGCTCCGATCAGCCAGATCATAGCGGCCTTGCCGTAAGCTTCTCCGCCGGCTTCTACTGAAGCGCCAGCCATAAGCAAAAAGCCTAGGCCCATCACGATGGTCCCAACTCCCATTTTGAAAAGTGAGCTAACTTCTTTGCCTTGGCGCTTGCGCCAAGCCCAAAAGGCCGCCACTGCTGTACCAAAAGTAATAATGAAGAAGGCATTTACAGATTGGAACCAACTGGCAGGCACTTTCCAATTGAAAGCATCTAGGGTCAGATCGATTTTTTCGTTTGCGTAAATATTTAAAAGACCACCTGCTTGCTCGAAGGCGCCCCAGAATACCACGATAATGATGAAGGATAAAATAAGTACGATCACGCGATCCTTTTCAATTTTGGTCAAGGGGCGATTCATCGCCTCTTTGTCAACGGAGTTTTTACTACCGAGAAAATCACCTACACCAACTAGATACTTTTGTCCCCATACATACACGATCTGGCCCAAAATCATGCCCAAGCCTGCAAGGCCAAAGCCATAGTGCCAGCCGATTTTTTCTCCAACATACCCTACAATCAAAGCAGACAGGAAAGCTCCGATATTGATACCGATATAAAAGATAATAAAGCCTTTGTCTCTTCGATCGTCCCCTTGCTTATACAAGCCACCTACCATAGTAGAAATGTTGGGCTTGAGACAACCTACCCCAAGGATAATCAGCCCAAGTCCGGCATAAAACGCCCAAAGGGCTTCCACCGCTAGTACCATGTGCCCAATGCACAGGAGAATTCCCCCTAGCATGACGGCTCGTTTTTGCCCTAGCAAGCGGTCCGCTAAAATGCCACCAGGAATAGAAGCTACGTAAACTAACATGGTGTACCAGCCGTAAAGCTCTAGGGCCTCTTTGCGGGTCCAGCCAAGACCTCCATCTTCAATAGACGAATAAATATAAAGTACGAGAAGGGCCCTCATTCCATAATAGGAAAAGCGCTCCCATAGCTCCGTAAAAAACAAAATGAACAACCCTACGGGATGTCCAAGCCATTGGGGTTGATTATCCAGAGATTTTGATGACATAGTAGTGATTAATTCCGAATGAATTTTTAAGTATCGCTGAAAATAGACCTTTTGTACCAAAAATGAAAAAATCTATGTCTTAGAGAAGTTGCGATTATCTTCCGTGTCGCAAACAATGCGTTGCGTGAGAAGTAGATAGGATTTGGTTGAGATATTTGACAGTTTTGCAGCCGGCATGAATTTTCTCTCTCATTA
Organism: Bacteroidota bacterium; assembly: GCA_039024315.1. Lineage (GTDB taxonomy): Bacteria > Bacteroidota > Bacteroidia > J057 > J057 > JBCAWW01. The sequence continues at coordinate 22,547 of JBCCQN010000107.1, forward strand.
TTACCTTGATCGAGATATTACCAATCCCTTTTTCACCATAGGGGGGAGTACGCCTGATTTGGTTTCCATATTCAACCGGCGCGTTCGGCTGAAAGCCAACCGCATGCCCGACATCAAAAGCGGAGCCGTAAGTCCTGAGCAAGTGGCTTTTTATAATGGTATTCTCCAGCACTTTGAAGTTGATAGGATCTTTCATACTTCTGATTTTTTTCATCAAGAGACGCAGCTAATTTCCCAGAGGCTGACAGAAGTTTTTGGGGCTGAAAGGATTAGTCGTGGCTTCTTTGTGGCCCATGTTTTTTTAGAATTACTGCTAGACAAAATTCTTATAGACCATGATCGTAGTTTGGCCGATACTTACTATCGCCATCTTGCAGAAGTTGGGAGCAAGGAGGTCGCCCGTTTGACTCAATGGGCCGTCAAGCAAGAAATCCCACGCTACGAAGGATTTTTTAAGCGCTTTTTGGACCGCAAATATTTGTACCATTATGCCGATTGGCAGGAAGTCATTATTGTCCTAAGGCGAATTTTGATGCGGGTAAGTATTCATCGTTTTGAATACCTGCATAGCCCCCGATTTTTACAGTTTGCCCATGAATACGAGGCAGAACTTACAAGTCGTTGCTTTGCGGCTTTTGATGACTTCCAAAAAACCCTACGAGCCAAATAGGCTCTCCAACGGTCAAAACAAGCGTTTGAGTGGGGGTATTTTTTTGTCTCCTTTTTCGTTTATCTAATGGAACCATTTTTGTAGTGGTAATATCGAATCACATCTACTGACGTTCTTTCTTACTCAATTCGCGTCTCCCCCAAGCCATTTGATGTTATAGGAGACTCTTTTTAAATCTTCGAATTCGGGCGATACTCGCTAATTTTGACGTATGAATATGACGTATAGGTTTCTTATGCTCCTTGCCTTGGTGGCAACCTCTGCTGGTCTGCTTGCACAAGACCAGACTGTAGCGCCCTCCCAGGAAACCAATGCCCCTAAGTATAGCAATGAATTTTTGCGGATCGGTGTCGGTGCGCGTGCCTTTGGTATGGGTAATGCTCAAGTTGCCATTGCCGAGGACGTTACCGCAGGTTACTGGAATCCTGCGGGTCTGGCTTCGCCGAACGCTATTCAATATCCAGAGGTATCCTTGATGCATGCCTCTTATTTTGCCAATGTAGCGCAATACAGTTATTTGGGCTTTTCTATGCCTGTGGATTCTTCGGCCAAACGCTACTTTAGTGCTACACTGATCCGACTAGGAGTGGACGAGATTCCCAATACGCTTAATTTGATTGAGCCTGATGGTAGCATCAATTATGATAATCTGGAAAGCTTTTCTGAATCTAGTTTTGCGGCTTTATTCTCTTATGCTTGGGTACCAGATGCTATACCGGGTTTGAGCTTAGGGACCAATTTCAAAATTGTCTATCGTGGGGTAGGCCGCTTCGCGAACGCTTGGGGCTTTGGGCTAGACCTCGCGGCTCGTTACAAAATCAAAAACTTTTCGGCTGGTATCAATGTTACTGACATCACCAATACCATCAACGCTTGGACGTTTAATACCGAAACTTTTGAAGACGCCTTTATCAAGACTGGAAATACCGTACCGCAAAATTCTATCGAGTTGACACGCCCTTCGGTTAGAACGGGTATTGGGTACGATTTCAAACTAGCCAAGCGGATGTCATTGTTGGTTGCGCTTGACGGAGACCTTTACTTTGATGGAAATCGTTCTAGCGCTGTGGTGTCAGGTGGAGGAGTCAGTCTTGAACCTAGAGGAGGCCTCGAGCTAGCTTGGCGAAATCGTAATTATCGTAAAGTCGCCTTTGTCCGTGGAGGCTTTTACAATATCCAAAACCTCACCAATGAAGATGGGCAAGAAGCATTGGGTATCTTCCCCACTGCTGGTTTAGGCTTCTTGGTCAAAAACTTTCAGATTGACTACGCACTCGCCAATATCGGAAGTATCACAGGATCGCTTTATACCCATGTGGTTTCACTGAAATTTCACGTTCAGTAAGCTAGCAGACGTTGCAATCCTACAATTATTATAAAATTCACTACATCAAGCATTTTTGGTTGAACGTATGAAAAAATATATCGCATTCGCCTTTAGTCTCTTTCTCTTGCCCATCTACAGCATGGGCCAGTCTTTTGATTATGGCAATAGTTGGTACGCAAATGATGCTGATCAAACCTATATCAAGTTTGTCGTAAAGGAAAATGGTATCTACAGGGTTTCAGCCCAAGATCTTTCCAATGCCGGCTATGACATATCAGGCATAAATCCTGATTTTTTGAGGCTGATCTACAGAGGGAAAGAGGTTCCCATTTACGTAAGCAAATTGGGTGGCGCTTTTGGCTATTTAGAGTTTTATGGAGAACATAATGATGGCGCGATTGATTCGATCATGTATCGGGACCCAGTTACGGGTTTGCATCGGCCTAATCTTCAGCCAAACGACAACTTTAGTATCTTCACCGAAGAGTCTGCTTACTATTTGACATGGGATAATGCCACCTTTGGATCACGTTACTTTAGTAATTTTGATCCCACCTATTCACTCTACACGCCAGAACCCTATTTTCGCTATGAGTCTCGATTAGAATATGAGCCTGAATCAGCAAGTTCTGAATATATCCGCGGCGGAGGGGGGCAGTTTGATTCTTTCTTTACCCTTAATTCCGATTACGTTACGGGTGAAGGGTATATGAGTAAGGAGAGCTTTGGCTTCTCAGATCCCGTAACGGTCACTGTCCCCACACCTAATCCAGCCAACACTGGTAACCCTCACGAAGTGAAAACGCGTGTTTTTGGCCGTAGCAACTCTCCGCACTTTCTTAGAGTATTGATGGATGGCGACCAGAGCGATCCCGTAGTTGATACAACGATCAATGTTAGTTCGGTCTATGTTAGAACTTACACCCGAGAATATAGCAAAGTCATTACCGACAATACGGACCTGACCTTTGAGGCCCTCCGTTCTCCGGTTGATAATAATAATCTTTGTTGGTCTTCTATCACTTATGATCGCCTCACTCAGTTCGATGGCGATAGCAGTGTTTGGATCAAAGATTTTAGTAAAGGTACGAAAGCTTACTTCCGCATGGACAATGTGGGGGGGCAGGACTCTGTCTGGGTTTACGATTTGACCAATAAGTTTCGCAACATTGGGGTAATGGACCAAAATAGCGGTCGCGTCATCGTCCAAAACTTTGGTGGGAACAGAGATCTCTTCTTTACGACCGACAATGGCATACGCAAGCCCGAGATTCAGGATGCTAAGCTCAATAAGCTGTTTGATCCCAATGGTGGTGCTGAATTTGTTATCATCGCGCACAGAGATTTGAGTGCTTCTGCGGAGGCTTATCGTCTCTATCGGGATACGGCTACAGTCACTCCTTTGAGTGCACGGGTGGTCTATACCGATGAAATTTATGACGAATACGGCTATGGTTCGATTACTCCTTGGGCCATTAAACGCTTTTGTAAAAATGCCTTAGATACTTGGACGGTAAAGCCAAAGTACTTCCTCCTTTGGGGGAAAGGGTATAACCGTACTCGTAGAGTAACCAACGTACCTTTTGTGCCGACCTATGGCTACCCTGCTACGGATTACGAATTTATCGCTCACTTCCAACAAAATAGTACCCAAGTCAAGCCGGAGGCTTCTATCGGACGTGTCAACCTATTTGACAATGATGAAGGCTTCGACTACCTCGCTAAGGTTGATGAGCACGAGCATACTCCTTGGCAATCATGGATGAAAGAAGGGGTATTCCTCGGCGGAGGGGGTACCGAAGGGGAGCAAAATGCGATCTCAGGTACCTTCAACTACATGATCGACGTCTTTAGCGATGATCCTTTTGGTGGGGAGGCCCATTACTTCCAAAAGCGTAGCTCTTCTGTTTTGCTAGACCCTTCTACGGCATCTTATCACGATCAGATTTCTGGTGGGGTTTCGATTGTTCACTTCTTTGGCCACTCTACTAGTAATATCCAGGATATCTCCATTCGAGAAGCGCAGGAATATACCAATATTTCTCGTTATCCACTTATGATCGCTATGGGTTGTTATGGTGGAGACTTTACCGTCGGCGGTTCGAGTTTTGGGGAGCGTTGGCTAGTAGCCGAAAAAAGAGGGTGTATTGGCTATTTGGCCAACTCAAGTGCCGGTTATCTCAACCCGTTGAGAGATTATTCTAGAATCTTTTATCCCAAGATCTATAATTCAATGCTGGGGATGCCAATTGGCGATATCCTCCGCGAAACCTTGACCTCTTACACAGACTCCTTGATCGGTATCCAGTATCGTAATCACGGTCGTCAAATGAATCTACAAGGTGATCCAGCAGTAGTAGTCTACTTCCCAGAACGGCCAGACCTAGCTATCGAAGAGAGCGGGATTTATTTTACTCCGGAGAATTTCACGGCCCAAGACGATTCATTCAAAATCAATGTCATTGTAGAAAATCTTGGTTTGGTTACCAAGGATAGCTTCCGGATGACCATTCGCCAGCGTCTGCCCGATGGCAACTTTTTCTACCATCCGGATACAGATTATCCAATGGTAAGATATAAAGACACCCTTACGGTTACGCTCAATAATCCAGTAGGTAATGAATTAACAGGGCAAAACTTTTTTGAGGTATTCGTTGACGCCGAAGGGCTTATCACCGAATATAGGGAAGATAACAACCGCGTAACCATCAATAGAGTGGTACCTGGTAATATTCCCGCGATTCTTTCACCTTTGGAGTTTGCTATTGTAGGTGAGGCTCAAGTTGCCTTACAGGCTTCTGCCTTCTTTATGACCCGAGATGAAGACGTTGGCTATGTATTCGAGATTGATACGACTGATTTTTTCAATTCGCCGCTCAAAGCGTCCTCTGGTGTTCTGCAGGGCTCGGCAACCTTTGCTTCTTGGGAGGTGCCTTTTACGCTCCAAGACAGCACGGTTTACTTCTGGCGAGTACGATTGGCAGATGTAAGCCCAAGGGTATGGGGGCAATCGTCTTTCAAATATATTGCAAACCGCTCTGGTTGGGCTCAGGCCAAACTGCCTCAGTTTGTCAAAAACGAAGCCCAATCTGTAGAGGTAGATAAAATCCAAAGACAATGGAGATTTGGTAACTTCGGAGTGGAGTATGAAGCCTTTACTCGAAATACCACCAACCAATCCTTTGTTTACTCCATCAATGGTTCACTAGAGGTAGATTTGGCCCTTAACAATGTGAGTAGTAATGGAGTCGCATGGGTCATCATCGATCAGTTCACCTTACAACCTACTTTTGTACAGCAAAATTTCGGTAGAGTAGGTTTTGCAGCTAGTCCGAGTAACTTATACCAACTCAAGGACGCCATTGGTAATATGACACAAGGCGATTACATTATCGTCAGTAGTCACTTCAACCCAAGGGTACATCTCTGGCCAGATGATGTCTTTAACTCATTGTCTTCCATCGGTGCCTCACAAAATATCAAACTGCTACAGGACGGTGATCCATTCATCTTGTTTGGTCGTAAAGGCTACCCCAACTCTGCCGTTGAGGTATATACGCCAAACTCAGATGACAAACTCCTCATCAACAATGTATTGCTAGCCAATTCGGCCCAAGGCTCTATCACCTCTCCGCGC
>JBCCQN010000108.1:0-28164 GCA_039024315.1 Bacteroidota bacterium
GTTGGGGTATCTCGATCTTATCGAACGCGAGAGTCATCAGTTAGAAGGGCAAGTAGACAAGATTTTGCAACTTTCTCTGTTAGAATCCCAAAAGGACAGCATAGATCCTCAGGCTATGAATTTGCATGAGGCCATTCAGGCCGCGGTCCAACGCCTGCAACTACATATTGAGCAAAAGGACGCAGATTTAAGCATGTCTCTCCAACTGGAAGATAGTGCTTATAAAGGTGATTTTGACCACCTCGTCAATGGGGTATTCAACCTTATAGACAATGCCTTGAAATATGCAGGCCTCAATCCAAAGATTTGGGTCCAAGCGTTCAACGAAGGTGAAAAACGCATCATAAGTGTCCGAGACAATGGCCCAGGCATCCCTAAAGCAGAGCAAAAAGAAATCTTCGAACGCTTTTATCGCTCCCAGCAAAACGATCAATATAAAGGCAAGGGCTTTGGAATTGGACTGAGCTACGTGAAGACCATAGTAGAGGCGCACGGCGGGACGCTCAGTTTGAATCCCGCTTATGAAGAGGGCTGTGAGTTCATTATCAGATTATAAAAATGCCAAGAATACTACTCATTGAGGACGATATGAGCTTCGGTTATATTTTGACCGAATACCTAGGCCTACATGATTTTCAAGTAGAATGGGCCAAATCTGCGCAAGAAGGACTGGAGATTGCGAGCCGCTTTAGCTTTGAGTTAGGGATTTTTGATGTCATGCTGCCTGACCAAAGTGGCTATGAAGTCGCAGCAGAATTGAAAAAGCTCTACCCGGAGCTGCCTTTTATCTTCTTGAGTGCGAAGTCTCTCAAAATTGATAAACTCAAAGGCTATAAAGTGGGGGCTGATGATTTTATCACCAAACCTGTAGACGAAGAACTATTGCTCGCCAAGATTAAGGCGATCTTAGCACGAGCCCAGCCCCAATTCCCCAAGCAAGAGCAGTTTCAAATTGGGGCCTATCAATTTGATGCCTCTACCCAAAGGCTTGATATCGCCGAAAGCCAAGTACAGCTCACCAAAAGAGAGGCGGCGCTCTTAAAAATGCTCTGCCAGCATCAGGACCAGCTATTGAGCCGCAACAAAGCTTTGAAAGAAATTTGGGGTTCACAGGATGAGTTTAGCCGCAAGAGTATGGATGTCTTTCTTTCACATTTACGCAAACATCTATCTGCCGACCCAAAAGTCGAAATCAAAAACGTGCATGGCAAAGGCTTTATTTTGCAAGTGCATGATTGATCTCAGTGAAATCGTGTAAAATGAAAAAAGATGCTATTTTGGGGCTATCTTATTCACAAAAACACGAACAATGAAATCTTCAAGCTTAACGCTCCTTTGTACCCTCGCCTTATTGGGGCTTTTTTCCGCTTGCGGACCAGCTGATAAAAAGGCAGAAGCAGATACGCCAGCAACCAAAGTAGCTAGCGATTTTGTCGCTGAAGAAGGCTTTACCGTTTTATTTGATGGTAGTTCGCTCGCTGCTTGGCGCAATTTCAACACTGACACCCTTTCTCCTGCTTGGAAAATTGAGGATGATGGCAGTTTTACCCTATCAACCAAGGGTGGGGGAGACATCGTTACAGATAAAGCGTACGAAAGCTTCGACCTCCGTTTGGATTGGAAGATTTCTGAAAATGGTAACAGTGGTATCATGTTTCATGTCATGGAACACGATACCTTAAGAGCGCCTTATCTTTCTGGGCCTGAAATGCAGATCTTACATAATGACGGCCATCCTGACGGTAAGATTCATATGCACCGTGCTGGTGATAACTATGATTTACATCCTTGTAAGGAGGAAACGGTCAAAGGCCCCGGTGAGTGGAATAGTGTGCGCTTAGTCGTCAACCAAGGCAATGTTGAGCACTGGCTCAATGGTACCAAGGTAGTAGAATATACGCTTGGCAGCGAAGATTGGGAGAAGCGTCTATCAGAAAGTAAGTTTGCCAAATGGCCACTCTATGGTCGTGCTGGTAAAGGGGTGATCGCCCTCCAAGATCATGGAGATCCAGTATGGTTCCGAAATATCCGAATTAAGGAACTCTAGGCTATATTTGTAGATGATATGGTTTGCTGAGGAGCTTTATCTTGCCCAGAAGTAAAACATGGCTACTTAACCTATTAAATTATTCCCATAAGAGGCGTATCTTCATTATCTCATTCCAACACTACTGAGATGATTAGGATACGCCTTTCTAACTTTATTCCCCTTCTATTGATTTTTATCTATGCTTGTGGACCTTCAATACCGCCCGCAAAGCAAGAGTTTGTTCGCCTTGATCCCCTCAGGGCAGCTATTATCGCAGATTCCCTCAATAAGGCAGTCAATCCCCAACTGGCCCCCGGGCTCGAAGTCAAACTTTGGGCTTCGGACTCACTAGTTGCTGACCCCATTGCGCTGAGCATAGATGAGCAAGGCCGGATTTATACCACTCGCACCAATCGGCAAAAAGATTCTGAATTTGATATACGGGGGCACCGCGATTGGATGACTGCTTCGATTAGTCTCCAAAGTGTCGAAGACCGTAGGGCTTTTTTGCGCGCGGAGTTTGCTCCCGAACGTTCAGACTCCAATCAATGGTTTCCAGACCTCAACCAAGATGCCAAACACGACTGGCGTGACCTCGCTGTTCAGCGAGAGGAAGTACATCGTATTTGGGATGAATCAGGAGATGGAGTAGCTGATGTTTCGCAACTCTATACGCGAGATTTTCAGACTGAGGTTACAGATGTAGCTGGTGGCTTATTGGTACACGAAAAAGATGTTTACGTAGCCGTAGCCCCAGATCTCTGGAAGCTCGAAGATCGTAATAATGATGGTGTCGCCGATAAGAAAGAATCTCTCAGCCATGGCTATCAAGCCCATATTGGTTTTGGGGCACACGGTATGTCGGGCGTTACTATAGGGCCTGATGGACGTATCTACTGGGGGATAGGTGATATCGGCCTCAATGTAGTCGATAAAACTGGTAAGCGTTGGGAGTACCCCAACCAAGGCGCTATCCTCAGATGCAATCCTGATGGCTCAGACTTTGAAGTCTTTGCCGCTGGCTTGCGCAATACCCACGAATTCGTTTTTGATGACTACGGCAATATCATCAGTGAGGACAATGATGGGGATCACCCCGGCGAAATGGAACGCTTGGTTTATATCACTCACGGCTCCGACGCTGGCTGGCGCACCAATTGGCAGTTTGGTAAATATACCGACCCTGACAACAATCTCTACAAAGTATGGATGGATGAGGAGTTGTTTAAACCCCGTCAAGCCAGCACTCCCGCCTACATAGTTCCTCCGATCAAAAACTATCATGGAGGTCCTACTGGTATGATTTACAATCCGGGCACCGCTATCAGTCAAAAATATCGCAATCACTTCTTTATTGTCTCCTTTAGAGGTACTGCTAGTCGTTCTCCACTCTATGCCTTCCAATTAAAACCCGAAGGCGCAGGCTTTGCTTTTGATGGGGAGGAACTCATCATGCAAGGAGGCGTCTTGCCTACTGGTATTGAAGTTGGCCCTGACGGTGCGCTCTATATCGGCGACTGGATCGATGGTTGGGGAACCAAAAATTACGGCCGCATTTGGCGCTTGGATGATCCCGTGGCTGCTAAGTCAGCCATCCGCAAAGAGACCGAAGCACTTATTAGAGCAGACTTTGCCGATAAGCCGGAAGCAGAACTACAAACCTTACTTGGACATTTGGATAAACGGATTCGCCAAAAAGCTCAGTTTGCGTTAGCCAAGAGAGGGGCCGGTAGTGTGGATTTCTTTGTTGCTGCTGCGCAGAACGCTTCTAAGCCTTATGCGCAAGTGCATGCTCTCTGGGGACTTTGGCAATTGAGTATCAAGGATCGTAAGCATGCGGTGCAACTGATGCCCTTCCTCAAAAACGAAAATGAAGAAATTAGGGCTCAAGCAGCCAAAATATTAGGAGATGTCCGCTATACCGTAGCGGCCCATTCTATCGTACCCTTGCTCAAGGATAAATCTGCCAGAGTACGATTTTTTGCCGCCGAAGCCCTTGGCCGTATGTCCTATGGGCCTGCTTTTGATGAAATCATAAGCATGTTAGAGCAAAATAATGAGGAAGACGTTTATCTCCGCCATGCGGGGGTTTTGGCGCTCTCTCGCATGGGTAAGCCAGATCCCTTGGTCGCGCTGGCCAAAAGCGACAATAGAGCCTTGCGCATCGCTGCTGTAGTTGCCCTAAGGCGCATGAAAGATCCTCGTATCGCTGATTTTTTGCAGGACCAAGATGAGTATATCGTACTAGAAACCGCTCGCGCCATCCATGATGATTTCTCTATCGAAGGCGCTCTGCCCTATTTAGCGGCGATGATTAAGACCACCCAGTCGCGTAATGAGGCTCTGATCCGCAGGATCATCAATGCCAATCTCCGGCTTGGTAAGCCCGAAAATGCTCGCTGGCTTGCTACCTATGTAAAAGACGAATCTGCTCCCATTGAGATGCGAGCAGAAGCCATGGCGGTGCTTGGCGTTTGGGGCAAACCCTCAGTTTTGGACCGAGTCGATGGCCGTTATCGGGGCCCAGTTGAGCGTTCTCAGGATGAGTTGACCCAAGTCAAATCTACCGCTGCTCCGCTTTTCACGGATTTACTAGATCACCCCGAACCCCTATTGCAGCAAGCGACTATTGAGGCGGTAGGAAGATTAGGAGACCAAGCCTCGGCGGATAAGTTATTAGCGATCATTCAGCAAGACTCTAATGTCGAAAACCGCCTCGCAGCTCTCAATGCTATGAAACGCATGGCCGCTCCCAATATCGACCAATCTATCAGTGCTGCTTTAGTGGATCCGTCTAAACGCGTTCGCTCCTTGGCTTTAGGCCTCTTGCCTAAGTTGGGCTTTGCGCCTGAAAAAACGGTGGCCTTTTTACAAAGTAGTTTGCAAGAGGGCAGTTTAGAAGAGAAGCAGGCAGCTATTGCTACCCTCAGCGATCTTCCCGCTTCAGCTACTCGTGAGGTGTTCTTGGATCTATTTGGGCGGCTCAAAGCCGGACGTTTAGCTTCTAGCTTAGAGTTGGAGTTGGGTGAGGCTATGAAGGCCAGTGGCGATGCAGATTTAGCCGAGGCATTGGCTGATTATGAAGCCGAGAGAGCGGAGATGGCGCCTTTGATCCAATATGCAGCTGCGCTGAACGGTGGGAAGGCTCGCGCTGGGCGTGAAATATTTATCAACAATTCCTCCGCTCAATGTATGCGCTGCCATGCAGTAGGAGATTATGGCGCTTCAGAAGTAGGCCCCAATCTGGCTGGGATCGCCAATGAATTGAGCCGAGAACAGCTATTAGAAGCCTTGGTTGACCCCAGTGCGCGTTTAGCGCCGGGTTATGGCACGGTATTGCTGACCCTCAAAAATGGCGAAAAACTCAGTGGCATCCTCCGCAGTGAAAGCGCGCTCGAAATAGAGATCCAAGGCTCTACGGCTGAACCGATTCATATCCCTAAGGCTCGAATCGCCCAGCGACGCAATACCCCTTCGGCGATGCCACCCATGGGAGAAACCCTAGAAATGAGAGAGATTCGAGATTTGGTTGCCTTTTTGGCCACTTTGAAGTAGGCTGACTGCTTATGGCTTGGGTGCGGTATGCATGCGCGCACCTTCAGCCATATTTCGGATTGACAAGAGTGGGACAGGCGTTCCGCTTCGCAGAACGATTGTCTTTAGTCCCCAAAAGGCTTCAGCTCGAATCCCCTTGTAGGTGCGCGCATGTATGCCGCACCATAAGAGACAAGCGTTTCGCGTTCCGAAAGCTTTCGGAAGTAAGCCCAAAGCTAATTACCAAATAGCTTCTTAAAGAAACCACGCCGACCTTTGCCATCATCCTCTTTAGGAGTGGAGGTTTTATGGGTTTTCTTCTTGAGCTTAGTCTGTAAGTCTTCTACTGAATCCTCCAAAGCAGCGATAAGGTATTCGTTTTTTGAGATCTTAGCAGCTTCCAATGCAGCGGTAAAAGCAGTCAGCGCTTCTGTTGGTTGTAGTTGGTTTTCTCTAATCGCGCCGCACTGCTGGTGGCACAGAGCTACTTCATAAGGATCATCGATAGTGTCGTAGATTTTGGCCGCCAATGTGTAAGTTTTGGCCGCAGCGTCTAGATCGCCACGCTTTTCATAAAAATAGGCCAGACGTTTGCCATTGAGACCTGCTTCCCTTTGGTCCTCAGAGCTGCGGTAAGTTTTAAAGGCTACTTGCTGATGCTTGATGGCCCCGCTCAAATCGCCCATTTGACTTAAAATGCGGGCGAGGCGATTGCGTACTTCTGCCTCGGCAAGCGTTTCTTCTAAAGTGATATATTTTTCTAGGGCAATTTCATAATTGTCTATGGCCTGAGCCATGTCCTGCTCGGCCATCATGAGGTTGCCAAAGCCTGCGTAGCAGTCAGCTAAGACCTTTTCGTTCTCGGAAAGGGTGCCTGCTTCTAAGGCCTTTTGGAAGTACACACTGGCCTCCTGACTCCTGAGAGCAGCTTCCAATATTTGGCCGATACGAGCCAAAGTGGGGCCCTGCTCTGCCCCCTCTGCGGATTCGCTTAGCTGCTTACTAAGGTCGGCTAGCTCTGCATATGGGGTTTCCTTGACGTTTTTGCGCGGATTGAAAAAATGGAAGATCCCCGCCATATTAGCCAAAAAATCTGGTGCCTCTTTTTCTATTAATTGATATAGATGCTGATCTATCCAATAGAGAGATTGATAGCTAACATTTCCCTCATTGCTAGTAGCGCCATTTTGGGCAAGGTCTGCGATCAGTTTTGCCTCCCCACTAATGATTTCGCCTAACAGGCTACCTTCTAGGTTGGCGATGTGGATCAAAGCATAAAGCTCTTTGGCTGCTTGGAGTTCTAAGGGCACCTTTTCTTTTAAGGCATCGCGCAAGGACTCAACCTGCGTTTTGCTAAGGTCCAATAAGACTGGTTGTAGATCTTCACGGGCATTGATGGCACTTTCTAGGAGCTCGTCCCGAAAACTGCTGTCATCAAATACTGCGAGTGCTTGAATGGGACTGTCTGTTTGGAGGCATTCTACCAGAGCGGAGAATTGACTTTCGTTGTGTGTGTTGAGATCAGAAGGTCTTTCCATGCCCAAAGATACGTTTCTATTAAGTACTTAGACAATAGTATTCAGGACCAATAGAAAAGGTTTTGCTGAAACGCATAGCCTGATTTTCAAAGGGCTTAATCCCGAGCTTTTCTCAGTGATTACCTATTTTCTAAAGCCATTTACGCCTTCTAAAATAAACTAGCATACCAACTACTAAGCCCAATACAATCAGCCAAAAGCCACCATAGGCATTCTGCCAGCCTAACTCAGGCATATGGGCAAAATTCATCCCATAGACTCCAGCTAGAAAGCTACAAGGAATAAAGATGGTAGAAATGATCGTGAGGACCTGCATGATCTCGTTCATCTTTTGTCCGGTAAGGGAAAGCTGAAGATCATAGAGGTTGGTGAGTAAATCACGATAGGTATCTAGGTTGTCGGTGATATGATAAACTTGATCTCTGAGGTCAAAAAAGTATTTGTTAGTCACTTTGCGAAGGTAGGGATGCTCCGAACGATTGAGTTGGTTGATAACTTCTTTGAGCGGGTTGATGGCTCGGCGAAGGTGCAGGAGATCTTTGCGCAGGCTTTGGATGGATTTAAGGTTTTTGGGGTTAGGCTCTTCTTCAATCCGGTCTTCGAGCTTTTCTAAGCGTTCACCGAAGGTGTCTAAAATCTTAAAATAATGGCTGACGATAACGTCCATCAAAGCAAATAATAGGTAATCGGCACTGGCCTTACGGACCCTTGAATTGACAATGCGCAGGCGCTGCCGTACAGGACTAAAGACATCCTCGCTCTTCTCCTGAAAGCTCACTACCCAATTTTTGCCCAGACAAATACTGACTTGCTCAATTTGTATTTGACCTGTATTGGGCTCTAAGTACAGCATTTTGAGGACGATGAAGAGGTAATTGTCAAATTCTTCTAGCTTGGGGCGTTGTTGGGTATTGGCAATATCCTCCTGAGTCAAAGCATGGATTTGATAGTTGTTAGCGAGCTTTTGCAAAAGTTGAGTATCGTGAACCCCATCCAGATTGAGCCAAGAGATGGGGCGTTCCTCTTGATGGGCCTCTGGCAATTGCTCGGGTGTTTCGATCGCCAACTCGCGTAGTATCTCCCCATCATATTGCGTATGACTGATGCTGGCTGCTTGATCGACATGCTCCCCCACATAGACGACCGTACCTGGAGCAAATTCTGGTTGGTGCCCCAATTGCTGGGAGCTGCTAAAGCTAGGGAATCGTAATCTGGCCATATCTTAGGTATTGGGGAATTCTGCTTCGAAGAACGCAAAAATCTCAATACTGATAAAGCGGCCATTTTTGATTTCTGCCTCTCTCATACAGCCTTCATGCCTAAAACCCAGACGTTGCAAAGCTTTTTGGCTGGCTTGATTCTCAGATTCGACAAAAGCCTCGATACGATGGAGGTTCATTTCTGCAAAAGCATATTTAAAAATGGCTGGTGTAGCTTCTTGGATATAGCCCTGCCCCCAATATTGTGGTAGGAGCCAAAGACCAAATTCAGCTTTACGATTTTGCTGGTCCCAGTCGTTGAGGCCTAAGGCTCCCAAAAAGCTTTGGTCTGCTTTATCGATCATTGCCCACCAAAGGCCCTTTTGCTCGCTTACTAAGCTCTGGTACCAATCCATTTGGGATTGTGTTTCTTCTAATGTTTGGTAGGATACGCCATAGTACTTGATGACTTCTGGATGAGACAGACCCGCAAAAATATGGGGGTGATCTTCGGCAATGATAGGCCTAATCAGGAGTCTCTCGGTTGTGAGTTGCTTTTGCATGATTGGAGCACGTTTAAGTGCGCTTAAAAGTTGCATTTTTTTTTCATACTGAAAGCCATATTCCCGATATGAGAAGGGTTTGCTTAAGGCTTGTAAATTATATGTGGCTGATTGTGAGTATTTTACGGCTTCGCCGAACGATTGGACTTATGCTTGCAATTAGAGAGTTGTAATCGCACTTACAACCACCTTAATCTTTGATCCTATGCGCACGCTCTTGATCCATATTCGCAATACCATCTTGGGACTAAGTCTAATTTGTACGCTTACCGCAGGTACTATGACTCCTAGTTCCCCTATACATACGCTGTTGCGAGACTTGCTAAAAGCTGATAGCCTCAGCTGGCAACTTGTTGAGCAATATGATCCATACCAAGGAGGGCACACCCTGCGTACTTCGCAAGCGCAGAGACCCGAACTAACTCTAAAGGCTTTAGGCGGCTTTAAGGAGTTATCCGCTGACCCGGTCCGGGAAGGCAAATGGATAGTCGATCTAGAAGAAAAGACCATTCATTTTGTCTATACCCGGATCGACGGTCGGTTGGTGGAAAACCCCATAGCGGGGCCGACCTATACCGTAAAATCCTATGATGAAGCCTTATTAGTACTGACGCAGCAAGGCCGACACGGCTTAGTAGAACTGCATTATGAGACCGTAGCAGGAAAATAATCAAGGTCTAGCACCTACTATATAAATATAAAGCGTCGCCCGAGGGCGACGCTTTTTGTTTCGAGGATGTAATTGTGATGCTTAGCGTACGATCAAACGATCAACGGCTACGCCTGTTTCACTACTTACTTTGATCAAGTACATACCAGCAGCCACATCACCTAGGTTGATGGCTAGATTTTGATTAGCTCCTAAAAAGCTATCAACACGGTAGATGACTTGTCCTTGTGCATTAATGACTTCAACGGTCGCTTCGCGGCTAATGCCACTATTGCGTAGTACAAACTGACCTTGGTTCGGATTTGGATATAGGCTGATGCCTGCCTCGGCAAGGGTTTCGATGGCAGTGGTCGTACACGTTTCATTGATCACGATAGTAGTCGTATCAGAGTTTGGACAAGTACCATTGGTTGTGTAAACAACTTCGTAAGTACCCGCGGGCGTTGCGAGCACGTCTATTTTACCGGTAGCGGCATTTTCAAATACGAGACCAGTGGTACCACTAAAGGTACCGCCTTGAAGACCGGTGATCGAAGGGCCGATGTTCATACTATCCAACTTGCAGAGAGTGTCCCAAGGAAATACAAAGCTTGCATCGTCGAGAGGGTTCGTCGCTGTTAGTTCTATCGTGTCCGCTACTGCATTATCGCAATTATCAATCACAGCGACCACATACTGTCCTTCTTCCAAGTTCCCCCCTAAGCCAAAAGTGGTCATACTAGTTAGAGTAGTGT
Organism: Bacteroidota bacterium; assembly: GCA_039024315.1. GTDB lineage: Bacteria > Bacteroidota > Bacteroidia > J057 > J057 > JBCAWW01. The sequence continues at coordinate 10,268 of JBCCQN010000108.1, forward strand.
CAAGGCCTTCAAAGAGGTATAAATAAAGATTGCCACCACCTGTAACATTCGCTTGAATGATACCAGCAGCTTGTCCAGGGCATACGATGCCCGAGCCAGTCAACGTAAGATCAAGCGGAAGAAGGGTATTATTAGGGACAGTTTGGGGTGGCATACGGATATCGTCAATCTTCATGATAAATTCGTCCGATACATTGTAGTGCCGGAAGGCAATGTAGATGTTTTGGCCTATGTAGGCGCTGAGGTCAAGACTACGTTCTTGCCATACATTGGTAGCAAGCGTCTCAGAGAATAGACTAGTCGTAAAGTCTGCTGCGGTATTGCCTGCAGTAGAAACATATACTTCATAAAACTCAGCAGGGAAACTGGGATCTTGGGCGGCTACGAACCAACTAAAGAGTGTATTACTAGCATCAGGAGTCAACTGGGGCGTGATTAGGTAGTTGTCCGGAGTAAGCGCAGAGCCACTAGGATTGTCAAAAGAGGCAGAAATTGCACTCACAGAACCTGTATTGGCAGGTTGACCATTGCTTACAAATCCGGGCGTCCAATTAAAGCCATCGCCATCTTGGTCAATAGAAGTCCACTGACAAGCAGGGAATAGGACGTTTTCAAAACCTTCTAAGGTAGTACCATTGCCGTATGAGTAGCCCTCGAGTGCCACAGAAAAGTCTCCATCATTGGTAGCAATGACAAAGGTGTCAGCATCATTTCCGAGTGCGCTTGGGTCATAAGTCAGATTGAAAAAGAGCGTATCGCCAGGAGCTACACTCATCCCCATAAAGTTGTCTGTAAAAACACCAATAGCTTGTGCGTAGCTAGTGCCAGTTATCATCAGGGTATCTCCACCTGAATTGGTCAAACCGTATGGCAAAGAAGATACAGGGCTTCCGATCTCTGTAAGAGCGATAAAGGGATCTGTAGAGGTCAGACTACCTACTGGCACAGCTGGTAGAGGATTGATAGTGAAGCTACCACTTAGGTCTCCGGGAGCTGGCCCAAACTGATCGCCCGAAATAAAGAAGTTGATGGTTTGGGGACCTATCACACTTGGATCAATGGTTACATTGATGGTAAACGGGATCAAATTGCCTGGTTCAATGCCTCCATAGTTGTTGTCATTATCTCCCCAAGTGATTGACTGGCCAAATACTCCATTTAGGCTTTCATCAGGTTGAAGTTCGGTTGCTACATAAATTGGGTCGGTTGGGCTTCCGTTTGGGGTCATACCCGTAGGAAAAGTAATAGACAAAGAATCTCCATACTCTTGGTCGGTGTTGGTCAGAATCATCTCAAAGGTTAGATCCATGGTCATACCTGCTACATAAAAATTAGTAGCCGTCAAGGTCGCTGCCACTTGGCGTGTTCCGGATGGATTTGTGTCCCATTTGAGCCCTTGCATTTTGGCTCTCGGGTCGATATTGCTCTGAGCTACAAGCATTTGCCCAGTAAGCAACATCAGCATTACAATAGTAAATTTTCTCATGTTTATTGATTTGGTTAAGTATCAACGCGGCAAAAATAGATAAAATAAAATTTTTGATTCGCCTTTGGCAGTTTCGTCCTGCTGCGCAGAACGCTTCCCGCTTACTTAGTCATCCCTACCACTTACTGAAATCTTCTTTTGTCCTCCCGCAAGGGACTTCATATTGTGTGCACAGCAGCTCCAAAAACACAATTACACAATCATGAAGTCAATTTCATTTTATTGGAAGTCCATGTTTTGTCTCCTGATCCTGCTTTGGGCAGGGTTCAGTCGAGGCCAGGACAATGTCGTTAAAGACGTAATACACCCGGCTCCCAATGCTGCCTCCCTGGGTAAGTATGGAGACATACCGGTAAGCTATCATACAGGTATCCCTAACATCCAAGTACCGATTTTTACGGTACAGGAAGGCTCGCTGAGTTTGCCCATCTCATTGTCTTATCACGCTTCTGGTGTTCGCGTAGAGGAAACCGCTAGCTGGGTCGGGCTCGGATGGGCGCTCAATGCGGGCGGTGTCATTACTCGTACGGTGCGCAATGCGCCTGACGAGGATGGTAAACTACAACAAAAGTCAGGCTATTGGGCCGACTATGGATATGATTTTTATCAAGGGAGCTCCGAGGTGCAAAACTTAACGTTTGCGGCTTCCGGGGCAATAGACACAGAGCCCGATTTGTTTTCGTTTAATGTCAATGGTTATGCCGGAAAGTTCTTTTTTGATGATAATCGGAATGTGGTCTTGATGCCACGGCAAGACATCAAAATTGAGGTGATTGCTTCGCAAAACGCTTATGGCTATCAGTTTGACCAGTGGGTTATGACTACGCCAGATGGCGTGAAGTACACCTTTGGCGGCACGGATGCTATTGAAGAGAGTGCCTCTAGTAGTGGTTATGTGTTCAGCAATGAACTCTTTAACCGCTCTAGTTGGTACCTCAAGCAAATCGAGTCTCCTAATGGGGATTTTAAGATAGAGCTGGAGTATGAAGCCGAGAAGTATGCATATTATAATAATGCTTCTGAAAGCAAGGTCGGAGCCGCAACTGAGTGTCCAGCCCCGCAGAACGCTCCTAATCCAGTCAAAACTATCGTGAAAGGCGTTCGGCTAAGCCGTATCCAAACGCCATACACCACGGTAGACTTTGTCGCCAATCATATCCGTCAAGATCTAAGTAAATATATCGCTGGTACAACCTCTGGTATCAATAATGAATCCAAGGCCTTAGATGAAATTTTGATAAAGGATCGTGAAGGTGATTGTATCAAACGTTTTATATTCAACAAATCCTATTTTGTTTCTACCTACAATCCGGTGAGTCTCAACTTTGATCCAGACCAAAGTGATAAAAAGCGACTCAGACTCAATAGTGTGCAAGAAACCAGTTGCAGTGGTAAGTCTAGTCTGCCTCCCCACGCATTTAGCTATCACGAGCAGTTTGGTATTAGCCGCCGCCGCTCTTTTGCTCAAGATCATTGGGGCTATTATAATGGCCAACCCAACAATATGCTGACTCCTAGAAGGATTGCTACTACCGGCCCTAGTTGTACCAGAGGGGCAGTTCGGACGCCTAATGCGAGCCGTATGAAGGAATGGAGTCTAAGTCAAATTAAATATCCACTTGGTGGCTGGACGAGCTTTGAGTATGAGCCCCACGCAGTGAATAGCTATAATTTTGGCCAAGGCCCTGCGAGTATGGTAGGAGGATTGCGCCTCAAAAAGATGACTCATAATGATGGCGATGGGGATGCGAGTAATAATATGATTCAGGAGTTCAATTATGTCAACGCCAACGGCTCGAGCAGTGGGAAGTTGATGAGTGAGGTCTTGTATGGCTCCCCATTGGAAGTGGGGATCGGTAGCGGCAGTGGTAGCACTAGTGGCTCCGGTGGGACGAGTTCCAATGGATATCCGATGGCCATGGTAGTTTGCCCCAATTCCAGCAATGTACCATATCTTTTTGGGGGTAAATCAGTAGCTCCGATGCATAGCGTACAAGGAAGCCATATTGGTTATACAAGGGTAGAGGTTAGTAGGCCAGGTAATGGCAAAAGTATTTACGCTTATGTCCTTAACCCCTACTTCGCGAGTAATACAAACTTTCCTTATACCGATGCGCCCTTTACACCATCCAACGGTAAAATGATGCTAGAGCAGCATTTTGACCAAAATGGAGTGATGCGTTCTGAGAAGCAGTATAGCTACACCCAAAACATCGACAATATCTCTGTCGCTCATGTACCCTTTCAAAATCTGTATAACTATCCTGGTGTCCTAAAAATTCAGGCGGTAGATGTATCAAATGTTTGCAATAATCCTCAATACCCCGTAGGAACCGTACATGCTCGTAAGACTTATCCCCTACAAACTGGCACCAATAACTTGAGTAAGCTGAGAGAGCGGACTTATGATGCCAATGGCCTCAGTTTTAAAGAAAAAACCACTCGCTACGAATACGGTAGCAATAATCATTATCAGCTTACCAAAGAGTATTTTACCAATAGCGACGGGAAAGTCATCTCTACCGAGTACCATTATGCTCATGAACTCAATGACAACGCATTGATCAACAAAAATATGCTTGCCATTCCATTAGAAACGCTGCAAAAAGTGGATGGCCAATTAGTGGGAGGAGTAAAGACAGAGTATGCCAATTTTGGTTCAGATGTACTCCTGAAGCATTTTTACAAAAAGCTACGAGATGGTTCCAACTACCTGCAGGCAACTATTGATGAGTATGAAGGGGAAGGTAGCATGCGTCAGTTTCATCAAAACGGCAATGTACCTAATGCCTATCTCTGGGATGCTGGTGAGCAATTACCGATTGCCAAGGTCATTAACGCGCAATGGAATGAGATTGCTTATACGGGTTTCGAAGATGAGGGCCAATCTACGAGTCAGAATGGGCGCTTTTTGATTGAGGGATTAGCTGGCGGTTACAGCAGTGATGCCAAGACCGGTCAGCAGTCTTTGAGCCTTTATCAAAGCGGTAGTTGGACCTATCGTCGCTTACGCCACAACATCAATAAAAGTGGCACTTATGTAATTTCGTTTTGGTACAAAGGGGCTACCTTACAACTCAAAAACGGCAGTACTACCTTAGAGACCCTGAGCCCGAGCAGTGCTTGGCATTATGTTGAGATGACAGCTTCGCTGAACGCAGGGAATCAGATTCGCCTGCAAAGCATTAATGGTGGTATGGTCAAAATTGATGAAGTGCGCATTCATCCAGTGGATGCTCAAATGACTACTTACAGCTATGATGGAGCACGTCGCTTGGTTGATATTAGTGATCTCAATAGTCGTAGTACGACTTATGATTATGATGCTTTTGGGCGTTTGGCTAGCGTGCGCGATCAAGACGGCAACATTGTGCAAACGCATGATTATACGATTTCGGCTCAAGTGGCGACTAATCCTAGTGCTTTGCGCTCTGCTATCGTTCGTGTTGCGGGTAAAACGACCCTTGGGCAGGTCAATGCCATGATCGACCCTAGAGAAAAACATGCCAATGTTTCTTATTTTGATGGCCTCGGCCGCACCACGCAAGAGATCGCGCTCAAGGCTACGCCAGATCAAAAAAACTGGGTTACCCCACACCAATACAACGCTTTAGGACAAGAAAGCAGGCAGTTTCTAGCGTTCCGCAGCGCGCTAAACAATAGCAACTATATCGTAGGAGGGAGCTCTTTACAGGCTAACTTTTACAATACCCATGCTGAATTGGCTAGTATGCCACAGGCAGATCGAATGACTCCATTTGCTGATACTAGGTTTGAAGCTTCGCCGCTGATGCGTGTGATCGAACAAGGGTCTGCCGGTGCCGACTGGCAAATCCAAAGCAATGGCAATGGGCACACGCTTAAAACCCTCTATCGCACCAATGATCCTAATTTGAGCATAGATAAGGTTCGCCGTTGGCTTTGGTCTGCCAGTACTGATCAATTTAGTGGTGCGACTATTTATCCTGCAGGAACACTTGATGTAGTTGAGACCATTAATGAAAATGGCAGTCGTAGCTTAACCTACACTGACTTGATGGAGAGAATCGTTCTGCAACGCAGCCAAATAGATAACAGCTCTACCACCAGCAAAGCCGAAAAGTGGGCCAATACCTATTACCTCTACGATGACTTTGGTAATCTGCGGCACGTCATCCAACCTGAGGGTAGTAAAGCCCTCAATAGCAATGGTTGGAACCTTTATGGCGGTAATATCTTAGAGGAATTTGTCTTCAGCTACGAATATGATAACCGCCATCGGATGAGTAAAAAACGTATTCCTGGCGCTGATTGGGAGTATCAAGTATATGATAAGCTAGATCGTTTGGTCCTCAGTCAGGATGGCAACCTACGTGGCAGTAAGAAGTGGCGTTTTACAAAGTATGATATGATCGGTCGCCCTGTGCAAACGGGACTTCATTTTGGCGGTACGGCTCAGTTGGATGCGCTCCAATCTATGGCCAATAATGCTAGCCAGATCTATGAAGCCCCTGACAATAGTGCATATGGCTATACCAATCAGGCTTTTCCTGTATTGTCGAATTACAATCCTGAAATCTATTCGATTAGTTTTTTTGATGATTATGATTTCAACCGCAATGGTACGGATCAAGACCCCAATGAAGTCTCTACAGGGGAGAGTTTCCTAGGCAATGATTTCACAGGAAGTAGTTTTGACGCTTTGCGCAACGATTATACTCGTGGTCTGATTACGGGGGTGAAGGTAAGAGTGTTGGATGCTAGCAATCAGTTTCTTTTGACTCGTACCTACTATGACCGCTACGGTCGTGAGTTACAAACGCGAGCGGACAATCATCTTGGTGGGCAGGACCGTATCACCTATGATTATAATTTTGCTAGTGAGTTGAAGCGGAGTGTGCATTTTCACCAGACACCTGCAGAAGTAATACATATTTACAAGGCCTTTGAGTACGATCATCAGGGTCGTTTGTTGAAAGTTTGGCAGGATCTGCAAAAGGGCTTTACGCTCCAATGGACGCCTAATCCTATCTTATTGGTTTCTCAGACTTATGATGTACGGGGACAATTGAAGTCAAAAAAGTTGCATTCTACCAATCAAGGTGCCAATTTTCTACAAAGCCTTGATTATCTCTATAATATTAGGGGCTGGATGCGTAAGATCAACGAAATCCACAATTGTGGCGATGATGAGCCTGAATTTACGCAAGCAGAAGGATTGGGCGAGCCAGGAGAGCCGATTCTCGGAACGGGCGGTGAACCCACGGGAGAGGTGCCAGAAAATGACCTTTTTGCGATGGAATTGCGTTATAATCGCCTGACCAATGATCTTCCTACCAGCGTACCAGCTCTTTACAATGGTAATATCGCCGGTATGATTTGGCAAACCGATGGTGGGGTTACTTGTGACCCACAAGCCTACAGCTTTACCTACGATGCAATGGATCGTTTGCAAAGTGCACAATATGCGGAGCGGACAGTCAGCAATAATTGGAGCCAACATGCGGATCGCTATTCCCTCGAAAGTATTCAGTACGATCAAAATGGCAATATCCTCAACCTCCAGCGCAAAGGAGTTACGACTTTCAATGCGGCTAATGGAACCTTTAGTTTTGGCATCATGGACGATCTTAGCTATACCTACCGTGGTAACCGTTTGATCCGTCTAGAGGACAATGTGATCGATAATCTGCCGATCAGTGTTGAGCGTTTTCGTGATCGAACCAAGACTTTCCAAGCCTTCAACTTCAATACGCATGAGTATCGCTACGATGCCAATGGCAATATCACTTCCGATTACAACAAGGGGGTAAGCGTCAGTTATAATTCATTTAATAAGCCAGTTTTGGTTACTTTTACCGATGTGAATGATAGTCGTTTTGGGCAGCAGCTCCGCTATGTCTATACAGGCGACGGTACCAAAATTCGTCAAGAAGTGCTCAAGGCCAACGGCCAGATTGAAAAGCAAACCGACTATGTGGGGGGCTTTCAGTACGAGGCTCAAGCCAATAGCAATGGTAGTTTAGGTAGTCGTGCCATGAAATTTTTTGCGCATGAGGAAGGCCGTGTTCGCCTCAACGGTAATCAACTTGAACTCGAATACTTTCTCAAAGATCACCTTGGCAATACGCGTGTTACCTTTGGCGACCCAGACAATAATGGCATCGCTAATCTTTTGCAGGAAGATCATTACTATCCCTTCGGGATGAAGCATAGTGGGAGTTTTGTGCAGGCTACGCCGGTAAATCAGTATCGCTACAACGGCAAGGAGTTTCAGGATGAATTAAGCCTTGGCTGGTATGATTATGGAGCGCGGATGTATGATGCCAGCATAGGCAGATGGAATGGCGTGGATGCTTTGGCGGAGGAGTATCTAGGCTGGGCACCATTTAATTATGTATTAGGAAACCCAGTGATTTTTATTGATCCAGATGGGAGGTCAGTCTTAAATGGAGATACAACTGTTTATTTTCTTGATTCAGGAGAAAGGCCTCCTGATGATGGGACAGATGAAAATACTTATCAAGGAGACGTTTATGTTGTTGTAGATGGAACTGTCGTGGGAACTTATCGAGGAAGTACATATCCAAACTCGATCTCAAATTCTAATAACAGCACAAATCATAATACTGTTAAAGAAGGGACTTACCCATTTAACAATGCTTCTGGACATAAAGGGGGTACTCAAAAAGGGCTCAATATTGTAAATGAAAATGGAGAAAGGGAAACAAGCGGAATTTCCCCTACTGGAAATGAACTGACAATGACTTTAGTAAATGCCCACTCAGGATATAGTGAAAACGGGAATTACAATAGCCGAGGTTCACATGGTTGTCCTACAATCCATCCAGATGATGCGGATGCTTTTTTTGATAACTTTTCTTGGAATGGCAACACGGGTACTTCCTCTGGAAACATGGTGATTGCAAGAGGCGAAAATGCGCAGCAAATAAAAAACCAGCTTACTAACCCTTCCTCCGCTTCAAACACAGCTGAAGCAACTAGCGAGCAAGCGGGAAACAGTAACAATACTCAGCAAGAGAATAATATACCCTAATCAGAATAAAAAGAAATGAATACTATCAATTACGGCCTTTTAATGACGCTTTTGCTCTTCTGTTTTTCTCAAAGTTACCCTAATCTTAATTTTGGCTTGATTAAAGGGGAAGGGGATTCCTACTGTAGATTCGAGAAAATAGAGGAGAATAAGCACTGTGATTCTTGTGATATTAAGACTTGGATGCCAATTATCGATTCCACTTTTAAAAGTCTAACTCCAAAAATGATAGGAGAGATGATTTGTACCATTGAGAGAAGTTGTGCAAATAATTCTGAGTTTTCTAGTATAGCTAATGAGTATCTATTTGAACTTCTGGATAAATACCCAAATGAAACTTTAAAAGGTATTAAGAAAAAAAAGCTTGATGATAAGAATTATATCCTCAAACAGATCCAAAATCCCGTTCATGACGGAATCGAGATCCAAGCTTTAATTAAGAAATTAGAACAGGTAGATAATAAATCACTAAATGCGATAAAAATTGAGGTATTGGAATCACTCAAAACTGCATTTGATAAATAACCGATCCTGATAGTCTTACGCCCCCCCCAACGCTTTTCCCCTCTCTCCCTACGAATACTCAAAGGGCCAGAGAGGGGAATTGGCTTTTATGCTAATTGGGATCATCCCAAAACCAATAAGCTAAGGCCATGTCTTGCAAAATCACTCTTTTTACTTGTTTTTTGATCCTCGCTCAAGGCTATTCTTTTGCTAAGCCTAGGGTTGAGACAAATCTTACTGCATCGCAATCTCCTATCATTTTTTCGCTCTCTTCCGTAAAAAGCGATTGGCAAAACCACCAATACTTCCTCACCCGTACCCAAAATGGGATCGAATCCAAAATTGAACTTGAGCAAGCGCCCAGTGACTGGGAAGTTATTAATGATCAGCAAGTTTTAGTTCTTAATGGCGCTTCTGATCTGCAAATCCTCGACTTTCGGCAGCCCAATGCGATCAAATATGTCCATTTAGATGTCGGCTCAGTTGATCTGTTAGAGATTGCCACTTTTGATGGGGGCTTCTATTTCGTTAGTGCGGAGGCGGAGCATTTAGCCTTTATGACTGATGCCCTCTGGCGCTACGAATGGGACAAAGAAGATTATACTTCAGTGGCAATCCCAGATAGCCTCAACATGATAGGGCTAAGCTGTAGTAAAGATGGACAAGAGCTTGCCTTTGCGCATACGATTACCTGTCCAGCGGGGGAGAATCAAGAGGTGTACCAGCTTATGTATTTTGATCTTGCTTCGCAGAACGCTCAGATCTTGGATCAGGGCTCCCAAAGCAAGGCCGAGCGATTTGTAAAGGATAGGGCCAAAGCTGCCATTCATTTTCAAAACGGGCAAAACCTCGTCTATCTTAAATCTGAAGGAGGTAAAATGAATGTCTATCAAATGAACCTGAAAACCTCAAATAAACGGCTGCTAAGTAGTCTGCCTTTTTATATCTCTAATATAGTTTTGGATGCTCAAAATAGCTTTAGCTACCGTAGTAAAGGCAACTATATTGTGCACCAAAATTGGACTACTGGCAAATGCAGTAAGCAAGCAATTCCCGCCGGAATTACCTTTTTGAGTTTACGATATCATAGATAGCTGATTCCAATCGTTCCGCAACGCGGAACGCTTTCTCCCTCTCCGGCTACGAATATTCAAAAGGCCCAAGAGGGAGTCTCTTTTTTGGCCTATTTGTGATCATCAGAAACACTTAATCTTTCACGCCATGATTTACATTCAGTCAGCATTCTTGATATTCTCTTTTACCTTCTTTGCTCCAGTCGAGCCACCAGTGATTGGTCCTGAGCTTGCTTCAAACCAGCCTCTGATGAGCGGACTAGCGGAGATCGAAGCCGAGCAATGTTTCCACGAGATCAATGAGCAATATGTGAAAAGCGCCCTTGCTCATTCCAACAGCCAAGCTTATTCCTCCCTTGATATGCTCTCTCAAAAATCTGATGGATTTCAAAGCGAATCTCTTTCCACTATTCTTGGGCACCTCTTTCACGAAGACACCGAAGACTTTCTGGATTATTACCTAAGCCAGAGCTCAACAGATTTTCAGTTTTTATTCCTCTCTGAGCTAGAAATTAATTGTGAGCTGCAATCGGAAGCCGAAGTGCAAAACTTGAAAAAGGGCTGGTTAGCGAAAATTAACGCGACAGAAGTGGCGGATACTAAGTCCGAAGCCCTCGCCACTCTCCTCTACCAAATTGAAAATCTCTAGGTCCAAGCCCTTGCTTTCCTTTTTCTTCAAATAAAAGCGCATGAAAAATCTTCTTTTATCTCTCCTCGCCTTAGTATCAATCTCCATCACCCCTGAGGCCCAAGCCTGCGAACATAGCCCCCTACAGCACCACCTATTATTAGAAAATTATCTACAATTTCCTTTGAGTTTTACGGCTATCGCGGACTGTCAATATGTTGATTTTGAGGAAGGTATGCAGATGATCATGCTTTCACTGGAAACACCCGAAGCCTTTGATCCTTTTACCCATGTCATTTTCTTATTGACTGGGGATGAGCTCATCGAGCAACACCAAATTGAAAGCTTAGAATTAGAGGACGTCAAGCTGGAAATGAATCGTAAAATTCCTGCCTTCAGTAGTTATTCTAGTGAGCTAGGGGACACTGAATTTTATACATTTCATAGCGGTCTTGGATTTGTTCCTACCCTAAAGATCGCACCAGAGAAAGCTAAACCCTTGCGGGTTTTGAGCAAAAACCATTTAGACTATCTCCCTTATGATCAAATTCGGATCAACACTTTTGTAGGCCTCGACACCAAATGCAAAGACCTGCTCTTTTTGCTCGGACAGCCTGATTCAATTACTCAAAATTCCTTTGATATTCTCGACGAAGAGGCCAGATTTTTTCACTATGGCCAGTCAGTCATCAAGATAGTTGACAAGCAAGTTTTAACGTTTGAGCTGGCCAATGAGGGCGATGAGTTAGCTCGGATGGTGGTGGGAAGCAGCGCTCTGGGTTTGGCAGCGCGTTTTCCTTACTCCTTCGGAGAACGCTCAGTCAAAGAGGATGGATATGTAATGCGACTGAGCATTCTCAACAAGCAGCACCAAATCGGGGATTATCGCTTCCTCAGTATTTATGTCCAAGATGAGGTAATCAGCAAAATATCACTTGGGGTCAATCCTTAGGAGAGGACCTATTTCATAGAACGCTTATTTGATTCAGTTTTTATACCTCTAGGGGGAATTGGTTTTGGCCGTTCCCCCTTTTGTGGTGATACAAATGCAGATTGGTTTTGTCTGAGCCTCTAGAGGGTAGCGTTCTGCGAAGTAGAAATCTCTCTCTACAAAATACCGGATATGTTTCTCGCGCTATTTTTCCTTCCATCATTTCCCCGCTCAATTACCGCTTACTTAATCAGCCCCACCGCTTAATGAGTATTCCTTGTGCCACCGCCACCTCCTTTGCACCTTTCTAAAAAGCAAGCTTATGCTACGTTTTTCACAATGTGATTTAGGGTTGAGCGCGCGCGAACGACAGGTGCTAGAGTGGGTGGCCCACGGCCAAACTACACACCAAATAGCTGGGAGGCTCGATATTGGTTTTGAGACTGTGCAGACTTATCGTCGGCAGTTGAGGCGAAAGCTCAATGCCGAAAATGGTCCCCATATGGTTGCTCTCGCTTTTCGCCTTGGGATCTTGAGGTAAGTCTTACCTACAGGTCAATCGTGTCAATACGTGTTCATTGGTCGGCACAGCTTTACTGTGCCGGCCCCTTTTGTGCAAACTTACTCATACGCTTGCCAAAACAATCAAAAAACACAATTATGAAATCAATTAAAATGCTGCTTTGGGGAATGACGATGGCGCTCTTGAGTTTGGGGGGCTGCCAAGAAAACCAATGTTTTGAGTACTCTTTTCCACACTGTGAAAACTGTATTGGGATCATCCAACCAGTATGTGGCTGCAATGGGAAAACCTATCGTAACCCATGTGAAGCAGAGTGCAAAGGAATCAAAACTTACCGATATGGAGACTGCCCTGAGGTCAATCCGCGTTGAGCCTTGACATCCTTAATAAGGAAGCTGACACGGAGATTCGAAATTTGGACACGCTGATCATTTCGATGCAGCAGAACTGAGATAAGGTCCGTTTTTAGGGAAATACAACGATAAATTCACTCATTCAAACACAGAAAACCAAATCATATGAAATCCCTAAAATTGATCATCCCCTGCATTATGTTTCTTGGTCTTAGCCTTACTGCCTGTGAAAGCGATACCTGCGTGGAAGTAGAAGATCAGGATTGTATTTGTGCGCTCATTTATCAGCCAGTTTGCGGGTGCAATGACAAGACCTATGGTAATTCCTGTCAAGCTGAATGCGCGGGAATCACCACTTATTCGGACGGTCCTTGTAACTAAATATCCAGAGAAATAGCCAAAATCTTTTTGTCCTGAGAGGGATGAAAAGATTTTGTGCTTTTAGGTATCCAATGATTTGAGCGAAGGGGAAGCGTTCTGCGCAGCAGCTATAAAAGCTCAAACTTCCAAGGAAGGTCAAAGACTTCTATGCTGATGATTTTACGGGGCCGCTCTTTGCTTAGGAAGACGATTTGGGAGGGATCGCCGCCAATCAATTCTACGCGCAAGCATTCAAAGGTACCAGCAGGCACGGTCTTTATTACGGTACCCGTTACCTTAAGGTGAATATTGTCGAGTTGGGCGTAGAGGCCATTAAACCAAGGAAATTTGATTTCAGTGCCTTCCTCTAGCTCGAGGGTATGTAGGAGATGAAAGGCCGCAGTACGTTCCTGTGTACCTGCTGGAAGCTTAGCATCTACAAGCAGACGGCCTTGTCTTTTGTGATCAGGGCGAGGAAATTGAGAGTGCCCTTGCACATTTTGACCCACCCACTTGATAGTAACGTCGAGTTGATTTTCGCCAATCTTACCCCTCACTTCATGGGCGACAGGGCTAAGCGTATTTTGACTTAACCTCGTTCGAATGATTTCTTCTATGCCAGCTAGATCTAGCGTACTATGCTCTTCGACCAACCAGCTGTCTGGTTCGCGAAAGACACTCACCCGCATGGCACCCGCTTCAATGTCGTTTTGTAAAATGCGGTAAAAATATTCTGATTCGCGCATCCGCTCAGCAACTGGCTGAAAGCTGGTGAGTACATTGGGGGTAGCCGGCTTGTTTTGGGGCGCATTGCTTTGTTGCTTATGGGAGGGCGACTGACAAGCGCAGAAGAGGGCTAGACTACAGAGAAGTAAATTTCGCAATTGCATAATCGGGTTCTTACCCGAAAATTAAGGATTTTCTCTATCTTCCCCTTATGTCGCAAAACGCTTTTCCTGCCATTATTGGTCATAGTCCTAGTATGCAGCGAATCTTTCAGATTGTAGAAAAGGTCGCGGCTACTGATGCCAATGTGCTGTTGCTGGGCGAAAATGGGACCGGAAAGGAATTAATTGCGCAGGCGCTGCATCATCAATCTAGGCGTGGCAAGCAGCCCTTTGTGAGCGTCGATATGGGGGCGATCAGTGAGACCCTATTTGAATCAGAGCTTTTTGGTCACGTCAAAGGGGCCTTTACGGATGCACGCGAAAACCGAGTGGGGCGCTTTGAAATGGCACAAAAAGGCACTCTCTTTTTAGACGAAATTGGTAATCTCTCTTTGCCTTTGCAAGCAAAACTCCTGAGTGCTTTGCAGACGAGGCAGATCACAAGGGTGGGTGCCAATGTCTCTATAGCGGTAGATATCCGACTGATCTCGGCAACTAATTTGCCCATTCATAGTAAGGTGGAGGAGCGATTTTTTCGTCAAGACTTGCTTTACCGCATCAATACTGTTGAAATTTATTTACCTCCTTTGCGAGAACGAAACGAGGATATTCCCCTCTTGGCGCAGCATTATCTCAAGCGTTATGCGGAGCAGTACGAAAAAGAGGTCAAACAAATCAGCGCTGCGGCTATGAAGCGTTTACGGGCTTATCCTTGGCCTGGCAACGTTAGGGAACTGCAGCATGCGATAGAACGAGCGATCATCATGACCGAAAACGCCAGCCTACAAAGCGATGATTTTGCCTTAAACGGACGTTCAGCGAATCTAGGTACTTGGGAACTGCCAACCTATAAACTGGAACAGGTGGAGAGGATGGTGATTGAAAAAGTGCTTTCGCGGCATGGACATAATCTCAGTCAAGCAGCCAAAGAATTGGGCCTAAGTCGCGCTGCCCTTTACCGCAGATTGGATCGATATAATCTGCGCTAGCGATAAAGCAAACGCAGGCCAAGCCCCAAAGAAAAGGGTCGGTAACGTCGGTTGACGGAATAATCGGTGACCGCTAAGCGAAACATCGGTTCGAAGGCAAACTTAAAAGTTTGGTTAAGCTCTACTTCGGCCCCCAGTCCCAACAAATAACTCATAGAGACATCATTGAGCTGATCATTGAAAAATGAGAAGTCGCCCCCATGTCCGTGCAAAAACCAGTCTGTGGCAATACCCGTCGAAAGATAAACAAAGGCTGGGCCTTGGTTGAGAGGACACTTGACCGTAAGTGGGAAACTCAGATAGCTAAAGCGATAGCGAGTTATGTCAATTTGCGTCAAATCATCTGAAAGGCGGGTTTGTTTATACCCCCGATCTGCATATTGGATACCGAGACGGAGCGTTACCCAAGGGGATAACCAATACTGCGTCACCACCCCAAAGCTGGCGGTCGTCTTAGCATTTTCAATAAGCTGAAAATTTTCCTGCTCTTCGTAAGAATACAAAAAGGTAGAGGGGCTGGAACGATCAGGCGATAGCAAAAATCCAAAGGAGATCAGGCCATCCTGAGCGATCAGCGGACTAAGGGTGCAAGCGAGCAAGATTACGATAACAGCACGTAACATGGAATTGCCAAGGTGTTGGAATGCCAAAGATAAGGTATTTATCGCAATGGAGCATTAAGGATGGCTAAATGGAAAAATAAAAGGGATGATCTGTGCAAGATCACCCCTCGAATATTTAGAAAGCTTGTCGTTTATTGGAGGACGATTTTTTGTGTTTCAGTGCCATACTGATTGATAGCTCTGACAAAATAGATGCCTCTGGCCCATTGCTGGATGTTGACGGTCTCACGGAGATTGCTTTGAGTGGCTGTGGTATTTCTCTGCCAGAGAACGCTACCATTGAGATCTACAATTTGGATTTCTCCCTCTGCGATAGAAGCCGCAATCTCTACAAAATCGGTGGCCGGATTTGGATAAACCGAAATTTTGATCGGATCAATGCTCTTTTGCAGTTTGAGTTCAACGATAGAGCTAAAAGCCGTTTGTCCGTCAAAATCTACTGATTTGATGCGGTAGTAGATCGCTTTTTGGTTTGATCTGGCTGCTTCGGAATCTTGGAAGCTATAGCTGGTACGCTCTTGGCCGCCAATTGCAGGATGATTGCCCACAGTTTGGAAGAGTCGTGTATCAACTGATCGCTGGATTTCAAAGTGGGAAACTCCTTCTTCGGCAGCAGTGATCCATTGTATGGAGGCTTGCTTTGATTCCCATTTTGCGGTGATGTCGATAAATTCGACCGGTAGCAGTTCGGCTGACATCTCGATCGTGATACCGGAGATATTGCTTTCTGTACCCCCATCATTGACATACATACTGATCGTACGATCAGACATATCGGGTGAGCCGGCGACATTGTGATAATGGATCATCGAGATGACGCTAGCATAATCATTGGTCGGTGCTGCTCCACTGATAATTAGCCTTTGATTATCGTTGCTGTAAGTAAGGACTAGATTGGCAGGAATGCTACCGACCACGCTAAGATATTCATCTGTACCATTGAGCGGGTTACTGAGATCCACGATCAAGAGTTGCATCTCGGTATCATCTTCGTCCGAAACGTCAATGTCTTCGACCGCTACGATAGGAGTCGAAACATTGAGCAAATTATGAGTAGTGGAATTATTATAGCCGGGGCCATCTTTATCAAGGTCTAAGACCGGAGGTTTAGAACAGTCCTGCAAAACTAGATTACTAAATATTGCGCCATCTTGGCCCGCATAGGCACCATGAGTGGTATGAGAGTGTACACGATTGGTGATACTAGAAATAAATAAGCCAGCATCTCCGCCCTCATATGATACAGAAATTGCATTAGGGATCGGATTGGGGCTATTGACGTAGCCACCACCACCGCCTCCGCCGGGTCCATGTTGGTTTGCCGTATAGACTGTGGCGCCATCGCCCCCCGAGACATCTATGGTAAGATTTTCCGGATTGATATAATGATTGACCTTGAGCAGTACGGAACCGCCGGCGCCGCCACCACCTCCGCCATCATTGAAGTGGACATCTTGGGCATCTTGAGCGTTTGCGTAGATATTATTTGCTTGTGGAACTTCAAAATTGTCGGCTATGATGATTACGATACCAGCGCCATTGCTTGCTGCTATCGTGAGGCCATTGTTTTGGTGCCCACCACCGCCGCCGCCACCTAAGAATAACTTTGGTACGCCTGCATTATATTGATCTTGTAGCTCCAAGCCACCAATACCTCCTTTGTTGATATCACTAGCATTACCTGGCTTCCAGCCCCAACCGCCTTTGCCGCCACTGCCGTAGTTGCCACCTCCGCCTCCGCCAGCATTATGGTCATTGCCGCCGCCGCCGCCGTTGGCCATTTTGCCACGACAAGCTGCCGAAGCCACCTCCGTAATGCCTTCTCCTTTAATGCCACCTTGACCAGAGTTAAAATCACAGATATAAGTTGTGCCGCCAGCTTTAGCCTGGCCATTGAGTTCGCCTCCCCTAAAACCGACAGTTTGAACGTTGATCTCATCACTCATTGTGAGGGTACCCGTAGCTTCAATCGCTAGAATTCCACCGATTGTACCATTCCAAGGAGCCGCTGTCAAAGTACCCGCAATAATAGCGTCTTCATATACTGGGATTCTCACCAGTTGTACCAAATCTGCTACGGTGTAATCCCCGCAAACAAAATAGTCAAAGCTGATAGTATTGCCGGATATCCCAGTAACCGTATGAAATTCATAATTACCTGCGTTACCAAAATCACTGACGTCTCCATAGGTAGAGTCATCCGCTACAGATATTTGGGCGCCTTTCATTTGAATCAGGAGGGCTTTATCGCCAACCGAAAAAGCGCTTGCATCTGCTACATCCACAGATTGAACATTGATAGCGCTAACCGAAGTGTAATCATTGACAATACCGCTGATAGCGGTGGGAGTGGAAGTTGATGACAGGATGCCTGCCAACAAAACTATTCCGAGAACTGATGCAACTAGGGTCTTTGTACTGAGTCGGTTGTATATCTTAGAGCCGACTGAAAGTAAATGTTTGTTCAAATATGAAAATTTATACGATTAATGGTATAATATAAA
>JBCCQN010000109.1:0-27286 GCA_039024315.1 Bacteroidota bacterium
TCCAGACGTTACGGTTCGCTTCCGTGGGGTAATGGAAAAATGCTCATTCTGTGTTCAGCGCCTACAGGATGCTAAGTTGAAAGCTAAGATCAAGGCAAACGATTCTTTTGCTAAGCCTAAAGACGGAGAGGTGAAAGTAGCCTGTCAACAGTCTTGCCCAACCGGTGCGATTGTATTTGGCGACTTCAATGATCCTAACAGCGAAGTTTCTCGTCTTTTCCGCGAAGATCGCTCCTATACTGCGCTAGAAGAGATCAAAACTATCCCTTCTATCAAATATCAAGCGATTGTGAGAAACCGCGATAAAGAAGAGACCGAACAAAAAGCGGCTGAGTTGGCTGCCGTGAAAGATTACCAAAAAGCCTAACCTAAATAGTATAAACCAGATCCATCAATCTCTGATAATATGAGCCACGCTGCATCCCCTATTAGACAAAAATGGGTAACCAATACGGACACTTACGCCCAAATCACCAATGATATTGCGCGTCCGATTGAGGCTAAAATCAATTTACTTTGGCTAGGTGCCACTGCCTTTTCTGCCGTGGTAATGGTTATCGGCTTCGGCTTGATCGGCCTGACCTTCTGGTCTGGCATCGGCGAGTGGGGCCTCAACATGACTGTTGGTTGGGCCTTCGATATTACCAACTTCGTATTTTGGGTTGGGATTGGACACGCGGGTACACTGATTTCGGCAGTACTCCTCTTGTTCCGTCAACCTTGGCGAAACTCAATCAACCGTGCCTCGGAAGCGATGACGATTTTTGCGGTACTTTGTGCCGCCTTATTCCCGCTGATTCACATGGGGCGTCCTTGGAACGCATTCTACTTCGCCCCCATACCCAATACTCGTGGTTCACTTTGGGTAAACTTTAACTCCCCATTGATGTGGGACGTATTTGCAATCTCGACTTATTTGACGGTATCGCTTGTATTCTGGTATTTAGGGATGATTCCTGATTTTGCCACCTTAAGGGACCGATTTGCACGCAAGGGCAAAAAATTAGCCTCAACTATCTATGGTTCGCTTGCCTTTGGTTGGGATGGTTCCTCCCGTAACTGGTCTCGTTTCGAGGTTGTATCCTTGATCCTTTCCGGCTTGGCTACCCCACTCGTACTTTCGGTACACTCCATTGTAAGTATGGACTTTGCGACCTCGGTACTTCCCGGATGGCACACAACGATCTTCCCTCCTTACTTCGTGGCCGGAGCGATTTTCTCTGGTTTCGGTATGGTGCAGACACTAATGATCGTTACTCGGAAGGTGTATAAATTAGAAAATTACATCACCATGGACCACATGGAGTCTATTGCGAAAATCGTCATTGCAACGGGCTCACTGGTAGGATTGGCTTATACCACAGAGCTATTTATCGCATACTATTCTGGTAACTTGTGGGAACGCTACATCTTTATCAACCGTGCCTTTGGGCCTTATGCTTGGGCTTATTGGATCATGTTTACCTGTAATGTAATCACGCCACAACTATTCTGGTTCCGTAAGATTCGGACCAATATGGTGATCACCTTTATCATTTCCATTTTTGTGAATATTGGCATGTGGTTCGAACGATTTGTAATCATCGTTACCTCTCTTCACCGAGACTTCTTGCCCTCTAGTTGGGCTGATTATACACCTACCTGGGTTGAGATTGGCATCTTTGCCGGAACCTTCGGGCTCTTTATGACCTTGTTCCTCCTCTTCTCCAAGTATGTACCAGTGGTTAATATGTTTGAGGTTAAGACCTTATTGCACCACCCTAAGAAACCTGAGAATCTGGGCGTAGAACAAGCCCCTATCATAAACGCCTAAGAAAATCTATTAGAAGACTGAAGCATTAGAGTAATGGAAAAAAATTATTTGTTAGGGAAATACTGGAACATAGATGCGCTACTTGAAGGCCTAGGCAAGCTCAAGGACCAAGGTGTACCTGTGGTAGATGTATTTTCTCCCTTTCCAATCCACGGCATTGAGCCCTACCTAAATATCAAGAGAACGCGACTCACAGTTGCTTCCTTTATCTACGGTTTGCTGGGCTTTACTAATGCACTGCTTCTCATGGGGGCAATCTATGGGGTGATTTGGCCCATGAATATTGGGGGTAAGCCTTCATTGGCATGGCCTGATTTTGTGCCGATTACCTTTGAGCTAACGGTACTTTTTGCAGCCCATGGTATGGTATTTACCTTTTTTGCGGTAGCGAGGCATTGGCCTGGTCAGAAGGCTCGCATCTTCGATGAACGCCAAACCGATGACGTTTTCGTCGTGGTCATTGATAAAGAAAAAGTAGTAGAAGAAGAGGCGGCGATCCGTGAAGTATTCAATACTACCGGTGCATACGAAGTTTCTGAAAAAGAAGCAACCATCTAAGTTAGATCCATGAAAGGAACAAACATATATACTACCATTCGTCTAACGCTAGTGTGCTCTGTAGCTGCTATGGGCCTCACGGGTTGTTGGACTGATAAGTCAAAGCGTAACTTTGAGTACGCTCCCAACATGTTCTACTCAATTCCTTTAGAGCCTTATTCTCAAACGGTCTCAGAGGAGAATCCAGATGCGTTGGTCAAATATAGCCCCGAAGGTCAGCCGCAGGATGCCCCGCAAGGTCTTTCTTCTTTTCTTCCGCCTGAGGGAACGATTCCCCGGGGTGAATCTTGGTATCGTGGCGAAGAGTACGAACCTTATGCGCTGCCCAACACACCCGATGGATACGAGCTTTCGGCAACTAGTGTATTTTCTCCACTGATTGACCCTGATACAGCTCGTGGGTTCAATTGCGATGAGACTACCTACGCGAGAGGTAAGCAGCTCTACACCATTATGTGTGCGATTTGCCACGGTGAAAATGGCGATGGTAAAGGTTATCTCCCTACTTCTGGTAAGTTTGCGGTCGTGCCTTCCTACAAATCTGCCACCGGCGTAGGTTTGAAAAACCTATCAGAAGGTAAAATGTATCACTCCATTACTTACGGCAAAGGGGTGATGGGTTCATATGCCTCCCAGCTTACTCCTCAGGAGCGCTGGATGGTCATCTGCTATGTGCAGGAGTTCCAAAAACAAAGCGAATAGTTTAACCGATTAACCAGATATACCATTGGCGAATTCACATCATACAACCGAGATCAACGAGCGCTTTGATTTTAGCAAAGTTGCAAATGTTGCCTATCTCCTGATTGGAGTAGGATTGGTACTGGCCCTGATCGGCTTTTTTGTCATGCCAGAGCCTCCGGGGCGTGTGCATCATGGCGGTGGACATGGCGACCACCACGGTGAGCATAGCACTATCGAAGCTCCGGCAACTCAACATGCCGAAACTGATATTCACTCTGTTGCAGATGAACCAGCAGAGCACGGTGATGAGCATGGTCATGGGCACGAAAGATCTGCCCACGATCGCCCTATCACTAAAGGAACTCGCTTATTAGCGAATATTCTACTTAACTCTGTTTACTTCATTACGCTAACCTTAGGAGCCCTTTTCTTCCTTACCATTCACACTATTGGTAATGCAGGATGGCATGTAGCGATTCGTCGAATTCCGGAGGCAATATCAAGTTATCTACCCGTTGGGGTAATTGGCTTGGCGATACTCTTTTTGTTCTTGCCAGACCTGTATGATTGGGCTTATGGTACTGATCACATCATTTCCAAGAAGGCAGGTTATCTAAATCAAGGCTTCTTCATCACTCGCAACATAATCTTCTTTGCGATCTGGATCGGAGCAGCCTTCTGGTTGCGTAATCTTTCTCAGAAAGAAGATAACCTTACCAATTGGGACCAAAATCGTCCTACTTGGATATTTAGACGTAGTACTACGATCGCTGCGATTCATATTATCCTTTTTGCCCTTTCTTACAGCTTCTTTACTGTAGATTGGATCAAATCACTAGAGCCGCATTGGTTTAGCACCATCTTTATGGTTTATGTATTTGCAGGTTCTATGCTCTCTGCGATGGTAACAATGTACTTTATCATTCTCGTAGCGAAGAAGTACGGCTTGATGTCTTACGTCAATGACTCTCACTTACATGACCTAGGTAAATATACTTTTGGCTTCTCTGTATTTTGGGGATATATCTGGGTTGCTCAATATCTTCTGATCTGGTATTCTAACATCCCAGAGGAAGGTGCCTATTATGTCACTCGCTACCGTGTACACGACGCGACTTATTTAGGCTATGCACCGATGTTCTACCTCAATGTATTGGTTAACTTCCTTATCCCATTTGTGGCTTTAATGACTCGAAACGCAAAGCGTCGTCCAGAGATATACGTTCCCGTAGGGATTATCCTCCTTTATGGTCATTGGCACGACCTCTTTGTGATGATTATGCCTGGAGCCGTTAGCCAATTCGCGGGTATCGGATTCCTTGAGTTGGGTTCTTTCATGCTATTTGCCGGAATCTTTATTGCGGTGGTCTTCCGAGCGTTGAGCCGCACCAATTTAGTACCAACTAACCATCCTTATTTGGAAGAAAGCTTGCACCACAGTACGGGGCCTGTATAGAAAAAAATATATATTTATTTTTAACAATATATTAGCTTAGTAGTTATATCTTACGATAGGCTTTACCAGCCGAACCATAGATAAAGCATATGGATTTATCATCAATCATTAGCATAGCACAGATACTTCTCGCGGCCATCTTCGTCCTCGTGAGTATCAACCTTTATTTGGTGTTTCGCCTAAAGGAAATCGATCCTTTTGCGAATTGGGATGCCAATAAGGTCAATGCGAATTTATTCGTCCTATTTTGGATCGCCCTATTAGTGCTCGGCTTCGGCTCTTCGATCTACTATGGCGACAGGATGATGTTTATGCAAGAAGCAGCATCTGCACACGGCCAAGATATCGACAAAATGATGTGGGCAACCACCATCGTATCGGTATTTGTAGTAGTGGTAACAGGCACCTTACTCTTTTATTTCGCTTGGCGTTATCGCCATCGTGAGGGGACCAAAGCCTTATTCTATCCTCACAATAACAAGCTAGAGGTTATTTGGACGCTAGTACCTGCTATTGTGATGGCCATATTGGTTATCCAGGGTTATGTGGTTTGGGACGAAACCATGATGTCCGAAATGCCTGAGGATGCGATAGAAATCGAAATGCAAGGTGAGCAGTTTCGTTGGGTAGCGCGCTACCCCGGGGCAGACCTCAAGTTTGGTAAGGCTAGTGTTGCTTACATCGATGGTATCAATCAGTATGGGTTGGATCTGCGCCAACGTAACAGTCAAGATGATTTGGTCATCGATGCTACTGCCGGAGATATCGTTCTCCCGAAAGGAGTCCCCGTGAAGGTATGGATCAAGTCCAAAGATGTCCTTCATAGCATGACACTCGCCCATTTTAGGGTGAAAATGGATGCAGTACCGGGAATGAGAACCTCGTTCACCTTTACTCCATTGTATACTACTGCCGAATGGCGGGACAGAACGGATAATGAGAAGTTTAACTTTGAGATGTCCTGCCAGCAAATCTGTGGAGGTAGCCACTATAATATGCGCCGTATCGTGCGTATTGTAGAGATGGCTGAGTATAAAAATTGGCTCGCTTCGCAGCAACCTTTCTATTCTGTTTGGAAATCCACTCAACCTCAAAGTAGTACCGCAAATGAGGCGGAAGTAGAGGATGAGTCGGAAACAGAGGAGAAAGTAGCTGACGCTGAAGAAGAGGAAGTCGAGATTAGTATGAACAATAATTAGTGATCAAAGGAAATTTAGAATATGTCTGACGCAATCAAAGCGCAAACTAGCGATTTTCACGATGATCTGGCCGCTCACGCTGAAGGGCATGACCATCATCATCATCACGGAAATTTCTGGACGAACTACGTGTTCAGTCTAGACCACAAGGTGATCGCCAAGCAATTCCTGATTACCGGTATTGTAATGGCAATCCTTGGTATCGGAATGTCCCTCTTGTTCCGCCTTCAGCTAGCCTTTCCTGATACGCAGTTTGCGTTCTTGGAAACCTTGCTTGGTTCGAAATGGGCGCCAGGAGGCCAAATAAGTCCTGAGTTTTATCTCGCTCTGGTAACTATGCACGGAACCTTTATGGTATTCTTTGTATTGACAGCCGGCTTGAGTGGAACTTTCAGTAACTTTTTGATTCCGCTACAATTAGGAGCCCGAGATATGGCTTCCGGTTTTATGAACATGCTCTCTTACTGGTTCTTCTTTATTTCCAGTGTGATCATGATCGTATCACTTTTTGTCGAGTCTGGCCCCGCAGCTGGTGGTTGGACCATTTATCCACCGCTAAGTGCCTTGCCTGAAGCAATCTCTGGCTCCGGTACGGGTATGACATTGTGGCTAGTAGCGATGGCTATGTTCATCGCCTCATCACTACTTGGTGGTATCAACTACATTACCACAGTACTTAACCTGCGTACTGAAGGGATGACACTAGATCGTATGCCTTTGACGATCTGGGCTTTCTTCTTGACAGCAATCATCGGGGTACTTTCATTCCCTGTACTATTTTCCGCAGCATTGCTGTTAATTTTTGACCGTTCATTCGGTACAAGTTTCTACCTATCTGATATTTACATTGGTGGTGAGCTTCTTCACTATCAAGGCGGTAGCCCGATCTTGTTCCAGCACTTATTCTGGTTCTTGGGCCACCCTGAAGTATACATCGTACTCCTACCTGCCTTAGGTATCTCATCTGAGGTTATATCGGTTCACGCTCGTAAGCCAATCTTTGGTTACAAAGCGATGATCCTTTCTATGGTAGCGATCGCGATTCTCTCCTTTATCGTTTGGGCCCACCACATGTTTGTAACGGGTATGAATCCGTTTCTCGGAACGATTTTCATGTTCTTTACGCTTGTCATTGCGGTCCCATCGGCGATCAAAGCCTTCAATTACATAACCACCCTCTGGAAAGGTAATATTCGCTTTACTACCCCGATGCTCTTTGCGATCGGCTTGGTATCACTCTTTATTATTGGCGGTATCACTGGTATCTTCCTTGGTAACGCTGCATTGGATATTCCTCTTCACGATACTTATTTCGTAACGGCTCACTTCCACCTCGTAATGGGTAGTGCCTCGGCCTTCGGCTTCTTCGCGGGTGTTTATCAATGGTTCCCGAAGATGTTCGGACGCATGATGAATTCTCGCTTAGGGTATGTCCACTTCTGGTTGACATTTGTGGCCTTGTTCTGCGTATTCTTCCCGATGCACTTCATGGGGTTAGGAGGGGTTTCTCGCCACTATTACGCCTACACAGCCTTTGACTTTATGTCCCAGTTTGGTGATATCAGTAAGTTTATCACTGTATCAGCCTTAGTAGGTGGTATTGGGCAGGTGATTTTCCTCTGGAACTTCTTCTACAGCATTTTCCGTGGTAAGAAAGCCTCTGCCAATCCATGGGAAGCTAATACTCTCGAATGGACTACTCCAGTCAATCCTGGACACGGTAACTGGCCTGGAGCTATCCCTAAAGTTTACCGCTGGCCATACGATTACAGTAAGCCTGGTGTGAAGAAAGATTACCTTCCTCAACACATTCCAGATGAGGAGGTAGAGTACGAGGAAGGATTTCCTCGCCCTGCCACTATGCCTGAGCCACAGCAGCCTAGCATCCCCGCTGAAAACGAGGTAATTGAGGATACGAATACAGAATCTTAATTGATAATAACGGATAACAAAATGGCGCAAATCGTTAGGCGATACCAAAAAATCGCATGGATAACGGTTGGCGCCATTCTCTTTTTGATCCTCGTTGGAGGCTTAGTGAGAATGACCGGTTCCGGTATGGGCTGCCCCGATTGGCCAAAATGCTTTGGGCAATGGGTTCCCCCAACAGACATCTCTCAACTACCTGCGGATTACAAAGTACGC
The DNA here is from genome assembly GCA_039024315.1 of Bacteroidota bacterium. GTDB lineage: Bacteria > Bacteroidota > Bacteroidia > J057 > J057 > JBCAWW01. The sequence goes on from JBCCQN010000109.1 coordinate 7,856, forward strand.
TTTGCTGTCGCTGGCAAAGAGATTGCAGACTTTGAAGCCACTAAGACTTGGATTGAATATTTGAACCGACTCTTGGGAGTTATCATCGGCTTCTTAGGCATCCTAACCGTTCTTTTTGCTTTACCGCTTCGCAGAACGCTTCCCTCGGTCTTTCGCTGGAGTTTGGCTGGCTTGGTCCTAGTCATCTTGCAAGGAGGCTTGGGCGCTTATGTAGTACGGACAGATCTCCAAGTGGGAACTATCACCCTGCATATGTTTATGGCTTTGATTGTGCTCACCGCATTTATAGGAGGCGCGCTACTATCATATCCTGAGCGTTGGAAGAAGATGGGAAATCATATGCCTGCAATTGATACCAAGTCCTTATCATTAGCAGCTCTGGTGCTTGTGGTGATCCTGGCTCAATTGCTACTAGGGACACAGGTACGCGAAGGGGTCGACGAAGTAGCTAAAGCGTTCGGCGAAGCCGAAAGAGAAAACTGGCTCTCTCATCTTGGTATTAGTTACACTTACCATAAATTCTTCTACTATGCCGTAGTGCTGGTAATGGGCGTGGTCGGATGGCAACTAAAAGCAGTTTGGGAAAGCTCTACGCTCCTCAAAAACCTTGGCCTTCTTTCCATCGCTATTGTAGGCACAGAGATCTTGATGGGTTTGGGGATGCACCATTTGGGCTTACCCAAAATTTTGCAGCCATTACATCTTTTGCTGGCCAGCATGCTGTTTGCAAGCGTGGTGACGATGGTGATGGCTTTATGGCGAATTAAAAAAAATCAAAGTGCTCCAGAAAAAAGAATGAGAGGAGAACTGGCACTTGAAAATAAATAACTCGATAGGGAATGCAGTCGAAGACTTATGTAGATAATCGAAAGCTAGGCCTAGGAGCAAAGGCAAAAGCATTTTTGGAACTTACCAAAATGCGACTTACCAGCTTTGTGGCCTTTTCTGCGGTTTTTGGTTTTGCTATCGCCGCTGCTGGAACCGCTAGTTGGATCCAGTTGTTGATTGTAGGCTTAGCAGGCTTTATGATTACGGGAGGGGCCAACGCCCTAAACCAGTTGTTTGAAAAAGACTTAGATGCAAAGATGACGCGAACTGCGGCCCGGCCCATGCCCGAAGGTCGTCTGACAGATGGAGAAACCCTGATTTTTGCCTTGCTATTGGGGATTGGCGGAGTAGGACTATTGGGTTACTTTTTCAATCTTCCTGCCGCTTTGCTAGGGATTATTGGCTATTTATCGTATGCTTTTGTTTACACTCCGATGAAGCAGATGACACCCTTTGCTGTCTTTGTAGGAGCCATTCCCGGAGCACTACCTCCGATGATTGGCTGGGTCGCTTTCACTGGAGCGTTGACAAGTGGCGGATGGTTACTCTTCGCCTTTCAGTTCTTCTGGCAATTCCCTCATTTCTGGGCCATAGCTTGGCTAATGGACGATGACTATAAATTGGCCGGATTTCGCATGTTACCCACCGCTAGTGGACGTTCAAAGCGAAGTGCGCGTCTGGTCTTGGCCTACTCACTCTGCTTGGCAATCATGGCATGGTTTCCCTATCGAATGGAAATGGTTGAATTCTATGGCATGCTCGGCTTAGTGAGCATTGGATTACTCTTTTCGGTGCCAGCGCTAATGTTGTTTCGACAGCCTGATAATTTGAAAAACGCACGTTACCTACTATTTGCTTCATTTTTTTACCTGCCACTGATGCAGTTAATCTTTTGGTTATCCTAAAATGTGAATGATATGGAAGTAGGGATGAGTTTAGAAAAGAAAAATTATATCGTACACCCATTGCGCTTCGCAATGTGGCTGTTTTTGCTTACGGTAATCATGATCTTTGGTAGTCTCACTAGTGCCTACCTCGTCAATAAATCATTTTTGGCCCAGCCAATGATTTATGATTTGCCTGCGGTATTGTTTACCAATCTGCTAGTGATTCTCTTTAGTAGTGTCCCAATGCAATATGCCGTTTGGGCAGGTAAGCGGGGAGAACATACCAAAGCGCTATTGGCTTTAGGCATGACCCTCGTTTTAGGGGTCTGGTTTATCCTAGGACAGTTTCAAGCTTGGGAAGAGTTGACGGCAAGTGGTCTTCCGCTAGTAGATTCGGCCCGTACAGACGCAATTAACCCTGGCAGAGTCGATAATACGGTTTCTTTCTTTTATATTTTTACGGGCTTGCACGTCTTGCACTTAGTCGCTGCAATCATTGCGGTGGTTGTTACTTGGATCAAGACCGTTGCTAAAAAATATACCAAGGAAGGAATGGCTATCGGTTATGAACTAACGGCAACCTTCTGGCATTTTTTAGGGGCTTTATGGTTGTATTTATACTTATTTTTGAAATATACCCAGAGCTGATGAGGCTAGGTAAGTCTTTATCTTTAATTGCCTAATCGAAATTGAGGTTTTCTAGAAGTTTATATTAAATTTGTCTTTCCAAAGAACCACACTAATTATTATTCATGGCGGATACAGCTGTCGATAAAAAAGCGTTAATAGAAGGCGAACGACCCATATTTAAAGCGAGCTATGGCAAGCTAATGATGTGGTTTTTCCTCGTATCAGATGCCTTTACCTTTTCGGCTCTCCTGATCACTTATGGAGCGCTGCGCGTTAGTGCTACCACCGAAGGTTACGCTTGGTCAAATCCGGAAAATGTTTTTACCCACACCCCCTTCCTGTATGAATTTGCTCATATAGAAGCCCCTTTGGTCTTCGTGGGTATTATGACCTTCATCCTCATTATTAGTAGCGTGACGATGGTACTAGCGGTCGAAGCGGGCCATCGTAAATCTAAAAACGAAGTTGCGAAGTGGGTCTTGTTTACGATAATCGGTGGGGCAACTTTCTTAGGTTGTCAGGCCTACGAATGGTATCACTTCATCATCGGTACTGCGGATGGTGCCTATGCTGCCGAAATCGTTGATTTTGAGGGCAGTATTGTGCCTCAGTCAGTCTTAGAAGAGCATGCGATGGTACAGCTTATGCCAACTTACGAAGGGGATGACGAACACGTAGTGGCTTCACTGACCGTTCGCGATGGAGCGACCATCACCAATACGACACATATCGACATGATCCTAGAAGAAGCCTCCCATACGCATGCCGGTACCTATATGCTGTCAAAGAAAGAGGCTAGTCTTTTAAATATCTCTCAGCTAAATACCGGAAGCGACATTGTGGTCGCTTATCCCGTCAGAGAAGAAAACGAAGATATCTTTAATACTAAAGAAAAAGCCATCATTGGATTCCGCCTTGCGGATGGACATCCCGTGGAGGAGCGCTTTGTGGTTGATCGAATCGCCGCTACTGCTCCTGTGATGAGTGAAGAAGAGCGCAACAAACTAGAAGGAGCCGCTCTGGCAGCACGTGAAGAACAAGAAAAATGGAACCTGACTGATGGTGGAGCAAATTTATTTGCCAATGAGTACGGGCCGGCCGGTTTTGCAGATTTGTTCTTCTTTGTTACAGGCTTTCATGGTACACACGTATTCTCAGGCGTAGTTCTTCTCGTGATGCTATTTCTCAATGTCGTTAAAGGTACTTACGACCGTCGAGGACACTACGAAATGACTGAGAAAATTGGACTATACTGGCACTTTGTGGATTTGGTATGGGTCTTTGTATTTACCTTCTTCTATCTTATTTAAAGAACACACAGAAAGATACCTATATACTATGGCAACAGCAGACGGAGCAGCAGCAAGAAAATCGATCTTTCGAACCTTCTGGATTCTTTTAGGTCTAACCGCTTTCGAATTTGTGATAGCTTTTACAAAGGCATTTTATGGTGAATGGTTTGGCCTCTCTGACGCCACAATAAAAGCTATTGTAGTCTCCACTTTCATTGTGTTGACGATTTTCAAAGCATTTTACATTGTCGCAGAGTTTATGCACTTGCGCCATGAAGTAAAACGGCTAGGCTTTGTGATCTTAGTCCCCTTCATCTTTATCGTATGGCTGATTATAGGCTTGATTTGGGAAGGTGGCTCTTGGGGTTCGTTGGTATAATCCACGAATAATGGCAAAATTTTCGCAAACAAGAATTATCTTAAGTATAGTATTAGGAATGCCACTAATCTTAGTGGCATTTTTGTATCTATTTTCCAAACCGGTTTATCACTCTGTGCCTTATGTTTACCAGACTTTGGCTACGGATGATAGCGTCGTCAGGTCTCTGCCGCAAGACTTTACCCTTTATGATCTAGATAGCAACGAATGGACCTCTGAAAGCCTGCGAGGTCATATGCTATTGATCAACTTCTTTTCGGCTCGAGACGACTCCGGTAGCAAGCGTACGGTACTTCATGGCAACATGAAACGCATCTACGACAATGTAAAGTGGGAAAATAATCCCGAGCTCCGCTTTCTCTCTATCAGTACGGGAGACAGTTTAGCTGATCTAAAAGCTTATGAACCTCAAATGGAGGATGTAGATGCCCGCTATTGGCCAATTTTGCATGGTGATAGGGAAGCCGTTTACAATTTAGCGGCCAATGCACTCGGCAATAGTCGTATGCTCCACGAAGGTACAGACTATAAAGCTTTTACCGATTTCTATATCAGCTTGGTGGACAAAGATGGTAAGCTCAGGGCCAATTTTGTCGGTACTAATCTGAAGGAAGAACGCAAATTACAAGAAACTTTAGTAGCCCTTTGGCGGTTAGAATATGAGGATGAGATTGATGCTCCGTCCTTATTAACAACTGATCCAGAATAAGTATGAATAGCACGGTTTCTAAGTTTGACGATAAGCGATACGTCCCCCTTATTTGGACCGTCTCGGTTGCTGTACCCCTACTGGTAGCAATCATGATGACGCCCGATTTGTTGCCCAAGCTTGAACTCGGTTTTAATCCCTTTATCCTCTCCGCTCTCAACGCTGGCATAAATTCGATCGTGAGTGTACTATTGGTGCTAGGGTTTGTCTTTATTAAGCAGAAAAAAATTAAGCAGCACCGATTGATGATGCTATCAGCCTTTAGTCTTTCGGCTTTTTTCCTGATTTCCTATGTGCTCTATCACCTTGCGGTGGGACATGTGAAGTACTGTGATGATGGCCTCATCCCTGCGACCTATTACTATCTACTATTAATTTCGCATGTGGTCCTGTCGGCGGCTATCGTACCTCTGGCTACTTTTTCGGTCTATCGAGGTCTGAGCGAACGCTATGACCGTCATCGCAAGATCGCTCGGATCACTTTTCCAATCTGGCTTTACGTATCAGTAACTGGAGTGATCGTTTACTTTTTAGTTGCACCCTGTCAACCAGTTTAGTGCCATGAAAAAGATCTTATTTCGCTTTTTGGTTTTTGGGATGGCCACTTTGTGGAACGCTCATTCCCTTTATGCGCAATGTACCCAATGTAAAAGTGCTGCTGCGGCAAAGGATGAGGCTGGAAATATGTACGTTGGTGAAGGGCTCAATTTTGGTATCCTCTACCTACTGGCTCTGCCGTTCTTACTGATCGCCCTAGTAGGAGGCTTTTGGCTGTACCGTAATTATCAGCTTAAGCGCAAAAGCTTAGTCGAAAACTAGGCAGGTAAGTAGTTCCTTGTATAGGGATTACTGCTGCGCAGAACGCTCATCCTTTGAGGAAAATATTTTGATCACATTATAGGCACATGCATGCCGCGCCCAATTGACATAGCGTTCTGCGAAGCAGCAGCAAAAAAACAATAAGATCGAAGGTAAAATCAATGAGGTACAGAATACTCTACTGCAGCCTCTGTCTTTTCTAACTGCATGATGCCTTTGTCATTGACTTCGACTAGCTCACGCTTCCTGATGGCGTTGATTAGCTCGGCTTTAAAAGGCGTCTCCACTTTGATATAGTTGTCTGTAAAGCCATGCATCATGCCACCTGGGTTCGCTTTCCCTTCAAACAATACGGGCCGTTCTTGACCCACGAAGTTTTCGTAGAAGACACGACGCTTTTTATTTGAAAGCATTCGCAGGCGCTTACTTCTGGCATGCCGGACCTTTAAGGGTACAGCCCCATCCATATTGATCGCAACCGTATTTTCTCGTTCTGAATAAGAAAAAACGTGTAGATAGGAAATGTCGAGCTCCGTGAGGAATTGATAGGTGTCTTCAAAATGGGTATCGGTTTCTCCCGGAAAGCCAACGATCACATCCACGCCTATACAAGCATCTGGCATCAAGGCCTTAATGGTTTGAACTCGATCGACATACAACTCTCGCCGATAACGCCGCCTCATCTTGGCTAGCATCTCGTTGTTTCCACTTTGCAGCGGCACATGAAAGTGCGGCATAAAGCGCTGGGCTTGAGTCACATACGCGATAATATCGTTGTTGAGGAGGTTCGGTTCAATGGAACTAATACGAATTCTCTCTACCCCTGATAGTTCGGGTGCTGTATCGAGCATTTGCACGATATCAAAAAAGCTACCAGGTTGATCTTTGCCATAGTCTCCAATATTGACCCCTGTTAGTACGATTTCCTTAATTCCCTTTTGGGCAAGGGTTGCGGCATTGCGGAGTATATTCTCTCGGCTATCACTACGACTCTTGCCTCTCGCCAATGGGATGGTACAAAAAGAGCATTTGTAGTCGCAACCGTCTTGAATTTTAAGGAAAGAGCGGGTACGGTCGCCTAAAGAATAAGCATCTACAAAACCATTGACCTCTTGAATCTCGCTATTGTAAACGCAGGGATTTGGCTCTTTGGTAAAATCCTCTACCAGCTCCATAATCCTAAATTTGTCCCCTGCTCCTAGAACAAGATCAACACCAGGGATTTGCGAAATCTCCTTCGGTTTGAGTTGTGCATAACAGCCCACCACAATGACATAACCCTCAGGATTTTGTTTGAGAGCCTGTCTAATGATGTTGCGGCATTTTTTATTGGCATTTTCTGTTACTGAACAGGTATTAACCACATAAACGTCAGCGACAGAGGAGAAATCTGTCTTGCTAAATCCATTTTCCAGAAACTGACGACCGATGGCCGAAGTCTCTGTAAAATTTAGTTTACAGCCAAGCGTATGAAATGCGACCGTTTGCATATGCTGCAAATTTACGGCTTTCTAGCCACTTATGGTAGAGACGCAATTACTTTGCTAGGGTAAAATAAAAGGTGGTACCCTCTCCTTCTGTAGAACTTAGCCATATCTTGCCTCCATGTTGTGAGACAATTTCCTTACAAATAGCCAAACCGATCCCACTGCCTTGGTGATCGTGGCGAGAGTGAAGTTTACGAAATAGCATGAAAATAGTATCGTAGAAATCTTGGCGAATACCTTCCCCATTATCACTTACACAAAACTGCCACGTACTCTCGTTTTCTTGGCTACGCAATACGATTCGGGGAGCCAGATCGGGCTTACGAAACTTGATAGCATTACTGATAAGGTTGAGATATACTTGCTTTAGCTGTACAGGATTGGCATAGATGTGTTGTGGCATTGACTCTACTGTGATGAGGGCTTTACTCTCTTTGATGACTTGCTGTAATGAATCTAAAACACTGTTGATCAAATCATTAGGATTGATGTGTTCTTTTTCTGCATCTTGAGAGTTAACCCTAGCAAACTCAAGTAAACCCTCTATCAATTGACTCATATCAGAGACTCCAGAAATGATAAAGTCTAGAAACTCTTTACCATCTTGGTCTAAGATATCGGTATAACGCCTTTTGAGGAGTTGACTAAAGTTGCCAATGGTCCGCAAGGGTTCCTTTAGATCATGAGAAGCAACGTAGGCAAAATTTTCTAATTGGAGATTCGAGTCAATGTATTGTTGAAGCTGTTGATTTTTTTCGTCTAGCTCTTTGACTTTTGCCTCAAGAATCAATTGGTTTTCTTGTTCCGCTAGGCGTAAGAGCTCCTCCTTTTGATTTCGTTCTAGCTCTGCGGCAATCCTTGAGGAGTAAATTTGCATTACTGTTTGGGCCATGGCTACTCGTGAGAGGGGCTTAGTATCCATGATGACGAGATGACCGATCAACTGTTGAGTAGAGTTGAAAAGCGGGACTCCCAGATAGCCTTCAATAGATAGGTCTTCAAGATCCTTGTCCTTGGGATAGAGTTTGGCCGCATTGGCTACGATACAGAGACTTTCGGTAGTATTGATGAGTTTTTCACACGGGGTTTCTGAGATGGAGTATGAGTGGGTCCCCAAACGGTCTTTCATCCAAAAGGCTTGACTACTAAGCTGATATGCATCACGATCCAAGGTACAGATCATCACATACTCAACATCTAGTGTTTTAGCAATTCCTCTGACGATTCTTTCGAGAAAAGATTCTTGGGTGTGATTGGCCAGAGTATGTTTGATCAGCTCCAGAACTCGGTATATCTCGGGATGATTTTCGGCTAGCTCTAGTTTTTGGATTTGACACAGGAGGTAGGCTGTATCATTGAGCAAAATCTTGGAGCGTTTGATCTGTAGCAATTGCTGATCCTGTTCGTTGATCGACCAAGAGATGATTTGAGGAGTAGAATGATCACTAGCAAAGGCTACCCGATCATACTCTTGGATTTGGCGAGCCACCTCAGATGAAAATAATTCGAAGTCGTTGTGAACCGCGAGCTTAGGTGGTAGGGTAAAAAGCGATTGAGCTTTCTTATTATACGCAAGCCAGTGGCACGACATATCTTTAATGATACACGCGTCTGGTAAAGATTGAAAGAGCAGGTCAAAATCGAGCGAGATTGTGTTGATTCTTTCCTCTTTGGTCATAGGCAAGCGGATTTTCTACCCGTTCGCAAAGACACATTTTGGCTCACTGAAAATATACCAATCAGGATTTGCTAGGCCTAAGCCAAACAATTGTGTTGTGGTTTTGTAGTTTTTAGAAAGGTATTGAGCCGTTGTGGATTTTGCTTTTCTGTAAGGTGTTGAAGTTTAAATGTGTGTTTCCCTCTCAATCATAGCCTTAATCTAATGTTTATTGCTCAGAATTTCAACACATATTGTTCAATTAGAATGCAAAACAATTAAACAAGAAAATCGAATGTACCAATTTGGAGATTGGAACGTATATTGTAAAGATATCTGGGTATCAACTTCACCTACACATTTATGCTAAAAAGAATTTCGTTGCCCCTGGTTCTCCTACTGATTTTGTTTGGGAAGCCGGCACTAACATCTGCCCAGACCAGTGGCACTGAGGAAGCGAGTAAGGTTTATTTAGTCCTCATGGACCTAGAAGCGGATATCGATCTTACCTTTTTGTATTCTAAGAAGTATGACAAGAAGTTTGTTTCCATTGAGTACGCTGTTGATGATTCTATCAATAATTTAGACGACTTCTCTTACTATGAAGCACCTTTGGCCGGCCCCGAGTGTTTTGTACCCGAAATCAAATTGGTATATGAGTCTCATACTTATGTGATTAGTCTCTATTGCGCCAAAGTGATTAAGTATCGCAACAAGACGCCTTGGTTTACCTCCCAACAAAGACTCAAAAACGATCTTTTGCTCACCCCACGGATGATTACTTATCTTGACAATCTGAGATCGCAATATTTTGGAGCTGAGGCCAAAAACCAGGCTTTTCTCAATGGGGTGGCTACAGGTGAAGCAGTACAAGAGCTCCAAGACAATGGCTCCGAATTAGAGTGGCTGTTTAATGAAGATTTGTTAGATGATGAAGGCGACGAGGCAGATCTAGAATTTGAGGAAGAACGAGTACTTCCAGAGGAAGAAGAGCCAGAATACGAGGACGATGGGCTCAAGTAATTAGCCATTAAATTCAATCGTGATCATGTCATGAACCTTAAGTCCGAGCAACTCTGCTGCGGAGGCTTCTCGCATGGCAATCTCTAGCATATCTCCTTCTCCAAATATCGCGAGGGCATCAGCTTTGCTTACATCAGAGTAGGTGTTGACAATGCGCCTTAGGCGAACGTTTCTAACGTAGATTTCAAAGCGACGATTTTTCTTGATATCCAAAAAACCGTGGCGGTCAATATTGGTGATAGCATTGCCAAACTTATCAATATGAATGATCTTACCGCGCAGACAGTTGCCGGCATAAGAGGGGGCTCCCCACCGCAACTCTCGCATCTGATGGCTCTGTCCTATTTCGTCTAAGGTACCCCCAGAAGCCAAAAATGCTGCCGTGGGGCCATAGTATCGAGCCGCCCGAAAGGACTTGGGATAATTTTTTCGCATCAAGCCCTCGTTTTCGATTACCACTACTTTTTCTGCTTGCCCTTCTGAAATCAAGCTGAGGACCCCATTGTCTGGGCCAATGAAGTATTGTTCTTGGTATTTCATCACCAAGCCTGTATTGTCATCAGTGGTGTCGGGATCAATCGCAATGAGATGAATGGTGCCTGCAGGGTAGGCTGGAAAAGTGTTTTTGACCACAAAGGCCGCTTCCATCAGATCAAAGTTTTGAATCTCATGGGTGATGTCAATCAGGTTAGCGGCTGGATACAATGACAAGATCACCCCTTTTACCAAAGCTGGGTAGTGGCCAGTGCCGCCCATGTCGGATGTGAGGGTGATGATAGACATTGTGTGTTTGAACTGGGGCTTATTGTAATTCTATGGCATATTACGAGTTATCGTGGCGCAAATCAACTTAATGTCAGGAGAGCGTTTAGGAAGGCTGATGATGATAAATTTTTCATTAGACCAACTTTTTTTACGAAACTCCGTAAATCCAGATTCCCCTCTACAAGCGTATTTGTACCCCTATTTCCAATGAGCTTTGTCTTGGAAACGAAGTACAAAAGTACGTATTTTATTCGTTGTAAGTTTTTACCTACTAAATACTAGCCCGTATTGACCGAGCATACTTTCCAGCTACATGACATTAGCCCGCTCGAAGTCTATGGCGTAAACAATTTGCGCCTCCAAAGGCTCGAAGAGGGGTTCCCCGAAATCAAAATCGTGGCCCGGGGAGACGAACTCAAAATCAAAGGAGAAGCCGAAAAAATCGATGCCCTTAAATCGATCCTCACTTCTCTCCTTGACGAAATTCGTCGCAAAGGCCGTATCTCCGAAAATCGTTTTACCGAGCTAATCGTTCCGCAAAGCGGTGAAAACGGGGAAGCTAAACCCGAAATCGCAAGCGCTGATACTGTATTGGTGCATGGGAGTGGAGGCATCACCATAAAGCCCAAAAATAAGGGACAGCGACAGATCGTAGCCGCTGAGCAAAAAAACGATATTATCTTTGCTATTGGCCCTGCGGGAACGGGTAAAACCTATATCGCAGTCGCCTTGGCGGTGAGAGCGCTTAAAGAGAAAAGAGTCAAGAAAATTGTCCTCTGCCGCCCTGCGGTGGATGCGGGGGAAAGTCTTGGATTTTTGCCCGGTGATCTCAAAGATAAAGTTGATCCTTATCTAAGGCCGCTTTACGATGGACTCGAAGATATGATTCATAGCGAGAAGCTCAAACACTATCTCGCCAACAATATTATCGAAGTAGTCCCGCTGGCCTATATGCGTGGTCGTACGCTTAACAATGCCTACGTCATCATGGATGAAGCCCAGAACGCTACTGAGATGCAGCTCAAGATGTTTTTGACGCGTATGGGAGAACGCTCACACGTGATCATTACTGGGGATGATTCTCAGATAGATTTGCCTTACCGCGTGCGTTCTGGCTTAGTGCAGGGTATGCGTATCCTCAAAGGGATCAAAGGGATTGCTTTCATACGCCTTAGCGCTTCAGATGTCGTTCGGCACCGCCTGGTAAAAGACATCCTCGCCGCTTACGAGAAAGCAGACGAAAAACGAGAGCAGAGATCCTAAATAGCAAAGCTCTTAAAGAGAAACCGAGAAGTAGGACAATGAGTCTCGCTTCTCGGTTTTTTATGTTTTGTATCGTCCGCTTCGCGGAACGCTTTTGTTGTATTTAGTATCAGGTAGCTAGTATGTAGACCTCTGTTATCAGTACTTAATACTATCTACTAAATACTTACTACTAAGCTAAAGCTTTGGCCATGGTAACGCCGATCTCACCAGGAGATTCAACTACGTGGATACCACAGTCAGCCATTACGCGCATTTTTTCGGCAGCAGTACCTTTACCGCCAGCTACGATAGCACCAGCGTGGCCCATGCGGCGTCCGGGAGGCGCTGTTTGTCCAGCGATAAAGCCAACCACAGGCTTAGTAACGTTATCTTTGATCCACTCAGCAGCAATTTCCTCATTCTGGCCACCGATCTCACCGATCATAACGATCCCTTCTGTATCTGGATCTTCATTAAACAGCTTGATGATATCTAAGTGAGGAGAACCAATGATAGGATCACCACCGATACCCACACAGGTAGACTGTCCCATACCTTGCTTACTTACTTGGTCAACTGCCTCATAAGTCAAGGTGCCAGAACGGCTAACGATACCAATCTTACCAGGAGTGTGAATAAAGCCAGGCATGATACCCAACTTGCATTCACCAGGCGTAATGACACCAGGGCAGTTAGGACCGATCATGCGGATGCCACGATCGTCGATATACTGCTTAGCGTAGATCATATCTCGCACGGGAATTCCCTCAGTGATCGTAATGATGAGATCAACGCCAGCGTCAGCGGCTTCCATGATCGCATCTGCGGCAAAGGCAGGCGGTACAAAAATAATGGAAACGTCCGCTCCGGTTTCCTGTACAGCTTCATAAGCCGTGTTGAAAACGGGACGATCTAGATGGGTCATACCGCCTTTGTTGGGCGTTACCCCACCGACGACTTGAGAGCCATATTCGATCATTTGCTGGGCGTGAAAACTACCTTCTTTGCCGGTAAAGCCTTGAACAATGATTTTGGAATCCTTATTGACGAGAATGCTCATATTTTGAGGATAAATGAGTAGTATTTTACTGCGGGCAAAGTTATCTGGCAAAAGGGGAAAAACCAAGCCTCAAAGCATACAAAAAGCGGGAGTTTTTGAGGGCGATTCACAAGGACTTCGTGATTTTAATTGATTTTGTTATGCATGCAGAGTATTTTGTTGGTATGAAATTATTGCGAACCCCCGATGAACGATTTCAGGCCCTTAAAAACTATGACTTTGCGCCTCACTATGTTGAGCTTGATGGCATCCGGATCCATTATGTAGATGAAGGGCCACGGGATGGCCAAACCGTCTTATTGCTGCACGGTGAACCAAGCTGGTCGTATCTCTATCGCTTTATGATTCCCCCATTGGTGGAGGCAGGTTTTCGGGTCGTAGCACCTGATCTGATTGGTTTTGGCAAGTCTGACAAGCCTACAGAGCAAAGCGATTATACCTATCAAAAGCATGTTGATTGGATGACGGCTTGGCTAGAGGCAATTGATCTGCGAGGGATCACGCTTTTCTGTCAGGATTGGGGAGGACTGATTGGGTTACGGCTCGTCGCCGAACGCGGAGATCGTTTTCAGCGAGTGGTGGCGGCCAATACATTCCTGCCAGTTGGTAAGGGCAAAGCGCCCGATGCATTTATACAATGGCAACAATTTGCCAAGCAAAGTCCTAAGTTTGATGTCGGTAGAGTGGTCAATGGTGGTAGCGCTAGAAAGCTAGCTGAGGAAGAAATAGCGGCATATGATGCTCCTTTTCCAGACGATACTTACAAAGCTGGTGCAAGAATATTTCCGGCTTTAGTACCCACTACTGAAGACGATCCTGCGGTGCCAGCTAATATAGAGGCGTGGAAAAAGCTGAGGCAATGGGAGAAACCATTCTTAACTGCTTTCAGTGATTTGGATCCTATCACCAAAGGGGGCGAAAAATATCTGCAAGCCAATATCCCAGGCGCCAAAGGTCAGCCTCATACCATTATTCGAGGCGGTGGTCACTTCTTACAAGAAGACAAAGGACCAGAGCTCGCCGCGCTCATTATCTCTTTCATTCAAAAAAATCCCTAATCTCAAAAATATATGGCTACTCAAGCACAAGCGATCGATATCAATACCCTGCCTCAGTACGCAAGTATGGAAAACTTGCTTTTCCTTTTGTTTGATGTCCACGGGGCCGATATGCTCAGTCAGCATCCTCGTTTTCAGGATTTTGACAAGGAGACGATAGAAATGAGTATAGCGGCAGCAAGGCAGTTATCTGATACCTACCTATTTCCTTATCTCGAAAAAATGGACCGTGAAGGCTGTACCTATGCAGACGGGCAGATATACGTACCAGCAGAGATTAAGGCTGTCATGAAGCAAATGGCGGAGGGCGGCTGGATTGCTTCTACCGCTCCAATAGAAGCTGGGGGCCTAGATATGCCCCATATGGTGCAGATTGCGGCTGAATTTTTGTTTGAGGCTGCAAATAATGCCGTTGTTGGTTATCCGATGTTGACCGCTGGTGCAGCACGTTTGATTTATTCGTTCGGCTCCGCCGAACTCTCAAACACCTATGTCCCCCATATGTTTGAAGGTAATTGGCAGGGAACGATGGCCCTGACTGAGCCACAAGCGGGTAGTTCGCTCACGGATATTACTACCAAAGCTACTCCTACGGCAGCTGGGCATTTCCTCATCGAGGGGCAAAAAATCTTTATTTCTTCTGGAGACCATGATCAAGTAGAAAATGTGGTGCATTTGATGCTTGCTCGCATAGAGGGCGCCCCAGCGGGAACGAAGGGGATTTCCCTATTTGTAGTACCTAAGAAGCGTCCTACTGAAGCAGGAGACTTAGAAGATAATGATGTTCAGACTGCGGGTATCTTCCACAAGATGGGGCAATTGGCCTATGCGACCGCACATCTCATGATGGGAGAAAAAGGCAACTGTCATGGCTATCTGGTAGGCGAGGAAAATCAAGGACTTCGCTATATGTTCCAAATGATGAATGCTGCTCGCATCAGTGTAGGAGTAGGCGGCGCAGGAGTAGCCTCAGCTGCTTATTATGCTTCTTATCGCTATGCACTGGAGCGTCCTCAGGGCCGTCCCATCGGGAAACGGGACCTCTCAAAGCCTCAGACTCTGATCACCAATCACCCTGATGTGCGTCGTATGTTGTTCATGCAAAAGGCAATCGTAGAAGGTTCGCTGGGATTGATTCTGCAATGTGGCTATTATCTGGATAAGATGCACACTACTGAAGGGGAAGAGAAGATGCACTACTATCAATTACTGGAGTTGCTGACCCCGATCGTAAAAACCTATCCTTGTGAGGCTGGAATTCAGGCAGTCAGCAACGGATTGCAGGTACTAGGTGGCTATGGCTTTTTGAAAGACTATGCCTTAGAGCAGTATTATCGGGATATCCGAATAATGCCAATTTATGAAGGAACTACCGGAATCCAATCCCAAGATTTGTTGGGCCGCAAGGTGATGATGAATCAGGGTGAGGTAGTGAAGATGCTTATGGCAGAAGTACAAAAAGATATTGCTCGGGCTAAGCAATGGGAAAGCTTTGCTGGTACAATTGCGGCCTTAGAAAAGGAGCTAATGCGAGTGGGACAAGTGATTCAGCATCTAAGTACGATCGCGATGAAGGGAGAGACGACTCGTTTCTTGTCAGATGCTAATCTGTTTATGGAGATGTTTTCCCTCGTAGTAGTGGCTTGGCAATGGCTCAAACAAGGGATCGAAGCCCAGAATCAATTAGCGGAAACTACTGATAGTGAGCGAGTCCTGTTTCTCGAGAGCAAATTGCACACTATGCGCTTCTTTTATGCTTATGAATTGGTAAAGACCAAAGGATTAGCTGCACGTCTAATGGATGAAACAGTCCTTACTTTGGTAGATTCTGAGCGTGAATTGCTGCGTTAAAACATCAAATTAACCCTTTGTGTTGCAACCGTTCCCACCTGAAAAAAGCTAATCTGCTTGTTTCAGTAGTGGGTAATAATCGCTATTATAGATTGAAAGCGAAATCGTTTTCGCTCAAGAAACAGTAAAGGACTAACCAAAAAAAACTAACTACTCTGGGGGCTGCTGCGCCTACCGCGAAAACTTAAATCAATAGTCAAATTTTACGATAGGTTGCTAAAAAGTAACAAGGCATCTCTATGCCCAAATTGATGCATTTCTTTCGAGACGCAAACGGATACTCTATGCTTTTTTATGAACTGATAAACTATCTCACCAATCAAAAAAACTACTATGAACAACAGATCCTTGGTACGCTTACTAGTGCCGACCCTACTATTGCTGATATGGGGTTTAGGTATTAGTCCACCGGAGCTTTACGGGCAGTCCCGTACAGTAGAAGGTACAGTTACCTCAGCGATAGACAATAGTCCGCTTGAGGGTGTTTCGCTCCGTTTAAAAGGAACCACAAGAGGTGCCCTGACGGACCAAAACGGTAAATTTTCCATTGCTGTAAACAGCGAAGAGGATGTCCTTGTGGTATCCTATATCGGCTATTCTACCCAGGAGGTAATGGTTGGTCCAGGCAGCACGATATCGATAAGTATGGACGAAGATGTTGCTAGCCTCGACGAGGTGGTTGTAATTGGTTACGGTACTCAAGCAAAACGAGATGTAACGGCAGCTATCGCTTCAGTTAAAGGAGAAGATATCCGCAATATTCCGGTAGCTTCTACAGTACAAGCCCTGCAGGGCCAAGTGGCAGGTGTAGATATCCAGCAAAGTGGTGGACGTCCAGGCCAGGCACCCTCTATTTTGATTCGAGGTCGCCGTTCTATTAACGCGAGTAACGATCCGCTTTATGTAGTGGATGGAATTCCATTGACAGATGGAGGAACTGCATTTGATATCAACCCACAGGATATCAAATCTGTAGAAATCCTTAAAGATGCCGCAGCAACAGCCATTTATGGTTCTCGTGGTGCTAATGGGGTAATCTTGATTACGACTCGCCGTGGCGAGACTGGAAAGACCACTGTGACCTATGATGGATACTACGGTGTAAGTAGTGCTATCCGTCAGGTAGATATGATGAACGGAGAAGAGTTTGCCAACCTTAAGCGGGAAAGCCGCCGTGCCATCAATACGCCAAATGGATTTATCTCTACTTGGGCCGGAGATATTCCTGCTGATGAAGAAGTATTCTTAGATCCAATTGAATTGGAGTCTATTGCGATGGGTAATCGTTCCACAGACTGGCAAGATTTAGTCTTAGGACAAGGAGCTCAGCAAAACCACCAGATTAGTATGCGAGGCGGTAATGCAAAGACTCAGTTTATGGTTTCTGCCAATGCATTTGATGATCAGGGCATTATTTCGGGTATGTCATATACTCGTTATTCTCTACGTATTAATCTTGATCATAAGGTAAATGATTGGTTGAAGGTGGGTACTTCTACCTATCTCAATAGAACCGTGCAAAACTGGGGATCGACTCCAGCGTTCGGCGAAGCCTTGGCCAATAACCCGCTTGGCGTCCCTTATGATGAAAATGGAGACCTTAGATTCCTACCTACAAACGATGGTATTCGTACGAATCCATTGAGTGAGCTAGCACCGGGTGCTTATGAAGATGAGCGAATTTTCCACACGCTCTTTTCTAGCTTATATCTAGAAGCCAATATTGCCAAAGGGCTTAATTATCGGGCGACTTTTGGTCCAGATATTCGATTCCGTCGGCGTGGTTGGTTTGCTGGCCGTTTGACCAATAGGAACCGTGGTGGTCCGGCACAAGCACGTAAAGAGGAGGAAACCTCTTTTGGTTATACACTAGAAAACCTACTGACTTACAATACTGATGTAGGAAATAGTAGACTAGGGCTTACCTTCTTGCAGTCTATTCAGGGCCGTCAGGCAGAAGAATCTTGGTTACAAGGTCTTGGATTGCCATACGAATCTCAAGTATTTGATCAAATCCAGACTGCCACAGGTTTGACTGATTTTGGATCTGACATTGAAGATTGGCAATTGGCTTCCTTTATGGGACGTGTCAATTATGATATTGCTGGAAAGTACTTGATCCAATTGAGTGGTCGTGCTGATGGATCTTCGCGTCTTTCTCCTGGCAATAAGTGGGCTTTCTTCCCTGGTGTATCTGTCGGTTGGCGGGTAATCGATGAAGGCTTCATGAGCGGAGTCGATTGGATGCAAGACTTAAAGCTACGTGCTAGCTATGGTGTGGTAGGTAATACTTCTATTAACCCTTACCAGACGCAAGGTGCCCTTCGTCGCACTACTTATGTTTATGGCGTTACGCCTGCCTTTGGCTATGGATTGGATCAAATTCCTAATCCTGACTTGACTTGGGAGAAAACGGCTACCATCGATGTCGGAATCGACTTTGCCTTAGTGCGTGGTCGCGTAGAAGGTAATATTGATTTCTACCAAGCCAATACGACTGACCTTCTCTTATTACGCCAATTACCTCCAAGTTCTGGTTACACGCAGGTACTCGAAAACGTTGGGGCGACTCGTAATACAGGGATTGAAATCTCTCTTCGCACAGTAAACATTGAAACTGACGGTGGATTCCGTTGGAGTACCAACCTTAACTGGTTCCGTAACAAGGAAGAAATCGTGGAGCTATTTAATGGTACTGAGGATGATATAGGTAATCAGTGGTTTATTGGAGAACCTATTCGCGTCTTCTACGACTTTGAAAAAGTAGGTATCTGGCAGATTTCAGAAGAAGAAGCCGCTCAAGGCTATGGAGATCTTCCTGGTGAGATCAAGCTCAACGATGTGAATGGAGATGGTACCTATGACCCTACAGACGACCGTGTAATTCTTGGCTCCGATGTACCCACTTGGAGTGCGGGTATGACCAATGTATTTGAATACAAAGGTTTTGATCTAAGCGTCTTCTTCTTCTCTCGTTGGGGACATATGATCCGCAGCCGCTTCCATGATAGTAACAACTCTCTATTTGGTCGATACAACAATCTAGACGTTGACTACTGGACTCCTAGCAATCCTACTAATGCTTTCCCACGTCCTAATCAGGACCAGGAGCGTCCAAAGTATTCTTCTACTTTGACTTATTTCGAAGGTGATTACATCAAGTTGCGTAATGCTACACTTGGCTATCGCTTTAGTCCAGAAATCGCTTCTAAGATGAAAATGTCTAGTCTTCGGATCTACGCTAGTGCGCAAAATCCATGGTTCTGGGCCAAGTATGCTACTTATGACCCTGAGGCAGGGGGAGATAACGGTCAGGTATCTTCTGGTGATATTCCTGCAGCGAAATTGTATATGCTTGGTATCAGCGTAGGATTTTAAGCAAACACTAAACGGAAATAAACCAATGAAATATTTAAAATATATACTGAGTTTAGCACTCCTTGCAGGAACGTTTAGTTCGTGTGAGCAGTTCTTGGTGGAGACTCTGGATCACAAAGTATCCGCAGGTACTTATTACACCACAGAAGCGGGACTAGAGGATGCAGTCAAAGCTTGTTATACCTCTTTGAAGGATTATTGGGCCATCGAAATGGGAGCTACTCTCAATTGCTTTGGTACAGACGAGTACACCAATGGTGCGGATGGAGGTCATAAAGGGATTAACTTTTATGATTCTCAGCTCAATTCTCAGGAAAGCTACTTCCGTAACAGCTGGAGAAATCTTTATCGGGCGGTAAACCA
>JBCCQN010000110.1:0-27197 GCA_039024315.1 Bacteroidota bacterium
ATCTGCCCGCTGGGATCTACTTTGTAAACCTTACCAGTATTGAATACCGAATAATAAAAGTTCCCGTCTGCATCTGCGCCGCCACCTGCGACAAATCCTAAATCTGTAGCTAGCGTATTGAGCGTACCATCGGGTTTGAGCTGGTACACATCACCGCCAAAATAATCGACCGTGTAGATATCGCCATTGGGCATCCAAGTGATTCCCTCAAATCCTATGGAGGCATTGGTATAAAATGTCTTCACCGTTTGGCCATAGCCCAGGCTCAGACTCCCCAAAAAGCAAAGCCAAAGGCCCATTCGTAAAAGCATAATTCTTGACATCATTGCAATAGATTTTGTAGTGATTTTTGGAATGCTGTCGAAGATATCGAGCGGCTTTGAGGCGGACCTTATACTGAGGCGGGAAGAAGTCTTTCTAAGCTGAGACGCACTTTTTGGGGCCTAAGAAGCAATTTTGCCCTATCACAAAGGTCCTAGTCGGACTGAGTCAAATCCATTTTTTGTCGCTAATTTCCGTTTTTGCGACCGCTGCGCGGAACGCTTAGCCTTAGAGTTGCTTCGGCGCAGCTCAGCATGACAGAGGGTTTATCTCAAGCCTAGGGAACACTCTCCCGCTTGTCTTCTAGAGCGCCTTCGAGGGATCTTTGTGGTTTTGGCAACGCTACGCGGAACGCTTACCTAACTCAAACTACCTCTATGCAAAAGCGATTACTCATCTTTATGATGGCACTCTTTGTCTGTCTGAGCGTTCTGGCCCAGAAAGACAATACTGCCTGGATTAAGAAAAACTACAGCAAGTCAGAGCATTACATCACGATGCGCGACGGCGTGGAACTTTACACTGCCGTTTACAGCCCCAAAAGCAAAAAGGGTCGCCCCTACCCGATTTTGATGAAGCGTACTTGTTACAGCAGCCGACCTTATGGCGCGGATCAATTTCCGTCTCGCTTGGGTCCTTCGGATGAACTCATGGAGGATGGATACATTTTTGTCTACCAAGATGTGCGCGGTCGCTGGATGTCAGACGGGACCTTTGACAATATGCGTCCGCAGGTCGAGCGTAAAAGCGACAAAGACATAGACGAAAGTACCGACACCTATGATACCATTGATTGGCTCATCAACAATATCCCCAATAACAATGGCAAAGTCGGTCAATGGGGCGTGAGCTATCCCGGATTTTATACCATTGTGGGCGCTTTGTCCAGACATCCTGCGCTCAAAGCCTCTTCGCCCCAAGCTCCAATCGGCGACTTTTACTTCGATGATTTTCACCACAATGGTGCATATGTGCTCGGCTATTATCCTATCACCACGGTATTTAGCTGGCAAAAAGAGGGACGCACCACGGAGTCTTGGTATCCCTATTATCAGCCGGGTACTCAGGATGGCTATCAGCACTTTTTGGAGATGGGCCCTCTCAAAAATCAGACTTTCTATGATGAAAATGCCTTCTTTTTCAATCAGTTGGTGGAGCATCCTGACTATGATGAATTTTGGCAAAAGCGCAGTGTGATTCCGCATCTTACCGGTGTAGACCATGCCGTCATGACAGTTGGAGGATGGTTTGATGCCGAGGATCTTTATGGTCCGCTCAACATCTATAAAACCCTCGAAAAGTACAATCCCAACGCCTTTAATATGATCGTCATGGGTCCTTGGAGTCATGGCGACTGGGCGCGACGGACAGGTATGCAAACCATTGGCCACGTAGCCTTTGGAGAGGGTATCAGTGAGTATTATCGCAGTGAGGTAGAGTATCCCTTCTTTTCCCACTTTCTGAAAGACCGCCCCATGCCTGAGCTACCGGAGGCTTTGATGTTTGATCCGGGCAAAAAGCGGTGGGACCGTTACATGCAATGGCCACCCAAAGAAGCTAATGATAAGAAGCTTTATATCCATGCTGATGGTAGTTTGCGTTTTGATGAGGCGCCTTCGGCGAACGCTTCTTTCAGTGAGTATGTCAGTGATCCGGCCAAACCGGTCCCATACATGCCTTATGTCAAGATGGGAGGGACTCCACGCCGCTATATGGCAGATGATCAGCGTTTTGCTAGCCAAAGACCAGATGTATTGGTCTTTCAAACTGAGGTACTTACTGAAGATACTAAGCTCGCAGGCGAAATCATGGCTCGTCTCAAGGTAGCTACTACTGGCACAGATGCAGATTTTATCGTTAAGCTAATAGATGTTTACCCTGGCGATCATGAGCAGTATGATCACAATCCGAATTTCATCAAAATGGGGGGCTTCCAGCAAATGGTACGTTCAGAGGTGATTAGAGGACGTTATCGCAACAGCTTCAGCGAGCCGGAGCCTTTTGTCCCCAATGCGATCACTGATGTGGACCTACGGATCCAAGATGTCAATCATACTTTCAAAAAAGGCCATCGTATTATGGTACAAATTCAGAGCACCTGGTTTCCTTTCATTGACCGTAATCCGCAGACCTACGTACCCAATATCTTCAAGGCAGAGGAGGAAGATTTTGTCAAAGCGACGATGCGAATCTACCACGATCCTGCTTATCCGACACATTTGGAGGTGCAGACACTTAATTAATAATCTAAATATCTAGATATTTGCGATTGTTTATGGTATTTCCTAGCTTTGATTCAGCACACACGCAATATGTTGATCAATAAAAAGGAAAATACTATGACAACTCGCATCCGTACATTTGAAGAATATGAGAAGGTCTATGAGGCCTCCGTGCAGGATCCTGAAGGATTTTGGGCCCAACAAGCTGATTCATTTGAGTGGCATAAAAAGTGGGACCAGGTTTTAGATTGGAACTTTAAGGATCCTAAGATTGAATGGTTCAAAGGGGGTAAGCTCAACATTACTGAAAACTGCCTAGACCGTCATCTTGAGACACGCGGGGATCAGACAGCGATTATTTGGGAGCCTAATGACCCTAACGAACCTCAGCGCACTTTTACTTATCGCGAATTGCACCGAGAAGTAAGTCGCATGGCCAATGTCCTGAAGGCAAATGGCATCGGGAAAGGTGATAGAGTATGCTTTTATCTGCCGATGATCCCTGAATTGGCGATTGGCGTGCTTGCCTGTGCGCGCATCGGGGCGATTCATTCTGTAGTATTTGCCGGCTTTTCAGCTCAGGCCTTAGCGGATCGCGTCAATGATGCGACTTGTAAGATGATCATTTGCTCAGATGGCAACTTTCGCGGGACCAAGCAGATTGCAGTCAAAGCTGTCGTAGATGAAGCCATCGAGATGGACCATGTAGAATGTGTAGAAACGGTACTCGTTGTCCGCAGGACGGATCATACGATTGACTGGACCCCCTTCCGCGATAAATGGTTACATGACGAATTAGAGAATGTCAGCGATGACTGTCCAGCTGAGATCATGGATTCAGAGGACGAGCTTTTCATTCTTTACACTTCGGGTTCGACTGGTAAACCCAAAGGGGTGGTTCATAGCTGCGGGGGTTATATGGTTTACACCGCATTTAGCTTTCAAAATGTATTTCAGTACGAAGAGGGGGATACTTATTGGTGTACCGCTGATATAGGCTGGATCACTGGCCATTCCTACATTGTTTATGGGCCATTGTTGAGTGGAGCTACCACTATGATGTTTGAGGGCGTACCTACCTGGCCAGACGCAGGGCGCTTCTGGCAGATTTGTGAGAAGAACAAAGTCAATCAATTTTATACCGCTCCTACCGCCATTCGTGCGCTGCAAGCCAAGGGTTTGGAATATGTCAAAGACTACGATCTGAGTTCACTCAAGGTATTGGGTACCGTAGGAGAACCCATCAATGAAGAAGCTTGGCATTGGTACGATCAAAACATAGGTAAGCAAGGCATTCCGATTGTCGATACTTGGTGGCAAACCGAAACGGGAGGGATTATGATTTCACCGCTTGCGGGTATTACTCCTCTCAAACCTTGTTATGCTACTCTTCCCCTTCCCGGCATTCAACCTATCCTCGTAGACAAAGAAGGCAATGAAATCGAAGGAAATGATGTAGAGGGATTGCTTTGTGTGAAGTTCCCTTGGCCATCCATGCTTCGGACCACCTATGGTGATCATGAAAGATGTCGTCAGACCTATTTTTCTAGCTTTGACAAGCTCTACTTCACAGGTGATGGCTGCCGTCGCGATGAAAACGGTATGTATCGGATCATTGGTCGGGTGGATGATGTGATGAATGTATCAGGCCACCGTCTCGGAACTGCCGAAGTAGAAAATGCCATCAACCAGCATCCGGCGGTAATTGAATCTGCAGTAGTAGGCTACCCACATGCTATAAAGGGACAAGGCATTTATGCCTATGTCATTTGTATAGGCGATGAGCCGCCTAGTGAGGCATTACAAAGAGAAATTAGGGATGTGGTGGTCCATGAAATTGGACCAATCGCGAAACCCGAAAAAATCCAGTTTGTTGCTGGGCTTCCTAAGACTCGTTCTGGCAAAATCATGCGCCGCATCTTGCGGAAGATCGCTGAAGGCAGAACAGAAAACTTAGGGGATACCTCTACCCTACTTGATCCTGAAGTAGTGGAATCTATCAAGCGAGGGGCCCTAGTTGGAGTTTGATCAGTAAATCAAATATTCTGATGCGAAAAGCTCCCCTTTCGAACTGAAAGGGGAGCTTATTTTTTAACGTAAAAAAAATCAAGTTTAACCGTAAACTCTTAATTCGTTAACCATAGCTACTAAATCGTGATTATCAAAAGGTTTGGTGAGATATAACTCTCCGCCAGCTTCGTATCCTTTCAGTTTATCCTGCTCAGAATCTCTAGCAGTGAGGAAAATAATAGGAACATCTTGATAGGCGCTACTTTGACGAATAGCAGTAGCCGTTTCTAGCCCATCTTTGCGTGGCATCATAACATCGAGTATCACCAGATTAGGTTGAAAATCGGCTATTGCTTGCAAGGCCTCTTCCCCGTCTCTCGCAACGGTAGTTTCATAACCTTGCTGTTGCATCAGGAAGTCGATTGCAGTGGCAATATTGGGTTCATCATCAACGATTAGGACCCGAGTTTTGGTAATTTGATTTAGCATAGTAGTAGTATGATGCACCTTTTGGGCAGACAATCCCTAAGTTATCCTAAGTAAAAGAGAAATACAGTGACATAAGTCACCTTATAGACTATTTTTCATATGTGGTAATTCTACCCAAAAGCTGGCTCCTTGGCCTAATGTGCTTTCTACCCAGATCTTTCCTTGGTGGAGATAGACAATTCGCCAGCAGATACTTAGGCCTAAACCTGAACCTTTTTCTTGTTCTCGAGTGGAGTTGAATTGGGTAAACTTATCGAAGATATAAGGTAGGGCCTCGCCGGAAATTCCTTTGCCATTATCTCTAACCAAGAAGCGGACTTGGTCTTTCCGGATCTTTAATTCCAGATGGACAATGCCCTTTTCTGCGGGGCTAAATTTAATCGCATTTGATAGCAGATTGATTACCACTTGGATCATACGATCTCGATCCCCCATTATCCAGATTGGGTCATTCGGTGCTTTCCAGCGTAATTGTTGGTTTTTGGCCTGAACCAAGGGAGTTAAGCGTTCTACGGAAGTAGAAATCACCTCCACCATATCTAAACGCTGGAGGTTCATCTTAGCATGTCCCGCCTCCATCTTCTCTAGATCCAGCACTTCGTTGATCAAACGGGAGAGACGTTCACTTTCTTTG
This sequence comes from Bacteroidota bacterium, assembly GCA_039024315.1. Lineage (GTDB taxonomy): Bacteria > Bacteroidota > Bacteroidia > J057 > J057 > JBCAWW01. Next base: position 5,677 of record JBCCQN010000110.1, read on the forward strand.
ACGACTATCCCCAGAAACTCAGCTCGCTTGCTCAAAGGCAAATCTGGGTTTTCGTGCACAATTTGCGCCATGGAACGAATGGAAGTAATGGGAGTTCTTAGTTCATGGGTAACCGTACGCAAAAATTCATTGCGCAGCTGATCCATCGCTTGCAGGCGACCGTTAGCCTGTTGCAATTGCTTGTAGGTAGTCTCTAGTTCTGCCTGTTTCTCCTCTAATTCCTTACTGTATTGCATGACCTCTTTGGTCTCGTCCAAAGCAAACATGATCTCTGAAGCATCGAGGGTTTCTTCTTTTACGGCAGAAGCAATCAATAAACGAGCACTTGCAGCCCCTACAGCTCCCGCTAAGGCAGTCTCTACCCTCTCGACAAATTCAGCTTTGACCTCAGTTATATTTTCTAAGTCTAAACCATTGCTGATGCTGTACTCTTGTACAATTTGATAGGAGCGTTCCTCGCCGAGGAAACGCGCCAACAAAGGCTTCAAATCTCGTAAAAAGGCTTTGCCTCGCCACATCGTCGCCTCCTTAGGTTCAGCAATATAACGATGGATTTGTACGAAGAGATTGGCTTGCTTTTGTTCTAGAGCAGAAGGTTGGGAAAACTGAGAAACGATTAAATAAGTTAGACTGTTAAGTAAGAGGCTCCAAAAGGTAGCATGAGAAATCGGGTCCAAGCCCTCTAGCCCAAATAAAGCATAAGGCTTTAAGATGCTCAATCCCCAGAGTCCCTCTTGGTGGATACCTTCAGACAATACCCCAGCATCTGCCAAAGCAGCAAAAGGGAGGGTAAATGCCCAAACAGCAAAACCCACTAAAAGGGCTGAGGTGGCGGCTCGTTTGGTACCATCTTTCCAATATAGCGCACCTAAAATTACCGGCGCAAACTGAGCTACACCCACAAAAGAAATGAGGCCAGTAGATACTAAAGGTGCTTTTTGCCCTAGGGTAATGAAGTACACATAGGCCAATAGCATAATGATAAAGGTGAGGATCCGACGAATATGAATCAAACGATCCGAGAGATCGACTTCCAAGCCTTCGCGTACAGTACGGGTCCGAACCAACCAAGGCATCAGGAGGTTATTGGAGCTCATAATACTCAAGGCCGTAACGGAAACGATCACCATGCTACTGGCTGCGGACAAACCTCCGATAAATACCACGAATGCTAGTTCTGTTTGCCCTTCGAGTAAGGGCAAACTCAATACAAAGGTATCAGCATCAACCCCTTGGCCAGAAAACATCAGCCTCCCTCCTACTGCAATAGGCAGGACAAAAAGGTTGATTAGGAACAGGTACATTGGAAACAACCAGATTGCCTTATTGACATGGGCTGGATTTTGGTTTTCGATGACAGAGATATGAAATTGGCGAGGCAGGCAAACAATGGTAGCCATAGAGAGAACGATCAACACCACCCAAGTAAGAGGATTAACTGTAGCAGTAGCATCAAATCGAAACAAGGCCGCGATTTCTTCATGGGAATTAGCCTGCTCGAAGAGCTGAGTAGGGCTCTCGAATATCCCCCAACACACAAATACTCCTACAGCCCAAAAGGCAAAGAGTTTGATTACAGATTCAAATGATATGGCTGCGACTAGGCCAGAATGCTTTTGAGTAGTTTCTAAGTGACGGATCCCAAAAAGAATGGTAAAAGCGGCCAAAATCATGGCGGCATAAAAGGCAGGGTCCCCTAGCAGGGAACGCCCATCTAGAGAAGCACCTAAGGAGGAAGTTCGATCAATAAGGAGTGAGAAACTGCTTGAGATGGCCTTAAGCTGTAGGGAAATGTAAGGGATGATAAAAAACAAGGCCATGATAGTCACCAGTCCTCCCAAAAAAGTACTCTTGCCGTAGCGAGAGGAGATAAAGTCCGCAATACTATTGATTTGCTGATGCCGCACGATCAAAATGATCTTACGTAGCATGAAGTACCAAAGCGGAGCCATCAAACTGGGACCAATGTAGATGGCCAAAAACTCAATCCCTGAATAAGCAGCCCTTCCCACACTACCATAAAAAGTCCAAGCCGTACAATAGACGGCAAGGGAGAGGGCATAGGTATAGGGATTGTTGACGAGCCGAGGATTTCGAGTTTCTAATCTCTCACTGAAATAGGCTATTCCAAACAGCAGTCCCAAATACCCAATAGAGGCGAGTATGAGAAATATAGCAGACATTAGGATTTACGTTCGAGCAGGAAAGCGAGGATTATGATCCAAACCAACCAACTAGTCAATAGCGCAAAGGGCAATACTGGAATGCCCAATATTGCCGCTGGTTTGTCAAAGATTAACACAAAGGGAAAGTTGACAAACACAAAAAAGAGGATGCTCATCAAGATGAGCCTTTGACGGGTAGATCTTGATTGTTGTTTTTCCATTCTTTTTCAAATGCGAACCATTGTGGATTAAGGATGCCTGATTTGATTAGCGCCCAAAGCAGTAACAGGCTAAAGCCTCCGGTCATCAAGGAAACCCAATATTGCCCCGTCAATCCAGACTCATATTTCATCCGAAAAAAGAAGCATACCCCAATATATAGGGTTATCAAAATTTTGGAAACTTTGGGAGAGAATCGCATAGGATTGATGATAAAGGAGGGCGGTGTCTAGATACACCGCCCTTATGATTAGCTAATTAATGAACGTGTACACTTTCTTTGGAGCCACGGGGGATCCGGATATCTTCGACCATTTGCTGTACTTCTTCTGGAGGTTCAGGTGTCATTCGAGACACTACAATAGCCACGACAAAGTTGAGAATCATGCCGATGGTACCGATACCTTCAGGAGAGATACCCCAAAGTCGGTAAGGAGTGGCCGCTTCAACGCTTTCGAAGCCTACCCCAAACTTGAAGACGAGGATATACATCATGGTAAAGACAATCCCGACAATCATACCACTTACAGCACCTTGGGTATTGGTACGCTTATCAAATATCCCTAAGAAGATAGCAGGGAAGAAGGAAGATGCGGCTAAGCCGAACGCTAAGGCTACTACTGCCGCCACATAATCAGGTGGATAGATACCAAATAGACCTGCCACTACTACCGCACCAGCGGCAGCAAGACGTGCATACATCAACTCCTGCTTGTCAGTGATATTGGGCATAAAGGTCTTCTTGAGTAGGTCATGAGACACAGCAGTTGAGATGACCAGCAGCAAACCCGCAGCGGTGGAAAGAGCGGCGGCTAGACCACCAGCTGCCACCAAAGCAATCACCCAGTTAGGTAGCTGAGCAATTTCTGGATTGGCTAGAACGATGATATCTCGATCAGGATTAAACTCGTTGACATCCTTATCGGCAGACATTTGCACGCGTCCATCTCCGTTTTTGTCTTCAATACCGATTAGTCCCGTTTCCTGCCAGTTGGTAACCCAAGCGGGGAGGGCTGCAATTTCTGCGTTTTGGACCGTATTGATCATATTGGTACGAGCAAAAGCAGACACTGCAGGAGCAGTGGTATAGAGGATGGCGATGAATACGAGTGCATAGCCGGCTGACTTACGAGCATCACGTACTTTAGGTACCGTAAAGAAACGAACAATTACGTGAGGCAATCCTGCAGTACCAAACATCAAGGCGGCAGTGTACATAAAGAGGTCAATGGTTGACATCGAGCCATCGGTGTAGGCAGAGAAGCCAAGTTCTGTGGAGAGCCCATCGAGTTTATCAAGCAGGAAGACACCAGGTTCATTGACTAAGGTATCTCCAAAGCCGAGCTGAGGGATCGGGTTGCCCGTCATTTGGATAGAAATGAAGATGGCCGGCACCATAAAGGCAAAGATCAAAACACAATATTGTGCCACCTGGGTATAGGTAATCCCTTTCATACCCCCCAAAACAGCGTAGAAGAAAACGATCACCATGCCAATAATTACCCCTAAGGTGATATTGACATCAAGGAAACGAGAGAATACTACCCCTACCCCGCGCATCTGACCTGCGACATAAGTAAAGGAAACAAAGAGGGCACAGATCACGGCCACGATACGAGCAGTACGGCTGTAGTAGCGATCACCAATAAAATCAGGTACGGTGAACTTACCGAATTTTCGTAGGTAGGGCGCCAGCATCAGGGCCAGCAATACATATCCTCCGGTCCATCCCATAAGGAATTTAGAGCCATCACGGCCTGCGAAAGAAATCAATCCGGCCATGGAGATGAAAGAAGCAGCCGACATCCAGTCAGCGGCAGTAGCCATACCGTTTGCCAGAGGCGAAACTCCACCACCAGCCACATAAAAGTCCTTGGTAGAGCTGGCACGAGACCAAATCGCGATTCCTATGTATAGGGCGAAGGTGATCCCCACCAATATGAAAGTCCAAAGTTGTATATCCATTTTTTGCGAGTTTTAGTATGAAAGGAAATTAGACCAGTTCGGGTTCTTGATTTTCATCTGGCCCTTCATCAACATCATATTCTTTGTCGAGACGGTTCATCAAGAAGACATAGACAAAAATTAGAGCGACGAAAACGTAAATTGAACCTTGTTGGGCAAACCAGAAGCCTAGTTTAAAGCCACCAATCCGGATAGTATCCAATTGATCGACAAACAAAATCCCAAAGCCGTAGCTGACCACAAACCAGATACTCATCAAGATGATCATGTACCGTAGGTTGGTCTTCCAATATTTCGATAGATCTTTCATAGTCATCAATATATGTAGATTATTTCATATTATAAATAAAGCATCATCTGCATGCGTAACAAATTCTTAGGGGTGGGTGCCTCAGTTTCACTTTGAGCTTGATTGCGCTGATACTCAAAAGTTACTTTTGCGTTGTGGCCATCGAGGTAGAGATTTAGCCCCGCGCCAAACTGAGAAGAGTGTGCATAATCATAGGCCTGGTAAGCATCAAGATTACGGCGGGTATAGTGTAAATAAGGTTGTACACGTAGCTTGTCGCTAAATTTAGGGGTTAAGTAACCCACTTGAGCGTAGCTGATCGTACCACTGCCTGTACCCCCGACAAGAGCAGGTCGAACCGGTGCCCCCGTCATATTTGGGCCCCAATCATTCTTTACGACCGAAGCATAAGCCGTTATCGCCTGACCGTTTTGGCCGATTGGACTGTCAAAAAACACGTCCGCACCAAAAGAATTTACATCGTCGATTTCAGTAGTGCCTGCGTCAGTTTTGTGTGATGCCCCTGCTTCGTGGTGAAAAAAGCCAGCGCCTACATTGAGGACACGCTTGGTACCAAGATAAGAGCCTACCATATACGGTAGTGTATTGCCTTCCTGGTCAAAAAACTGATAATTTAAGTAAGCACTATAGATCTTACCTCCACCTGATTGGTTGGGATTATTGTAAACCGCTTGATTGACGGGGAGAGATTCATAGTCCACATTAGCAAAAAAGTTGTTTTGCAAGCCTTGATTGACCGCAAATCTATAATCAAGTTTGCCCAACTTACCCTTAGCAAAGAAGCCAAGATGACGGGCAAATTGATCAGAAAGCCCGATGTTGCCCCAATTATGCCCAGGAGCATCTAGCGTCAGCATATTTAGGGTACTTTGGTTAGCAAGGCGAGTTACCCCATTCCAATAATGAAGACCACCTCCTATATGCAGCACTTTGGGGATCACTGTAAAATCTGCCCAGGCGTCATGCATAAATATCTGAGCTCCTCCTCCTTTACCAACTGGATCCATGGACGCAGTACTCAGGTTATTTAGGCCAAAATGGGTTAGCACCAAGAAGCGTTTATTGATCTGGGCAAACATCAAGAAACGAGACCGACGCAAGCGAAAATCTGTGCTCAATTGCATGCCGCCGGGATCAGTAGCCATATTTTGGGTAGTGGCCCACATCTGGTGCCAAGTAATCAAACGGAAATATTTACTGCCATCTTCGTTAAGCTTGACCTTTAAGCCTCCGCTATAGTCAATAGAGCCTTGGGCTTGGAGATAAGAGCCTGAAAGCAGCAAACAGAGGGTAAAAATGATATAACGCATAGTAGTAGCATTAAGAATTTTTCGATTTAACTATATATCTAGATATCTCGATAACTAAAGTATGTAAATATCTAGATACTTGCAAATTTTAAGCAAAAATGCTTGTCAGATTGTTCTAAAAGCCATAATGCCTCAGAGGCCAGCCGGCCAAGATGAGAGGAGCGTTCTGCGAAGCAAGAAATAGCCCAAAATCGAAAACCATCTGGGGTGAAATTGGGTTAGTTTTAATGTGTCCTTAATCTAGTCCTATGAATCAGTGGTGGCGCTCTTGGTTTTTTGCTCCTGCGGAGAACGCTTCTGCTCCCAGCTCATTAGAGCAGGAGGTAGAGTTTTTTCAATTTCGTTGGCAGGAAGGTTATCAGTCCCTTCTCCCTATTCAGCTAATGGGGGGCCTATTACTAATGACCTACATTTGTGGGATCGTCGCTTGGTTGTTTTTTGATTCGATGGTGACTGCTCAGGTCTGTCTTTGGTTAGGGCTACTATTTTTTCCCTTTTATTTTCCAGCTGTTTTCCTCTCTAAATCCTATTGGGAGATGGAACAAAATACAGAGCTTGAGCTAGATCACAAAGCCAATTTGATTGCCTATCGTAATCAAGATCAGTATGTGCTTTTTCATCAAGACCAAATCGAAAGTTGTGAGATTGTACAGACTGAATTCATGCCGTACTCACTCAACTATCTTTGTCTTAGGGTAAAAGGAGGGGTCGAAATTGTCATATCAAGTCTCATCATAGACCCTGAGACACTAAGCCAACATCTAGCCGTAAAACCAGTAGTAAAAAGGCGCTTTTTCAATGCTTTTCCACGCTTGAAGGTTTTACAGAAAGTGCCTCAAAAAGCTCCCAAAGAAGCTTAAATTACCATCTCTAAGGTACCGATCACCTGTTGAAACTCCTTTGATTTGAGGGAGTAGAAGGTATTTTTACCATCACGAGTGGCTTCTACCACTCCCCTATCCTTAATGATGCGGAGATGATGGGAAACTACTGCTTGGCCTATATCTAAGGCTTCATGAATCTCCTTAACGGCAAGTTTATCATGCTGGGAGAGAAGATCAATAATCGCGATCCTTACGGGATGAGCGATGGCTCTTAATACTTCCGTCGCTGTCAATAAAAATGTACCGTCCAATCTTGAGTTCATTGGCCTAATTTAAATAATACAATCTATATATCTATACATATAGACTAATATTCATAAGCCGACATGCTTTAACCAAAAACTCACATCACAGGCAAAGCCCGCGACATGAGTATCGAACACCTTAAAAACGCTACTTAGCGTTTAATTACGGTCTTAGTTTGAGGGACGAAAGTAGGAGAGGTGGTTTTGTCTTTTGCTAATTTATCATAGTCAAACTCTCCAGTCACTTTGAGTTTATAATCGACCTTATTGATTGCCCCACCTTCTGCGACTAAATGGATTGTGAGGTATTTGTCATTTTTCATCCCTTTCATGGTGATCGTTTTTTCCACTCCAGCCGTCTCAGTCCCCTTATCAATCTGAATGTATTTGGTAGTGATATAATTGTCATTGACATCATACTTACAAATAGCGAGGTGGGCACCATTTTTCCCGCCAGTCTTCTTGAAAGAAACTTTTACGTGATCCCAAGGTCCGACAGCAAGACGGAAAGTACGCTCGGTGTAGCAAGAGCCGCGAAAGTTTTTAAACGGAACGGTAAGATTGACCGGGCCCGGAGTACCTTTGTCTCCTACAATTTCACCCACGGACTCATAAGCCCGAATTTGAATATCGACCACATCATCTGAGATTTTTTCTAGGTCAATCAGGGGAATGGCATCTCCAACCAACGCATCAGCGGCTTTGGTTCGAAAGCTGATCATGGTTCTTACGGCCTCATCAAAAGCATCGGTCAGACGAGCAAATAGGCTGGTACAAGAAGGTTTAGTCGTAGGTTGTAAGGCAGAAGCGTTCGGCGCAGCCGCTATCCCTAAAAAAACTAGGGTAGCCATGGTTAAGGTAATCATCAGCGTTTTCATCATGATTTTGTATTTAGGTTATTGTTTGTTTACAAACCCAAATAGCTGATGATCAGGGCCGATTGCGTCACCCTCTGGGGTGATTTTGAAAAAAACTGTCCCCTACAAATACCGGCAAAAATGGTATCTGTAGGGGACAATGCTTATTTTTTGAGGGTTCTACTTAGCAGAACTCTTCAAATGCAGCTTGCAGATTGGCAGAGATCATGAAGGCAGGACGTCCTTCGATATGGTGACGTTCGATCATGTGTACCAAGTCTCCATCTTTAAACAAGGCAATTGCCGGAGAAGAAGGAGGGTAAGGGAGCAAGTATTCGCGTACGCGCTTAGTCGCATCAAGATCTACCCCAGCAAATACTGTAACGATATTGCTTGGGTTTTTCTCTGTGTTTTGGATAGCGTGAACTACTCCAGGGCGAGCCGCACCAGCTGCACAACCACAAACAGAGTTGACTACTACGAGCGTAGTACCCTCTTGATTGCGAAGCGTATTATCTACGTCTTCGACGGTATGCAAATGTGTGAAGCCGGCCTCGGTAAGCTCGGCGGCCATGGGAGCCGTTATTTCAGCTGGATACATATCTATTTTCTTTAAAAAGATTTCTTATCGCAAAAATACGATAATTTATTTTAATGGTTAACTGTTAATTATATTTTAATGTTATAACCTTAACATTCTAATTATTTAAGCAGTGGTCAAGCAGGCCTTAAAAGAAGTAGTAGAATATTTATAAATTCACTTCAATAAAGTGAAGGCACCCTCTTTTTGCCTATTCAGCAGCATCAAATAGGCTCTAAACAAGGAGGTTTACAATTGCGACAGTAAGTTCGGCTAAGCATCAAAGGGTTCTACCACTTCACTTCCGACCATCGCTTGCCAAAAAAGTCTTTGAGTTAGGAAGATAAGTAATCGATCATAAAAACAACTTAATTGTGATAATGGAACGTATCAAATATATTCGCCAATTATTAGCAAATGGACATCTCAAAGCAGCCATTGAACAGCTAAATCAAGCCCTAGAAGATACACGTCTCGCCGATTCTAGCCTCATGTTGTTGGCTAGATACAATCGGCTGCAAAAAGAAATAAATGACGGGGTCGTTGCGCGCCCAGACCATGTCGTATCTACCAACCAACTCCTAAACGCGGTTACCTCTCTAACCAAAGATTTAGGCTCTGACTATCCAAATAAAGCTAAACAAATAGTAGAAGCATCCGAACCAGCTCCCGACCCCATCACAAGTATAAAACAAGAAAGCGGTAATCAAGCTGGGCCTAGTTATCATTTTCATGCCCCTGTAGGAAGTGTCAACCCTAACAATCAGGGACACATCGTACAACATATAGACCAGAGTCAAAACCAGAGCAATATCGAGATACAGATTGTGCAACAACTCCCGCAGATTAGATCAATGGTTCAAGCAAGTAAAGATGCGGGTATATTTGATGAAGATGCTTGTAGCGAAATCATTGAAATTTTGGATGATGTCGAAGAAAATCCCGTCCCCAAAAATGAAAAACAGAGCAAAAAATGGAAACGTTGGTTAGGGAAAGCTACAGAAGCAGCAAGTAAAATTCTCCAAGGTAGATTAGAGAAAGGAGCAGATACCGTAGTAAGTGAGGGAGTAAAGAAATGGTTAGGGGATGGAGGATTAGAGCTATTAAGTAATTTTGTTGAACAATTGGCTTAGTCCTGTAAATAATTAAATAATCGGACTTCCTAAGTAAGCTTGCCTTGTAGCCTAATCGTTTCTGTAAGTTAAGTATAGAGTAAATAGTATGCCGTACAGAGAAAAAAGGCTTTGATGGACTGCATAGAGCTATTCTCCTCGGTCTTAATGCTGAATACTCTTGTCAAACTCATGCCTAGGCACTAAGGCCTCAGGAGAAATCTATGAGTCTAGGCCTAGCTTACCTTAGGTGCCAATTTGTTCTTCACTTTATCTGACGCTAATGCTAAGCGTTGAGGCAAAGTGATTCGGTTTTTGTTCGACGGGCTTTGTATGTATTTCGCCCCTTACTCGGGGAACGCTTGACTCCATAGCTAGGCAATTGCTAGTGAAGAGGGCATATTGCCATAGATACTTGATGATTTTCTTGAGAAGGTATCTAGTAGCAAAAGCCCCCAATCACATTCCTCTATTTTAGGAGTCGAACTTTGGCCGAAAATTGGTCTCCACTCTTTAGTTGCCCCCTCAAGAGGTAAAAACCACCAACCAGCTCAGAGACATCAATGACGGCCTCGTAGCCTTCTACTGATACCTGCTTTTGGAGGGTCCCATCCAACGCATAGATTGCAACAAAGTCAATGCTACTAGCTGGGCTTGTAGAGAGTTTGATACTGTCTTTGCTAGGATTAGGAAAGAGAGAAACGTTCACCGATGTAGGTGAAAGCTCAAAAATGGAAGTGCTAATGTCATTGACGGCAAAGGTCTTGACACAAAATGGATTTGAAGTCGGGACAAAGTTTACCCCAAAGGCAACGCCAAACTGAGATTCGTTGACAAAAAGGTAATCCTGCCCATCGACTGCAGAGAAATACACCCCAGAGCAATCGTTGATACCGGTGATGTAATTGCTATTGGTGCCTGTCGTGGGATCAGTTAATTCTATGCGATGCACGATGCCGTTCCAACCAGGGGTAAAGACATCATTCTCTGCATAAAAGATCGTATTGGAGCCAGCCCAAGTCATGCCATCGGCATTCACCGCGCTAGAACCATCGATGGCTTGAGTACCTGTCAAACTTACCATGGAAGCCACGCCTGCGGTACCGTCCACATTTTGAGGGACAAACCAAAGGGCGCCAGCATGCGCTACATAAAAGCCATCGACACGGTTCCAAACCATGCCGCCGGTACCAAAGACACCATCGGTCCACTGAGCATCATCAGCCCAAGTAGATACAGTATTATCGCTAGGATCAATTTTGATAATTCGAGTATCGGGTCCAATGTCGCCGACAAAATAGTTTCCATCATTATCAATATCGATTGCATTACCGACACAATTGGCGGGTAGATCCCAAGCGTTCGTCAGATTTCCAGTGCTCAAATCATAAGCATTTACTTTACCAGATAAGGCATTGGCAGGATTAAAATCATAGGGCTGATTGGCAATAGATAAGAGCAGATTATTGACACTATCGACTCTTAAGCCCCAAGCAGAGCTATAAACATCCGTTGCCGGTGGCACAAATTCGCTAATCTCGCCAGTGCTGAGATTCTTTCTGGTGATCGATCCGTTGAAATAATGCGAGGTATAAAGAAAGCCATCATATTCTGTAACGTCTTCGGGGAAGGCATTTTGACCAATATCGTTGCATGATGCATCTAAGCTACCCTTGACCGGATTGTGAATCGCCCCATAAACATTGATGGGATAGTTTTGCAAAAATCCAGTGGCCAAATAGGCATTGACAAAATTAGTGTCTGCATTTACGGCTGCATAGCTTTGCGCGTCCTTGTAAACCGTCATCCCGACCACCACATTGGTATCAGAAAGCGAACGCCATTGTACCTCGCGCACAAAATTATTTTGAGCCGCCAAAACAGCCAGATAGGCATCTCTTTTGGACTCATAATCCGCCTGATCAAAATTAGTATACTGGGACAAATCTCTCACAGCTACTTCCCATACCTCGCCCGTACCTAAATTGGCAAAATCGGCGAGATCTACGGTTTCATTAGGGTCAAGTGGCTGTAAAACTTGGAAGGTGATGAAATCAAAAGTGGCAAAAAAAGCATTGGCGACCTGCCCACTCGTTGCATTGCCAATGGTTTGAAAAGTAGTAAAATCGGCGAAGGAGGTTAGCCCCACAAAAACACTATCTACAGGGAGTCCTGAATTGGTAAACTCAAAAAAAGGTTGAAACTCCCGATCTGTAATCGTACCCGCCTCTGCCTCTAAGAGAGCAACATAAGCATCTCGCTTTACCTTAAAGTCGTCAAGGTCTTGCCCCGCCTTGAGTCTCCTGATGGGTAATACATAAACATTATCCGTATTAACTTGGGCTAGAGCGGTTCCGCCAAATAAAAAGATGCCCAAAAAGCATAAAATATTGATTCGCATAGCAAACTTATTAGGGTTATAGGTTGCTGCAAATTTCTGGAGGGGAGTTTTGGATAGCGATACACAATCCTGACTCTATGATGCATTATTCTGCATAGGTAGTACGAAACTGCTCAGGACTCAGTCCCGTCCGTTTTTTGAAGATTCTTGAGAAGTAATATGGGCTTTCGTAGCCTAGTTGGAAGGCAATTTCTTTGACAGATTTTTCATTGAAGCAAAGCTCTCGTTTGGCTTCTAGTGTGATGCGTTCGATGATATAATCAGCGGCTGTTTGACCCGTCACTGATTTGACGGTTTCGCTGAGCTTACGCTTGGTGATTTGTAGATGCTCAGCATAAAACTCGAGATTTTGGTGCTCATAATAGTGATGGTCCACCAGTTCGATAAAGCGTTGGAAAGGCCTCCGAGTGGTAACAAAAGAGTTGCTTTTTGGTAGCTTCTGGATTTGTCCTTCAAGATGATTGAGCAAAGCAAGCATCAGATTTTGCAGGATGAAGGTTTGATTTTGATTGAGATCATTATCCTGTTCTTTCATTAACAGCTCGAAATAGTAGATAATGGCTTGCACTGCCTTCTCTTCGATAGGAATCAAAAGTTTTCGTAGCGCAATCGCATACTGCAGGAGGCCGTTTAATAGTTCTTTTTGCGGAGGAGAAAAAAACTCGGCCTTAAACAAAATCGCATATCCAGATAAGTCTTGATTCTCTTTCTCCCAATGAACAGAACCGCTTGGGATCAAGACGATTTGGTTTTTTTTGATCTCAAAGTCCTCAAAATCAATCTCTTGCTTACTTTGACCAGCTAATATGAAGTGGATAGAGAAAAAATTATGGCGATGTCTATCGGCTTGCTTTTTTCGATCCGCATCATCGATTTGATATTTGATGATTTCAATATTCAGCTTTTTGCCGTCCGGTCTTTCAAATTCTACCGTCTTCATCCACCACCATTGTTGGGCAATTATTGATGCTCCAAGTTAAGCATTTACATAAATCAAAAATCTTGCTTCGTAGTCAATATCTGCCTTATACACGACCAATTCCCAATAGCAAGGATAGACAGGATCATAATCCGTGGGTTCGACTCCTTCCCTTGGGATCTGTAAAGCGAGGCCGGTGCGTGTCAATTCGTCAATGGTGGTCCTAGCCAAATGCTCATATTGAAAGACTCGTCTAATCGCGCTTGATTTCCCCCCTCTTTTGCCTTGAGTTACTATTTTTTCTTTTACCTGCCTAAATGCAATGTCCACCTCAGGGCTATAGCGACTCAGTTTTTGTTCGATGAGTTTTACTTTTATTTCTGCCCCTAGTCGGGGAACGTTTGGGTCTATCGCAAGCGTGCTGTTTCCAAAACGAGTGTACTGCCATATCCGCTGGATCACCTTGTAGAAAAAATACAAAGCAGCAAAAGCCCCAAAAAGTCCAAAGATCCCTCCAGCTACCCGTATGCCTACATCAGCAAAATTGATTGCCCCCCAAATCCCAAAATAGCCAATCAACCCCCAGACAATCGTTCCAATCAACTGCATGGGTAAGTATCGTAAAGGTTGATAAAGCAGTCCATTTTCCGCGTTCCACCGCAGGGGAAAGAAAGAACGGGCGACTACCAAAATCACAGAAACCAAAATGACCTCAAGGGCCAATGGCCACCACGACAAAGGAAAAGACCAATCAATCGTCTCCCAGCTTATCGGAAGCGCGACCAGAAGGGCGATCAAAAATATAGAAAGCCCGATTATGACAAATAGGGCCATCCCCTTAGACAAAGCTCGACCAAGGAGTTTAGAGTTGTCTCGATCGAGAGGCATTTGTGGAGTACTCATTTTGTTACATAAATAAGAAAACGCGCTTGGTATTCAATATCTCCTTTGATCAGTTCGAGCTCCCAATAGGTAGGCTGGGTGCGGTGATAATGGGTAGGATTTGTGTTTTGAGTAGGGATTTCTAAGTCGATCCCTTGGGTGATCATCTGGCTGGGACTGACGGTTCCGGTCCATTCGTATAAGCGCTCACGAATCATCCGTACGGCCTTCTTCTTGCGTTTTTTCTTTTCTGGACGTTCTTGAATATTAGCAAAGCGAATTTGGATTGCTTCTGGGCTTTGGAGCAAATCTTTTTCGATGAGTTGGACTTTGATTTTTTCCCCTCTTCGGGGAACGCCACTAATGATCGCAAGCTGACTATTACCAAAACGGCGGTACTGCTGCCAATGCTTGAGAAATTGATAAAGGAAGTAAACTCCTGCATAGCCTGAGATCAGACCCATGATAGCAAAAAATAGGCGTCGTGGCAGTTCTTCCCCAATTACAGGTTCTGCCAAAAAGAACCCTATGCAACAGCCAACACTAAAGATTGACCAAAAGATACCTGCGACCAAGGCCTTGAAACCCATTCGCAGGGGCTTATGCTGTAAACCGTTTTCCGCGTTCCACCGCAGGGGTAATAAACCAATTGCTAATAAGATAGTAGGGATCCCCAAAATAGACAGTAAAAAGAGCGGCCATAAGCTTTCGACTTCTCGCCAGTCAGGGGCCCTAAGTTCGTCTGCGCTAGTATAGATGATCAGGCCGATAAAAAGTGTGAGAAAGCAAAGGAAAAATACGCCGAGCCCTAATGGAATGTGGCCACGACCAACAAGTTTGAGGTCGTCTTTTTCTTTGTAACGTTGATTGATCATGAAACCTGTGAGTGTGCCTTAAAGAGCCCAGAGTAAGGCCAAAAGTTGGAGCGTTCGGCAAAGGCTAAAACTGAAAATAGATAAACGGCTGAGCATCAGTAGAACGCATCTCTATCACCATCCAAATAATGAGGGCTACCGCAGCAGACTTTGCCAATATCGGCCAACGCAAAAATCGCTTATAAGTAAAAATATCGACGTCTTCTGGCAAAAAGTGGAGTAGATAACCTAAAAACATCAGTAGGAAAACTTCCCGATATCCGGTCAAAACAGGCCAAGCTTGCGACCACGAAATGTCTGTAAAAATGCGTTGGATCATGTCCATAGCAGCTCCGAAGCTATTGGCCCGGAAGAAAACCCAGCAAAGACATACAAAGTGGAAGGTCACAAATATGCCGACCAAATGGCTAAAGATACTAATAGACAAAGACAGCCAACCTTGAGTCGCCCAACTCAAACGCGCGAAACGATCGCCGGGATTTTTGCTACGCTTGATGAGATAGGAATCTACCTTGTCGAGTCCTTTGGAGAGGAGGTTTTGTAAACTGGTTTTGGTGTCTTTGAGCAGGCGATCTATCGTCAAAGCCACTCCATGCAAGGCTCCCCATACCACAAATTTCCAAGCAGCTCCATGCCAGAGTCCCCCCAAAAGCATGGTAATAAGCAGATTGACATAGGTTCGCCAGCGCCCTTTGCGGTTACCTCCGAGAGAAATGTATAAGTAATCTCGCAACCAAGTGGAGAGAGAAATATGCCAACGACGCCAAAAGTCTTGTATGCTAGCCGACTGATAGGGAGAGCGAAAGTTGATCGGTAAGCGATATCCCATCAACAAGCCAATCCCAATCGCCATATCAGAATAACCCGAAAAATCGCCGTAGATCTGCATAGCGTAGCCGTAAACCGCCATGAGATTTTCGAAGCCAGAATAGCGCTCTGGTTCATCAAAGATACGATCAACAAAATTGACGGCGAGATAATCTGAAATAATTACTTTTTTGAACAGACCGCCACAAATCAATAAGAGAGCTCTTGCTAAATCTTCTTGACTGATCCGATGGTCTTGCTTGAGTTGGGGCAGGAAGTCCGCTGCGCGAACGATCGGTCCGGCAACCAATTGAGGGAAAAAACTGACGTAAAAGCCAAAGTCAAGTATATTATCTACCGGCTGCAGCTTACCTCGATATAGATCGATAGAGTAGCTCAGCGTTTGGAAGGTGAAGAAGGAAATTCCGACAGGCAGAGCAATGTCAAAGGGATCAAACTCTGCTCCTGCCAAACCAGCAAAAGAATCAAAAAAGAAGTTGGTGTATTTGAAGATCGCCAACATGCCTAAGTTGGCGAGAATACTCATTTGAAGATAAAAGAGACGCTTTTTCTTATCCAGCGACTCGTGGATCTTGAAACCCAAAAAGTAATCTATGGCAGTAGATACAACCAGTAATACTACATGCCATCCACTACTTTTGTAATAGAAGAAGAGGCTAAAGGCGAGGACATAAACGATCCGGATTTTACGTTGGTCAGCAATCAGCAAATAGATCCCAAAGAAGACCAAAAAGGTCGTCAGAAACAGCCCGCTGTTGAACATCATCGGGGCTGTGGGGTCAAAGACCAGTATGTTGCTGAGTTTATCGGCCAGCCAAGTAAGCATTATATCCTTTTTCGAATGCTTCGTAAAATAATCGGGCCTGCAATATATAGCCCTCTTTGCTAAGGTGTAAACGATCTCTAGCCGCTAGACCAGATTGGTACCACGATTGGATGGATTCCTCTCCACCCATAACATCATAAAAATCCCAAACTCCATGGCCATTTTCCAAACCATATCGAGTCAAAACTCCACGTGCTTGTTGCACTCTAGGGTTGCTTCTACCACCTTTCCAGGCATCAGCTGGAGTAGTAAATAGGATTTGCGCTAGCGGGGCTTCCTGCTCAATGCGATGGGTAAAATCATCTACTTGTTTAAAGAACGTTTCGGGACGGAAGGCTGTGTTATGGCTCTCGTTGGTCCCAAGTGAAACAATAATTAGGTCTGGGTTCAATTCTCTTAACTGAGGAAAAAAATAGTCAGCCGCATTATAATGCTCAAATTGAGCCCCATTGACTCCTATCATATGGTATAATATCCCTCGTCGGTCGTAGTTCTCCAATACCATGCCATAAAGAGTGGTTTGGCTTTGGGTGGGATATCTCTGCTGGCCGCGTAACATCACACTTTCTAGTTTTTCGTCAAGATAAACCGTACTGGTAAAAGGGGTCAAAGAATGTGAAGATAAACGAACAGACGCTAGCTCACCTTCCATACCTGGTACTTGTACCGATGGAGTACGGGGCACAGCTGCCGCTGGACGAACGAGTAATTTTTGTCCTGCATAAATGGTCGTACTTGACAATCGATTGAGTCTTTGAATCTCCGCAATGGTGGTACGATACCTTCGAGAGATCAGAGAAAGGTTTTCGCCAGCTTTTACTTTATGATACAGCGCCTGCTGGGCGGGAGCTATCACTCCAGGGATCTGAGAAGGTTGTTGATCTTTGCTGAGGCTTAGATCATAGTTACGAGGCCCCTTGTCAGTGAAAAAGGTGATTTTGTTGAAGGAATAATCAATGCCAAACTCATTTTCACCAACGCCTACTTCTAGCGAGAAATCCCGATAATTGGTATGAGCAGTGATGCCGCTAATGCCAATCGGCAGGCTGCCACTACGATTGATGTTACGGCGAGAATTCCAATTGATATTGGTACTTACTTTTATATCTGGAGGGCTATTGGTTTTGGCGAGTTTGTAAGGAAAAATCAGGCCTCGGCCAGCGGAGCCAAAACGCTTATGTAAAGCCATACGCACATGACCCGAGAACCAATCTGCTTGCAGGTGAGAGTCCCCAATATGCACGATATTAATGGTCCGGCGCTGCCCACTTTCTACCTGCCTAAGTAATTCATAGACTTGAGAGATACTTTGGCTATAATTGAGAATATTGTTTTGGTCTAGATTGAGAAAAGGATAGCCTTCCAATTGGGCATTGGCTTCCCAAGGCATAGCCATGGGACTAGGAAAGTTTAACTGGCCAACTTGGGGTTCAAAAGTAGCAGGTGGCAGCGGTTTTTCTTCCCCTCCCATTATCCAAGGCAGCCACCAAGGAACGAATAGTACGCCAATTAACAATCGATTCATCAATCTCTTCAAAATTTCCAATAGCCAAATTCAAGATCCAACATCAAAGTAAGCCATACTTAGATAATGGAGGAGGCGCTAGTGATTGGGTATCGGATAAATGACATTGCTTTGATGCAAATTTCCTGCTAAACTAAACGGAAATCCAGAAAATATTTGTCTTTTCCTTGCGAACGTTGAATCTCAACAGCTTAGCGCTTAAATTTCAGTGTGGCAAAGATAGATGAGAAAAAAATCCCCTACTCTATTGACGCAGGATTGAGACGGTATCTGCGTGAAAATGGACGAGAAATCCCTTTACCTATCCTCTACAAGGATCTTTTGCGCTATGAGGATGGGATCACGCTTTATGATCGTGATGGCAATGACACCTTATGGATATCGGTGATGTTTCGTCAAGATGACTTAGCAGATATCAATCATAATCTCAAGACAATTTATGCGATTCTTAGAGCAAATGGCGACCTCTCAGTGATGGAGCACCTTTACATCGATCGCATTGACCTCTGTTTGTATGGTAATACCCAACCGTTCCGCGTGCGGATTGTCAACAACATCAACGACAACTTTGATTACTTCTATATCAAAAATGCAGATGCTTCTCGTATCTATGGTCTAGAATTGGAGCATCTCCTTTCTCCTAATCGTATCTCTTACAAGGTTCATGAAGAGACTTTAATCGAAGAGCATATTGCGGGTATCCCAGGGGAAGAGTTTTTTCAACAATATTTAAATCCGGGCTTGGTGCTTAATGAAACCCGTCTGGCTAAAGAATTTGTCAAATTTAACGAACGCTGCTTTGTGCGTTTGCTAGGAGATATGCATTCCAGTAACTATGTAGTAGAGATATTACCGGACTTTGATGATGTACATTATCGCATCAGGGCTATTGATTTTGATCAACAATCCTATGAAGGGCGTAAGAGTATTTACATGCCGCAATATTTTAAGCAAAATATGCCGATTATCGAAATGGGTATGGCCAAAATCAATGCCACTACGATGCGCCAATATCAGAAAGAAGAACGGTCGATGATTGCTAGTAGGATACGCTATTCGGATCGAGAGTTTACGGACTTGATGAGTGCTATGGAAGCCTCCGAATTATCTAAATCTGAATATACCCAGCAGCTTAAAGAGGACCTCGCCAATCACTATGAAGATATCCGGTTTCTAAACTGTAAGACGATGGGAGAGGTGGTTCATCACAGTCTAAATGTATTGCTTGAACGTAATTAGTTTTGGGCATTAGGGTAAGGAGACATTCAGTTTTTCTTATAGAAAGGAAATTCTTTTATACTACAACTATACCTAACTTCATGCGTCACACCATTTTGCTGTTAGTGGGCCTACTAGGCCTACAGACATTCGTATGGGCCCAAACCCCTGGTGCCGTCATGCTTCGTAATGGAGCAGTAAGTTTCCCTGAAAACCTTCCAGAATTTATCGCTGGCTCTGGCCAAATATCGGATGTGGTTTCCGGGCGTTACTATCGTCTAGTCCAGTTTGACAAAACTCCTGACATCGCTACACGCGCGGCGATGGAAAGTGAAGGATTACGCTTTTTGGACTACATTCCTCACGCTACCTATCTGGTATCTTTTCCTCAAAACTATGATCGCTATGGCTTAGTCGAATACCCAGTCCGGGCGATTATGGCCATGAATTCACTACAAAAAGTGGCCCCTATTTTATTGGAGGGTGCTTTACCAGATTGGGCCCTCAATGGCAATCAGATTGACTTGACCGTCGCTTACCAAAAAGATTTACAAGCGGGCCAAGTAGCAGGTTGGCTGCAGTCTCATTCTGCTTTAGTCCTCTCCGAGGGAACGCAAAATCATACCATAGATATTCGAGTTAATATCGACGCCATTTACAATATTGCAGCTCTCCCTTTTATTAGTTGGGTAGAGGCGATTACGCATCCTGGTGAGCCAGAAGATGATGGCGGACGTAGTCTTTCCCGCGCCAATGTAATTGATGCTGCAGATCCTATGGGGCGTCAATATGATGGTTCTGGGATCAAAGTATTGGTAAGGGATAATGGCTTAATTGGTCCTCACATCAATTTCCAAGGCCGTTTGACTAATATCCTCCCTTATTTTCAAACCGGAACCCACGGCGACATGGTCGCAGGTGTATTTGCCGGAGCACCTAACCTAGATCCCACCTCCGCTGGCACAGCGAAAGGAGCCTATCTCTTTGGTAATCAATATGATGCAAGCTTTACAGACACTACGCTTGGATTGCATATCTATGACTCTGTGATGATTACCAATTCATCTTATAGTAATGGATGTAATGCTGGCTACACTACAACAACCCAACGGGTTGATCAGCAGATCAATCAGAATCCCTCATTATTACACGTCTTCTCAGCCGGAAACAGTAACAATAATGATTGTGGATATGGTGCAGGTAATCAATGGGGAAATATTACCGGTGGCCACAAACAAGGAAAAAATGTAGTTGCTACTGCCAACCTACTCCCAGATGGGAGTTTGGTCGGGAGTTCCAGTCGAGGGCCAGCCCATGACGGACGTATCAAACCGGATATTGCAGCCACAGGAAACGGTCAAATCAGTACAGATAATGACAATACATTCCAAAATGCAGGTGGAACTTCCGCAGCATCACCTACCGCTGCAGGCTCAATTACTCAATTGTATCAAGCCTACAGAGAAATGCATAATGGCGATTATCCCGAATCAGCCCTAATCAAGGCTCTCGTGCTGAATGCTGCTGAGGATTATGGTAATGCCGGTCCAGATTTTGAATTTGGCTGGGGTCGTATGAACGCCTACCGTGCCTTACTCATGATGGAGAATAACCAATATTTCTCAGACACTGCTACTTTGGGTATGATCAACACTCATACACTAACCGTTCCCGCAGGCGTAACAGAAATGAGAGCAATGGTCTATTGGATGGATGTTGAGGCTTCGCCGAACGTTAGTCGTGCCTTGGTCAATGACCTTAATATTACAATGACAAGCCCAGGAGGAACGACAACACTTCCATTAGTATTGGATCATACCCCCAACCCTACGACCCTTAACTTCCCAGCCACTCCAGGAGTAGATTCTCTCAACAATATGGAGCAGGTACGTTTATACAATCCAGCACCGGGTAACTACACCTTAGCGGTAAATGGTACTGATGTGCCGTTTGGTAATCAGCCTTATTGGGTGGTGTATGAGTTTTATACTGATGAAATTACCTTGACTTATCCTATGGGAGGTGAGGCATTTGTTCCTGGCGAAACGCAAAGATTACATTGGGATACACAACCGATCTCAGGAAACTTTACTATTGAGTACACTACTGATAATGGGAGTAATTGGAATACAATAACTACTCTACCAGGTAATTTCAGAATGTATGAATGGACGGTACCTGATTCTACTACTGGTCAGGCTAAGATTCGAATTTCTCGCGGTACAGTAAGCGATGAAAGTAATTCTACTTTCACCATTTTTGATGTTCCGGAAAATGTAGGCGTAGAATCAGTATGTCCGAATACTGCTACACTTACTTGGAATCCTGTTGACGGAGCTACAGGATATGTAGTTTATTCTTTAGGGTCCAGATATATGGATTCTGTAACCTACTCTCCGA
>JBCCQN010000111.1:0-27194 GCA_039024315.1 Bacteroidota bacterium
GAAGAATCTATCGATTCGCTTGCGAATTTCCCCTCTTGGGAGGGGCCAGGGGTGGGCATGACACCATCAGAACATGATTTTTTACCACTTTTTCGCTGAATAATCCCTTAGCTTGACGCGAATGCGAAAGCTTTCGGGACGCAGAACGATTATCCCTAGATAATGATTCAATTTTGATACCGTAGCGACGCATAATTATGCGTCGCTACAGTTTTTCAAAACATAGAGATAAGCGTTCTGCGAAGCAGCAAAAAAACAGCGCCGCCCTCCAATAAATGGGGAACGGCGCATATTTTTTATCAAACTGCCTGACTAGTCAGTGATGACAATCTTATTGATTTTGTCTCCCGCAGCGATTGCATCAATCACTTCAAGACCATCTACTACTTTACCAAAGCAGGTGTGATTGCGGTCTAGGTGAGAAGTGTTGTCGCGGCTGTGGCAGATAAAGAATTGAGAACCACCAGTGTTACGACCTGCGTGAGCCATAGAAAGCACGCCACGATCATGATACTGATTGTCGCCAGTAAGCTCACAATCGATGCTGTAACCAGGGCCACCAACGCCTGTACCTTGAGGACAGCCACCTTGGATCACAAAATTAGGGATTACGCGGTGAAAAGTAAGTCCGTCGTAAAAGCCTTCTTTAGATAGTTTGACAAAGTTAGCGACTGTATTGGGAGCATCATTTTCGTAAAACTCCACTTTCATTGTGCCTTTTTCAGTTTGAATTTCTGCGCTTGCCATAAAATTATTTTTTGTTTGAGCGGCAAAGGTACAAATCCTCAGCGAAAAGATCATTTGTAGAATCAAGGCCCTCTCATACAACCCAAATCAAGCTTTGCTCGTCTAGACAGCAAACACCTCAAATTATGAAGTACCACTACCTCCTGATTTTCGTTTTTCCCTTTATCAGTTTTCTTCCCCAGTCCGCTCAGGCTTGCAGTATGGTTAGCTTTACCGGCACCGATGGCACCGTTTGGGTAGGCAATAATGAAGATTATCTCAACCCCAATACCTTTCTATGGACCAAAGGTAAGGAGAAAGGAAAATACGGAGCTGTGTACTTTGGCTTTGACAATTTCTTTGCCCAGGGAGGGATCAATGAAGCGGGGCTAGTCTTTGATGGCTTTGCCATGGAAAGCAGAGAGGTAAAAAACCTGAAAGGCAAGAAAAAAACCAATCCCGCGGAATTGATCCATATGATCATGCAAAACTGCGCTACTATTGAGGAAGTCAAAAAAATGGCTGATAAGTATCGCTTGGACTTCTTGAGCGAAGCACAATTGATGTTTGTCGATAGCAAAGGTTACTCTATCATCATCGAAGGAGATGATTGGCTAGAAAAAGGGCCAGGCGAGTCTCAGCTCTGCACCAATTTTTATCAGTCCACCATCAATAATTTCTCAGAAATCAGCTGCCCTCGTTATCTAGCAGGGCACGAAACGCTTTATTCAGCCAATCCAGAGGAGATGGACAAGAATCTCTGCCGCGATGTGATCAATAGCATGCACAGCAAAGAATGGTGGGGTGGTTCCCTATACTCCAATGTCTATGATACGCGCCGCAAAAAAATCTATCTCTACCTTTTTCACAATTATGAGGAAGAGGTGGTCCTCTCCGTCGAGGAACTCTTAGCCGAGCCCATGGAGCCGGTGAGATTGAATACTTACTTTAAGCAAACAGCAGCGCATGACCGCTATGTGCAGCAGCATGAGGATGTCAAAACCAATATTGCTTTGCTCAGCAGCGCTCAAGATACAAGCGTTCTGCGAAAAGCAGCTACCACCCTCAGCCAAATCGAATTGACTCGCTTTTCTGGCCAAGAAGCCTTGACGACGATTGATGGCTATAACCAAGCGGGAGAGTACAATAAGACCATCGCGGTGGTCAAGCCCTTGATGAATCTATTTGATATTTCTTGGGAGCTGAGAGCTATGATCGCCAAAGCTCAGTTTGAACTAGGTAATCAAGAAGTGGCCTTACTCCATATGGAAAAAGCCATAGAGCTCAATCCAGAAGAGCCAAGCCTGAAAGAAGCTTTAGCAAAGATCAAGGCTGGTAAACCATAAAGCAACAACAAAAACAGCGCAAAGCGGTGAGGTTTCATTCCTATCATTCACAGGAACAGGAAGGCCGAATTAAACCCTGAGGCTTAGGAGCAGTCTAGGAGATATGAAGCTAAAAACAATCTCCTTTCTCGCCCTAACATTTGCCCTGCTTGCTTGTAGTAAAGAATCACCCATAGTCCCAGAAGAAAATAAGGGGGAACTCCAATTCTCAAGTTCTCCGATAGATTTGGAAGGCATCGATGCCCAATACGCGGCCGATGTCTCCTATGACCAATATGAGGCTAGCAAGTTTGACATCTTCCTCCCCAATAGTGCTACTCCTACGGGCCTAGTGGTCTATATCCATGGTGGCGGTTTTACTGGAGGCGATAAGGCTTTTGTATACAAGGATCCCTATCCTGAACATATCCGGACGCTATTGTCGCAAGATATCGCGGTGGCTACTATCAATTATCGCCTCATCGAAAATGGCGATACCGAAGGGGTCCTAAAGAGTTTAAATGATTCCAAACGAGCCCTCCAATATATTCGCTACAAAAGCGAGGAGCTCAACATAGACAAAGAGCGAGTAGTACTTTTTGGCACCTCCGCCGGGGCCTCTACTTCCCTCTGGCTCGCCACCAATGATGATCAAAAAGAGCCCAGCAATGCTGATCCAGTATTACAGGAAAGTAGCCGAGTACTTGGCATTGCCTTGAACGCAACTCAGTCTAGCCTTGACATAGAAAACCGATGGCTCAATAACGTATTTGCGGATTTTGGCACCACTTGGGAGTACATGGTAGCAGAATTTGATGAGTCCACCCTCTTCAATTTTTATGGCGTCAGCTCTTGGGAAGAATACGAAACTCCCGAAATAGAAGCCTATCGTCAAAAAGTAGATATGCTGGCAACCATCTCAGCAGATGATCCGGAGATTTGGGTATCCAACACAGGCGGGACCAACGAACTGCCTCAAACCACCGGCCATTGGTATCATCATCCCTTTCATGCTAGAGAAATCAAGGAGTTTGCGGATGCGGCGGGTGTGCCAAATGTTTGTAATTATGGTAAGCCATTGCTCTACAGCGATGGGCAAGAAGAATATGTAGATTTCTTGATCAGGAAGCTAAACGAATAGCAGGGTCTATTTGCGCCACATTTCATACTGATCAACGGTAGATTTTAGGCCGAGATCGTCCATGCGGGCGATTTCGGCTTTTGCTTTAGCATCTACATTTACGACCCTGACGCCTTCCTCTCCTGATAGACATTGTCTGAGGAGAGTATTGAGGGGACCGGCCTTGCCGAACGCTTCTCCCCATTGCACGAGTCGCTTGGTGGGACGATGATAAATGGCAAAGGCAGCTAGCTGCTCCTCTTCTCGATATTCCCAACATTCTACGGCATCACCAAGATTACGGGCGGTTCGCTCTTGGCTATCCCAGCTCCACACAAAGGGACTTAGTTCGCGGTAGCCTTGCCAGTCCGGCTCCGCCGAACGAATGATAGAAGCGTTCTGCGCAGCAGTAAATGGAGCTATATCACCCTTGAAACAGCAAAGCTTCCGTCCGATCTGATAGCCCACTTTTTGATAAGCTTTGATGGCTCGCTCATTTTTGACGATTACTTCGAGTAGCCCTTGCTTTATCTTGCGTTCATTGAGTTCTGCAAGCAGAGATTCATACAACTGCCCGACGATCCCTTGGCCTCTCAATTCAGGAATAATCCCAGTACCCGCATTGTAATGGGTCTGCTTACCCTCCCAATCTGCCAAGGCAATCATGATAAAGCCGACTAAGCGTTCGCCGATGTAGGCGCCCCGCGAAAGGGAATAATCCACCTCTGCCGCTCCCCAGCGCTCACGCAGGTAGGCTTCATCTACGACAAAGGGCACGAAATAATCCGAAAAGGCTTCATTGAAGCAGGCGGTGAGCTGGGAGAAGTTAACCTCTGCGAGGGATTTGATTTGCATAGCGGAAGGAGTATAATCTCTGACTAGCAAAATAAGCATGGATCGCTAATGATCCTGTGCAAAGGAGGAAAATCGCAAGATAGCAAAAGCCCTACCATCTCAAGCGGAAGCTATGCCAGCCATCCGCATATTCGTAGTCAATACCCAGTTGACTCACCGCACAAATTTTGTCTACAATGGCCAAGCCAAGTCCCAAGGACTCAGCTGATTGGTTACTCTTTTTGAACCGATGGAACAATAAAGCCGGATCAACCTGTGGTGCAGGACCGGTATTACGGATTAGCAATTCTCTTTCCTGCAATAAGATTTCAATCTCCCCCTTTTCCATATTATGGCGCACTGCATTTTGTAGCAGATTGGTAAGCAGCATATCCAAGAGGTTAGAATCCATATAGATCGGCACATTCTCCTCTAGCTCTTTGTGTAATCGAAGCTCCTTGAGGCTCAATAATTCTTGAAAATCATAGATGAGATTTTCAACGGTCTGGGTGAGATTGAGGTCCTCACGATTGACAAATTCTCGATTTTGGATTTTGGTAAGGAGCGATAATGAGCGTCCCATTCGGGACAACTTATTGATGGAATTATATGCGGCGAGTATCTTCTGTAATTGTTCCTCAGAAAGATTTACGTCCTCCAATAGGAGTTCAAGCTTACCTTTGGCGATCGCTAGAGGTGTCTGCATCTCGTGAGAAGCGTTTTCGGTAAACTCTTTGAGGTTGCTATAGTCTTCCTGCATCTTACTGGTCATACTTTGCAAGAAGTTGTTGAGCTGATTGAATTCAGAGGTAAAAGAAGGCTCTAGATCCAATGGACTGGGGTCCTGCAAACGGAAATGCCGGATCTTGCGCAGGGTATTGTCAAAAGGACGTAATAACCAGCGGTACAGCAATAGATTTGCAAGCACAAATACCAAGGCCAGAACGCCAAAAACGCGCGAAAGAGATCGAAAAACCCCATCGGTAATATCTTGGGTTTCGACCACTAGATCTACTAGCTTGACGTAATATTTTTGGCCGTTTACCTCCTTGACTACTTCTACCTTCCTGAAGGGTTCAATCTGCTTGGTGAAGGGATGAGGCCGTAAAGTATCCACAAATACAGGCTTCATTTCAGCTTGCTCGACTCCTAGAGGCTTGATTTGCAAATCCTCATTGGTCAAGCTTTCGTAGGGAGCTCCCTTTTCGATGGCGAGATAGACTTCCTCCAAGCGTTCCAGTAGATACCAATCCATTTCCTGATCGACTTCGCTTTGCAGAATTTGGTAGATATATACCCCTCCAATGCCAAACGCCAGCAAGGTGATGATCAAATAAGAAAGGGTCGTTTGGGTCAGCAGCTTCATGACTTACGGGTGTTAAACTTATAGCCCAGGCCATAGATGGTCGTAATGTAATCGGCTCCTCCGGCTTCGGTAATCTTTTTGCGAAGATTTTTGATATGCTGATACACAAAGTCAAACGAATCGTAGAGATCGAGTTGGCTGCCCCAGAGATATTCGGCGATGGCCTGTTTGGTCAGTACCCGATTTTTGTTGGCCATAAAGTAGAGCAATAATTCATACTCTTTGCGCGTCAATGCTAGTTGGTCATCATTGACAAGGACCTCCAGCGTGTCAGGCTGAATGCTAATTTCATTAAAAACAATCTTGTCCTGACCTTCAAAATTTCGGCGTCTATAGATAGCTTTGATACGAGCATTGAGCTCGGACAAATGAAAGGGTTTGGTCAAATAATCATCAGCGCCTAGGTCCAATCCTTCCAGTTTATCGTCTAGGGCATCCTTAGCAGAGATGATCAGCACACCACTTTGAGGGTATTCATATTTTACTGCCCGTAAAACGTCCAACCCATTGCCATCCGGCAGCATAATGTCTAAAAGAACCACATCAAAGCTCCCTCCCGACAAAGCTTCCAGTGCCTGCTCACAGTCCAATGCTTGCTGAGCTTGGGTTCCTTCGCGACGCAGATACTGCACGATATTGTCCGAAAGATCCTTTTGGTCTTCTACTATCAAGATTTTCATCAGGGCCAAACTAAGGATACTTTTTGAAGAGATTTTGATCGGCATAACAATCAGCCCTCCTTTTCAGTATATACTTAACAATTCCTTAAGCTTTTGGTGCAACATTTGAGCGGTAAAACAGGTAATTTTGCCCATGGCTTTTCGTTTATTATTGATATGAGTGCTCCCCAATCCCTCACCGAATTTCGTCACGAACTTGCTAACAGCCTTTCCCATGGTTTAGGGCTACTTTTTGGCATCATTTCCATGCCCATCCTCATCGCGATGGCCTCCGTCAACGGCAATACGGCCGGCTTAGTCGGTGCGAGTATCTTTGGCTTCAGTTATTTGATGGTATATACCTTTTCGACCCTCTATCACGGCTCGACTCTCTATCAAAGTAAGTATGTCAATCGCATCAAAAACTTTATGCAGATGATGGATCACATCAGCATCTACTTTTTGATTGCCGGCACCTATACCCCCTTCATATTGATTTACTTCCTCAATCCCATGGGGATTACCCTACTATCCATCCTTTGGGGGTTGACCGCAATTGGGGTAGTCTATAAAATCTTCTTTACGGGCAAATACGAATGGTTTTCTCTCCTCCTCTACCTCGGTATGGGTTGGATGCTCGTCTTTTTTGCCGAGCCATTTTACACTGAATTACCCACCGCAACCTTCGTGATGGTAGCCGTTGGCGGCGTCTTGTACACCCTTGGCGTGATCTTTTTTGTTTGGGAACGCTTGCGTTACAACCATGCTATCTGGCATATATTTGTATTAGCGGCCAGCATTTGTCATTATGTAGCAGTATTGCTATCTGTTTGACAATTGACTACTACTCATGTTACGATTTCTTTTTTGTATTTCCCTTTGGGGAACGCTTAGTTGTGCCTTTGGCCAAGAGCGCCCCAACATCCTCCTTTTGTTTAGCGATGATCAACGAGCTGATGCTTTAGGAGCCGCAGGTAATCCCTATATCGAGACGCCAAACCTAGATTCTTTAGCCGCGCAAGGCACTCACTTCACCCAAAACTACTGCATGGGTTCTCACCATGGAGCAGTCTGTGCTCCGAGTCGCGCCATGCTGATGTCAGGCCGATCTCTCTTCAATGTCTATGACCGCATCAATGGCTTACCGACTTTACCGATCAGTCTGCGACAGAACGGTTACCTCACTTTTGGTACTGGTAAGTGGCATAATGAGCGCGAAGCTTTTGCGGCTGGCTTTGAAAGGGGAGAAAACGTCTTCCTTGGCGGTATGAGTGATCACTATCATGTGCCAGTGCGGGATTTACAAGCCGATGGAACTTTTACCAAGGTCCAGCGCAAGGATTATTCAACCAGTCTTTTTGCGCAAAGCGCCATAGATTTTATCAAGGATTACGGTCAATCAGAGCAAGCGCAGCCCTTTTTTGCTTATGTCGCTTTTACGGCGCCGCATGATCCTCGTAGTCCTTTGCCCGCCTACGCCGAACGCTATGACCCTGCTGGCATACCCTTGCCGCCTGATGCGATGGAACAACATCCCTTTGATATTGGCCCTATGCTGATCAGGGACGAAGTATTAGGCGCTTGGCCGCGCACCCAAAGTCAACTCCGGTCCCAGATCGCTGATTATTATGCCATGATTACCCAGGTGGATGATGAAATCGGGCGAATCTTCCAACAGCTGCGAGCAGAGGGATTAGATGAAAACACCATCGTGATCTTTAGTAGCGATCACGGTCTAGGCATTGGTAGTCATGGACTACTCGGCAAGCAAAATCTTTACGAGTCAGGCATGCATAGTCCACTTATCATCGCTGGACCAGGCCTACCCAAGGGTCAGAAGCAGGATGCCCTTGTCTACCTCTACGACCTCTACCCTACTCTCTGCGATATGCTAGGGATAAGCGTTCCCCAAGGGGTGGAAGGCAAAAGTCTCCTCCCCATCATAAAGGAAGAAGAGGCAGACGTGAGAAAGTACCTCTTCACTACATATGGGACTACTCAGCGCGCAATCCGCGATGATCGCTGGAAAATGATTGTCTATCCACGAGTAGGCATCACTCAGTTTTTCGACCTGCAAAACGACCCCTACGAACTAAGATCGCTAGAAAGGAAAGCGCATCCGTCAGACTATGATCGCTTGTACGCTCAGCTAAAGGCCCATCAAGAAACATATAATGATACCCTCAACTTAGAGGATCCTGAACCCAAAAATCCAAGTTTTGATCCCACAGGAGTCCGTCGTAGGCCAGACCGCCACCAACCGATATACAATCTTTGGCATTATTTCGCGGAGCCAGCCGGAGCGGGCAAAATACTGGTCTATGAGGAGGAGATGCTGGAGATATTCCCGCCCGAGATACGAGTCGAAATGCTAGGAGACACTTTTGGCTTTACCGAAGGCCCTGTTTGGCATCCGGACGGACATCTGCTTTTTAGCGATATTCCTCGCAACACCATCTACCGTTGGGAGGAAGGAAAAGGCTTTAGTGTTCACCTCAATCCCTCGGGCAATAGTAATGGCCTCGCCATTGATGCCCAAGGCAATCTGATCGCCGTGCAGCATGGGGAGAGACAAGTCGTTCGCCTAGGCGAAAAAGAAAAAGTACTGGCCGACAAATACAAAGGCAAACAACTCAACAGTCCCAATGACCTCGCCATCCATAGCAATGGCAATATTTATTTCACCGATCCTCCTTGGGGATTGGGCAGTGGACCTGATAAATGGGATTATCATCCTGATAAAGAGATTAGTTTCAATGGCGTTTACCTACTCAAAGGCAAGAAGTTGATCTTGCTTGACTCTTCTCTCTATCGTCCCAATGGCATTGCCCTTTCGTCAGATGAACAGTTTCTCTACGTCGGCAACAATCAATTTAAGGAGCGAAGCATCACCCTCAAAATAGATCGCACCCACAAGACTTGGTACCGCTATCTGATCAATGAGGATGGCACCCTTGGCGAGCGTATGGAGTTCCTCAAACCGCCTAATCCCTATTTGGTAGGCAATCCCGACGGTATGAAGATCGACAGCAAGGGTTATTTCTATTGTACGGGGCCAGGAGGACTCTTACTCTTCAATCCGACAGGCAAGTATTTGGGTACGCTTATGCTGCCCCAAATCCCTACGAATGTCGCTTTTGGCGAGGATGGATACCTCTATATTACCGCGCGCAATGCAGTCTACAGAGTGAAATTACTCAGCCAATAGCTTTTCGATAAAGCCTTCATAATCCTCGCGGTAGCGAAGATAAATATCGCCTGTACCTGGACCATTAAATCCGGTATGAATGCGTCTAATATCTCCTTTTCGATCGATATAAATACTGGTCGGATAGGAGATAATTTTGTTGAGCATGGGTAGCTTTTCACTGGCGATATCTTTGTCATTGACAGCTGCGGCAATGAGGAAAGGATACTCCAGTTCGAGTTTGTCAACGAGACGCTGGACATTGCGTTGGGCGAGGCCCAAATCCCCCCTACTACGCTCAAAAGCTAGGGCCACGATTTCTAGCCCCTGCTCATGGTAGCGGTCGTACCACTGTTTGTAGAGTTGGGTTTCGTCTAAGCAGTTGGGGCACCATGAACCCATGATTTGGATCAGCACCACTTTGTCTTGAAAGCGGTCATCCTCCAACGACACAGGATTGTCTTCGAGATCAGGGAAACTAAAACTGAGCTTGTCATAGCCTTCTTTGAGGTAGGTAAGCTCCTCCGGAGAACGCAAGCTCGCTTCAGCATTTTTGACCATCCAAAACGGCTCTTCCCAATGATTACCAGACCAAAACGTTCCCCGCAGGGTGTCCCCCTCTAATTGGCCCTCAAATAAAAAGGCATGAGCGCCATCAAAGCAAGCCAATTGCAGCTTATCTCCATTGACGGCCCCTTCGAGAAAACGATAATCCCCCGTCTCTGTCAGGAAAGTTCCGCTCACATAATCCGCTTCCTGCTTAAAAGCGCCTACGGCAGGATATTCATCTTCCAAATTATCGCTAAAGACCACTTCCCAATTGCCGTCGATTGCAAAATTCGCCTCTGCACTTTCAAAACGGGCCTGATCGCTCGGAAACATCTTAGCCGGAATTTGATAATCCACGCCACGAGAATAATTGAAGAAAGCCCCCGAAAGTTGCTTATCTGAAGCTATGCTCAATCGAAACTCTGAGTCAAAGACAGGCATCCGAATGAATAGAGAATCTTGAGTAAGGGTAACATCATCTACCTCGATATTTTCGGCAGCATTATGTATAATCACTTGCCACTGTTCGGCGACTTGTTTGAGGCTCAATTCAAAAGGCAGCGTTTGCTCAGGTATAAGCTGTAATTCGACTCTGTATGAACCTGCTGCAAGATCAGTTTGGCTTACAGCAGTCTTATCCTCCCCAGCACAAGCAAGCATCAGGGAGAAGGTGAATAAGTAAATTATCTTTTTCATTTGAGTAAGTCTTGACCGATATCCCGACGATAAAACTTACCGTCAAAGGAGATGTTTTCGGCATTGCGCAAAGATTGGCCTACCGCCTCCTCAATACTGTCGCCTAGCGAACTTATCGCAATTACGCGGCCGCCATTGGTAAGAACCCCTTCTTCCGTCTGTTTGGTACCCGCATGGAAGAGTATGGAACCCTCTACCTTATCAAAACCGCTCATCACTTTTCCCTTAGGATAGCTGCCCGGATAACCACCAGAAACCAGCATTACGGTAGTACAAGTCTTAGGGGAAATGGCCAGTGCCTTTTCATTCAAATTGCCATTGACTACGCCTTCAAACAGATCCAAGAGGTCGGCATCTAGGCGAGGCATGATCACCTCGGTCTCAGGATCGCCCATGCGAACGTTGTATTCCAGCACATAGGCCTTGCCCTCTACAACCATCAAGCCGATGAAGATGAAACCTTTATAGTCTAGTATTTCTGCTCGGATGCCATGTACAGTAGGCTGGACTATCTCCTTTTCTACTTTTGCCACAAAAGCCTCATCGGCAAAGGGAACCGGAGAAACTGCCCCCATACCACCTGTATTGAGTCCTGTATCACCTTCACCAATACGTTTGTAGTCTTTGGCAGAAGGCAGTAGGTGGTAGTGTTCACCATCGGTGAGGACAAAAATGGAGATCTCGATGCCTTTTAAAAACTCTTCGATCACTACAGTGGTGCCGGCTTCGCCGAACGCTTTGCCACTGAGCATCTCACGAGTAACTTCTTTGGCATGGGCGTGGGTTTCACAAATCAATACCCCTTTACCTGCTGCTAGGCCATCGGCCTTAACTACAATAGGCAAATTTTGCTGATCGATAAAAGCCATAGCTTCCGCCTCTTCATGAGAATCGAAGACTGCATAAGCTGCCGTAGGAATGCCATACTTTTGCATGAAGCGCTTAGAGAACTCCTTGCTGCCTTCGAGTTGGGCGGCCTCTTGACTAGGACCGACGACGGCTATGCCTTTGGCTTGGAGAAAATCGGCAATGCCCTCCACCAATGGCTGCTCCGGTCCGACTACGACCAGATCAATCCCTTTGCTGCTGACAAAGTTGGCTACTGCCTCATGGTCTGAGACATCAATACTGATATTGGTACCAACTTTACCGGTCCCGGCATTGCCGGGGGCGATAAAAATATGTTCGCAATGGGGAGATTGGGCCATTTTCCAAGCTAGGGCGTGTTCCCGGCCGCCTGATCCGATCAGCAAAATTTTCATGCGGCAAAGGTAGGAAAGTCAATCTTAGAAACCAGAAGGGAGGCAGAGAAAAATTGTTGATTGGTTGAGTTGTTGAGTTGTTGAATCAAAAATTCAACCCTTCAACCCTTCAACAACTATTTTCACCGCCTTACCAGCTCCCAAGTACGGTAGGCAATGCGCTCATCCCCATTTTCATCGATCAGACCTGTGTCTCGCCACAGTTTACCGATGTCTTTTACCTCCTCCGGAAAAATCTCCCATAGGCGATCATAATCGCGATGCGACCACCAGATAATGAATAGATATTCATTTACTTGGGCATTGAGCAGCAGGGTTTCTAAGTATTCGTTTTGCTCGCATTGGCTGCTGGGAATATCAATTTCGTAGGAAGGCACACTCAAATCCTCCGCTAGATGGGTAGTTTCTACAAAAGCGATGGGAATATCGATCTGCTCATGCAGGAAGTCAAAGCTCTTTTGAAACTGTCGGGCTCGCTTTTGTCCTTTGAAAAAGGGATAAAAGCTAATAGCCGCAAAATCGAGTTGGTTCACATAATTGGATAAGTCTGCTAGATAGGCAGCTGGATCATTGACTTCGGCTTCAAACCAATTATGTAGGGTGACTGATTCAGAGACCAAGACCGCTGGGTAGCTTGCTTTGAGATTTGTGCGAATCTTGGCGCTGAGATTTTGATAAGCTTCCCACTTAGCAGGATCGTGCAAGTAAAGCTCATTTACCTCCATGGCCATCACCAAGTATTGAGGTTGGAAACGATCCAGAAGTTGCCGCAGATAAGCTTCATAAACCTCCACGATCTTGGCATCATCTAGCTTTTCATGAGCAGGTAGGTAGCCATCTCTATCTGCCAGCAAATCACTGCGATCCATATTCAATAAGCTCACCGACAGCAATAAGTCATGCCCAACAGGCCGTTGCGCGAAGCGAAAATCCCAATCCGCCTGTAATGCCTCCGGCAAGGGAGCATTGGCTTCTAAAGCGCGCCAGGGTATGTATTCATCAATTTGCTCGGAATAGACATCCGCATGTTTGCTGATAAAATGATAGGTCTCTCGTCGGTCACTTTCATCAGGACCAAAACTCCAGGTCGAAAAACCCATCTTGAACTTGCGTTCGGCATAGTCTGAAAAAAAGGAAGGGGTCTCACACAAAGGTGCGAGACCAGCCTTCTGACAGCCCAAACAGAAAGTGATGAGCAATGATGGAATAATAATGAAGCACTTTAAACGATTCATCAGATACTGAATGGGAAGCTATTGCCATTGTAAAGGATGCTGCCGTCATTGTCGCAAGCTCCGGTCCCATAATCGACTTCTAGCATGCCATTGAACTCGGTAGAGCTAATCTCAATACTCCCACTCGAGGGAAGCTTTTTGCCCGCAATCAGACAGTCAACTTTGTAAAGCAGGGGGATATTGATCTTGAGATTGTAAGCTTGTCCTTGCGCGTTGTAGCCACCGGCAAATCCGGTGATTTCGTGTGCATCATCTGTGGGATCTAGGGGCGTATTTTCGCCCGCTACCCAAGTCATAGTTCGGCTACCGTCAAAGCCTTCAACATCGCCATTGACTTTGGTGACTTTGCCATCGATGATACTGACGGTATAAAAGAGTTGTCCTGCCGCATTGCGATCAAAACTCGCGATCGAAAGCGTGCCATCTAGCTGCTCTCCGTTTTCTTGATAGGCATCAAAAGTGATACTAAATACTGCCCCAGGCTGACGGTAACGGCCAATGTAATTGATAATGATCTTTCCGGCTCGCGTGATACCATTGTTGGTGCAGCCAGAACCAAAGTCAATGATGATTTCTTTAGCGGCGGTATCTGACTCAACGTTTGCGCAAAAGGTACTGGTCTTTTTGGGGCCAAGGGTTGCAAGGCTAAAATCCACCAAACGGATCACATTGTCAAAGTTGGCTTCTGCGGCAATAATGGCCTTGGCGGCTTCCATGTCTGGCTCTTCTTCCTTAGGATTGACCGTTTGCGGATCACAAGAAAAAAGACCGATCGCTAGGATGCTAAGGAAGAAGCTGATTTTAATGGTTTTCATCTTAGTATGAATTAAAATTTCTGTGTTTGTCGAAACTGTGTTTCTGTCTCTAAGACAAAGCCCAAATTGCTCCCCCCTATCTGGGGTGGTATTTTTTTGTCTCTCGACAATCGGTAGTTATGCGGTAGTACGAAACGCTTATCCTTCGGCAACATCCATTTTAACCTACTGTTGCTCAGTCTATTCTTATGAAGGAAGCTCTATTTGTGCCGTACTACCCCTATTGACGATATTGAGATCACACATCCCAAAAGGCTCATTTCCAAGCGCAGTCGAGACATACAATCACAATCAAAATGAAAAATTTATTTCTCCTCCTTTTCACCCTTTCTTGCCTAAATGGCTTTAGCCAACAGGAGCAATTTGAGGTACTTGAACCCATTAGCTTTTCGGGTCTAAACAGCCAAACAGTACTCGACTCCATCCATTTTATACCAGGCGATATTGTGCCCTACAAAGAATCGTTTGGCGTTTTAGTTATTGAAAAAGGGGATGTTACCGTCCGCACTGATTATAAATACTTGAAGAAACTAGCAGATGATGGCAAGATCAAACTTTCGGAAGCTATCTTAGCCCCCAAAACTCTCTTAACAGCCGAGGAAACGCTATTGAAAAAAATCAACAACAAACTAAATTTCCTGGTGGGGGCGACGGTTATCAGTGTGGGAGCGGGCATTATATCGCTGATCAATCTGCTCCGATCTGAGTAGCAGATTGAGTCGATAGATTCAATGTTCAGGCCCTAAGGTTAAGGTGGGGAGGCGACCTTTTGTTACTGCTGCGCAGAACGCTTGGCTCTACTTTGAGGTATAAGGGTTTGTAAAGTAATTTCAATCAGCATGTATGACCTTGACCTTGTACTCAGAAAAATCACCCTCGAAGATTGCGCACCCATCAGCCAAGCTTTCAAAGCTCAAGGCTGGAATAAGCCGCAAAAACAGTACGAACACTATCATCAGCTCCAAGAGAGCGGGATACGTGATGTCATCATTGCGGACTATCAAGCTGAGTTTGCCGGCTACTTGACGATCATGTGGGAATCAAACTATGGCCCCTTCAAAGCAGCAGGCATTCCCGAAATTGTTGATTTCAATGTGCTGAAAAAATTTCAGCGCCGCGGCATAGGTAGTGCCTTAATGGATGAAGCGGAGACGCGAGTCAAAAAAAGATCTCCAATTTGCGGCATCGGTGTAGGCATGCTCAAAAGCTATGGGGCCGCGCAAATCCTCTATGTCCAAAGGGGTTATATCCCAGACGGCAGCGGTTTATATAATGACGACCAAGCATTGGACTATGGCGATACCGTCATCATGGGGGATGGAGTGGTATTGCATCTCACTAAAACGCTCTAAGCGAGTAGCACCCCATGATTATAATCATTGCTTATACTACTATAATCCCGATTTATTTTGAGCAAATATACAGCTTTCGCTATTTTTGCATCTAAAGATAAATTAGAACATGAATAAATACCTTGGTCTGATTGGGATGGTGGCGATTTTCAGTCTTAGCTGGCTCGCCTGTGGACAGCAAGTGGACCCCTCAGTTTATAATCAAGCAGCGGCTAATCCCGGCTTTTATCACGTTGCGCAAAAAGATCTCACCGACATCATGGTGCATGATATCTTTTCGCCTCCTGTGGCCAGTCGCGTGTATAGCTACTGTAATATCGCTGCTTATGAAGCCCTACAACCCGCTTTCCCAGAATACAAAAGCCTAGCCGGTCAACTGACGGGCTTAAGTCCAGTGCCCCTACCAGATGGTCAGCAAGAGATCAACCATTCCCTCGCGGCTATGCATGCCTTCCTCAAGATGAAGCGTAAACTGGTTTTTTCGCAAGAAAAAATAGAGGCTTTTGAAACCAAAATGTACGCCCAATATAGAGCTACTGGTATGCCAGAGGCTGTGTTTGAACGTTCTATCGCCTATGGCAATACTGTCGCGGCTCATATTACGGCTTGGGCCGACAAAGACAACTATAAGGAGACCCGCACCGCTCCGCGCTACAACGTCACTACCGCCCTTGGTCGCTGGACGCCTACCCCTCCCGATTATATGGATGCCATTGAACCCCACTGGAATACCATCCGACCTTTTATCATCGATTCTGCTACACAATTCATACCGATCCGGCCCACTGCTCTAGCAATGAATGCAGACGGCAAAGGCTTGGATGAAAACAGTAAGTTTTACGAAGAGTTGATGGAAGTCTATAAGGCGGTCAAAGAGCGGACGCCAGAGACAGAGGAAATCGCTGAGTTTTGGGATTGTAATCCATTTGCAACGGAGCACATCGGGCATGTTGTCTATGCGATCAAAAAAATCAGCCCCGGTGGCCATTGGATGGGCATTACCACTCAGGTCCTACGTAAAGAAGAAGCAGATTTGATGAAGTCAGTCGCGGTTTACACCAGCGTTGCCGTCGCTTTGGCGGATGCTTTTATTAGCTGCTGGGATGAGAAATATCGCTCCAACCTCATTCGTCCAGAGACCGTAATCAATGAATATATCGATCCGGATTGGCGTCCCCTATTGCAAACGCCTCCTTTTCCTGAGTACACTTCTGGCCATAGTGTGATCTCTACAGCCGCTGCGCTAACGCTCACCAATTGGTTTGGCGATAGCTATGGGTTTGCCGACTCTACGGAGGTTGAATTTGACCTACCGGTTCGTTCTTACGACTCTTTCCTCGCCGCTTCTCAAGAAGCCGCAGTTAGTCGACTTTATGGAGGGATTCATTATCGTCCAGCCATTGATCAAGGCGTAGCCCAAGGAGAAAAAGTAGGGAACTATGTTATCGCTAATCTCGAATTTCTCCAAAATGGGCAAGCAGAAGAGGAAAAGAAGGCGAGTATAGAACAAGCTATTAGCGAAGGCAACAAATAGATTAGAAGATTTTAATATTTGCGAGGAAATCTTATCTTAGGAACGATTACTACTGAATAAGAACTACTGAAATCTGCGAAAACATACCACTACTAGACGGGATATCGATTGATATCCCGTTTTTTATTGGACTAAATCGTTTTCGTTTGAAGCCAGTTCGATTATTCCATTTAAGTACTTAGACCATAGTATTCAGTATTAAGACCCAAGAAAATTGAGTAGTAGGATTCATCAAGACCATATTCTCGGTACTGAATACTCCCGAAAGCTTTCGGGATACTTTCTACTCTTTACTCAATAAGGACTACTACAAAAACGAAATCACATGAAAATAGCGAAACCGAGCCTGAGCTTCTGGCAGATATTCAATATGAATGTCGGCTTTCTCGGCATCCAATTTAGCTTTGGCCTCCAGCAAACAGCGGTCAATCCGATATTTTCCTTCCTCGGGGCTAGCCCCGAAGATTTGCCTCTCCTCAATATTGCAGGGCCTGTAACCGGCCTTATCATTCAGCCAATTATTGGGGCGATTTCAGACAAAACTTGGTCTCCCCGTTGGGGGCGTCGCAAGCCCTTCTTTCTGATCGGGGCTTTGATCGGAAGTTTATGTCTGTTTGCTTTTCCTTTTAGTCCAGCGCTTTGGTTTGCCGTCGGTCTCTTGTGGATTCTAGATGTGGGTAATAACATGGCCATGGAGCCTTATCGCGCCTTCGTAGGGGACAAACTTCCCGAAAAACAGCTCAGTCTTGGCTATCAAATGCAAAGTCTTTTCGTTGGTGCAGGTATTGTTCTCGCCAACGCTTCAATCTTTTTGTTTCAGGATTGGTTTGGCGGAGGTGAGATAGCCACAGA
Organism: Bacteroidota bacterium; assembly: GCA_039024315.1. GTDB lineage: Bacteria > Bacteroidota > Bacteroidia > J057 > J057 > JBCAWW01. Next base: position 17,513 of record JBCCQN010000111.1, read on the forward strand.
AAGTGTCGATTCTATCCCTCGTTGGCTTTACTACTCTTTCTTTATCGGAGCGATATTATCGGTAGCAACTATCCTCTGGTCAGTACTTAAAACGCCAGAGATCCCGCCTTCTGATGAGGAACTCGAAGAGATGAAACGCCACAATGCAGCTCCACTGGCAGACCGTATTGCCGCTCCTTTCAATGAAATCGTGGAGGCGATCAAAGACATGCCCCAATTTATGTGGAAGCTGTCTGGGGTCTATCTTTTTCAATGGTATGCCTTGTTTGTCTATTGGCAGTTTATCGCCCCTCTTTTCAAAGAATCTATGGGCATGGATGGTTCTGAGGCCCTCAGTCAAGCCGCCAAAATGAACACCACTTACAATATTACAACCATGATTGTAGCCTTGGCGCTCGTACCATTAGCGATGCGCTTTGGCAACAAAAAAGTTTATACTGGCAGCCTATTTCTCACAGGCATTGCGATGCTCTCCATTCCCTATATCAATGATCCATTGCTGGTCCTCTTTCCGATGGTCCTCTTTGGTATCGGCTGGGCGGCGATGATGGGAATCCCCTATTCGATGGTTTCTAAAATTGTACCACAGGAGAGAAGGGGAGTCTATATGGGGATCCTCAATATGATGATCGTGATACCGATGGGGATTCAAACCCTGACCTTTGGGCCGATAGTTAAGTATGCCTTAGAAGGTAGCGCTGTCCAAGCGATCATATTTGGAGGAGTATTTTTTCTTATCGCAGGTGCCCTCGCCTTGCGCTTGCGCGAACCAGCATCTAATAGTGATAATGCGGACAGTCCGATGCCGATGGGAGGAGGCCATTGAGCCTAGGGAGTTAAGCGTTCCGCGCAGCGGTAAGCCTAAAGATGATCCTAAAAAAGTAAGTGCCGCAGCTGTAGATGACAGACTTGCGGCACTATTATTAGACTGATTGCTATTCAATTCATTTTACTCTAAGATTACTTCTGTACCTCTGCAACTACCGGTATAATTTGTGAAGACAATTTTTGTAGGTTGCGCGCCATTGGTGTCAGTGATCGTCCATTCTGCTTGTTGATCAGCCGCATCCTTTTGGATAGTAGGGCATGAAGTACAATTACCTCCTTCGACACTAAGCTGAGCTGTTTGCAAAGCGTGGTTGTAACCGGAACCATCGACCTTAATTTTGTAAACATTAGGAGAGGAAGAAGGTAGCAAAGTAATTTGGATACCCCCACAGCCTTGAGAAGTACTTGAGGTACCCAAGCGGAAGGGCATATCATAAGCCGAGCTAAAACCGGTAAAGGCGGCTGTATTTTTTGAGGTCGTGCTCACCGGATTGGCATAAGCCTTACCACCTGATACGACATTGCTCGCGCGACCTACCATTAAATTACCACCAGTGACAGTTAGCTTCAAAGTGTAGAGAGAACCTGCTTGAAAGGGTACTTCTTCGGAGAGTTCTAAGGTTATTTCAGTGCCAAAATTAGCGGGCTTAGAGGATAGCTCATCATCCACGTAGATTCGCTTTGAGGCAGATACTGATTCTCCCTCAAAAATTTCTAGCTTATAACGAACAGGGCTATTGCCGCTGCCCCAGAAGGTGAATTCAGTGAATGCATTACTTCCATCTGAGCTACAGCTACCATCAGCTATAAAGCTTTGTCCAAATGAATCTCCACTAAAAAAATGTCCCATAACCTTTCCTCGTTCTTTTGAGCTAAGTGAATTATTTTCACATTGTGCGGCTAGGTTAGAGATCGCCATCATAGAGAAAACAAAACAAGCGAGAAGATTTACTAGATTTTTCATGTTTGAAAAGGGTTGATGATTTGACCTACTCTATTAAGGATTTTCGGCACTCTCCTTTTGAATGATTGCCTCATTTGAGTTACTCATTCGGTACATCAACAAAGCTCCGCTATTTAGTTCAATAGGCCGTATCATTTTTCACCAATCATCTCCCATTTTTCACCATTTTGCAGGAATTTTCGATTTTCAGGGGTATTTAGACTCGATTTCTTTGGGGTGGCTTGCTTCGCAGAACGCTTATCTCCAAACAAAAAAATAGCGTGAGAGCCCAAAAGTTTAGGCTATCACGCTACTCCTTAGTTCGATTTTTTATCGATCTAGGCCAATCCCAATGGCAAAGCCAACACTATGTCGGATGGTCTCCGCCTGATAAGCCGGCGTGTAGGCCAACTTAAAAAAGATACCCCCATTCTTGTCCGGATGATAGCGAAGCCCGAGGATACCAGTAGGTACAATCTCAAAGCCATCTTCCAGCCAGTTGTTGTCAAAGGCGATACGAGTGCCACCGCCAATCTCTCCGTAGATATGATCAGCACCCGCGAGAAAACTAAGCGTAGCCGGTATGCCATAATCAATCACTCCTTCCCCTTCGGGAAAGGCAGCGATCCCAAAACGACCGGTGGCACCTATATGATCTGTTTGCAGAAACATTTGCTCATAATTGAGCGAGAGCTTGCCACCATTTCCCATCACCTCTAAAAAGATGACATTGGGTGAGAGGACACTGTGGGCCTTAGGCCTCAAAAACTGAGCGTTCAGCGCAGCTGTAAATACTAGGGTAAAGCAAAATAAGAGCAAGAATGATTTCACCATGTTTGCATAGGTGTTAAAAATCATAAACTAGCACTCACTACGCACATTAAGAAATTCCTTATTTAAGGAATATTACATGACTAGAGTTTTATAAATGGGAAGCTTTTGTATTTATGCTGTAGGGGGTTGCTCTCGCTTTGCGGAACGCTTATTCCTGCGGATCGGCAAGCTTGCCGCCCCTACAACTGATTGAAGGTGCGCGTATGTAAGCCGCACCTGAGAGAGAAGCGTTCTGCGCAGCAGCAAAGGTCCCAACTGATTATAATCCTCGGCTCCACAAACTATTTACTTTACGCTTGTACGTTTGACCAATTGGGATCTTATGGTTTCTGATCAGGATTTGGTTGCCTTCGATAGTTTCTATTCTCTCGACAGAAACGATGAAAGATCTGTGCACTCTTAGAAATTTGCCTTCTGAGAGTAGGGAATCAAAACTGGAAATTTTTTCATGGCTTACTATGCACTCTTCAGCCAAAAAGACCTTAGAATAATTACCATATGCCTCAATAAATAATATATCGCCTAGATGTATTTGGTGCATCTTTTTGTCTCCTTTGAGGAAAAAGCTAGCGTTTTCTTTTGGGGTAGAGGGCGTAAAAGTAGCAGGTGGGTAATCCACTACTTTGTTGATTGCTTTCAGGAACCGATCAAGTGAAAAAGGCTTTAGCAGGTAGTCTGCCACATCCAGTTCATAGCCTTCAAGGGCAAATTCTTTATAGGCGGAGGTCACAATTACCTTAGGATGTTGGGCTAAACTTTTTAGGAGATCAAAGCCAGAAAGTTTGGGCATGTTGATATCTAAGAAGATCAAATCCACTTTCGTTTTTGCTAATAATTGCATCGCTTCAAAAGCATTGTAGCAGTTAGCTGCTTTTGTTAGATGGGGCAAATTTTCGCAATATCCCTCGATAATTCGGTGTGCGATGGGTTCATCATCGATAATGCAGTAGGTTATCATATTTATTCCCGCCTGTTAATGGGTTTGAATGTTTAATTTCACCTTGAAAATCTCTCCTGTCTGTTCGATTTTTAGTTGATACTGGTGCTGGTAAATATATGCTAAGCGTTTTTTCAAATTTTCTAATCCTATACCGGGTTTATCGTTGATGTTAGAAGCATCATAATTGTTCTTGATCTCAAACTGTATCTGATGTCCGTCTGTCCGTAATGTTAATTGGACAAAGGCATTTTCTGTCAAGTTTTCAACCCCATGCTTAAAGGCATTTTCTAACAGGATGATAAAAAGTAGTGGGGCCACTTTTATTTCTCCATTGGCTTTTGCATCAAAATGAATATCAACTTTTTTTTGATAGCGGATCTTATGTAAATCGATATAGGCTTTTAAATACGCTATTTCGTCGGCAAGCTTAACCAAATCCTTTTTCCCTTCATAAATGGTGTATCGCATCATGTCAGAAAGTTTTAACACTACCTCAGGCGCTTGGTCCGACTTTTCGACCACTAAGCCATATAAATTATTTAAGGTATTAAAGAAAAAATGAGGGTTAATCTGACTCTTTAATAAGGCTAATTCTGTATTGGTTTGATTTAATTGAAGGCTAATTAGCCATTCCAATTGCTGGTAGATCCATAAAATGACGGTGCAAGAAGCGGATATGGTGATAAAATACCCTATCAACGGCAGGTGCACTTCCTCAAAAGTATTCGCAGTCCTAAAGACATAAAAGTAGAGGATCACTACACCATAAATACTAGCTATGATATACACGTATTTTTTAATGAGCTTTGGCAATAGCACATAAGACAGACCAAACCAAAAAAGAATTAAGGAGGGAATCGAGATTAGATTATTAATAGGGAGTGCGAGATACTCTTGGTTAACAAAAACGATTAGCAACAACGAAAACACCCCTAGTACAATGTAGGCTGATACTCTAGCCACTAGAAAGGAGCTAATTAGCCATGCTACTAAAAAACCAATAAAATTGGTGGCAAAAATGATAGGGTTAAACCTCCCATCAACAAAAAAAGAAATCCAAAACCTACCACTGAACAATGCGAGGGTACCAATAAGGCTTATTAAAAGCCCAATTATGATAGCTTTTCGGTTCTTTTTGATTAATCCTCTCAGCTGAGAGATGTTCTGACTTTCTGTCATTTTGAGGGCATTTGTAGTAGCATTAAGGATTCGAATATAGAATTGCAAAGGAGATTTTGAAATAAAGGATGTTGAACAACGGCATTTTAGGGTTGAACACTAGCGTTATGAGGACCAACCCCTTATATCCCTAATCTACCCAGATGTACAAGCATTTTGGAGGGGTTCGTCAAAATAATTATGGACTGGCATTTACTGCCTCTATGTTTGAAGAGAATCAAACACTGATTAAGACTCCTCTTAAGTACTGAGTAGTAAGTATCCCAAAAGCTTTCGGGAGTATTCAGTACAGAGAAAAGCGGTCTTACTGAAGCGTGTAGAATCATTTTACCAGGTCTTAATACTGAATACTATTGTCTTGGTACTTAAAAGTTAGAATGGTTTCAGCCGCTATAACAATCACAAAATCTCCTCACAAATGAGCAAGCTTACAATAAATAATTTATCGAAAGTTTATCCCAATGGGGTTAAAGCGTTGGACAAGGTTTCCTTAGAACTAGAAAATGGCATGTTTGGTCTTTTAGGACCAAACGGTGCTGGAAAATCTTCATTAATGCGTACACTGGCTACTTTGCAAGAAGCCGATTCTGGTACTGCCCTACTAGATGATATTGATATCCTCAATCAACCCCTTGAAGTACGCAAGGTATTGGGATATTTGCCACAAGAGTTTGGGGTTTATCCTCGCATTACAGCTCAACAACTTTTAACTCACTTAGCGATATTGAAAGGCGTCAGGGATAAAACTGAACGCAATAATTTGGTTAAGTACCTGCTACACAAAGTTAATCTGTATGAAAAAAGGCACACCAATTTAAAAGGATTTTCAGGGGGCATGAAACAACGGGTTGGCATTGCGCAAGCCCTGATTGGCAAGCCCAAACTTATCATTGTGGACGAACCAACTGCTGGTTTGGATCCGGGAGAACGGAATCGTTTCTATAATTTATTAGCTGATTTAGGTAAAGAGGTCATCGTTATTTTGTCCACCCATATTGTAGATGATGTTCGAGAGCTTTGCCCTCAGATGGCTATCATGAATTTTGGCAAAATTCTTTACCATGGATCTCCCAAAGATGCTATTAGCGACTTAACAAATAAGGTCTTCCTAAAAAAAATTGAGCGAAATCAGCTTCAGGATTACGCAAAGGATTTTAAAATCATTTCCAATAAAATGCTTGCCGGCCAAACCTTAATTCATGTTTTGAGTGAGGAGCATCCACAAAATGGCTTTGAACCAGTATCGCCCGATTTAGAGGATGTGTTCTTCTCAAAAATCAATCCTTCAAGCGTATTTGTTTAAACTCACAGAATATTCACAAATCATGTTTAGCACATTCTTTTTTTCAGAATTGAAGTATACCCTAAGACAGCCCTTAGTCTATATTTTCATTTTAATTTTTGCATTGTTAGAATTCTTTCCTGTGGTCACAGACCAAGTGCAGATTGGAGGTGTAATTGGTAATTTCAATCGTAATTCGCCCTTTATACTGACACAGCATATTTCGATACTAAGTCTTCTTTCCCTAGTAATGGTAATTACCTTTTTTAATAATGCTGCCTTACGAGATTACGGTAATAGGTTTCACGAAATTTTATTTTCCACGCCCATAAATAGAGCTGGATATTTTTGGGGACGATTTTTGGGCGCGTTGTGGGTATCCACCCTACCAATGCTAGGGGTATTTGGCGGTATGTTGGCAGGTACCTATATGAATTCAATTTTTGGATGGTTAGATCCTAAATATTTTGGCTCCTTCAATTCTGCAATGTTCTTAAACAATTATCTACTATTTATTTTGCCCAATACGTTTTTTGCAGGCGCCGTCATCTATGCTTTAGCAAATAAATGGAAAAGTACGACGGTTTCTTTTTTAGGTGGCCTGTTGATTATTGTGGCTTATATCATTGCCACTACCCTTACCTCAGATATCGGTAATGAAACCATTGCGGGTCTATTAGATATCTTTGGTATTAACACTTATGATATAGTAACTAAATATTTTACCCCCGTAGAAAAAAATACTGTGAGCCCTCATTTCTCAGGCTTATTATTACAAAATCGTTTGCTCTGGTCTTCACTAGGGTTGACAATTTTGCTTCTGTCTTATACTGACTTTTCTTTTAAGCTAAAACACAAAAAAGTCAAAACCATTAAAAAGAATGCTCCTCAGAGGGAGATCATTTTCGATTTACCGCGCATCCAGCCTTCCTTTTCTAGTAGTACTGCTTGGATCCAGTTTAAGAGCTTCTATTACCTCAACTTCTTGAGTATTGTAAAAAGCGTAACCTTCAAAGTTCTATTTCTATTTTGTGTGATCATTTTAGTCCTAGATCTTAGCAATGGCTTTGAGAATTTGGGCTTACAATCTTATCCTTTGACCTATATAGTACTTGATTCTATTGAGGGTAAAACCAAGCTGTTCCTTATCGTAGTAAGCATATTTTTTAGTGGTGAACTGATTTGGAGAGACCGCGAAGCCAAAATAAATGAGGTAATCGACGCTAGCGCACATGCATCATTTATTTCTATGGCAGCAAAGGTAAGTTCTTTGATAAGCATTGTGGTTATTTTTAATTTATTATTCATTCTTATCGGGGTCTCTTATCAATTACTCAATGGTTTCACCCGTATTGAACTTGATGTCTATTTCTTAGATTTTCTCTATAGTGATTTGCCATTACTTATTACATTTTCCGGCATCACTCTGTTCGTACAGGTATTGAGCAACAATAGATATGTTGCCTACTTCATTGCAATTTTAATCCTCTTTGTTTTTGAAAGCGTATTGCAAATTTTGGACATACGATCCAATATGTTGAACATGATAAACGGTCCTATTTTGCAGTATTCTGATATGGACCGTTTTGGCCCAGGTCTCAAAGCTGCGCTCTGGTTTAATCTTTACTGGGTCTTAATTGCAGCCTTAGGATTAGTATTGACCGGTGCTTTATGGAATCGTGGCTTGAATAGCAAGCTAATGGCTCGAATTAAAAAAGCACGTAAGGAGGTACCTAAGAGCTACAGGGGACTTATCCTTACACTTGCTGTGCTTTGGCTTGGAGTCGCTGGATTTATTTACTACAACACTCAAATACTGAACCCTTATCTCTCCGATACTACCAAAGAAGGACTTGCCGCAGCTTATGAAAAAAAATACGGGAAATATAAAAATGTGATTGTACCCAAAATTACGGACGCCAAATATTATATAGATATCTTTCCAGCAGAACGAAATGTCCATCTAACCGCAGCCATAGAACTCACCAATGAAACTTCAAATCCTATTGATTCTCTACATTTTCATATTCAAGAGGCTTGGGATACTGATTTATCTATCCCAAATGCGACACTTGCCTATACTGATGAAGCCTATCAATACGCCATTTACAAACTTAATCCGCCATTATACCCAGCTCAAAAAACGGTAATAAAAATCGAGAGTACTTATATCACAGAAGGTTTTAATAATGATAGGGGCAATACCGACATTCTTAATAATGGCACATACTTCAGCAATGATGAAATACTACCCGTCATAGGATACAATCACGATATAGAGTTAAAAGACAAAAACATACGTAGGAAGTATGGTCTTCTCCCTAGAGAAGATATGCCCAAGCTTCGCGAGGCGGTGGGAGAATTTCACATGAGTAATTATGGCTTTAAGGGAAAGTCCGATTTCATAAATGTAGAAACGATTATCTCTACCTCTAAAGATCAAGTTGCCGTCGCTCCTGGTTCACTCATAAAACAATGGAAAGAAAAGGATAGGAATTATTATCAGTACAGCATAGACACTACTTCTTTAAATTTCTATTCCTTTTTGTCTGCTGAGTATGAAGTGGCCAAACGCCGATGGCATGAAGTTGACCTAGAAGTGTATTATGATGCAAAACATGAGGTAAATATTGAAATGATGCTTGACGCCATCCAACGTTCTTTAAGCTATTATACAGAGAATTTTGGCCCTTACTATCATAAACAAGCACGCATTATTGAATTTCCGCGTTATGCCAAGTTTGCGGCCGCCTATCCCAGCACGATGCCCTATTCTGAGGCTTTCGGATTTGTAATGAAGCTCGAAGACAGCACCGCAAACAATGTTATCGATTGGGTAGTGGCCCATGAAATGGCACATCAGTGGTGGGCACATCAAGTGATAGGGGCCGACATGCAAGGGGCAAAAATGTTGAGTGAAAGTTTTGCCGAATACTCATCATTAATGACGCTAAAAAGCATCGCTGACAATCCAATGAAAATGCGCCAATTTTTGACCTATAATCACGATGGTTATTTGCGGGGAAGAGGAGGAGAACGCGGAAGGGAACTTCCACTTTATAAAACCGAAAATCAAGGCTACATTCACTATGGTAAGGGGAGCATCATTTTATTTGCCTTGCAAGATTATATAGGGGAAACCAAAGTCAACATGGCTATGAAAAGCTTCTTAGAGGAATACAAATATAAAGGCCCTCCCTATCCCAGCACGCATGACTTTTTACGCCATTTAGAACCGCAAGTACCTGATTCCTTAAAATACCTGATAGACGATTGGTTCAAGGAGATTACCCTTTACGACAATCGTTTAAAGGAGGCTAGTTATATGCCTTTAGATAACGGTAAGTACGAAATAACTTTAAATATTGAGAGCTATAAAATAAAATCCGACAGCTTAGGTAATGAGAACAAAGTGGCTGTAAATGATTGGATAGATATAGGTTTCTTTATGGATGATAAGGAGGAAAGATTATACCAGTCAAAACGGTTGAAATTTGATAAAGCGAACTCCACTATTACGGTACAATTGGATTCTCTGCCGGTGAAAGCGGCGATTGATCCCAGACATCTTTTAATTGACAGAGTGTATGCTGATAATATTAAACCTATCAATCTCAAATGAATATTTTGAAAGATAGCATAAGGGTTTGCTAAGGAGCTTGGTCAACAAAGAAAA
>JBCCQN010000112.1:0-27116 GCA_039024315.1 Bacteroidota bacterium
AGCACCAATGGACATTATCTCAGCGAGACCAAGGCCAAGGAAACGGTGGAGAGTGGGATTTCAGAAGTATTGATTTCTATCGATGGCACCACTCAAGAAACCTACCAATCTTATCGAGTAGGCGGAAATTTGGAAAAAGTGAAGCAAGGGGTTAAAAATTTGGTTGCAGCGAGGGAAGCGGCAGGAACTTTGCACCCTTATATTTTTATTCAATTTTTGGTAGTAGGCCCTAACGAACACCAAATTGAGGAAATCCAAGCCTTGGGCAAAGAGCTAGGGGTGGACAAAGTTGTATTTAAAACAGCCCAGATTTATGACTTTGAAAACGGTAGCCCTTTGATTCCGACCAAAAGCAAATACAGTCGTTACCGGCAAAACAAGGCGGGTAAGTATGAGATCAAAAATACGCTGGAAAATCAATGCTGGAAGCTTTGGCACGGAGCAGAAGTTACTTGGGACGGAAAAGTACTACCTTGTTGCTTTGACAAAGACGCTCAATATGAGATGGGAAGCCTGCAGGATACTTCTTTTAAGGAGATTTGGCGCAGCAATAGCTACCAAGCTTTTCGCCAACGCTTGCTAAAGTCCCGCTCAGAAATCGATATTTGTCAAAATTGTTCGGAAGGAACAAAAGTTTGGGGCTGACAAAAGGACTATGGCAGAAACTACTAATGGGAAAAAATTTGGCACTGGCCCAGTGTTTTTAACTTCTATCTGTACCATACTAGGTGCAATCTTATTTTTGCGCTTTGGATGGTCAGTAGGAAATGTGGGCTTGATGGCCACTTTGTTGATTGTATTGATTGGGCATTTGGTAACGATTCCCACCTCCTTGGCGATTGCAGAGATTGCCACCAATCAGCGAGTAGAAGGTGGCGGCGCTTATTATATCATTTCGCGATCCTTTGGGCTTAACATTGGTGGCTCTATCGGGATAGCCCTTTATTTGTCTCAAGCAATCAGTGTCGCCTTTTATGTGATTGCCTTTGCCCAATCAACAGGCCCCATTTTTGAATGGATAGAAGTAACCTTTGATACGGGGCCTATAGAGCATTTTGGTTTTAGATTGGTCAGTATTCCTACCATGATTTTGCTTTCGCTCTTAGTACTGTTGCGCGGAGCAAACACCGGTATGAATCTGCTGTATGTTGTAGCAGCAATTTTGGGGGTATCCCTATTGATGTTTTTCTTGGGCACGCCCGAGACTGATTACCAGATTGGCTGGGAGGATGCGCTTTACAATTTTTTCGAGCCAGCAAAATATACGACCGAAGAGCTTTCGGCCCTCGGCTTCGCCGAACGCCCCCCCAAAGAAGAGTTCTTCTACGTATTTACCATCATTTTTCCGGCATTTACGGGTATCATCGCTGGTCTAGGCTTGTCAGGGGACTTAAAAGATCCCAGCAAGTCTATCCCGCTGGGAACACTCGCAGCCACACTAGTGGGCATGCTCGTTTACATTGCCGTGGCTTTTAAGTTAGCCTTGAGCCTTCCGGTAGAAGTACTGGCTAATAAAGATCGCTTGGTCATGAGTGAGATTGCCATTTGGGCGCCAATCATTCCGATTGGTTTGGCCGCCGCCGCTATTTCGTCTGCTTTGGGTTCGATATTGGTCGCTCCGCGAACGCTACAAGCTCTCGGCCAAGACGAGGTCATGCCCGCACCCAACGGCAATAAATGGCTGGCCGCGATCCGAACTAAAGATGGCGAACCAGTCAATAGCTCCATTATTACGGTTACCATCGCCTTTGTCTTTGTCTTTTTGGGAGATGTTGACGTAGTGGCTGAGATCATCGCCATGTTTTTTATGGTGACTTATGGAGCTATTTGTTTGATTTCCTTCTTGGAGCACTTCTCGGCCAATCCAGCTTACCGCCCTTCCTTCAATAGTCGTTGGTATTTCTCTCTTCCAGGAGCGATTCTCTGTATCTATTTGATGTTCAAAATGAATCTCCCCTATGCTATTATGTCCTTGGTCTTGATGGTAGGGATTTACTTTTTGTTGAGTCGTTATGACAATAAGCGAGGGGGCATGGTCTTTCTGTTCAAAGGAGTGATTTTTCAGATCAGTCGTCGTTTGAGAGTGACCTTGCAAAAAGCTGCTATTGAGCAACAAGAAGAAGACTATTGGGTACCTTCTATTGTCTGTATTTCGCAGGATTCCTTCCAAAGACTGGCTTCTTTTGATATGGTACGTTTTATTTCTCACCGTTCGGGCTTTGGCACCTACATCCATTTGATCAAAGATTTCTTTAGCCACCAGACCGTAGCTCAATCCAAAAAAGTCTTGAAGCGATTGCTACAGCGCACGAAGGTCAGCCAAAGTAATGTCTATATCGATACGCTGATTAGTCCCTCCTATACCACGGCGGTAGCCCAAGTCTTACAACTCCCAGGTATTTCGGGTCAGGACAATAATATGATCCTATTTGAGTTTTCGAGAATTAAACCAGCCCAACTAGCTGAGGTGGCTGACAATCATAGTTTGATTAAGGCTGCAGGTTTTGACGTTTGCGTATTGGCCACCAGCGAGAAGGGTTTTGGCTATAAGCGAGACCTTCACATTTGGTTAGGAAAGGAAGACTATGCCAACGGCAATCTGATGATTCTCTTGGCTTATATCATTTTAGGTCATCCTGAATGGCAGGGAGCAGAGATCAAGATATTTGCAGTACATTTGGAGTCTGAGCTCGAAGTGCAAAAAGCTAAACTCCTTACCCTCATTGAGGACGGACGATTAGCAATCTCCAAAAACAACGTAGAATTTATTCCGCTTACCAACAAAATGTCCGTAAAATCAATTATTAATACAACCTCTGTTGATGCCGATTTGACCATCATTGGATTTTCAGACAAGGACGTAAAGCCCGAGAACTATCAAGAGGCCTTTACTGGCTATGACGAACTGGGCAATACCCTCTTTATTAATACTAGTAGCGAGAAAGTTATTTCCTGATGCGCCTAATCCTTTTCTTTTGTAGTCTCATACTTCTAGTGATTAGCTGCCAATCACCGCCGCCAAAAAGTGAGTCAAGACTTAGCACACCACCTTTGGTGGAGACGGCAAAGGCCGAGTATCGCAATGTTAGCAGTCCCATCTCTAGGGCAGGCCGTTTGGTACCTGCTACGGAAGTAAAGCTTAGCTTCAAAAGCGGAGGCCTAATCTCCGAGATACTCGCGAAAGAAGGACAGAGTGTTCGCCGCGGTCAGACCTTAGCGAGACTAGCCAAGCAAGAAATTGAAGCGCAAGCTACACAAGCCAAACTGGCGCTTGAACAGCAAGAAAAGGACCTCAAACGCCTCCAAGCCCTCTATGCTGATACCGTCATCACCCTCGAACAGTTGGAAAAGGCAGAGGCCGGGGTGGAAAGTCGCAAAGCACAGATTGAGGCCATTGAATTCAATATGAATCTCAGTACCATTGTAGCCCCCACAAATGGTAAGATATTGCGCCGCTTTGCGGAACCCAATGAATTAACCGGACCGGGAAGTCCGGTATTTTTGTTTTCACCCTCTCGCAATCAATGGCACTTAAATCTTCAACTTAGCGACAAAGAAGGCGTAAGAACTGCCATAGGTAATCGAGCCGAAATAAAATTTGATGCCTTTCCCGACCAAGCGTTCCCTGCAAGGGTCATAAAAATCAAACCTATCGCCAATCCTATCACTGGCACTTTCGAAATAGAAGTCCTCCTAGAGGAACTACCTAAAGGGGAGCTAGCTGCCGGCCTGATTGGTAATGCCACCTTATTTCCTGCCGATAGCGCCGCCTACTGGACCGTACCTGCAGACGCTTTAGTCACTAGTAGCGACAAACAAGCATATGTATTTGAATTACAGGGAGATAGCGTTCTGCAGCGCAGGCTTAAAATCAAACGATATCAACGAGATTATTTGCTCATAGAAAGTGGCATTGAAGGGCCCATCGAAGTAGTAACGAGTGGAAAAGAATCTTTGCGTTCCGGTCAAAAAGTGCGGTTAAAATGAAACTCCCTGAGCTCTCCGTAAAATTTGCCCCTTTTACTGTGGTGGTCTCTATTGCCTTACTAGTGATGGGCTTGAGTGCTTTTTTTGCCTTACCACGCAAAGAGGATCCGATCATTCTCGTACCAGGAGCTACTATTTTTGTAGTCTATCCCGGCGCTCAACCGGCTGATATGGAGCAATTGGTAGTCGAGCCCATTGAAGAAGCGGTCAACGAATTAGAAGACCTAGATTACATTCGATCTATCGCAGAAAATGGGATTGCGATTATCAGCGTAGAGTTTGAGTATGGCTTAGATGCGGACGAAAAGTATAATGAGGTGGTGGAAAAGGTAAGCGGCATTCGCTCAAGCTTACCAAGTGGAGTGCTAGAACTCAACTTTCGCAAGCGTAGTAACATCAATACGGTGATGATGCAAGTAGGCTTGGTCTCCAGCACTGCCACAGATGCTGAACTCGAACAATATGGAGAAGGGCTGCAAAAACGCTTGCAACGCATAGAAGGTATCAAAACTGTCGATCTAAGGGCCACCCAAGCCCAACAAGTACTGATCCAAGCGGATTTAGACAGATTGGTACAATTGGGTATAACCCTCAATCAATTAGGGCAAGCCATCCAAGGCAGTAACCTCAATCTCCCTGGGGGCTCGATCCGGATGGGCAAACGAGCTATCAGCCTAGAAACCAGTGGTGCCTTTCAGGACTTAGATCAAATCAGACAAACGGTTATCAGCAGCTATCAAGGTCAGGTAGTTTTATTAGGAGATGTAGCAGAGGTGAGCTTAGGTTATGAAGACCAACGATATTTTGCCCGTTATAATGGAGAACCAGCAGTTTATGTAACTGTCGTGCAAAAAGAGAAAGCCAACATCTTTGGGGTTTCAGAGGAGATTGTTAGGGAAATTGGCGTGTACAGCCAGCAGCTTCCTTCCCATGTAAGGGTAGAAATTGCCTTTCAGCAGGCTGATATTGTGCAGGAGCGAATCAATGGTTTTTTGGGCAACCTCCTGCAGGGAATCTTTCTGGTGGGCTTGGTTATTTTTATGGCTTTGGGCGTAAGAGCTTCGATTATTGTGATCATTGCCATTCCATTTTCAATTTTGATTGGATTGGCAGGAGTTTACCAATTGGGGTTTGGCTTACAGCAGATGACGATCTCAGCGCTGGTGGTAGCCTTGGGATTGCTAGTGGATAATTCTATTGCTATCGTTGAGAATATCGAGCGATTTTTGCAGATGGGCTATAGCCGTAAGGAGGCAGCGATCGAAGGGACGAAACAGCTAGCTTGGCCGATCAGTAGTGCGACTTTAACTACGCTTTTAGCCTTTTTTCCGCTGGTAATGATGCCCGAAAAAGCAGGCGATTTCTTGAAATCTATGCCGATTACGGTGATGTTGACGCTGACGGCTTCGCTCTTACTGGCCTTGAGCCTCACCCCACTGATTTCTCGGCATTTCCTTCGTAAGGAACGCTCATACGTACCTCCTTTGGAGCGGATGGGCCACTATTTGGTCAAGGGGCCCTACAAACGTTTGTTGCAAAAAGTGCTGGCTCATCCTTGGTGGACGCTAGCTATTACCATCTTGGTATTTGCGGGCTCGGTAGCGATGATTCCGCTTGTGGGAGCAAGTTTCTTTCCCAAAGCAGAAAGACCTCAATTTTTGATCCGAGTAGAAGCAGAACGGGCCTCGCACATTAGCCATACGGATCAACTGGTACAGCAGGTGGAGAGCGTTCTGGCACAGCAAGATGAAGTAAAATCCTATGTCGGCAATATCGGCAAAGGCAATGCTAGAGTTTATTATAATGTTTTCGAAAATAGCTATGCCAGCAACTATGGAGATGTCTTGGTTCAACTACATCGCTATGAGGTAAGTGAATTTACAGCGCTCATCAATCGTTTAGAGGATGCCTTCGCACAGATCACTGGCGCCAAAATTACGATTGTGGTTTTTGAGCAAGGAATCGTAGCGACTACCCCGATTGAGGTTAGATTGACCGGAGATGATCTGAGCAAGCTGGAATTCTTAGCCAATGAAATCGAGCTCGTAATCAAAGACGTACCGGGCTTAATTGACCTAAAAAATCCCTTTGAGGCTTCTACTCCCCTGTTTCGCCTCAATATCAATCGCGAAAAGGCAGGTTTATTGGGCGTATCATTACCAGAGATAGACCAAACCGTCCGAACTTGTATCGCGGGTCGGGTGGTATCTCAATACCGCGATGCCAATGGCAAGGCATACGATATCTTACTACGGCTACCTCAAGGCAAGGAGTTTGGTCCTGAAGCTTTAGCCCAAATATATGTGCCGACCGTGACGGGTCAATTCGTAGCGCTCAATCAACTTGCAGAGCTAGAGCTAAGCCGTTCTGCAGTGGAGATTGCCCATTATGATCTGGAGCGATACACTTCTTTGACAGCCGACTTTGATGAGGCCTACAATCTCAGTGAAGTGGTAGATGAAGTAGAACGGAGATTAGAAAACTACCCTTTTCCGCCCGGCTACGACTTCCGGATGGCGGGCGAACGAGAGTTGAGAAACGAAACCTTTGGTGGGATGGGCGAAGCAGCCATTATTGCCGCTTTATTGATCCTAGGGGTCTTGGTCTTGCAGTTTCAGTCATTCCTGCAACCTTTGATTATCTTCTCGGCCATCCCTTTGGCAGCGATTGGTTCGATTTGGGCCTTATTTTTTATGGGGTTAGACTTTTCACTTACCGCTGTGGTAGGCTTGATCAGTTTGATCGGGATTGTGATCAATGATTCTATCGTCTTTGTAGATTTTGCCAATCAGGAGCGCAAAGCAGGCAAATCCATTAAAGAGGCTTTAATGTCAGCTGGTAGCGTACGTTTTATGCCCATCATTTTGACCTCTCTGACCACGATTGGTGGCTTGATCCCGCTCACAATTTTAGGGGGAACTTTATGGGCACCGATGAGTACCGCGATGATAGGCGGACTTATTACGTCAACTGTTTTGATACTTTGTGTGGTGCCTGTATTATATTGGATGTTTACTCGTGACACAGAAAAATAATATGTCGAAACTCAGCCTCCCTCCCTTACCTTCTGCACCTGCCACCTTAGCTCAACTGCAGCAATACCAAGACGAAATGTGCAAAGCAAGAGGCTGGGATAAGGCCAGTACCTTAGAAACTTTTTTGTTGTTTAGCGAGGAGTTTGGTGAACTCGCCAAAGCCATCCGCAACCGCTTGGCCCTGTATCAAGAAAAAAACAAAGCACCCAAGCCCGAAGAACTGGAAGGAGAGTTTGCCGATGTGCTGAGCTATTTGATGGAATTGGCCAATCACCTAAATGTTGACCTTGAGAAAGCGTATAGGGACAAAGAAGAGATCAATGCCAAAAGAACTTGGGATTAGAATTTTCTAATCTTTCAGTCAAAATGTAACTCCGGAAGATAAATTAGGTATCACAAGCAAAGTATTTTTCAGCATAAATAATCCTCCTATGAAAACTAATTTTCCTCTCTTCCTCAGTTCTATTTTCATTTTTGTTTCTAGCTCTCTTTGGGCTCAAGTCCCAGATAATCCCAAAAAGCTAATCGGGAAATTAAGCCTTGATTATGCCCTTTTGGGTTCTGGCGACATGCATACCGTGCGCATGGAAAATGCCCTAGAATATAGAGTCAACCCTTACTTCACCCCCTCCGTTTCCTTAGGCATAGCCAAAAGCGACAGAGGGTTTTACATTAGTTCTTCGATGATCCAAGCCAATGCCAATCTTTTCTTTTCTCCGTTTAGAAACGATAAGCCCAATGATTTCCGCATTGGTGTCGGATTTGCAGGTATGCGAATCTCAGATTTCTTGGAAAGCGCCCAATATTATGAAAACGGACAGTATAGCTACAGCGATTATGACTTTCGGCAGGAAAACACTTACGGATTCAATCTGATCCTTGAAAACAATTATCAAGTTAGCACGCATGTGCTTGTCGGTCTTAGATTAAATTATCAGCTTTTCGATAGTGGAGATCAACTTATCGGCGGTGGCATCAATCTAGGCTTCCAAATATAACGGCCAAGCAAAAAAAAAGTCCCCCTCAGGCCTTAGCTTGAGAGGGACTATACAATGTCGAATCCTTTAGTTTTTGAGTACCATCACTCTTTGCTGGAAGGCTTGGTTGCCTACCTGTACGCTTAGGTAATAGATACCATTCGCCAAGCCATGGGCTGAAATCGTCAAAACATGGCGTCCTGCCGCAAGATTTCCTTTATCCTCGCGACCTACTTCCTGGCCTAGGGCATTCAATAGGCGAAGGGATACCCTTTGCTCACTGGCCAACTCTAAGTCCAGATTGGTGCGTTCCGCGAAGGGGTCTGGATAAGCAGCGGACAGGATCACTTCCTCCGCTAAACTATAATCAACCCTAATCGCATCACTGTAAGTTACCCCTCCGTTAAGATCGATCTGACGGAGACGATAATAGTTGGATCCGATCAAAGGGGAGCGGTCAAATACTTGATAGTTGAGTCTTTGTTGACTAGTGCCTGCGCCTTCGACTTGGTCTATTTTGCTAAAGACTTGGCCTTCGGCCGAACGCTCAACTTCAAACAAACGATTTTGAAACTCTCCTTGGGTAGTCCAATCAATTTGCACCCAATTGTTTTCGTTGAGGTCAGCACTGAAATCGACTAGTTCTACTGGTAAAACCTGTCCGACTTGAATGTCATCCAAGGCGATATCGGAACGGTAGCCTGTACCCGTTATCCCTCTAAAACGCACTTTGATTACCTGCCCACTGTAAGCTGAGAGCGGAACGGTAAAATTTTGCCAGAGATTGCCCTGATCACCAGAGATTGGCGTAATCACATCATTGACCCATTCTCCGTTTTCTTGTACATCCACATGCAGACGCCCCATCTCAATGCCATTCATATGGTAGGAAAAGCTCAATTCTGCCGCAGCAGCGGTGGTGAGATCAATACAAGGACTCTCCAAGATCGCCATGCGACCATAGCAAGAAGAGGCCTCGAGATAGACGTAAGCACCGGCTGCATTTCCTGGATTTGCATCCACTGCTGGCCCCGTATTATTGGAAGGCGTACCCCCGTTGTCAATGCGCCAATCGATATCATCTTCTGTGCCGTTGGTATAGTTGGTCCAGCCATTGGGCAAGGCACAGCTAGTAGCCGCACAATCGGCTGTAGTCGCACAATTTGTCCCCGTCTCAAAGTCTTCCGAAAGCGGTAAGCCCACCGGATTACCTACTACGGTGATGACATTGGTAATCGTACGATTATCGGTACCAAAAGCATTGCTCGCATCCAAACGTACGGTATAAGTACCCGCCGCTGTAAAAATCACTTCCGGATTTTGTGAGTTAGCATTGGTGGCATTGATGTAGTTATGAGTGGCAGGGGTAATAGACCAAGTCCAAGCTGTTGGCGTATAGCTTGAAAAATCTGTCAACTGTACATTTTGACCAATACAGGCTTCTGAAGTTGTCAATGCAAAGCAAACCGCCGGTGCGACATTACCGGGATCTTTGAGATCAGATTCCCAAAGGCCGCGACCGTAAGTGGCCGCTCTCAACATATCAAAACCACGACAATCAGGGTCGTAATAGATTTCTAATTCAAGAATCTCAACATTAGGCAAATCATCCGAAAACAATTGCCAATCTGTCATCGTATTGTCGCGATAATAAACGCCCACGTCCATCCCGACATACATAGCCTCGTTCGTACTCAAGCGATCAAAAACGATCGTATTGAGCGAAAGATTGGGCAAGGTACCGGAAAAATTGGTCCAACTTAGTCCACCATCATTGGATTGATAAATATCATTGTTGAGGGCGACCCAGAGGATATCTGGATTGTTGGGATGGATCTCGATGTCCTTGGGACGAGTGGCTACAGGAAGATTGGCCGTCAGGTTGGTCCAAGTAGGAGCTGCTCCATTGGCGTTGGTAGATTTATAGAAGCGATTACCACCTGAGCGCGCGATATATACTACATCCGGATTGGAGCGAGAGATCGCAATATCACGGATGGTAGAGCCTGTAAAAGCACTGATTTGGGTCCAAGTGGGAGTTCCTGAAGATTTGACATCAAAGGCTCGCCACATATTTTCCATGCCCACAAACATCGTATCGGGATTGGCAGGATGCAATTTGTAAGGAGTCACCCATGCGCCCGATTCTGGTATCGTTCCAGTAATGCCACCAAAGGTAACGCCTCGGTTGGTAGATCGTCTGATATCCCCATAGTAAAGGGCACCATACATCACATTATCATCAGAATAATCGATGATACATTCCATCCCATCTCCCCCGATTTCAGTGCGCCAAAAGCCTTCGTCATAGATGGCGGTACCATTGTCTTGGTAGCCATTGATTATGAGGTCCCTCGTTTGTTGTGATTGGCCAATTTTATAAATCTGAGCGATATCCAAACCACTCGAAAGTTCGGTCCAGTTGATGCCGTCATCTGTAGAAAAATGAACGCCTCCGTCATGACCCAAAAACATATCGCCAGTGTGAGGCGACCATTCTAGTACATGATGGTCAGCATGCACTTCGGCTATACCACCATTGCCGACCCAGTGGGTTAGGCTATCCCAAGTAACACCGCCATCACGACTTTCCCATAGATTTATCGCCCCGATGATCACACGATTTGCATCATTAGGATCTCCCAATGCAACGAGATCATACCAAGCCTGACTAGCCGTACCAGAGCCGTCATAGTTGTAGCCACAGATATTAGGACTAGTGGATTGTGTGGTGAAGGTATTACCACTATTCGTGGAACGATAAAGTCCCTCCAAACCATTGCCGTCCCCAGAGAAGAGATAGACTACGTCTGGGTCATCGGCACTTACCGCGAGAGCAATACGAGAAGTCGCGGTGGGGGTACCATTGGTCAATTGGGCCCAGTTTTGCCCGTTATCAGTAGAGCGATAGACTCGATTCCCACAAGCGTAGATAGTATTGCTATCACCCGGCTTAAAGACTACGTCCTTACAATTGTGCCCAGAAAAGGTCTGAGTCCAATTAGCGCCACCATTGATGGTGCGGTAAATACGGTTGTTGGTGACCGCGATCATCATATCAGAATCCGTGGGATCCATGATGATTTCATTGACGGTGCGGTTGCCCATTCCAGTGTTCCAGGCCGCCCAAGTCGCGCCACCATCGGTGGTTCGCCAAACTCCATAACCGGGTGAGTCTCCCCCATCGCGGTCTCCGGTAGCAATATAGATCGTAGCAGGATTGGTAGGATGTACGATGATCGAAGAAACTCCCAATCGGACTAAGTTACTACTTAGATCAGACCAAGTCAGACCGTAATCGGTACTTTTCCAAATCCCACCGGCGGGAGAACCAACAAAAATGGTGTTAGGATCGGTTGGATGGAAGGCAATCGCGGTTGTCCTCCCTAATCCATTGGGCTGACTAGTCCCATTGTTGGGTAGGGTAATCGGTCCTAAGGCTCGCCAATCACCATTGGCACTGGATCTTTTTTCAGCCCCTTGGGGGTGAGTTCTCAGGTACTCTTGGAACTCAGCATTTTTGCGTTGCGGCGCCATTTGCGTACCATCGGCATCTACACGAGACTCCATGTAGTATTGCCATCTCTTAAACGGTTTCCAGCCGGAACCTTTAGTGACAGGTCGATTTTTCCAATAGGCTTCAAAAGCAGTTAAAGTTTCCTCGTACTTCGCATTAGGATCTTGCATAAGCTCCACATGGCGAGGCATTTGAGCGGATAAAAAGAGCGGATTAAAGGCAAATACGAGGGCAATCACCCCCCATAATTGAGTAGAAGAAGCAGGTTTCATTATGTAATTTTTTTTCTCATCCCAGCTTGGGAGGCTAGGTAGAGATCCCCAAATTTAACATCTCATAACTTACAAAAAGTACACCACATGCCCAGCTTTCAGCCCTAGAAAAGTTCAAATTATCCTTCAAGTAGGATTTTCGTAGAAATAGAAGTTTTTCTTGAAATGCGAATCGTTTGAGGGAAATATTTTCCTTAATAGAGTATTATTTCAAATTAAGCAAGCGTATTTTTAAGGCCATTTTTTATTTGCATGAATTTAAAGTCAGCTCTAAAGGGAGAGGTATTTGAAAAATTGCAGTTGGCGGCCAGCCAGCTCAATGTGAAGGCATATCTGATCGGAGGCTTTGTCAGAGATTATTTACTCAATAGGCCTTGTAAAGATATTGATGTGGTAGTGGTTGGCCCTGGCATAGCCCTCGCACAAGCGTTCGGCGAAGCCGTAAACGCCAAAGAAGTGATCATATATGAGAACTTTGGTACTGCCTTGGTTCGGTTTAAAGACTATGATGTAGAGTTTGTCGGAGCTAGAAAAGAGAGCTACCAGCGAAATTCGCGTAAACCTTTTGTTGAGGAAGGCACCCTAGAGGACGATCAACTACGCAGAGACTTTACCATCAATGCCCTTTCTATTTCACTCAATCAGGAGGATTTAGGGGAAGTAAATGATCCATTTGAAGGCCTGCTAGACTTAGAGGAGGGGATTATTCGCACCCCTACTGATCCTAACGTTACCTTTTCAGATGATCCGCTGCGTATGCTAAGGGCCATTCGTTTTGCGACGCAACTAGGCTTTTACATAGAGGAAGAAACCTATGAGGCCATCGCCCGCAATCGCAAGCGAATCGAGATCATTTCCAAGGAACGAGTCAAAGACGAGCTCAATAAGATCATCTTGGCGGCTCCTCAGAAAGCTCCCTCCCTTGGGTTCGAGATCTTATTTAAAACGGGTCTTCTAGACATTATTTTTCCTGAACTGGCAGCTATGCATGGCATTGAAGTCAGAAATGGTCGTGGCCACAAGGATAACTTTTATCATACTTTACAAGTTCTGGACAATGTAGCGGAGATCAGTGATAATCTTTGGCTGCGCTGGGTGGCAATTTTGCACGATATCGCCAAACCTGTTTGCAAACGTTACAGTCCGCAAACAGGTTGGACCTTTCATGGGCATGAAGACAAAGGCGCTCGTATGGTATCCAAGATTTTCAAACGAATGAAGCTGCCTTTGAATCAGGATATGAAATACGTCGAGAAGTTGGTTCGTTTACACCAAAGACCGATTGCGCTCGTCAATGAAGAGGTTTCAGACAGCGCCATCAGAAGGATTGTGGTAGAGGCTGGTGAGGATTTAGATGATCTATTGGACTTTTGCCGCTGCGATATTACTTCTCGCAATCCTAAAAAGGTTCAGCGTTTTTTACGTAATTATAAAGAACTTGAAGATCGCATTCGAGAGGTTGAAGAGAGAGATAATCTCCGTAACTGGCAGCCGCCAATTGATGGAGAAATGATCATGAAGGAGTTTGATCTCAAACCCAGTCGGACGGTTGGGCAAATCAAAAATGCGATCCGAGAAGCCATATTAGAAGGAGAAATCCCGAATGATCCCGAAGCGGCACACGCCTATATGCATCAAATTGCCCCTGAATTTCTAAAGCCTTAAGTAAATGAAAGCCCGAATTGTATTATCGTTCTTAGTCCTTTTGACCACACTGAGCCTGAATGCTCAAGATAGTACTGACTTAGAGGTTGATCGCTTTGATGAGATGCGAGGGATTGGTCTTCGCTTTTCTAGCAATATCAATTATTTCCCCCGGGCGCTGCAGTACAATTTGGTGCCAGATGGCTTCACGACGGGCATTTTCGGCGTTTATTACAGCAATTATACCCCTAGAAGTGGTTATGAAATCGGTGGCAATATTGTCTTCAAAAATGGCGGCGAAGGCTTCAATCTGCCGGTAGTGATGACGGATTTTTCCCCTGACCAAAATGTTGGTCTTGGTTCAATCGAGATGGATCTTAAGGTAGGGCCGCGCTTTGGCTCTTTCAACCCAAAGATTGGCTATATCCTTGGTTACCGCTTTTATCAAGAGAACTTCCTGCGTGATGGCGCTACTGGCGAAGTGAATCCCTGGTACTTGATGCTACCACTAGGCGTATCAGGGATTTGGCCCACCAACTTTGGTACCGTAGGTGTGGGCGGATTTTACAATGTGGGTATCCTAAATGTCCTTCGAAATCCAGATCCGGGCGCAGGCACAGGTAGCATTTATGATGGCGGCAGACAGCGTTACATCAACCTAGAAATTATCGTAACCTACGGAGTGCGGTAATGTAGCTCCCCTACCTTTTTCATCAAGCGCTCAAGATATTTTTGATCTACAGGAGAGAAATCATCCACCTGATCACTATCTACGTCTAGGATAAGTTGGGTTTCTTCATTTACCACTAGTGGAACGACTATCTCCGAACGCGAGAGCGCGCTGCAAGCAATATGACCAGGAAAGAGCTCTACATCGGGTACGATGAGGGTTTCTTGGCGTTCGGCGCTGGAGCCGCATACCCCCTTTCCCATCGCAATTCTGGTACAGGCAAGAGGTCCTTGGAAGGGTCCTAACACCAGTTCTGCCCCATTCCAACGGTAAAAGCCAATCCAAAAGAAGCCCATCGCTTCTTTGAGCATCGCACTGATGTTGGCGAGATTGGCAATCAAATCAGTCTCTGCGCTAATCACCGCCTCAATTTGCGGAATCAACTCCTCATAAGCCTGCTCTCGGCTTAGTCCTTCGGTGATATATAAAGATTCTGCCATGATGTTCTTATTGCATATCCAAGGGCTCTAAGATTAGGCTTAGAGCCCTTAGCTTATTCTTATCGGTACAAAGTTACGGTGCCCGCGCGTCTACTCCCAACGCCACTGTATCCATTGCCATTGGCAACAAAGATGTAGACACCCTCAGGTGCTGGGCCTCCTTGTCTCATCGTACCATCCCATCCTTCTTCGATATCGTTGGTGGTATAGATCAATTCACCCCAGCGATTGTAAATGTCCATCTTAAACTGATCGACAAAGGTCCCTTTGAGGACAAATCGGTCATTTTTGCCATCGTTATTAGGCGTGAAGGCGGTAGGGGCAAAAATGAGGGGATCGAGTGTTACGCAAACTTCATTGGAATGACTGATCACTCGGTTGCCATTAAATTCAACCGCAGTGATACGATAGCAATTGATGGGCTGTCCGATATCAGCATTTTCGTCTAAGAAGCTGAGGTTCCCGCCACTCACTTCTGCTTGAAGGCCCCATTGGCCAGTGGCTTCATTGAAGATTTCGATTAAGTATTTCTCCACTCCTAGCTCCCATTGCTCATAGGCTGACCAATCCAATTGGACTCGACCATTGCCATACAATGCTTTAAGGACAATCGTTCGGCCCAGCCGACCTACCGGAGTAAGATCCCCACAGGTGTCTATCGCAAAGGCCCTGTAATCATAAGACTGCAGACTCACGTCTACCATAGCGTCAACGTAAGAATTGGTACCCGTACTGATGGGGCCCGTTATTAGAGATTGATAACCATTGCCATCGTCTTTTTCGATCAAGTAATCTACTAAGCCAGGTACTATCGGCAGTTCCCATTCAAGCACTACGTTCAGGTTATTTTCGACACTGGCCCTCACCATATGGGCACGTTCTTGGATGCGGGCGTGAATGGGACGATTGCGACTGGTATCACTCCAACTGAGCGTTCCGCTATTGCGGGCCAAAGCCTCTACACGATAGCTAAATGCCTCATCACAATTCATCTCGATATCGAGATAAGAAAGCGTATTGCCTGCTACGGTATTGAGCAGCGTAGCATTGGCGGGATTATAATCCGTTACTCTGTAGATGCGGTACTCCTCTACCCCATTGGGCCAGCCTTGGTAAGGGGTCCAATTGAGTTCTATTTGCTCAGGCAAAGAAACCGTACTGAGATTAACGGCACAATGCTCGACACTGGCTCCGAGTTCTGACCCAAGGCCACAATAATTGCGGACTTGCAAGCGATAACAATATTCACTGGTTGTAGCATCTGTATTATTGTCAGTGTACTGAAGCTGATTGATATCGGTGGTGATATAAATCTCTTGGTATGGGCCGCCATTTTCGCGCCTCGAGATCACATATTCCCCAAAATCATTGATCGTATTTGGATAAGGCTCCCATTTAATGTTGATGGAATTATTACCCGTAACGGATACCACGCTCATTGCTGGTGGAATCGGCACTTCGCTCAGCAATACTTCTACGGCATCTTGAATGACAAGAGTATCTCGACAACTAAAGAAGTCGCCTACGATCAATTGCACATCATAAAAGCCCGCATTGGTGTAAGCGTGATAAGCAGGATTGCCAAGACCAGTTTGGCCATCGCCATAACTCCATTGCCAGGAAACGAGTGAAGTATCAGATTGGCTCTGATCGAGAAAAGTTACCACCTCTTGCGGACAGACCGGACTGGTAAAAGAGAAATCTGCCTCAGGATGATCTAGTCTGATATAGTTAGGCTTGGTAATACTGTCAACACAATTATTGATATCGGTAACAATCAAACTAACGCTATAGACACCATCGTTCTGGTACAGATGAGAAGGAGTAGAGGCGAACTGCGGGGCAGAGCCGTCGCCAAAGTCCCATTGCCAATCAATGGCTCCCGCGCTTTGGTCTTGAAACATGCCAATGAAAGGCGAACAGCCAAAACTATCTGGTAAAACGGTAAAATCAGGATTTGGGAGCGGCAAGACCTCAATGGATTGATAAGCAGTGTCCGAGCAACCCAGACTATCGGTAACAATCATGGTCGCGATAGAAATACCCACATTGGCGTAACTATGGGTTACCGGATTACCCGTTGCCGCTGGGCTACCGTCTCCAAAGTCCCATTGCCAATCAATAATGGGAGCGCTAGCTGGGGTTGAGTTATCTAATAAATCAAGGGTAAATACTTGACAACCGACTGAATCTAAGACCGAAATTTCCGCCTGAGGAGAGGGCACCACTTGAATCAGATTGGGGATTAGGAGTGTATCTGCACAACCATCATCGGAGAAGACAACTAGACTTACATCATAAGTACCGATTTGATTATAGGTATGGAAGGGATTGTTTTGGGTAGAAGTAGTGCCGTCTCCAAAGTCCCATAGCCAGGAAGCAATACCAGCCGAGGCAGTACTCAAATCTGTAAACAAGACAGTACCAGCATCACAAACTACATTTTGACTTACGTTAAAGTCTGCCGTAGGCAAAGGAAAGACTACCACTGGATCAGTAGAGGTAATTAATACATCACATCCTAGCCCATCATTGAGGTTAATCTGCGGGAAATAGGTACCTGCTAGGCTATAAGTGTGGACATAGTTAGAGTCGGCAGAATTGGTCAAGGTACCATCCCCCATATCATACTGAAACAATACCGTATTGGTAGGATCTACACTCACAAACACATTAAGCGGTGGACAGCCCGAATCTGGACTAAAAGTGAAGGTACCATAGGGACCGGCTAAGTCAATCAAACTTGGTGCAAGAACGGTATCGGCACAACCGCTGCCAGTAGTAATGATTAAGCTTACATCAAAAGTCCCCGGAATCGCATAAATATGAGAGGGGTTCATCTGGGTAGAGCTTGTGCCGTCTCCAAAATCCCATTGGTAGGTATTGTTCCCATTTAATGAGCTAGTAGAAGTAAAATTGACCAATAACGGAGGGCAACTTGCACTGGTGGTATCAGCGGTAAAGCCGGCAACTAAATCTGCAATGGTAACATAATTGACTTTGGTCTCCGTTTGAGTACAGCCGTTTATATCCGTGACGGTCAGGCTGACGGTATAGGTGCCATTATTGGCATAGACGTGCGCAGGATTGGACTGTGCTGAAGTATTGCCATCCCCAAAATCCCATAAGTAGCTAAGATTTAAGCCTGCGCTAAGATTATTGAATGCAATCGGTACGC
This sequence comes from Bacteroidota bacterium, assembly GCA_039024315.1. GTDB lineage: Bacteria > Bacteroidota > Bacteroidia > J057 > J057 > JBCAWW01. The sequence continues at coordinate 17,781 of JBCCQN010000112.1, forward strand.
CTGGACAATCAATGGGCGAAGGCGAGACAAAGTCTGCACTCGGCTCACTTACCAGAATGGGATTGGCAAGCTGAGTGCTATCCGAACAACCATCCAAGTCCGAAACACTGATACTAATCGGATAGGTGCCTGGAGCAGTATAAGTATGAAGGGGGTTGGGCTGATTAGAAGTATTGCCATCACCAAAATACCAAGTCAGGTTCGTAACTGGCGAAGTATTTGCGATACTACTGTTAAACTGCACCGGCAAAGGATTACAGCCACTGTCTGGAGCGGCTACGATATCCACTACAGGACCTTTGACTGTGATCAAACCTGGTTTGAAGAGGGTATCAGTACAGCCAAGGGCATTGGTTGCGGCCATATAGACATCATAGACCCCTGGGCTCAAAACCGTCAAATTTGGGCTAGCACTTAGACCAAGATAGGTAGGTCCTCCAACAATATCGATGTACTGCGAAGTATAGTTTGGTGAACTGTTTTGAACTAGAATCTGAAATGGCGCACATCCGACTGTATCAGAATAGGTAAAATCCGCTACCATTGGTTGAATATTGATAGGAAGATTTTGTTGATCACTACAGCCACTAATGGTATCGGTCACTACAAGCGAAACGATAAAGGTACCGGCCTGCGTAAATGTATGAACTGGACTAGGAATGGAATCAATACTGCCATCGCCAAAATCCCATTGCCAAAGATTAGCCCCAAATGAAAAGTCCGTGAAAGTAACGGTCAAAGGGGTATCACAAGAGAAGGCTGTATCAGCTAAGAAGGAGACTTTGGGAGGATTGATGTAAATGTAATCCGTCAGAATCAAAGTATCAGTACAGCCATTGTTTTCTACTACCAGGCTGACGTCAAAATATCCCGTATCAGTATAGGTATAAACTGGATTAGGTAAAATAGATGTCCCTCCATCACCAAAATTCCAAAAAAAGTTGAGAGCGTTAGTAGCTAGATTAGTAAAGGATAGCATTTGGTCTAGACAGGCAGAAGTAGTGTCAACGCTAAAGTCTGCTGTTGGGGGTGAGCCCACTTCGATATAATTGAACTGCGTCAGGGTATCGCTACAACCACTGGCGTCTATTACGATCAGCCTCACGTCATAGGTGCCTGGATTTAAATAAACATGATTAGGGCTTGCTCCTACAGCAGTGCCACCATCTCCAAAGTCCCACTGCCAAGAAACAATATCTGCACCATTCGGTAAATAGGCGAAGTTGACGTTTAGCGGCACGCATCCCTCACTAGGAATCGCCCCAAAGTTGGCGAGCGGCGGTAAAACCTCTACTAAAGCAGATTGGGCAAGTGTCTCACTACAACTATCCGAGCTAAATACGGTAAGGCTCACGTCAAACTGACCAGCACTGAGGTACGTATGGGTAGGATTGGCTAAAGTAGAAGTATTACCGTCGCCAAAATCCCAAAACCAAGCGGCGGCATTTTGTGAGTTCTCCGTAAAGCTTACCGTGTAAGGGGTAGAACAACTAAAGGTATCAAGAGTAGTAAAGGCTGGGATAGGAAGAGTCCCTACGCTGATATTGATACTTGTATCCGTCATACAACCATTGGGATCAATTACTGAAACCGCAACCGTATAGTTTCCTGGGCTAGCATAGGTATGATTAGGCGTGGGGGAGGTCGCTATGCTGCCATCGCCAAAGTCCCAATCATGAGTGGCAGAGGTACCGGAATTAGTACTGAAGACAATGGGATTATTTGCACAAAGGATATTGGGTTGTAAACCGATGATCGGGTTTACATTGCCGATCGTGATAGCATCCACTTGGGTGAAACTATCGGTACATGCTAAGCCTGCTGAACTGACCGTATGCAAGACTGTAAATAGGCCAAAGCTAGTATAAGTATGCTGGGGATTGGCCAAAGTTGAAGTATTGCCATCGCCAAAATCCCAGAAGTGCTGCAAACCCAAGAGGGTGTCCTCGGCGGTGAAACTGACTGTTATCGGAGCGGTACAACTAAAGCCAATATCAAAGCTGAAGCTTGCATCAGGAATGGAATCAACCTGAATGAGGTTAGGTTCTATCAATAAATCACTACAGCCATTTTCGTCAATGATCGCGTAAATGATATTGTAGGTTCCAGCATTTTGGTAGGCGTGTGTAGGATTACTAGCACTTGAAGTGATCCCGTCCCCAAAGTCCCAACTAACCGTCAAATTACTTCCCGAGCCAAGTACACTTTGGTCCAAAAACTGGATAGAATCCCCTTGACAAAGCTGGTTTGGGTTGACTGAAAAGTCAGCGGTAGGACCAGCGAAAACGTTGATATAGTTAGGCTTGATGACAGTGTCTTGCGTACCGTTTGCATAACCGATAATCAGCTGAACCGTGTAAGTTCCAGCGGCACCGTATATCAGGCCAGGAGACTGTAAACTTGAAGTATTGCCGTTGCCAAAGTCCCAATCCCAAGAAATAGCGTTGGGGGTTAGATCCGAAAAGGCTACAATCAATGGCGCACAACCCGAGCTAGGCGTAGCCAAAAAGTCGGCTTGGGCAAATAGAGAGTTGATTTGGGTGACTCCAAGGAGAGCCGCCCCAAGCAGAGCAAGGATTTTTTTCATAGCACAATCGTACAAAAATCTAACCTATTACACCCCCAGATGTAAGATCAATAGTTAATCTGCCCGTAAATTTAGGAATTCGGTAATAAAAATGCTTTTTACTAACAAAACCAGCATCAAAATTGATGAATGAAGAAGTAATATTTTTTATCTAATTGATTATGAAATATAGAGCTTGACCGCATTTGCGCATTTCTCTCCGTCGATAGCCGCCGACATAATTCCTCCCGCGTAGCCAGCCCCCTCTCCACAAGGAAATAAACCCTTTACTCTCACGTGCATTAGGCTTTCTCGCTCTCTTGGGATGCGTAGGGGTGAGGAAGTGCGGGATTCGACCCCAAGCACTACTGCTTCCTCCGTCAAATACCCCTGAAGTCTCGCTCCGAAGCGCCTAAAGCCTCCTTGCAGACGTTTTAAGATCTTTTGGGGTAGGACTTCTCGCATATCAACGGCGCTAATGCCTGGCAAATAAGAACAAGCAGGCAAATCCTGAGATACCCGATTTTTTAAAAAATCGGTCAAACGTGCCGCCGGTGCGACTTGCTTTCCTCCCCCTTGGACGAAAGCTCGTTTTTCTATTGCTGCTTGTAGTTCTACTCCAGCCAGAACACTGTCTCCACGAAAATCTGCCAAACCCAATTCTACCACCATGCCGGAGTTGGCAAAGGGGGAATTACGTTTTGAGGGCGACCAACCGTTTACGACTACCTCTCCTTCTTCAGTAGCCGCGGGACAGATAATGCCTCCCGGACACATGCAAAAAGAGTAGACTCCTTTACCTTCTACCTGTTGTACGAGGGAGTAGGACGCAGCAGGTAAGTTTTCATGCCGAGGACTCTGATGATATTGAATTTGGTCTATGACGGTTTGAGGGTGTTCTACTCTTACGCCCAAGGCGAACGCTTTTGCCTCTATTTCTATTTTTGATTGCTCTAATAGCCTGAATATATCCCTAGCTGAATGCCCAGTGGCTAGGATGAGAGCCTCCACGGGCCACCATTCCTTCCCATTGACTTGAATTGCTTTTAATTGATCTGACTCAATCTTGAAATCCGTCAGTTTGGTATCAAAATGGATCTCACCGCCAGCTTCTAATATGGCCTCCCGCATGTTTTGGATGATGCGGGGTAGTTTATTGGTGCCGATATGAGGATGGGCGTCAATTAATATTTCCTTGGTAGCCCCAAATTGAACCAAGACCTCCAACACTCTTTGCGTGTCCCCTCTTTTGGTGGATCGGGTGTAAAGCTTTCCGTCGGAAAAGGTTCCTGCACCTCCTTCACCAAAACAATAGTTAGACTCTGGATTTACAATCCCCTCTTTGGTCAGTTTGGCCAAATCTCTCCGGCGATCCCGCACGGCTTTGCCGCGTTCGATGACTATCGGTTTTAAGCCCTGTTTGATCAGATGTAAAGCCGCAAACAATCCGGCTGGCCCGAGTCCTACAATATGTACTGGGGGCTTGGCAGAAACATCTTGTAGAGGAAACTGACTGTCAGGAATTTCTTCAAACTTTTCATCCACCCAAAGCCTTAAGCGCAGCACATAAGTTGCCTTCTTTTTTCTTGCATCAATTGAGCGTTTAAGCAGTTGGATATGATGGATGCGATTTTCTGCGACTTTTAATTTACGCGCGGCCTGACGATGGATAAAAGTATCGTCATTTATGAATTTAGGAGGGATGGGAAGCTGAATTTCCTGCGGCATGGCGCAATTTCGGATAATTTCTACGAATGCGCTAATCAAAAGGGTCTGCTAGGTATTTAGCAGACCCTTCTTAAGGATTTAAAAAATATTGATGATGATCGTTTTGCGAAGCAAGCGAAGAAAGGAGATTTCTCGTCGCGGTGCTCGCTCGAAATGAAATCGGGGTAGGTTTAGCGACAAGGCACTGCCTTGTCGCGTACTTGGGATAATCGTTCTGCGAAGCAGGCCACCCTCCACCAGCCATCAAGCTAAGGCAACGGATGCTTCTCTTTGAGCGAGTTCATCCAAACCCTTCAAGATCTTGGGCATGGCGACAAATCTAAAGCTCAGATAAAGCATAGGAGCCAAGATGCTATACTTAGGAGTGAGCTCTACCTCCATATAAGCCTCAGTTTCATTTGCGGCTATTCGCCGAACGCCTAAAGTCGCTTGGGCCGATTTAAAAGGCATAGAACTTTCGTAAATATCGACAGTGTAGTGCGAATCTGCTTGCCAGTCTATGACTCGTTCCTTTACGAAGTTGCCGTCGTTGAAATTGCACTGTCGTGTAGCGCCTAATTCTCCACTAGCTGCCCCCTCTACATAATGGGAATTGTCTAGCAAAGGGTGAAAACGCTGGATATTGCCAAAGTCAGCTAAATAGGCCCAAATTGTCGCAGCTGGGGCATTGATTTTTCGGTTTACTTGAATTTTCATAATCAAAAATTGGCATCTGACTGAGGCAAGCGATGAAGCTGCCTCTGTCACATGAAATTGGAAATCTAGTTGGAAGAAATTTGACGTTTTACCTGCTTAAAATTGTCTTTATTGACATTCTCACCGGTATTGACGTGATGCTCAATGGCGATAGCATAGTCGGCAATTAAGCCTTTAAAGCTACTTTTCATCATGCCTCCCATCATCGCAGGTACGGTACGATAGGTCATATCAAAGACGAAGCGACAGGTGTTTTCGTCAATCGGCTCAACCCGATAAATCGCAAAAGTATACTCAGGATCTACGGGGAATTTACCGGCTTGGAACACCTGATTTTTGAAAGTATAATTGGCAGGATCATAATTTACCTGCTTTTCCTTGAGGAACTTGGTCCCGCTTTCATTGAAGTTACAAACGCGCTCTGCGCCTTCACCAGCTTGCAGGCTCCCATTGATATAATCAGAGCTGATGATCTTGGGATGAGAGTTGGCGATGGCACCATAATCCTCACCCACTACTGCCCAAACCTTAGCCGCTGGAGCATTGATGACATGAGATACGGTAAATTTCTGGACCTTTTCTTGCGCTTGTAAAAAGCTAAAGCCTAAAACCGTAAGACTAAACAAAATGCTGATTTTGAGAAATGATTTCATCTTAAATTAGTTTTAAGGGTGTTGTTTATTGAGTACCCTACAAAGATGAATCAGTCTTTAATCAGAAGTTTTGTCGATCAGTTCAAGATCTTGTCAATTTAGTCCAAACGATAACTTGAGGGTGAAATCTGGTAAAATTGCTGAAAAGACTTTGAAAAATGAGCCAAATCGACAAATCCGCATTCATAGGCTACTTCTGAGATCCGGAGCTCTGTAGCCTTAAGGAGCTTGGCTGCTTTTTCCAGTTTGCGCTGTTTGATATACTTAGCCGGAGATTGGTCATAATGTTTAACAAACTCCCTTTTGAAGCTAGAAAGACTTAAGCCGGCTAAATGAGCTAGTTCTTCCAATCCTAGATTGTTGTAGAGATTGGCTTCGATGATTTCTTTAAAGTCTAACTCTGCCGGAGCAAAGAGTCCTGCTAGCAGCCTTCTGATCGTTTCTGCATTGTCCGTTTTGGCTAGTAGTAGGATCAATTCCTTAAGCTTCAACTTGATCAGTTCATCGCTCAAAAGACTGGGATTTTCAAAGTAAAACCTGAGTCCCTCCACGTAATTCTTCATTAAATCTCCTCTGATGATCTCCGGCTGTTTGAGGGGCTTGACATTGTTAACTTCCAGCAAAAAGTCTGGAAACTCCTTATCATAAATCAGCTTTAGGATTTCGGGGTACAAGTGGACTGCCACCGCTTCACAGGTCTCCCCTTCTACCGCATCGAGATAGTCATTGAAGTAATTACCGCATTGCAGTAGGATGCCCTCATTTGCCTTCCCCCATATAGTAGCAGTTGGCGTAATTGCCCCAGCATGACCAGAAACGATATAATAAAAGCAGGCCTCATCAGGCATCTCGACAAGCAAGCGAAAGGGAGGCTGCAAAACTACCTTCTCAAAAATTTTCTTACCGTGGAAGTCAAATTGTTGATGCGCCTGTATCATAATTGTACAATTTAGATATTATTAGCATACTACAGCTTCAGCCTTTTCACCAATCGCCAAAACCTAAGACGATGAATAAATACGCAGCTTTGCTTTTGATGTTTCTCGGTCTGCTTACAGCCTGCCAATCGCCACCACAAACAAGCAAGTCAAGCCCTCCTAATATCCTCATTGCGATCGCCGACGACGTCTCCTTTCCTCACATGGGAGCTTACGGCTGTAGTTGGATCCAAACTCCTCACTTTGATCGAGTAGCGCGGGAGGGTTTACTGTTCCAGAACGCTTATACCCCCAACGCAAAGTGCGCCCCTTCCCGCTCCATTATTTTGACCGGCCGCAATAGTTGGCAGCTAGAGGAGGCGGCCAATCATGTACCTTATTTCCCCGATAAATTTAAGACCGTCTTTGAGGTGTTGGCTGAAAATCAATACTTCACGGGGCACGTAGCAAAAGGATGGGCTCCGGGCAAAGTAGGCGAAATCAATGGCAAAAAGCGGCAATTAGTGGGGCCAGCCTTCAATACAAAAATACTGCAAGCCCCTACTACAGGCATCGCCCAATTTGACTATGCCGCCAATTTTGAGGATTTCCTATCCCAAAAACCGGCTGATAAGCCCTTTTGCTTTTGGTATGGCTCATTAGAACCACATCGTGCCTACGAGTATGGAACTGGCGTTCGCCTTGGCGGCAAGAAAACAACGGACATCGATGATTTATTTGGCTTCTTCCCAGATTTAGATACCGTCCGTAATGATGTGCTCGATTATGCCTTTGAACTAGAGTACTTTGACCAACATCTCGGTAAAATGCTAGCTATGCTTGAAGCCCAAGGCGAATTAGACAATACGGTAGTGATCGTTACGGCAGACAATGGCATGCCTTTCCCGCGTGTAAAAGGTCAAGCTTATGAGCGCTCCAATCACTTACCACTCGCCATCATGTGGGGCAAGGGTATCAAGGATCCAGGCCGCGTTATTGAAGAGTTTGTGAGCTTCGCCGACTTTAGCCCTACCCTACTCGATCTCGCACAAATCGATATCCAAGAAGCTGGTATGCAGGCCTTTGAAGGTTTCAGTTTAGGGGAAATTCTTGAAAATAAAAGAAGCCTTCCCCGCAGGGAGCACATGATCATTGGCAAAGAAAGACATGATGTAGGGCGCCCCCAAGATCAAGGTTACCCTATTCGAGGTATTGTCAATCAGGATTATACGCTTTTGGTCAATTTCAAACCGGATCGTTGGCCCTCAGGCAACCCAGAAACGGGTTATTTAAACTGCGATGGTGGGGCTAGCAAGACAGCTATTTTGCATCAGAGGCGCTTCGAGCAGGAGACGACTTATTGGGACTTAGCCTTCGGTAAACGCCCAGATGTGGAGCTTTATAACCGTAAAAATGATCCTGATTGTCTCTACAACCTTGCTCGAGACACCAACTACCGAGAAATTCGGGAAGAACTCTTTATCCAACTCATGGTCGAACTCAATGCGCAAGGAGATCCGCGGGTATTAGGCCAAGGGGACATCTTTGATAATTATACTTATGCGCATGAAGCTAATCGTAATTTCTACGAACGGTTTCAGGCAGGCGAATTGGGTCCCGAAGTGACTGGTTGGGTAAATCCGGATGATTATGAGCAGGATTGAAAATAGCTTTTTTGTAGTTTCAGGCTATGAAAAAACTGCTTTCTACTTTTTTAGTGCTACTGATTTGTCTGAGTAGCTTCGCTCAAATGCCCAAGATTCTCGACCTCAAACAGAGGGGTGAATTGAGAGATGAATGGCTTAAAAACAGATTTGCAACGGTATTGCCTAAGCTCATGCGCCGAGAGGGGATTGATATGTGGGTGATGATCTCGCGGGAGTATAATGAAGATCCTGTTCTCAAGACGATGTTGCCTTCAAATTGGATGTCGGCTCGCCGAACGACTATGTTGTTGATTTACGATAATGGGCAAGAGTTGGAAACTTTGGCTTGTGCACGCTATGATGTGGGGGAGATTTTCCAAAAGGCTTGGGACAAAGAAACCCAGCCCGATCAATGGCAACAATTGGTAGATCTTATCGCAGAACGTAATCCAAAGAAAATAGGCATAAATCGCTCCGAGCATTTTGCTTTGGGAGATGGTATGAGTGCCTTTCACTACGCAGAGTTTCAAACCCGTTTGCCCAAGCAGCTTGCGGATAAGGTCGTCTCCGCCGAACGCTTAGCCGTGGGTTGGATGGAAACCCGCACCCCAGAAGAAATGGTGGTTTATCGGCAGGTTTGCCTCCTTGCTCATGAGATCATAGCCGAGGGCTTATCAGAGCAGGTGATTCAGCCAGGCTTTACTTCAACGGAAGAAGTCGTCTGGTACTACCGCAATCGCATCAATGAGCTTGGTCTAAAAGCCTGGTTTCACCCTACGGTAGACATTCAAAGACACGATCCAGAAAACTTTGACCACCTACGTTCCTTTTCAAAGCGCCCTGACAAACAGATTATTCAGCCCGGAGATTTGATTCATATTGATTTTGGCATCACATATCTTGGCCTCAATACCGATACTCAAGAAAATGCTTATATCCTCAAAGCAGGAGAGACAGAAGCACCTGCCTATTTGATAGAGGCTTTTGACAAAGGCCTACGTTTGATGGATATCCTTACCGAGCAATTTGAAACGGGCAAGACTGGCAATGAGATTTTAGCAGCGGCTTTGGCGCAAGCTAAATCAGAAGGATTAAAACCAACGATTTACACCCATCCGATTGGCTATCAC
>JBCCQN010000113.1:0-27046 GCA_039024315.1 Bacteroidota bacterium
AGGCGATTGAGATGGGTACTCTGCTGCTCCAGTTGTTGAGTGATTTGTTTCAGGCGCTTGGGACTATCTTCAGGCAAATAATGTGAAAATATCCTCCCCAAAGTCTGAAAACCGCTGATTGGTCCCTTCAAGTCATGGGCGATAATACCAAAGAGATCGTCCTTGGTTTGATTAAGCGAAAGCAGCTCTTCCGCTTGGCTTTTAATCTGCAGTCTGCTCTTGTTTAACAGCAACAAAAAGCCGCCCACTACCAGCAGGATAACAAGGCCCGCCAATCCTAAGGTCCGATACAAATTACGCTCACTGCGAGCTTGGGAAAGTTCAGATTCCTGAAGGCGCGCCTGCTGTTCTAAGAGCTCAATCTCTGCCTCTTTTCTTTCTGTTTCTAGTTTGGTTTGTAGCTCTGCGACTTTTTCATTGAAATTGTTGCGATTGAAAGAGTCGCTGAGGGCAACATATTGATTTAAATGGCCAAAGGCCTCTGCCGGTCGCCCAATGGCAGAATCACAGCTAGCCAAGCCGCGATGGGCATTAGCTTGGGCAGAGATATCCTCCAATTTCTCCGCAGTAGATAATAGATTTTGAAATAAGCTTCTGGCCTCGCTAAAATCTGTTTGCAAGAGGGCGATATCGCCGAGGCGTTGAAAGCTTTCTACTCTGGCAGCCTCTATGTTCATGCTCGCATACATAGCATCTACCTTGCTAAACTGCTCTTTCGCTTCGCTGAGATTGCCTTGTTGAAAGGCCAATTCTCCTAAATTGGATCTAGCGGTAGCTATACCCGGTGGGTATCTGTCCTTCATTGCTTGTTCGAGAGCCTGTCCATAGTAAACTTGGGCTTGTTCCTTATCGCCCATCTTTTCGTAAACCTCGCCAATGTCCAGATAGATCAAGGAACGATAACCACTAGGTTTTTTTTCATCTATCGCCAGTAATTCTTCCGCGTAGGAGAGCGCACTTGTAAAATCCCCTTGACTAGAAAAGTGTTGAATCAACAATTTCAACCCAGCGCGTTGAGCTGACAAAGTGCCTGTTTCCTTTCCTAGTTCATAAGCATTTTGGGCTAGCAATAAGACCGAATCAGGCTCGTCCTTGAGCTGATAGCAAGTACCGAGTTTCCCATAAACGGAAGCCAAAAAGCTCTTATTGCCGCTGGCTTGGTAAAGAGTTCGTGCCTGCGAAAAATAGTAGATAGCAGAGTCTACCTGAAAGTTGCGGTAATAGGTCCCAAAGGTCTCATAGGTCTTGCCGATTAAAGTGCTATCTTTTAGTTCGATAGCCGTTTTCAAGACCTGTCTTCGGATCGACTGGGCTAATTGTGGATCTTCATATTTGATGAGATAAGCCTGAATTTGTAGGGATAACATATAGATCCTTTTATAATCTGCCCCTGATCCCTGTGCGTATTGCAAGGCTTTTTGGATAAAATCCTTGGCTTCCACATTAGATACTGCTGGTGCCGCCATAGCTAGGCTTCGGTAGGAGCGAGCAATCAGGAGAGAGTCCTTCATTTCCAGCGCATAGCCCAATACCTTTTCCGAAGCCTGACGCATCTCCTGCTTTTGATTCCGGCGATAATAGGCCCGACTCAGGCAGCGGTATACATCATAATACAGCAAAAGAGAGTCTCCCTCCTGCAGTAGGGCTTCTGCAGCTTTGGCATAGGCCAATACTGAATCTGCGCTTATCTGATCAAAGGCATCCGCTGATTTTATCGAAGCTCTCAATTGAGCCTTTCGACTTTGCGATTGCTGCCCCTGAGCATACTCCATCGCTAGTCCCAGCAGAAACAGTAGTATCCAAACCAATTTGAGAGATTTCATAATTCATGCATTTTTCAAAGCTTCAGTTGGCATATCCCCTGATTTAATATAATCATCCTAGCTTTCTCGCTTAATATGGATAGGGGATTATTTTGGATAGGTCCTTAGAGGTTTACCGCTGCGCGGAACGCTTAGCTCCTGTGGTGCGGCATACATGTTTAGTTTGGTGCGGCATACATGCCGCGTCTACAGACTGATCGTTCTGCGCAGCAGTCCTCTAAACCTGAAAAGACAAACCCACTCCTCAGCCTCAAGCTTCCAAAATACTATTCAGCCTTGCAAACGGACTGAAATACAAGGACTTTTGGACGCTTTAGCAAACTTACTTGTCAATCAAAAAGTATTACGATATTTTTAAGTAATAGGTAGCAGAAAAAAGTTCTAGGTACTAAGCATAAGGGTCTGAATGATCTAGTTTGATTCTTAATTGTCTTAATACCGCATACTTTTATCTAAATACTCAATAGCTCATCTCTTCTACTTTCCTCTTTCCGGATCCGATTAGTGTTGGATCTACAGTTTGGTGTCTCTACGTATTGCCTCCTATGAAAGCCTTTCTTCTCCGCCGACTAGAGCGGACATCTCTTAAGTGGAAGTGGTCCATATTGGGCCTTTGCCTGATGAGTCTTGCCTTCGCACCTTTGCTTAGTCCACCGCCTAATACAGGCTTGAGCAGTCCGACAGCAATCGGAGCCTACCTCAATGGTAGTATGCCCAATAGTCCCCCAGCCGAAACACCTTCGGTCAGCTACGGTACTGAGTTGATCTTCGATGGCATTGATTTCTTTTCTCCTGTCAATATGATCAAGCACCCACAACAGGATAAATTTTTTGTATCTGAAAAAAGGGGAAGAATCATTCTTTTTGACAACGATTCATTGGTGTCTGATACCGTTTGTGTTTTGAACATTGATGGACAAACTAGTCAAGGAGGCGGCACCAATGGACTGACAGGATTTATTTTGCACCCTGAGTTTGGGATTCCAGGGTCTCCTAATAGAGGGTATTTCTACGTTTTTTACCGTTACATACCCGATTCCAATCTGCTCGCTTCTGAAGGCGTAGGCTATCGTCGTTTATCTAGATTTACGATACCTGATGGGAGCAATATCGCCGATCCAAACTCAGAGTTGATTCTCATCCAACAGTTTGCCCAAAGCCGGATTCATAGCGCAGGAGGTATGTTTTTTGACGAAGATGGCTTGCTGTATGTAGGCTTAGGAGATGAAGGAACCTGCTGTGAGCAACAATCTACTCAGGCTTTGGATAAATGGTTATTTGCTGGGGTGATTCGTATTGATGTCGATAATGATTCGAGCCGAAGCCATCCGATCCGACGTCAACCCATTCATAACGGCAGTCCGCCAGCAGGCTGGCCAGGCAGTTTTAGTGCAAATTACCTTATCCCTAATGACAATCCTTGGTTAGACTCTACCGGAGCTTATTTAGAAGAGTTTTATGCCATCGGCATCCGACATGCTTATACTTTGAGCTATGATAGCCTTAGTGGATTGATTTTCGAGGGAGATATAGGCGAAGGGCGTAGAGAAGAAATCAACAAAATCGAAAAAGGGGGAAATTATCAGTGGCCCTTTTACGAAGGGGATTTGGTCAAAAGCAATGGCCTCCCTCCTAGTCCAGCTAACTTGGCCTCGGCTCCCGGAGTCTCAAAAGACCCTTTTGTCACCTTTAATAGAGCCAGTTCTCAAGCCATTATTGGTGGATTTGTATATCGTGGCAATAAGTATCCAAATCTGCAGGGGAAGTACCTTTTTGCGGATCATAAAACTTGCGCCATCTGGGCCATAGACGCCACCGCTACAGGCCCATTCAATCAAGATAGCCTGACCCAAATCGCCCAAATCCCCGGCTGCTCCCAACAAAATGGGCTTGCGAGCTTTGGCACAGACGAAGACGGAGAGATTTACATGCTCAAGATGAATGGTGTAAGTCCTGGGGGCAAGGTTTATCGTCTAAGTGCAACGATCCTTTCAGGTGCTGAACCCCCAGCATTATTGTCTCAAACCGGAGCTTTTGCCAATCTAGCCAATCTAACACCTGCTTCAGGCGTCATCCCTTATGCAGGGAACTCTCCCCTTTGGTCAGATGGAGCTGAAAAACAACGATGGATCGCCCTCCCCAATGACGGCACCCATGATTTGGCTTCTGAGCAAATTGGTTTTGCGGCCGAAGGCGATTGGACCTTTCCAGAGGGTACGGTCTTCATCAAGCATTTTGAACTCCCCAATGATGCCCAAAACCCGTCCCAAAGGCTTAGATTGGAAACACGCTTCATTGTCATGAGTAGCAACGATTCCTATTATGGGGTCACCTACCGATGGCGAGCCGACGGCTCTGATGCCGATTTGCTCACTACCAGCGACACGCTGGATGTTGCTATGACCAATCTACAAGGGCAAGCCTTTAACCAGCCTTGGGTTTTCCCCAGCCGAACTGAATGCTTAAGCTGCCATACAGAGGGCGGGGGGAGAGCACTAGGCGTTAATACTCATCAACTAAATGGCAGCTTCCTCTACCCGTCAACGGCAATTAAGGCCAATCAACTACATACTTGGAACACTTTGGGTATGTTTGATACCGATATTGGAGATGTCGCTGACTATCTAGTAGCCGCTGAGATAGGGAGAGATTCTACTACTTTGGAGCATCAAATCAGATCCTACTTAGAGGCCAATTGTAGCCATTGCCACCATCCCAGCGGAGTAGAGGGCGCTTTTGATGCTCGTTTTAGTACGCCATTGAGCCAGCAAGGCCTCATCGACGAAAACGTGCAGGGCCCCAATTCTGATCCCAACAACAAGATCGTAGTAGCTGGTAATCCTTCTTTGTCGGAGCTGTGGGTGAGAGATACTAGTCTCAGCTCGATTGCGATGCCTCCCCTAGCCAAGCAGTTGGTCGATAATCCCTATGTTGATTCTCTACAAGCATGGATCATGAGCATGGACAAGATTTCCCTAGGTTTTAGTCCTATCGGAGAGGTCGGTGAAGTCGCGATTACGGATGTATGGACGACCGTCAACCTCAGCCAAAGCTATATAGATGCCGTGGTTATTGCCGGAGTACCTAGCTTCAATGGTTCCCAGCCAACTACGGTCAGAGTACGCAATGTCAGCGCGTCCTCCTTTGAGATCAGGCTGGATGAGTGGGAATGCTTGGACGAAACGCACCTAGTGGAAAATGTTCCTTATCTCGTCGTAGAAGCAGGAAGCCATACCTTGCCCAATGGTATCGCTCTGATGGCGGGTAATCAATCCGGCATTACCACCGCATGGGATACTATTAGTTTTCCCCAAAGTCTCAATCAAAGCCCAGCAGTATTTACTCAGGTAGTTACCGAAAACGAGGCTTCTGCGATCACTGTCAGAATCAACGACTTGCAAAGCAATAATTTACAAGTTGCAATCAAACTTGACGAAGCAGAAAACGAAGATAATATCCACCAAGCGGAAACCCTTTCATGGCTAGCCTTGGCCGAAGGGAAATACAGCAAGGCAGGGGCCTTTGAAGTAGGCAAAATGTCTGGTTTGGATCACCGTTGGCAGCGCATCCCGTTTGCTCAAGTCCACGCTTACAAACCCCTGCTCTTTGCCCAAACTGCTAGTTACAATGAGGTAGATCCTGGCGCTTTGCGCTACAATCAAGCAAGTCAAACAGGCGCGGGGATCGAGTTATTTTTTGAGGAAGAAGGCTGTGGCGATAGCGATACCACCCATGCGCCCGAGGAGATCAATTATGCAGTATTTGAGCGCGCAGACATCCTTTATGCCCTCCCCAATGTTACTTTCCCAATTGAACTAATTGATTTTAGGGCGAGAGTCGTAGAGACAAAAGTAGAAATTCAATGGGAGCTAGCCAGTGAGCAGAATGTCTCTCATTTTGAAATCGAAAAGTCCCATGATGGGCTTTCCTTTGCACTCCTTAATCAAGTAAAAAGTCAAGGCAATAGCCTCCAGTCAAGCATTTATCAAACTTGGGATCCAGCCCCTGATTACGGTTGGAATTATTACCGTCTGAAGACCATCGATCATGATGGCTCTGTCGCTTATTCTGAGATTGAAAGGGTATCCTACAACGCCAATGAACCTCAAATCAAGGTGTATCCTAATCCCCTTGGCCAGCAACAAATGCTCTTTGTCGAAATGAAGGTACCTGAAGAAGAATTCATTGGTCTTGAGATCTATAATCTAGCAGCTAAGCTTTTGCATAAGGAAACGGCCAAAGGCAGCAGTACAGGAACCTTGGTGCGGATTCCGGCCCATAATTTTGGTCCAGGAGTGTATTTCATCAAGTTTAATAGTGCCAATTGGGATGCCACGCGACGCTTTATAATTCAAGCGGAGTAGTCTTTATGGATTACTGCTGCACAGAACGCTTATCTATTTAAGTACTTAGACAATAGTATCTAGTATTAGGACCTAGAAAAATGGGGCTGTATAATTCAGCAGAACCTTTTTACTCGGTACTGCATACTCCCGAAAGCTTTCGTGATACTTACTACTCTTTATTTAAGTACTTAGACAAAAGTATCCCGAAAGCTATTGGGAGAGGGATCTAGGACGAAAAAAGCGTTCCGCGAAGCGGAAAACGGTCAAGAAAAACCTTAGCTTGACGCAAATACGAAAGCTTTCGGGAAGTCCCCTGCAAACCACAAGCCACCATCATATCTTAGATTTTTGCTTCGAAAAGGGCCCAGCTATGTCACGCATCAGACACTTAGCGGATTTGTGGCAAACTGAACAAACAATGCTGGGGGGATAGGCGTAGATTGGACATATTCTATCAATCAAACCACTATGCTTAATCGACTCTTTCTCACTTGCGCCCTCTTGGGTATGGGCTTAAACAGCTTTGCTCAATCCGCCTTTTTTAACGCGACGGATGAATTCCTCCAAAAATATGTAACGACTGAAGGTCGAGTTGATTATGAAGGCATTCAAAAGGACGAAAGTTTTGATGCGCTGATCCAGCAAATTGCCCAAATCGATCCAAATACTTGGTCAGAGGCTGAGCAAAAAGCATTTTACATCAATGCCTATAATCTGCTCGTGATCAGAGGGGCATTGGAAGAGTATCCAGTACCTTCGGTACAAGAGATCACCAATTTTTTCGATAAGAGTATTCATACCGTTTCTGGCAAATTGATGAGTCTCAACGAACTAGAAAAGGGGATTTTATTTCCAACTTTTCCTGATGCTCGCCTACACTTTGTCTTGGTTTGTGGCGCTTTGGGTTGTCCCCCCATCATCCCTAATGCCTATTTTCCGGATCGATTAGAGGAGCAGATTGAGGAGCAAACGCGCCTAGCGCTCAATAACCCGATTTTCATTCGAGTGGATGAGGAAATGAATCTCGCTTCACTTTCAGAGATATTTCGTTGGTACGGTAAAGACTTTGGCCGTAACGAGAGTGAAATCATCAGCTATATCAATGATTACCGCACCCAGAAGATTCCGGCTAGCTATAAGGTTCGCTATTATACTTATGACTGGGCGATCAACTCTGTGAGTTCAGAAGCCGCCACAAATCCTAACGGTGCCAACTCTGCCCGATATGTCGTTTCGGCTGCCATCCCTAAAAATACCACGGAGACTAAAATCTTCAACAACTTATATACTCAGCGCACCCGCGACGAGCAAGGTCAGTATAATGAAAGAGCTACCTTTTTCACTACCATTACGAGCTTTGTTTATGGCTTGACGCCGAGGCTCAATGTAGGCTTTGATATGCGCTATCGTGCCGTGCGTTATGGTGATCCAGGCAACTTTCCATTAGGTGCATTGGCTGATCCTACTCGCCAAGGCATTACCACCCTTGGACCTAAGGTTCGCTTTGCTCCTGTCCCAAAATGGTCGAACTTCTCTATTCAGAGTGCTTTTTGGGTACCGCTAGGCAATAATCTTACGGGTCGTGAAGGTGGCGCTCGCTTCATTGACTGGGATGGCCCCACTTGGTGGACCCAGTTTTTCAATGATATTCCGATTGGTCAACAGTTCTCTGTTTTCACCGAGATTGACTTTATGTGGGAAGACATTGGTTCTGCAGACAAGGGACGTATCAATCGCATCTCTACTCCGGCAACGGTGATCGGAAGTTTCTTCCCTAACAAAAAGACAACTCTATATGCGCTAGGCAGTTTCTCTCCCTTCTGGCAACAAAATTTTGATTATTTCTGGCAAGTGGGGGCAGGAAGTAAATATCAGTTCACTCCTGATTTGGAATTAGAACTCTCCTATACTTATTTTTCTAATGCTTTTCTCGCAACAAATATGGGACAAGCCGGTACTTATAACTTAGGACTGAGATTCAATATCTAAATTGGAAACCAATAGATGAACCATAAGGCCAAGGGGTTATTTTGCCTGGCTTTACTAATATGCGTGAGCCTTTCTGCCCAAACCAAACAAATGGTGGGGGCAGTGGCATTTGAGGGCCTAGTGCGAACTCAGGAGACGCATCTCAAACGCTTCCTCAAAACAAGCGTAGGTCAGCCCTTAGAAAAAGAACTCATAGAGGCCGACCAACAGCGCCTACAAAATTTGTATAGCATTGCCAAAGCCAGCTATCGCTTAGATACTTTGGCGGTAAATCAATGGACCGTAGTATTCGTGATCGAAGAAGCTTGGACCCTCTTTCCTCAAGTTTCGATCAGTGGCGTGGAAGGGAACGTTTGGTTTGAAATTGGCGCTACCGAGCTTAATCTGACTGGTAGAGGGATATTATTGAGCGCTGCTTACCGTAATATCGATGGACGCAGCAATTATCAGGTGTTTTTTCGACAGCCTTATATTGGCGGGAGCCAGTGGGGAGTGAGTGCAGGCTTTCATCGGTATGCCTCTACCGAACCACTTTATTTTCCGGTGGGGCCAGTATCTTATGATTATACCAATTTGAGTTTTGAAGCAGGAGCTTCTTATGAGTTTAGCTTAGGTCATCGTCTGTCTTTGGGAGGTACCTATTTCATAGAACGCTACGAACGCCTGCCCCATCCGGAGCAATTGCCTTCTAGCGTACCAGCTTTTGCCAATTTGCCCAAAGTACTCGGCAAGTTGACCCACGAGTTGGATCGTCTCAATTATCACTCGATCTACTTATCAGGCTGGGCCAACTACACTTTAATGGAGAGCGTCTATAATCTACAGTATGGCGATTTCTTCCAGTTGTTTATCAATGACTTTCATTACTTCCGCCTGATTAGGTATCGAGGCAACCTCGCTTTGAGGGCTCGTCTGGGCCTTTCCTCCAATGTTGATTCGCCTTTTGCTCCCTTTGTCCTCGACAGCCGCATCAATATCCGTGGTTCTGGCAACCGGGTGGATCGAGGCACCGGTACGGTAATCGTGAATCTAGAATATCGTCATAGCTTTTTGGAAAGACGTAATCTCGCCATTCAGGGCGTTTTATTCTCCGACATAGGGGTTTGGCGCACTCCCGGCGGTGGCTGGACCGATTTTACCAATCCTGAATATATGCGTCATTTTGTGGGTTCTGGTATCCGTATCATTTACCCTCGGGCCCACAACGCCATGCTAAGAATCGATTATGGTTTTGGTCTATTTCAAGGAGGCGAGAGCGGCTTAGTGGTCGGATTTGGGCAGTATTTTTAAGGTTTACTGCTGCGCAGAACGCTTAGTTTTATTGGCTGAAGGCCTGATTTGTTGAGTCCTAAATCCCCAATCCACCCATTCAACAACTCAACAACTCAACAACTCAACAACTCAACAATTAGAATAAGCGTTCCGCGTCCCGAAAGCTTTCGGGAGTAATAAAAACCTAAAACTGCACAAAGTACATATCCAGCTCACCCTTGCCTTTGGCGCTGATCTTGCCGCGGTACTCGCACTCGTATTGATCCTTGATGAGTTCGTAAGTAGCAGCAGAAATATTGACGCGGCCCTGCTCGCCTGCGGTTTCAATGCGACTGGCAGTGTTGACCGTATCTCCAAAAATGTTATAGGCAAACTTTTTGGTCCCCACTACCCCAGCGGTAATCGGCCCTGAGTGAATCCCGATCCGAGCGCGCCAATCTATCTCGCTATGCTGGCGTCGCTCCTCTAAAAAGGCAATCATTTTACGCCCAGCCTCCACACAGCGCCTTGCATGATCAGGCACCTCTTCGGGAATACCGCCCACAGCCAAATAGCCATCCCCTATAGTTTGGATTTTTTCCATACCTACTTCCTCCATGATGGCATCAAAACCCATAAAACAATCATTCATCTCAGAAAGGATCTGCTCTGGCGTGCTGCGGGCAGAAATAGTGGTAAAACCGACAAAGTCCGAAAATATGATGCTCACACTCTCATAATAACGGGGGGTAGTTTTGCCTTTTTCCTTCAGCTCTTGGGCCACACTGACGGGCAGGATATTAAGGAGCAGACGTTCAGATTTTTCTTGTTCTTGCTCGATGGCAAGCTTTTGCTCCCGTAATTTACGATTAGTACTGCGTGCGTATAACAATCCGCCCAAGACCAACAAAAAAAGGATGGAAAGCAGCAACCCAATTCGCTCGGCTGCCTCTGCTTTTTCCAGCTGAATCTCATTGTCCTTTGCCAATAAAGCGTTGGCCTGTTCTTCTTCTCTGAGACGGGCTTCTTTTTGGGCTAGTTCTAATTTGGTCAAGGCTTCGGCCTCGGCCAAATCACTGAGCTGACGCTCCCGCTCTTGCAAAACCAAACGTCCTTGTACCAACTGCAAAGCTTGCCGCGCACGCTGGGTTTCCAGCTGTTGGTTTTCAAAACGCGCCTCTCTGATCTGCTCTGATTGGCGCAGGATTTCTAATTCATTTTCCGTTTTTTCAGCGGCTAGACTCAGATTATCGATTTCCAGTTTTTGCTGGTTGATGGTCAGGTCTTGCATCTCTCCTCGGATCAGGAGGAGTTTGATTTCTTTTTCGGTCTGCTCTAGTTTGAGCTTATCTTGAAAAAGGCGCTCCTGTTCCAAACGCATCGCAAAAAGCAAGGAATCTCGCAGGCTAAGATGGGTCCGGTAAGCTTGGTTGGCTTCCTCATACTCATAGAGAAGAGAATGTATTTCGGCCGCAGTTTCATATACCTCCGATTTCAAGGCTGGGGCTTGACTTTTTTCGGCCAAGGCAATAGCATCCCGATTATAGTTTTGTGCGTTGAAGTAGTCCTGCGTATCTAGATAAATATTGGCGAGAACATTGCTGATCTGGGCTCTTTTATGAGGGTTCTCTTTGTCAGTCAGCGCGAGCGCCTTGAGCAGATATTGTATGCCCATCGGGAGGTCTCGATCATTGAAGTAGGCAATCCCTAAATTCGTATAGATGATCGCAAGCTTTTCATGATCATCGGCGAAATAGGGCTCTGCTTTATGAAACCAATAAGCCGCACTTTCATACTTACGCAACTGGTTATAAGTATATCCTAGGTTATTGTAGATGCTAGCTTTTTCGTTTTCTAGCTCGCTTTCATTTTCAAGCAGATCCTTTATCTGCAAAGCGTATGATAGTGAGGGTACATACTGGCCAGCCTGCTGATACGCAAGCATGATTCGCCGCAATTGTTTTAATTGAAAGCGCAGCCCTTTATTGGGTAAATCTATCAATGCAGTATAATAAAAACGGGCACTATCAGCTTGCCGTTCTTCGGCATAGGCATAGCCCAATCGGTCCAAAAGAGTCTCCCGCATTAGCTGGCTCGTCTCCTCATCAAGGCTGGCGAGGGCTTGTTTGTAGTAAGAGATTGCTTCGCGGAACAAGGTCTCGTCTTGGTACAAATCACCAATTTGCCTATTGACTTCTGCCCATAGAGCGCGTTGCTGAGACTTTAATAGCAGATCCCGCTCTTCAAGTAAGTAGCGTAAGGCATTTGAGGAGCGTTTTGCGCTTAACTCAAGCTCGACTAGCTTTTGTAAACTGAGCAAAAGCCCTCTCTCATCTCCGATACGATTAGCGAGGGAATAAGCCGCTTCATATTTTTCGCGGGCCTTTTCCATAGACTCTGCCAACGCTGCTTGAGCCAAGATTTGTCGCACCGAAGTACTGTCTTGCGCCAAGCTAAACAGCGGTAGGAACAAAACGCCCAATAAACCAAGACGATATGATCGCTTTAGGATACTCAATTCAGTTCGTAATTAATGCCAAAGCGGAAAGTGAAACTTGATTGTGGGTTAAAAAACAAAATGTCAGCACTAGAAGAGGCGTCTATCCCTGCATACTGCGCATTGCTTAAGTTAAAGGCCTTGGCGTATAACAAGAAATTTTTGTTGACTTGATAGTTGACGCTCAAGTCAATTGCATAATAGCCAGGATTGTAAAAGTTTGGCTCCTGCTCTGGTCGTTCGGGAGCATTGAGTCGGAAAGAATTCCGAGTCAGAGAACGGGATACTAGATACTGATCTGCTCGAATGAGCAATCGCTCAATCGGGCTGGCAAATACCGAGAGTCGCGAGATTATGCGAGGATGGCCGCGCACGTCTTCCAGAACCCTAATCTCATTGTCCAAATTTTGGAGATTAGTGGTAGTCAAACTTTCTGTTCCTCTAGAATAGTTAAAGCCAAAGGTTCCCCCCATCTTTAGGCTCGGTATCATATTTTTGAGGCGCAGATATACTTGAAAATCAAGGAGATCGGCAGCAGAGTTTTCATCATTAAAATAACCAAGGGTAAATCCCGAAAGCCTTCGATCGGGACCAAGACTGTCAAAGGCAATATTGTAGTTGATAAACTGATCGGTATTGGTGTAGGATAGATTTACATCCAGACTGAGATTCCTTTGATTATTCCATCTCATTCCTATTTCGTAGGCAGCTGTCTTCTCTGCTTCCAGTTGGACTGCCCCAGTTACTAGATTTTGATAATTACCCAGTTCATAGGTATAAGTCGTAGCACTAAAGTAGGGAGAAGGAGCTCGTATAGCCGTACTGTAGGAAGCACGTAGCTGTACATCCTTTGTTAGCTTGTAAAGCAGCGCCAAACGTGGATTAAAAACAGATATGGGCGCAGCAAAATCACCATTGGTTCGATTAAGATACTGACCACCAGCGAGTAAATTAAACTTATCGCCCATGGGCTGGAAGATTTGCGCAAAGACACTAAACTCGGAAATACTTTGCTCTGAAAAACTAGGAGACAAATTAGGTACCTCTTCCGTATCAGGGTTCACTACCCTACTTTGCAATTCTCTTAAAGCAGAGCCATTGCCTCTCAAGTACTTAGCACCGCCCGTCAGATTGCCACGTTTAAAAATTGGCACATTAAAAGTTTGCTCGATGCTCCATTCATTGGACCAAGCGCCCATAAAGCGTAAGCCCGAAAAGAAGGCCTCTTCGATTTGATTACGGATTATGACTCCATTAGCAGTATCCGTAATTGCGTTGTACAATAAGGAGTTGAGAATCGGATGCACATAAAGACTAGCCGAGCGATTGTCTAATTCGTAGCCGAGATATTCTAGTCTCGTTTCTGAGAAGAGGTTTTTGAGATTAAACTGGCTTTTTAGTACCGCTGAAGTAATGTTTTCACCGGTCCGGATCAAAGGGTTGGCGTAAACCACAGCCGTAGGATTAAGGCCGATTGAACTATGATCACTTCTATCCATACTCATCACCGAGAGCGTCAAAAAACGGTACTTAATCTCACCACCCAGAGAGCGACTTTCGTGAGGAGTATTTTGGATGATGATAGCGGTGTCAGTCCCCCGATAATTTCGGTCATCTAGTACATCACTAGTATCAGCGTTTGGATTTAAATAATTGAGCGGATTGTAAAGAATGTTGGAAGCTGAGAATATCCGCCGATCATCAAAACGAGTATCCGTACCAAAAAAACGGAAACGAACCACATTTTTATCCCTGCCTAGTTTGCCCCCAAACAACAGATTGAGACTTTTATAATTGTCCGAACCAATATATAGGCTCGCTTTAGTGAATACAGGCCGCTCTGAGTCTGCCATCACAATATTGATGATACCAGCTGATGCGTCTGCTCCATACAAAGCAGCTGAAGGTCCATAAATCACCTCGATACGTTCTGCCTGCTGAATGGGTAATTGAGCGCCGATGGGCATACCACTTACCACATAGGGTTTGACCGGATTACCGTTGATCAGAATCTTTGCGTAAGCATTGCCTAATAAGCCACGCATCGTAAATGTCTCTCCCTCTAGAGCTGATCCCGGTTGCGAAACTCGGATACCCGGCATCGATTCTAACGCATCCGCTAAGGTGATATATCCTTGACTAATGATCTCGCTACGAGGGATCACAAAGATCGTAAAGGGCAAATCCGCGATATCTTGCAAAGATTTACTAGCGGCCGCGACTTGGGTTTTGATGAGCAGACTATCGTCTAAAAATAGGTCTTCCCTTCCCAGCTGATCTAATTGTTGTAGCAAGCTATCCGACTGAGCTTGCAGTCCCCAAAGCATACCGCAAAAACACAAACAACAAAGCAGCAATTTTCTCATCATCAATCGCTAAAATAAGAGAGCTCTTCCGCAGCAATTTATAAGCCCATCGCCTCTAAATCAACCTAGGCCTTTTAGATGGATAAAGTCTATAGATAAGCTGTTATACCTTACTTAGATGCTTTTTTTCGGGATTACTGCTGCGCAGAACGCTTATTTGATTTGTTGAATTACTGAATTGGTGAGTTGGTGAGTTGGTGAGTTGGTGAGTTGGTGAGTTGGTGAGTTGGTGAGTTGGTGAGTTAAAAATTCACTAAATCAGTAATTCGACAATGCCACTAATCGTTCCGCGCAGCGGCACCCCAAAATTTTATCCTCTCCATAGTCCATAGCATCTAAGGAATAAACATGATCAATGCGACCTGAGGCATAGATAATAAACAGTCTTACACTGATCTTACCGATATTTTTGAGGCTAGCAGTGATGATACTGAATTTATCTAGTCTTGCAATTTGATTCTCGACAATGAAGTCATCCCAAGGTACACAGTTGATTAGCGCTAACTCTCCAGCCTTACTTTACTTTTAGGGTAGCAATTCCCATAAATGCAACAATGTTGCATTTATGGGAATTGTGCTTAATTTTGTATTCGCCTGGGTGCCAAGTAAAGAGTAAAAAGTATTTAGATACCACACTAAAGGAAGACGCAGCAGACCCAAACATCACAAAATCAACAGCTATGGCGGAGGACAACAGCTTCGAAGTAATCATAATTGGCGGCAGCTACGCAGGTTTATCTGCAGCCATGGCCTTGGGTAGATCGAGGAGAAAGGTATTGGTCATTGACAGCGGCACTCCTTGTAATCGCCAAACACCTCATTCCCATAATTTTTTGACACAGGATGGAAATACGCCTGCTGAAATAGCAGCGCTAAGCAGAGATCAAGTACTGAAGTATGCAAGCATTCAGATGCTGGATGATTTTGCAGTGAAAGGCCAACAGAAAGAAGATGGTTTTACTATTCACACCCAATCTGGGAAGGAGTTTCACGCAAAAAAGCTCATTTTCGCCACTGGCATCAAAGACATAATGCCGGATATTGCAGGCATGGCCGAATGTTGGGGGATTTCGGTCATTCATTGCCCCTATTGTCATGGCTACGAATATCGAGATCAAAAAACCGGCATTCTGGCTAATGCAGAACGCGCCTTTCACTTGGCTTCCCTAGTCAATAATCTTACCGATGAGCTCAGCATAATAACGGCTGGTAAAGCAGACTTTGATCACGAGCAATCAGCTACCCTCCAAAGGCATAACATCAAAATTGAAGAAAGGAAAATTATCGCGATTGAGCATACCAACGGATTTCTCCAACAAGTGGTGCTAGAGGATGGCAGCAAGCTCCCCTTTAATGCTATTTATGCAGGTTTAGACTTTGAGCAGCAAACAGATATTCCAGCCTCACTAGGCTGTGAACTAGACGAACATGGCTACATTGAAGTGGACCAGTTTCAGAAAACCAATATTGATGGGATATTTGCCTGTGGTGATAACGCTAGCTTTATGAGGTCTATCGCCAATGCGGTCTACAGAGGAAATGTGGCTGGAGCAATTGTAAATATGGAGCTTAGTCAAAGCAAATTTTTGTCGTAAGCGCCCTCTTCTTTTTCATAATTAAGCCATACTTCTCGGCAGGATTTGATACCTTAACTGGCCAAATCACCAACTAAGCCCTATGCAATACGCCTATACCATCCTTTATGTCAAGGAGGTCGAGGAGAGTCTCCACTTTTACGAACAAGCTTTTGGTTTTCAACGCAAATTTATCACGCCCGAAGGAGATTACGGCGAATTAATCAGCGGAGCCACGACCATCGCTTTTGCCTCCTTTGAATTGGGAGCGTCTAATTTCAAAAAAGGGTATCTCAAAAGTGATCCGCAAGGGCGACCATTTGGTATAGAACTGACCTTTACTTCTGCAAACATCGAAGAGGACTTTGCCAAGGCCCTAGGGGCTGGGGCGATCGAAGAAGAGCCACTCATACAAAAGCCTTGGGGACAAATCGTGGGCTATCTGCGAGACAACAATGGTTTTTTGATTGAAATTTGTACCCCGATGCAGGCTTAGAGTACCGCTGCGCGGAACGCTTAGACTAATGCTTAAATTTTTGATCAGCATATCCGCGAACGTCCAATCCTTCTACCCCCAAAAAGCTTTATGCCCAGCAAAAGAAGGATGGATTTAAGTCAAGATTTTTTTTACAATAAAAGCCTAATACTTTTCTTATTTAGCCAGCAAGTAGTATTATAACGCAGGATTATCTGACTTTTAAAAAACTACCAGAAGTTGAAAAAAAAGGGACTACTCATCATTTGGTTCAGCTTACTCACTTTTTTGTCTCGGCCTTGCGTTGCTCAGTCAGCTCAAGTTGACAGTCTCAACAAATGGGCCTACGAAGGGTATCGCAAAGATGTAAACGCAAGCAAGTCTTGGGCTTATCAGGCCCTAAAACTCGCAGAGCAAAATCAGCTAGGCCCCCAAATGGTTGATAGTTATATCAATCTAAGTCGTTGCTTTCGGACTGAAGGTAATTGGGATTCCGCTTTTCAAGTGCTAAACATAGCCGTCGTCCTAGCCGAAAAAAATCGCTACGAAAAAGGCCTGATGAATGCCTACAACAATTTGGCGGCTTGTCATCTCATGCAAGGAGATACGGAATTGGCAGAACCTAAGCTCAAAAAGTCCTTACAATATGCCGTGGCGGTTGATGATCCTAAAGGCCAAGCAAACGCCTATAATAATTTGGCCATCATTGCAGAGGCTAATCTTGAATACGATTCGGCAATGGCATATCTAGACGGGGCCTTGGCCGTCTATTATCAGATTTTAGATAGTAGTGGTATTGCTAGGATTTATCTTAATCAAGCCTTCATCTTCGAATCACAAAATAAGATTGACTCGGCTATTCACTACTGCTTTCAGGCCCTTAGAATCCAAGAGGCCCGCAAACTATCTTACCAACAAGCAAATACGCTACTCCAAATCGCAGATTTATACGAAACCCAGAGCGACTATGAGAAGACCCTGAATAATCAGCAGCAAGCGCTGAGTATTTTCAGCCAAATTGGAGATGTTACTGGAATTTCTAGCGCCAATATCAATATTGGTAATACCCTTCAGAGTTTAGATCGCTATCGAGAAGCCCTACCCTATACCGAACAAGGTCTCGAATATGCGCGCAAGACAGCAGATCCTTTTATGATTGGCACCAGTTTGATCAATGTAACGAATGTTTATACTGAGCTGGGCTATGAGTCAGATACGATCAGAAACTTACTTTATGAAGCCATCCCCTTATTAGAAGGTAACGAAAATCTTTCGGCTGCTTACGCAGGTCTAGGCTATCTGGCTCTGAGCAAAAAGCAATACGCAGACGCAAAGTCTTGGTACAAAAAAGAATTAGAAGTAGCGGAGGATTTTGAAATTCTATCTAGGCAAAAATCCGCCTTAGAACACTTATACAGTACATATAAAGCCAATGGAGAGACCGCAAAAGCGCTAGAGCTATTGGAGCGTTACAGCTCGGTCCATGACAGTTTGCTGAATCTCGAAACAATAGAGACCATCAACCAACTCAACATTGAGTACGAATCTGAAAAAAAGGAGAAGGAAAATCTGATTTTACAAAATGATCTCACCCAGTCTAAGCTAGAGGCCAGCGAACAAAAGGCCCTACGTAACTTGTTATTGGGGATCGCCGCCGTAGTGCTACTTTTGGGAGCTGGAGGCTTTATTTGGTATCGTTACCGCCAGCGGATCGCCCTCAAAGAGCAGGCGCTAGAGCTCGAACAAGAACGGGCTCGTAAAGAACAAAAGCGTAAGGAAGCAGAAAAGCTCAAGGAGCTTGATGCTATGAAGACTCGCTTTTTCACCAATATCTCCCACGAGTTTCGTACGCCACTGACACTCATCTTGGGTCAAAACGAACAACTGCAGGCAGCAATAGAGGATAAAAAGCTACAAAATCGCTTGACCATGGTCGGGCGCAACGGCCATCGTCTTTTGGATCTAATCAATCAAGTATTGGATGTCGCGAAGTTGGAGGCTGGGGGCATGAGCTTGGAGCCTAGCCGTCTCGAAACGATCAGTTACTTTAAGCATATCTTCTACTCTTTCGAGTCCTTGGCAGAAGAAAAGGGTATTAGTCTTGCCTTCCAAAGTAATTTGGAAAGCCTAGAGACCGCTTTTGATGTCAAAAAGATGGAGCGGGTGATTTTCAACTTACTCTCCAATGCGATCAAATTTACAGGAGAGGGAGGCAAAATAGAGATGAGCGTTCTGCGCAGCAGTAATCAACTCCATATCACCATCTCTGATACTGGTCAGGGAATCAAAACCGAGCAATTGCCTTATATCTTTGATCGCTTTTACCAAGCTGATAGTAACGAAAACCAAGCAAAACCGGGAACAGGCATCGGTCTTTCTTTGGTCAAAGAATTAGTAGAGTTGCACGAAGGGCAGATCAAGGTAAAAAGTGAATTGCAGCAAGGCACCACTTTTGAGATTAGGATTCCACTGGTCAAGGATTTGGCAGAGTATGAGCTTAGGCAAGTAGCAACTGCACTTTCGCCAGCGGCTTTGCCCAACAATACGCTAGCGGTTGAGGGCGAAGGCGTCCTTAATGAGCAGCAGGAGCAAATTCTCCTCATAGAAGACAATCCTGATGTACGAGCCTTTGTCAGGGAGCAGCTACTGGACTTTGGTTACCAAGTGCATACCGCCGAGGATGGACGAGAGGGGGTAGAAGCCGCACTCGATATCATACCGGACTTGATCATCTCCGATATCATGATGCCAAGACTCGATGGTTATGGGGTCGCCAAGGCGCTGAAACATGATCCTAAGACGAGTCACATCCCTTTGATATTGTTGACCTCCAAAGCCTCAGAAGACAGCAAGATCGAAGGCCTCGAACAAGGAGTAGATGACTACCTACTTAAGCCCTTTAATTCGCGCGAACTCAAAGTGCGCATCTCCAACCTGATCCAACAACGCCGGCGATTACGCGAACGATTTAGTACCGCGACCATTATTCGCCCCAATGAAGTGAGTGCGGTGCCGATTGAACAGACCTTCATCAAAAAGGTATTGGAGATTATCGAAACCAATCTAAGCAATGAGCAATTTAGCGTCGAAGTTCTAAGTGAAGAATTGGGCATGAGCGTCAATAATCTCAACCGCAAGTTAAGGGCTTTGATTGATCAAACCGCGGGTAAACTTATTCGCTCTATGCGACTACAACGAGCGGCCGATTTGCTCCAACAAAAGGCGGTCAGCATCTCCGATATCGCCTATGACATGGGCTTTTCTAGCCCCAATCATTTTGCCAGAAGCTTCAAAAAACAATTTGGCGTTTCTCCCTCCGAATTTGTCAATCAATCCTAAAAACACCTCAAAAAGGTCAAAAAATCCCCATTTTGTGAAAAATGGTAGGTTGTTGTTGAAAAGTGCAAAGCCTTTTGGAGGCTCTTACTAGAGCTTTGTAAGTGTTCGAAATCACCAACACTTTCTAAATCTAGTAACATGAACAGCCTAGCAACAAACTGGAACAACACCAACACCGATCCTGCCTTCCCAAATGTAAATCGCCAGTTCTTCAATCAACTCAGTAACCGCCAGCCAGTACGACATGGCTTCCCTCAAAACACCATCACTTTACAACTTCAAGAAGGCACGATCTATTTACCATTTTACGACATCGTTTACTTCCAAGGTGAGCGCAATTACACCTATGTAGTCACTCGCAACAAGCGTCGCATCTTGATCGCCAAAACCTTGAAGGAGTTCGAAGCCCAGTTGAGCCCGCAAACCTTTTTCCGTTGCCACAAATCATTTTTGGTCAATGGTATCCATATCCAAAAGCAAAAGGAAGGCAACGTGCTTGAGCTTTCTGGTCAAAATGAAGTAACCATTTCTCGCCGTAAAAAATCAGAATTCAAAAACTGGTTGGCCAATCTTCAGAGCATGATCCGTAGCCGCGATTTTTCCTACGCGACCTTTGCATAGAAATAGTAGTAAGTAGTAGTTAAGTGTACATTCTCTCTTTTTTTTTATCCCCGCTAGACTCCACCAGGTATCAGCGGGGACTTTTTATTTAGGACTGCTTCGCAGAACGCTTGCCAAAGGGTTGAAGGGTCGATTTATTGCAGGGTTGAAGCTGAACTCAAGAAATCAAGCATTCAGTAACTCAACAAATCAAATAAGCGTTCTGCGAAGCGGTAAAGCCCATTACAGTTCCCTACACTCCGGTCGGGATGACCATTCTGGTCGAATTGCGGAATCATCAAAATGTCTTCCTAAGTATGCCCGAATATCCCGAAGAGATAAGCGTTCCGCGCTCCCGAAAGCTTTAAGGAGGTAAAAAACCAAGAATAAACCAGTTGTAAACCTCCGCTTACTTCATCATAGGATATTCGACATTAGACATTGATCCTCCTTTTGGTCGAGGAAAAGTCAAGGCTCGTCGAGGAATTGCCCTTAGAGGGACGCAAAGCGGATTATTTGCTTATCTTTTGTTGAGAGAGCTACGTAAGATCAAAATATATCCTCCACGGATGTAATACCAGAACTAAGCGAATAACCACCTATGAACCAAATAAAATTATGGGGTCTAGCTTGCATAATGCTGCTTTTTGCCCTGCCGCTTTCGGCCCAAAATGGACGCCTTGATCCATTGTTTAGTCAATATGAAAATGACGCCCGCTTTTCTCGTGTCAACGTTTCCAGTCGGATGTTTGATGTTTTCATCGACATCGAAATGGATAAACCAGAAGAGCAAGAAGTCATTGAAGCCCTCGCCAAGCTCAATGGCATGAAGGCCTTGATCGGCAACGACGTTTCCCAGTCCGCCGATATTTATCAAAACCTCCTCCAAAGTACGGTCGCAGGTATGGAAGAATTGACTACCGTAAAAGAGTCAGGCATTGAGTTTAAATTTTTTGTTAGCCGCTCAGGAGAACAAATCACCGAATTGGTCATGCTTGGCTATGATCAATCAACCGTCATGATCATGAGTGTAGTAGGCGACATTGATCTAGAAGCGATCGCTAACATCAGCCAAAGAATGAATCTACCGGGCTTTAAGAACTTCCAAAAAGTAAATCAGCAATGAAAAAGTTTAGCATACTCGCCTTAGCAATCTTACTTTCGGCCAGTGCTTTTGGGCAGAGTAAGACCATCAAACAGTTTCAAAGAGACACCAAGGGTAGAAAACTCTTTCTATATCAGAGTGTCATCCGAGTGTTGAATCGCAACAAGAATCCAGATTTCAATAAGTTGATCAAAGATTTGGATCACCTACGCTTTGTGAGCTCAGAAGCCACCGGTGCCGAGGCGATTGCCACCTTCCAACGCATAGATGAAGGCGTCCGCAGCGAAGGTTTTCATGAAATCCTTAGCTTTGACAATGCCGACAACAAATGCCGTATTTATGAGCTACAATCCGCCAAAGGCAAATCGACCTGGGTGGTAACCCTCCTGATGGAAGGGGTTCCGGCCGCCATTGAAATGAAAGGCTCTTTAGATATGCGCTATATCAATGCCCTCGGCAGCGTCAATATGGACGAAGTGAGCGATATGCTCCCTTTTGACCTCAAAGAAAATGTACGAGAAGAAATGTCTAAAGAAGAAGGAACCGGAGAAGAAAATTAAGCCCACACCTATTCCTATACACACTAATTTATGAATGTCCTTAGCACCCGTAATCTGCATAAAAATTACGGTCGCATCACTGCGGTCAATCAGCTCAAGCTCGAGGTCCCCGAAGGCACTGTATTTGGCTTGTTAGGTCCCAACGGCAGTGGCAAGACCACTACCTTAGGGATGATATTGGGGGTTACCACCCCTACCAGCGGCGACTTTTTATGGTTTGGCGAAGCTGCTAGCCATAAGCAACGCAAACAAGTCGGTTCGATCCTCGAAAAGCCCAACTTTTATCCCCACTTTTCCGCCTATAAAAACCTGACCCTCGCTTGTAAGATCAAGGAAGTCAGCACGGATCGGATAGATGAGGTATTGGAGCAGGTCGGTCTCGCCGAACGAAAGGACGATTCTTTTCAGACCTTTTCACTCGGTATGAAGCAGCGACTAGCGATTGGTTCTGCCCTATTGGCTCATCCCAAGGTACTCATCCTCGATGAGCCTACTAATGGTCTCGATCCCGAAGGGATTGCCGAAATCAGGGAGTTGATCATCGATATTGCCGCTACTGGCAAGACGATCATTCTGGCTAGCCACCTCTTAGATGAAGTCCAAAAGGTTTGTACTGATTTCGCCGTATTACGCAAGGGGAATCTTTTGCATACCGGCAAGGTTGACACCGAATTTAGCGACGAAGCCATAATCGAAGTAAAAGCTGAGGATTCGGCCAAACTATTGGAACTCGTAACTAAGTTTCCCGCCTACCTTTCGCACGAAAACATTAAGGATGGCTACGCTTTGCGCTGTGAGCCCGATACTGATGCTGCCAGTCTCAATCGCTTTCTAGCGGAGTCTGAGCTATACGCCAACCATATCATGCCGGTCAAAAAGACCCTTGAGCAACAATTCCTAGACATCCTGAACCAAAACCATGCTTAGACTTTTATCCATCGAATTTTATAAGCTTCGGAATACACGCTATTTCTGGATTTTGGCGGGATTGTTTCTCGTATTTCTTTTAGCTGTACCCATTGCTTCTAAGGCCCTTTTAGATTATCTCGAATCCATCGGCGAAACCATCTTTAATGGCATCAACCCTGGGGATTTGCCGATCTTTGACTTCGTGGATCTCTGGCAAAACCTCACTTGGATTTATAGTGCCTTTTCCATCTTCTTAGGCTTTATTATTGTGATTTCTATTGGCAATGAATATAGCTACGGCACCATCAAACAAAATGTCATCGATGGGCTAAGTCGTGAGGAGTTTTTGATGAGTAAGCTGGTATTTATCGCCGTATTATCACTGATTGTGAGCCTTCTGGCGATGATTATTGGCTTAGTGATGGGCTTCCTTTGGTCTCCCGTAAAGGAACTACCCTTTATCCTCGAGCATATCGAATTTATCCCCGCTTACTTCCTGCACCTATTTAGTTTTCAAGCTTTTTGCTTGGTCATAGGTTTGTTGGTCAAACGTTCGGGTATCACCATCGCGTTGCTCACCTTTTACGTTTATGTGATAGAACCTATTCTCTCAGCCATCATTGAGTTTGAGTACGAGCAGCTCTGGCTCGCCAATCTGCTGCCCCTCAATGCTATTGGTAATATTATTCCTCTTCCCTTTACCAAATATGCGATGATGGAAACCCAAACTAGCGTTGGAATGGATGATTTGGGCATATTACTAGCTTATACAGCCCTGTTTTTATTCATAGCCTTTAGGATCATCACCAAGCGGGATTTACGCTAATTCTTCAATAAAAAGATCTTTATCGGTTTTGATGCCCGCTGCGCGGAACGCCAAGGCCGATATTTTTTGGGTTTTATTTGGAACGAACAGTCCAAATAGATTATATTTGATTCCGACCGATCATTCCAAATAAAACAAACAGTAATCACATGAATTATTTACTCACCGGAGGACACACAGGGATTGGCTTAGAATTGACCAATGTACTCCTCAAAGAAGGTCATAAAATCGGCTTGATTGTCAGAACAGAAAAGCGCAAGCAAGAGACCTTGCAGGCACTAGCGAAGCCAGAAATGGTTGATTTCTTTTTTGCGGACTTAAGTCAAGCAGATGCGGTGCAAGCGGTTGCGAGAGAGATCAATGAGCAGTGGGATCGTATAGACGGACTGTTTAATAACGCAGGTTTATTGGCGGGGGAAGCAAATTATTCGGCAAGAGGCAATGAAATGCAGCTTGAGATCAATGCCTTGGCTCCCTATGATCTGACCAAGGCCCTATTACCCTTACTAAATAAGGCGGAAAAACCCTTCGTTATCAATACTGCCACAGGCAACTTACATAAGCAAAAAAAGAAAGAAATCTCGGAGCTAAAGCGGCCGAAAAAATTTGTAAAACTATTGGGTTCATATCTGGATTCTAAATTTACGATGGCGATGATGATGAACTTTTTGGCTCAAAATAATCCTCAACTTAGAGTCGCTAGTGTTGATCCCGGACCCAATCAAACCAATATGACCAAGAGTTCGGGTATGCCTGGGTGGCTCAAACCCTTTCGTAAGATTTTATTCGCTCAGCCTATCAAAGGGGCTATGAAAATCTACCGAGCTGCCTTTGATTCCAAATTTCAGGGACAAAGCGGTATTTATATCACCGGAGATAAAGTCAAAGCCCTCAAAGCCTCCTACAATGATGTAGAAATAGCAGAATTGCTAGCCTGATTTTCTCTTGAGAGAAGAATTCCTAATTTTAAGGACTGAGACAAAAGTATCAAGCATCAAGAGGTCTAAAAATTGCCATGGATGAGCCAATTGGGCTAGGCTTCTTTGTACTAACTACTTTTGTCTCTTTACTTCCTGACTCAATAGCTAGATGCCCCGCGTAAAACAATTTGATCAGCAAGAAGCCTTGCAAAAGGCCATGCTCCTATTTTGGCGTAAGGGCTATAACGCGACCTCCATCCAAGACTTAACTGAGCATTTGGGTATCAGTCGGGGTAGTCTTTACGATACTTTTGGCGACAAAAAGCAACTCTTTGATCGAGTAATCCTTCATTATAGTCAAACTGTCCTGCAGGGGCTAAAAAGCTTCCTTAACACCCAACAAAATGTCAAGGGGGCCTTTCGACACATTTTTCAGCAAGTCCTCATGGAAGACCAAATCAGCTTAGATTTTAAAGGCTGCTTTGTGGCAAATACCACTACGGAAATGCTACCCGCAGACAATCCTTTACTTGAGCTGATCCAAACTCATCAAGAGCAGATAGAGCAACTATTTTTTGAGCTATTAGAGAGGGGCGTTCGCTCAGGCGAGATTGGTCCCAATAAAGACCTAAAAGCTATTGCCAGAACGATATATACCATGATGACGGGTTTTCGAGTGCTCGGTAAAGCCAAGGCAGATGTCAAGCATTCACAAGCTGCCTTTGAAACGGTATTGGCGATTTTAGACTAATCCCTGCGGGGAACGCCTAACTTTATCTGCACATGAGGATCGAGGAATTCAGGAGACTTATCCTTATAATGGGTCCTGTTTCCTAATCCAACCATATGAACCGCCTGGCCTTCCTATTCCTGATTTTTCTCGCTTGTCAGCCCTCCCCTCAAAACAACGAACTAGCTCGCTGGCAAACTCATGCCCAAAACACTACGATCATCCGTGATGATTATGGGGTTCCCCATATCTATGGCAAGACCGATGCTGATGCTGTCTTTGGTCTTCTTTACGCCCAGTGTGAGGATGATTTCCACCGTGTGGAACGTAATTACGTATGGGCCATCGGCCGATTAGCAGAAGTAGAAGGAGAAGAAGCCTTGTATAGCGACCTGCGGGCAAGGCTTTTCATGACCCAAGCGGAAGCTATCGCCGCCTATGAGAGCAGTCCCGATTGGCTCAAGAAGCTCTGTGTCGCCTTTGCCGACGGGATCAATTATTATCTGCATACTCATCCAGAGGTCAGCCCCATGTTATTGACACATTTCGAGCCTTGGATGCCAATGTACTTTAGTGAAGGATCGATCGGGGGTGATATAGAAAGAGTCTCTACGAGACGGATACAAGCGTTCTACGAAGGAGGCAAAGGACTGGCGCTCAACCAATATGGCAATGGCTTGGTCTATCCAGATTTGCTAGCCGAGCCCAAGGGTTCAAATGGCTTTGCCATCTCCGGCGAGTTAACAGCGTCTGGCCATGCCATGTTGCTCATCAACCCACATACCTCTTTTTACTTCCGTGGTGAGGTCCATGTAGTTAGCGAAGAAGGGCTCAATGCTTATGGCGCTGTAACATGGGGGCAGTTTTTTGTCTATCAGGGCTTCAACGAAAAGACCGGTTGGATGCATACCTCCACCTACACTGATGTAATCGACGAATTTGTGGAAGAGATAAGTGAGGAAGAGGGTAAATACTTTTATCAATATGGTGAGGAAAAAAGAGCGGTTGAAACCCAAGAAGTAAGTCTCAAATACTGGGAGGGAGCTCAGATGCAAGAAAAGAGTTTCCCCATTTACCGCACCCACCATGGCCCCATCACCCATATGATCGAAGACAAATGGGTAGCTACGGCCATGATGTGGGAACCAGTCCAAGCCCTATCGCAATCCTATACACGCACCAAGCTTGACGGACACGAGGCTTTTCGGAAGATGATGAATACGCGGACCAATTCTTCCAACAATACGGTCTATGCTGACGCTGGCGGAAATATCGCCTACTACCATGGCAACTTTATCCCCAAACGCGATACCAGTTTCAATTATCGCCAACCTGTCGATGGCAGCGATCCGGCTACAGATTGGCAAGGCCTACATACGGTTGATGAGTCTATCGTGCTGCTCAATCCTCCTAATGGTTGGATTCAAAATTGCAATTCTACCCCCTTTACTTCCGCTGCACAGTATAGCCCCAAACGCGCCGATTATCCACGCTATATGTCGCTCGACCGAGAAAATTACCGAGGCGTGCATGCCATTCGGCTTTTGAGTGGGACTAGTGATTATACGTTGGATAAGCTGATAGAGCTTGCCTATGATCCTTACCTGCCGGCCTTTGAGGTGATGATTCCGGGTTTGGTAGAGGCCTATGATCGTTCTGCGCCGCAGAACGCTAAACTCAAGGAAGCTATCGAAGTATTGCGCAATTGGGAATTTGCGGTGTCTAAAGAATCCGTG
>JBCCQN010000114.1:0-26775 GCA_039024315.1 Bacteroidota bacterium
CCGCAACATCAAGCTCTTGCTCAAAAGGTTACGTGTCCTTACCCGTGAGGGCATGCAAGATGAACTAGACCTCAATGGTACGATAAGAGCAACCTCAGACAATGCGGGTTATCTCGATATCAAGATGCGGGCTCCGCGCAAAAACCGCGTTAAGGTGCTATTGCTGCTGGACGTCGGTGGCTCTATGGATGATCATGTCGAAATGTGCCAACGCCTCTTCACCGCAGCTCGGCATGAGTTCAAGCATCTTGAATATTACTATTTCCATAACTGTCTGTACGAGTTTGTCTGGAAGGACAATAATCGTCGCCACCAAGAGCGCATCTCCACTTGGGAGTTGATCAATAAATACAACAAAGACTACAAACTCATTTATGTGGGAGATGCTGCGATGTCTCCCATTGAGATTATGTATCAGGGCGGGAGCGTGGAGCATTGGAACGAAGAGCCCGGCATGCTTTGGTTGCAGCGAATGAAGGATCACTTCCCTTATATGGCTTGGATCAATCCCAATCCAGAATACGCTTGGAACTATTATCAATCGACGGAACTTCTCCGCAAATACATGGATTATCGCATGTTCCCGATGACCCTAGACGGTATCCAACAGGCGATGAAATCCCTCAAAGATTTAAGAGTGAAATTTGGGGATCCCAATAGCTCAAAATCCTATGAGTAGCAAGAAGCTTGGCATGGTACTTTCGGGAGGAGGCATGCGTGGCGTGGCGCATCTTGGGGTCATTAAAGCCTTGCAACGCCATAATATAGCGCCTCAATTTATCTCAGGTACTAGCGCTGGTGCAATTGTAGGAGCGCTCTATGCGGCGGGCTGTTCGGTGGCAGAGATGATGAAGTTTTGGGAGCAAAGTCTGCCCTTTGAGATTCAGTACTTCAATTATCGGAAGCCCGGCTTGCTGGACATGGATAAGACGGCTAAGCTCTTAGCGGAGTCTTTGAAGGTCGAACGCTTTGAAGAGCTCTCCAAAATCCTATTTGTTACCGCTACTGATATGATTGGCGGAGAGGCGGCTATTCTCTCCTCCGGAGAACTCTTGACTGCAGTGGCTGCTTCAGCCGCTTTTCCGATTGTTTTTTCACCCGTTGAGATTGATGGCAAACTCTATCAAGACGGTGGGATCATGAATAATTTTCCCATCGAGCCGTTGCGAGAACACTGCGACATCATTATTGGGGTCAATGTGAGTCCCTTGGGAAGAGTAGCCCGCGAAGACTTGGATAATAGTCTGGGCATCATCGAAAGAGTCTACGATTTGGCGACAGATATTACCGTAAGGGCCAAGCAGGAGGAGTGTCATGTACTCATTGCGCCAGAGCTGCTAGCAGGATTTGCCACTTTTGGTTCTGAGCATATCGCTGAGATATTTAAGATTGGCTATGATGCGGCTATGGCCAAGATGCCGCTACTGCTTGATTTGATGGAGACTGACTCTCCTATGTCGGTTTAGGCGATTTTTGGTCGTCTTCCGCTTCGCGGAACGATTAATCGGGCGGCGTATGCAATAGTCCGCTATAGTATGTTCCATGCGAAACTGTTTTTGTGCCCCAAAAAAGTCATATGAAAACACTTTTGATAATACTGAGCTTAGGATTTTGGGTTGTCAGTTACTCCCAAAGTGATGGACTAAATTTACCTACTCAAAATCCTGATAGTGTACGATCTGAGCTAAATGAGATGTTCGCTGAGCTTAGGAAAAAACATCCTGGCTTCTATAGATACAATGAAATAGAAAAGTTTGATCGAATCATTGATTCGACAATAAGCACGATTCAAAGCCCTATTAATGAATTAGAAATACTGAGAAAAACAAAACCGCTT
Organism: Bacteroidota bacterium; assembly: GCA_039024315.1. Classification (GTDB taxonomy): domain Bacteria; phylum Bacteroidota; class Bacteroidia; order J057; family J057; genus JBCAWW01. The sequence continues at coordinate 1,838 of JBCCQN010000114.1, forward strand.
TTTGCCAAAATAGGGTGCTTACATACGGGTATCCACTTGTCTGATGAAACTGAAAATTATTTAAATGAAGATCCAAATTTCTTGCCGTTTACCCTATATTTTTACCAAGGAAAAGCAATCGTCTGGAAATCTTTTGATGAAGAAAGTGCAGTTAAAACGGGGAGCATAATAAGCAAAATCAACGGCCGAGAGATTCCGGAAATTTATAACCAACTTTTGCAGAATATAGCAATGGATGGCTATAATGAAACGGGCAAATATAAATTACTTCAATATACATTTCCGCAATGGTATAGAAATATTATAGAGGTTGCAGAATCGTTTGAAGTTGAACTTGAAAATGGCAAGAAGTACAAAGTAAGGGGAGTAAAAGAAGAAAAAATCTTTGGATACAACGATATCGTCAATAAACCGATGTCATTGAGGATAATTGACAGCATCGCCATTATTAAGATTCCATCTTTTGCCAATTCTTATCTCAAGTCTCATGATCAAAAATTTAGAAGAACAATCGAATCCTATTTGGAGACGATCAAAGAGCAAGACATACAAACAATTCTTTTTGATTTACGGGCTAATAGTGGTGGTTCTGATTCAAATCCTGCATGGCTAAGTTCAATTTTTCTTGATGAACCTTTTAGATATTGGGATCGAATCGAAATCACTGAATCTGTCGCAAAAGATATTTCTGGATTCAAACGGTTATTTTATGACAATCCTAAATTTGAAAATGGGGAGTGGTTGTGGAGTACAAAGGGATTATTTTCAAAAGAATTTAAGTTCACCAGGGTGCAAGAACCGTCGAAGATTTCATATGATGGTGGGGTTTATATCTTAGCAGACGGAATGTGTCTTTCCTCTTGCTCTGATTTTACAGCAATTATGCAAACAAATAAGAGGGCAATAGTTCTCGGGGAGGAAACGGGAGGTGGTTATCAAGGTAACACAAGTGGATTAATTCCAAGTGCTCAACTTGAATGCGGATTGGTAATAGATGTTCCGTTACTAATGTATTTCAATAGCGTTGAAAAAGATAAAAATATGGGAAGAGGAACAATCCCAGATTTTGAACTCCAACCATCTTTTGAAGAATTAAGTAAGGATGAAGAATATTTAGAGAGAGTTTTGGAAAAGATAAAGACTCATTGAATCAAGCAAATTATCCGCATGTAATAGAGGCTAAGAACTATGCTGCGTCGCGAGAGTCCTTACCACAACACGCAGTCCGGTCTTTCGTGGTACAGGTAGCGGCCTATTGCACCTGATATATCTCAGTCGACGGACAACTATCATACCACGTAGATTATAGTATTCAGTAGTAAGACCTGGGAAAATGGGTTTATACGGTTCAGCAAGACTTTTTTCTCTGTACTGAATACATTCTACCCTATACTTAGGATTTTTATTGCTTAATCCATCTCTGCGATTGGCGGACTCCGTCGGGGCCTATGATTTGGACGATGTATATACCTGCAGGTAGATCTTGAGTATCGATTTGCTTTTTTCGGAGGATGCTTTGGCGTCTGTGTAAGCGGCCTGTAGCATCGTAAACCTCAATCTGCATGGGCTGAGACCAATTGGTCTCCACGACTAAGCGTTCCCCGCCGGGGTTGGGGAAAATATTCCAGCTATAAGAGGCCTGCAATGGCTCCAATGCCGTCGTAAAGGCTGTGGTGTCGTTGAGCATGGCAGTATCTTGATTGGTGATATGGAGATGATCGATCCAAATATTGCCATCGATCGGGCCGTATTCAGCGACAATCTCTAGGCGGTCGATGGCCGTCCAATCAAAATCTCCTTGGGGATTGAACCACATATTGTCGTCCCAAGAGCCAAATTCGGCAAACTGAGAGAGGGGGATGTGCAGGTGATGCCAACGTGAATCCCAAGCTACTTCTGGCACTTCGATGGTATAGCCCATGCGCCAAGGGCGATCAGCGGGATCGTTGGTTTTAGTATCAAGAAAACGAATGTCCAGTTTCGTGCCGGGTACGTCCCCGCGGAGAAAGAAATCTACCGCGTAGTCATCATTGAGTAAGGTGGAGAAATCGCGATTAGGGACAAAATCATAACCGACGTGATTGTACTGACTCGGGTTGGTCCAGCTTAGGCAATGAGCCCCATAGTTTGGTTTGTCAGTGGAATAACTGTTGAGGGAACCACCAAAGTGAGCGTCGTTGATGTATTGCTCGGTATAGTCGGTATAAACAAAGAGTCCTAGCGTATCAGGCTCAATAGTAAAAGGCGTTTGCGGCGGAGCGGTAAAGCCTAAGGCATTGCTTAGTGGTACATTGAGGTCATGGTTGAAAAGATCATTGCCCCCATCATTAAAGATGCCGAAGCCACCGTGATAATCCCAGATGGTCCAAGCGATATTATTGGCCTCTAGGTAAGAGCGAACCTCATTGTACCAAAATACCCGATGATTTTCTTTGCTGTTGGGTTTGTAGACGCCAAACTCCCCACAAAATACCGGCACATTGCGGCTTTGCTGGAAGTTGATGGCAATGTCCATCAAGCTTTGGATTTCGGCCACATTGCCAGTATTGGGGTAATTATTGAAGCTGCCTTCTAGCCAAGTGCCGGCAAGGGCAGCGGGCAAAGGAGGCATGCTATCAGGATGATGAGGGAAAGGAACGTTCGCCAAAGGCGCCATCGAAGGCCCAACCCAAGTAGCCCCCTGGTGGGTAAAAATAAAGGGCTCGTAAAAGTGGAAGGTATAGATCAGATTATTGTCGCTATAGTTGGGGATATTGTTGAGGCTGTAAAAGCTGTTGAACTGAGAGCCTCCAACGATGATGCTATGGACATTATCTACTGTACGGATGGTATCAATGACATTTTGCTGAATCTGCCCCCAAACTTGGTCCGATATGCCATGCGGCTCGTTTAGCACTTCATAATGTATGTAAGTGCTCCGATTTTGGTAGTGCTGGGCCATTTGCTTCCAGACTTTGACCAAAGGAATCTCTATTGCAGGATCGGTACTCACAGAAGGATTGAAGGTATGATTGTCTAGGATCAAGTGGATCTGCAATTCCTCCGCCCAGTCTACGACTTGATCCAAAAAGTTTAAGAAAAGTGGATCCAAAGTATAATTGGGCGCACCATCTGTCATGGCATGCAGATTGATCGGTAGTCGAATCACATCACAGCCAAGGCTCTGGATATCGATAAAGTCTTGCTTGCTGTAGCGACTGAACTGGATCGCCTGGGCATTGTCCCTTTGGAACCAATTGGTCAGGTTGACACCTTTGGAAAAAGGCGCGTTTTGTGCAAATAAGCCCAGCGGTAGGAGGGCAAAGGCTAAAATGAGGGATAACAGTCGCGACATGTGAGAGTAGATTTATATTAGCTTTTTAATATAAGTTTCGAGGCGCAAAAAACGAAAGTTGCTTTTCTAAAGATATTACTCCCCGCTTTGCCTTATGCCCTATTTGCCGATGCTTTGATCTTCTTGCAGGATATTTTGAGATTTGATCATGTCGGCGATATCCTGCGCCCAGGTCTGATAGGCGATCTTTGAAGGATGTACGCCATCGCTAAAATAATCATCAGGCGTATAATCAAAGCCAAATTGAGCGTTCCAACTGTCGAGCCTGAGTACCTTTGCGTGATAATATACCTTGGGCCAGTCCTTGATCAGTGCGGCAAGATTTTGACCAAAAATTTCTCCCAGATTGCCGATACTGGATTTGATGATGGGGGTAAAGGCTGGGAAGGATTTGATAGGAGGCATATTGCAAAAAACAATGGGTGTTTTGGGAAATCGACCTCTTAGCTTCTGCAGCAAAAGCTTTACTTCTTTATTCCAGCCCCAAGGTGTGTTGAGCTCAAAAGCATCATTGCCACCAATCCCCAAAACGATTAAGTCAGCTTCCTTTTCGCTAATCATAGGTACAATTTCCTCTCTGATACGCTTCACGGCATAACCGCTTTTGGCATATACTTTCCAATCTACCTCGGCTTGGTAAAATCGTCCCAAGGCTTTGGCTAAGCTGCCGCTAAATCCTTCTTCATGAGTCTGCACGCCTATGCCAGCTATGGTGCTTTCTCCTATGACCAAAAGCTTGATCTGACGGCCCGCTCGTACTAGCCTGACAAGGCCCGCGGGATCTTTTGCTTCTGGTAAATCTGGTACTTGCCGTTTGATCCTTTTTCCCTCAAAATACATCAGGGGTAATAACGGAAGATGGAGAAGGACACCGAGAAAATATTTGAGATTAAGCATGCAAAAGGATTTATGAGCGCTAATTTATTAATTCGCTCTCCAAATCTGGGCCAAGGGGAAACAATTTTGTTTGCTTTTGTAACACCGCCCTTCCTCCCGCATCCAAGAGTCGATTAAGTATTAAAAATCGACTAAATCATGACTTATTTACAATCAATTTTTGCATTTGGTTTTTTGGCCCTTGGCCTCAGTTTCTTCGCTCAGTCTGCTCAAGCACAGGAGCGGATGAGTAAAAAGTACATCACCATTCTAGCGGAGCGGGTAATCAATGCGCCCGCTGCTAAAGTCTGGGAGATCATGGTGCTAGATTATGGTAGGATTTCCAATTTTTCGCCATTTATCTATACCTCCGACTATGAAAATGGCTCCTTGAAAGGAGAAGTGGGAGCAGAACGTAAATGTCACTTCAACGAATCGGGTAGTCGTTTTGCGCACGAAAAAATCCTAGCCATAGACGCTGAAAATATGGTCATGCAAAACGCAGTGGTAGAAGCGGGCAAACTTCCTATGGATACTCAAAATTCCCAAGCTTTCTATCGGGTCAAAGACAATGGCGACGGCACGTGTACGGCATCTTATGAATTTCAATTCCGAGCCAAGCCTGCCTTCATGACCAAGCTGATGCGTAGTTCTTTTCAAAAACAATTAGATGAAACTTTGATGGGACTAGACCACTATGTTCGCACGGGTGAAGTGGTCAATGCGCAAATTGGAAATTGGAAGAGTTTGCGTGCCCAGTACGACTAAAGCTTAAGGTACTTACCACTGCGTGGAACGCAGGGACTTTAAATGATGAATGTCCAATAGCGAGAGTTTGAGGCTTTCAAATTACTTCTTTATAGAGCGTTTGATACGCTACCTTTGAAATTCCTTCGTTCTCCGCAGGAGCAATAAATATGTGAGCTTGGAGAAGTATTTTTCCTTAACTTATTGGGGAAAATACTACTCCATTTTTTAACCCCTAGAGTTTTTATGTTAGTACCTAGCCTGCTTCTCAAGCAACTTTACACCTTTGGCAGCCTCCAAAACACCGATGGAGGTGTGAAATTTTCTCTTAAAAATCGTCTCAGCGACGCCAAAATCACCGGAGTCAGAAAGGTGGTTATCAACGGGCAAGACATTCCCCTTAATGACGTAAGCCTCTTTGTAGCCGGTCAAGAGATCAAGCCAACCGATATCTCCTCTTCTAATCCTATTGATTTTCCATTACGCTCAATTGTCGATATTCACGGTAAAATGGGCCATTTAGACCTAGGGAAACATCCACTCGAGGTTCACTTTGATGCCAAACCCTTTGGCAAACTTAAGCTGAAAGTAGATGGCTCGATAGAAGCCCAAAAAGATAATCAAGTCGTGATCCCACGGTCTACGGAAGATGATTACGATGAGGAAATAATCAAGATCAGACAGGATTTTGTCGAGAAAATCACTGGCAAAAAATTAGAGCATAGTACTCATTACTCATTTGATCCCCATATACTTTCTGGTAACTGTGAGCACTTTACCGGTGTAGCGCAAATCCCCATGGGTTTTGCTGGCCCATTGACGATTGATGGGGAGCATGCTAAAGGTGATTTTATCATTCCGATGGCCACTACTGAGGGTACGCTAGTCGCCTCCTATAATCGAGGCATGAAGCTGCTCAATGCTTGTGGAGGGGTAAAATGTACCATCCTAGACGATGCCATGCAGCGAGCTCCAGTTTTTGTGATGGAGGATGCCAGAGCAGCGAGAAAGTTCGTTCAGTGGGTACAACAAAACTTTAGAGAAATTGCCAATCACGCGGAGGCTACTACCAGTGTGGGTAAGCTCTCCTATATCGATCCTTATCTCGCTAGTAAGTTTGCCTACTTACGCTTCAACTATACCACCGGTGATGCCGCCGGGCAAAACATGGTAGGGCGAGCTACTTTCGCCGCTTGTAGCTGGATCATCGATCATTATAAAAATCATAAAATCGAACACTTCTATCTAGAGTCCAATCTCGCTACGGATAAGAAAGCTTCTCAGGTCAATATCATGCACACCCGTGGCAAGCGCGTTACTGCTGAAGCGGTGATTACGCATGATGTGCTACAGCAGCATATGCGGGTTGATACGCGGACTTTGAGTTTCCATAGTGGTGTGGCCAATGTAGGTGCGATTCTGTCAGGAGCGAATAACAACGGCCTACATTCTGCGAACGCGATCACTGCTATATTTATCGCTACTGGTCAAGATGTAGCCAATGTGTCTGAGTCCTCAGCAGGCATCATGTATACTGAATTGAGAGAAAATCTCGATCTCTATATTTCGATTACCATTCCGTCCCTCATTGTCGCAACCTATGGAGGGGGAACAGGCCTCGCCACTCAACGTGAATGCTTGGAAACACTCGGCTGCTACGGCAAAGGCGGGGTCAAAAAATTTGCCGAAATTGTTGCCGGAGCGGTACTCGCGGGTGAACTATCACTTGCCTCTGCGATCTCCTCTTCTGACTGGGTTTCTAGTCATGAGCAGTACGGTCGTAACCGCTAAACTCATCAAAAAGCATTAATCTTGCATCTCTTACTTTCTGAGGCCTTGAGCTTAGGAAAGTAAGAGATGCTTTTTTATGGAGGGGGCTGTGCAAACACTTTTTTGGCGTGAGGGTTAGCATACTATGAAGGCTTCTCTCCTATTACTGCTCTCATTTTCTATGCTCAGCTCACATAATCCCTTGGCCAAATACCAGTGGCAAAACCGTTTAGTGCTAGTTTTTGCGCCTTCCTCTGATACAGAATTATATCAGGCTCAGACAAAGGCGATTGAGGCTATGGGAGACGGCTGGGCCGAACGGGAGCTTGTATTATTTTCCATCTTTCCTCAGTCTGGAAATGCCGCTAAAGCACAATTAAAGCCTTCCGAAATTCAATACTTACGTGACCGATACGAAGTTTCTGAGCAGGATTTTGTCGTCCTCTTGATTGGTAAAGATGGGGGCGAAAAACTTCGTTTAAAAGATAAAACACTCTCTCAAGCTCAATTATTCCCTCTGATCGATGGGATGCCGATGCGCAAAGCGGAAATGCGCGCCCGAAAAAACTAAGCTCTGACTCCAAACTTCCTTTCCTTATTACATGTGTTAACATATCAGTTCCCTTGAATGGGTTTCTGAACAAAGTTTCTTTCCCTTGCTTCTTCGTGAGAATCTCCCAAGAAACTGAGGCCGCACATGCTGAAGATAAATCCCTCCTCTCAAATATTCTTGTCCAGAAAAGCGCTTTCAATTGTAGGTGTACTAACAGTGCTCACCGTCGTTGCGGCCTTTTACAGTAACCAAAGCACAACCATCAGTGACTTGCATTGGGAACCTGTCTGCTATTCCTGCGACAACAATTTTGGCAAATATCAATTAGATTGGAGCAATCCTTCCTATTGGAGTGCCGGTGCCCTTAATCGTAAGCTTAAGGACATAGATGGTTCTGGTACAGAATTTCATTTTTCCTATTCTGGAGCCCATAACAAATTAGCCGCCATGGGCCCCGGTGCCACTCCCAATATTCAAACCTTTTTTACTGGTGGCTCAAAAGACGCTTTGAGCCACTTCGTCAACCCTGGACTCAGTGCGAGTGAAAGCATCAGTATTACGGTACAAATTAAGCCAGCTATTCCTGCCGAAATTGCCTTTGACGTTTACCACATCAATGGCAATTGGTACAGTGGAGACAAACTCAAAATTTACGCAGAAGACGAGGCAGATGGTTCTCTGATCTTCCCTACTTTCAGTAGTACTGCTAATCCTAGCTGGGAAGAACGCGGTGATGGGACCATCGATGCGGTAGTGCCAGGCACTTCTTATGCCGATGTGGCGGCAGGGGTCAATTTTTCCTCTAGCCGCATGATTGATAAAATCGTTTTTGAATGGAGTAATTGCAACCTCTGCGGCACCGGAGTGCATGGCTTTGGGATCGGAGACATTACCTTTTTCAGCAATAGTAATTCTCTGCCGGTAGAATGGGGCGCTTTAGACATTGATTGGCAGGACAGTGATGCCCTCATCACTTGGGAAACGGAGGCCGAGATGAATACCAAGGAATTTGTAATCGAAAGATCAATAGATGGTGAGTATTATGATAGCCTCAACAAGTTAGCCGCTGCTGGCAATAGTACCGAAACTAAACAGTATGCATTTATAGATCGAGATGCGAGATTCAAGGGGCAAAATACCCTTTACTACCGTATCAAGCAGATTGATATGGATGGCGCCTTTAGCTATTCCAAGCTACTCAAACTTGCTCCCAATACCGATATTTCCCTTGAATTGGTCGTATTTCCTAATCCAGCAAGTGATGTCATCTCCTTTAAGCTGGCGGGCGCCTTAGAAAATGATTTCGTCTATCAAGTACTCAACTCATCCGGCCAACTGATCACCCGTGGTCAGATGGGGCTGCTTGCAGATATGCAGTTAGAAGTAAGCGATTGGCCCGCAGGAGTCTATCACCTCAAGCTCTCCAATAACTCTCAACAAATCAGTAAGTCCTTTCAGGTCAATCATTAGGAGTGGGAGGACCGCTTCGCGGAACGCTTATCTCTTAGGTCGGCCTATGCAAATATCTAACCATAGGTGCGCGCATGCATGCCGCACCAAAAAGACAAGCGTTCTGCGAAGCAGTAGCTAATTTTTGACCACTTTGATCAGCTCCGAATAATTATCACTCTCCACACGGAGATAATATACCCCAGCTGCCCATTTGGCGGTATTGATTCCTATCTGTTCCTCTGCTTTTTGACTTTGGCCTCGCCAAACGATCTGTCCCACACTATTGCTGATACTTAACTCGACATAACTAGCTTCAATGGCTTTTAATCGAAGATTGAGCACATCAGAAACTGGATTGGGATAGGCTTGAACGATAATCGGCAGTTCTCCCTTAAGGCTTAGCTCTACTGTTTTGCTGTATGAAAATACGCCGTCAAGATCTACCTGCTTGATACGATAGCGAATTTTATCGGTGCCGAGGGTGAGGATATTTCGATCGGTGAAGGTATAGGTGGAGATAGATTGGGTGTCCCCATCGGCTTCCCGCTCACCAATCCGTCTAAAGGCTTTGCCTTCGACTGAGCGTTCTACGATGAAGTAGTTATTGCCCTCCTCAGCTGCGGTAATCCAAGTCAGTAAACCATTTTCCCCTTCTTGTACCGCTGTAAATTCTAGCCATTCCACAGGGAAGCTAAAGCCTTCGTCTCGATCAAATATGCCATTGGAGTTGCGATCTACTCCTTCTCGGATTTCTTCTTGCTTGTGGACAATGGTCCAAGTTAACGGCTCTCCATTATTTTGCGCGGCGTTTTTGAGTTGGGCGTGAGTGGCTGTCTGGCCGAGAGAATCGGATTGGTAATTGTTGCCTCCAGTCAAATAAAAGCCTCTGGCTTGGCCTTGGTAGATGCCTTTGACGATCAGCCCTAATTCGTCAAATTCATTGACTAGATCGCGGAGTTCATTGACTTCAGTCCCTGTGCCGATGCTACCATTAAGGGTGTGTTGGAGACCCAAGGCTGGGTGAGAATCGTTCGCCTCATGCACGCCCGCAAACTGAAAACTGGCAGGACTATTGGTTGAATCGATGCCACCCGCCCAAGCCAAAACTTCTGCTTGATAATCCCCCAGATAGTCAGGGGAACCCACTTGATTAAACCAAGTTTCCATCACCCCATCAGCTAGCATGCCAAAGCCAGCGGTGCTCTCATCTGAGTTATAGTAAAAGCCTAGCTTACGGTAGGTAGTCCGCAGGTCTGCGGCTATATTTTCGTTTTCTAAATAATCGGTAGTCGCTTCTCCCCGTCCCGAATTCGCGAGGTGGCAGAGCGAACAATTAATCTGAACGGCGACAAAAAGCGGGACGGAAGTCTGAATTGTCTGGAAATTAGTCCCATCGGCCCTGATCTTGCCGTTTTTCATGCGAATAGTCGGCGAATCCGTAATCGGTCTGAAAGGACGATAGGGATTGGGGGGATGATAAAGCGAACGCAGGAAATCTTCAAATTCCTGCATGCCCGCGCTGTCCAGCGGAGCATCCGTCCCTTGTAAATGATTGAAGGCACCGGCAAAATCAAAAAATGATTTTTTATCGCCTCGCCAGTGCAGGGTACCTTCGCCCTTGTCGAGGATGTCGACGAGAGATTGGGTTACTTTCAAGCCTTTGAGCGGATGAAAAGCGATGCTATTGACCGTATCCATCTCTCCTGCTGGATTGCCAAGATCCCAGGCCAAACGGTCCCACTTACCATCGACATGACAAGAGGCACAAGCGATATGCCCATGGCCGGAGCCCAGATGTGTATTGTAGAGATGTTTTCTGCCTGTTTTGATTGCCTGTGGAGTAGGATCATAAAAGCCTAACTGCCCAATTTCCTGATAGGTATTGAGATCAATGCTAGAAATGGTGCCACTGAAGCGGTTGAGTACATAGGCTAGTCCCCGACTCTCGTCCAAAATGATCCCTGTGGGCCCTTCTCCTACACTAATCGGTTGGGCCAAGGTCCGGCTGCCGTTGGCATCAATAACGATAACATTATTTGATCCCATACCGGTGATGAAGCCCTCGTTACCACTGCTTTTCCAAGCAATGCCTCTAGGATCCCCGATTGATTTTTGGCGTTCCCCAAGGGGAGAAGAAGCGGTACTATAATTGATATGTGAATTGAGATCTGAAATTGTATTTGTGCTGTTTCCCGCCGTAAACTGTGAGATATTGACGCGCAGAAAGACGCCATTGAGATTAGGTTCGAAGCGAATTTCATTGGTGGCGTCGGTGCCTACCACGCTCACTTTTCCCGTGGAAGGATTGACCGCCATGGCCATCAATATATTGCCGAGATGTTTTTGATAGCTAAGCGCTAGGGTATTGGCATTAAGTACTGCGACATCTCGATCTTTGAGATCCCAGCCGTTTTGCCGGATACCTTGACCGCCGCTCACGATAGCAGTCCAATTACCGCCATTGTCGTCCAACCATTGGTTAGCGGCGTTTTTACGAACCACCAAGCTCTGCGTATTGGTTTTGGCAGGCAGACTAGGGTTCATCGCTGGCAGGAAGCCAGTGCCATTATTGGGAACCGGTATGGCTCCGCTATAAGGTCCATTGGTATTGGTGATGTCGTTGGCAATGGTTGTGGTGCCTCCTTGAGGCGAGGTTAGGCCTGATTCTGCACTGGTATTACCATTGATCACGGTAGTTTGATTACCTGATTCAAAGAAGGCAGTGTAAACGGTCATGCCGTCTGGACTCACGGCCATGGCTCTAGGTTGCTCTCCGATCAGCAGGACTTCCTGCGGTGCTTGGCTGAGATCACTCAAATCAAAGATTTGGATACTTTCTCGCTCTGCGCAGGAGACAAAAGCCTTGAGAGGACTACCCGCAAAAACGATATCCGAAGGTTCATTTTCTGTAGCGAGCGTTCGTACTACGGCATTGAGATTGAGGTCGACTATGCTGATGTCATCCGAAATGACATTGGCCACCCAAGCTTCTGAGTTGTTGCGGACCCGCACCGTAATTGGATCTACGCCCACGGGAATGCTCGCGCGGTAGATGAGTCCTCCGGCAGAAATTTCGAATACTTCCAGGCTATTATTGGCGGTATTGACCGCGAGTAGCTTAGTGCCATCGGGGGTCATATCGAGCGGATGCACTTGCCCTGATTCAAAATTGACGAAATCCTCACTCGGTACCGCGGCGCTAGCTTGAGCTTCTTGCAGTTGATTTTGAAAGGCGGAAAGGGTAAGGAGGACAAGAATCGGGATAATGTACCAGCGAAATCTCTTGGCGTTTCGCAGCAAAGGCATCGTATTCGCAACCATATAAGAAGGTAGTAGGTGGTAAATCGTCTGGTCAGCTATTTAATACGAAATCCAGTACCAATGTAAGATGTGTGCCTCAATTGTCGGATTTTTGTCCTGGGCGGCTTTTTGAGCTAAGAGATTCAGATTCAGGCGTTCCGCGCAGCGGTAAGCAAAGATCCCGGCTCTCGTATCTCGGCCGGGATGAGCTTTGGGTACTTGTTTTTGCTAAAGGTCATCCCGGAAATGTGAAGGATGAACATTATCCGGGATCTTTCGGTCGAGTTTTGCTTCGCAAAACGATAGAGACAAGCGTTCCGCGAAGCGGCAAAAGAAAAAAGGCAGCACCCTAAGCACTGCCTCTACAAAAATCATGTTGTGTTTTCACCACATGATCACACTGTAAACCCTAATCTGTTTTTACGAACCTTTGTTGACTTTGGGTTCGATTGCCGGTGAATTTTATGGTGTAAAAACCCGGTACCCAGTCTTTGACACTTAGGCGAAGGTATTTTTGATCAGTCAATCTTTGCTGATAAACTAGCCGCCCCTGCAGGTCAAAAACGGCTAATTGCTCATAATCATTTTCCCATCTCAGTTGCACGATTTCCTGCGCGGGATTGGGAAAAAGGAGTACTTGATTTCCCTCCGATAAATTCGGCGGTCGGTTGATAGGGGCGCTGAGGCAGTTATCGTTTTGAGAGAAATAATGATTGCGGACTTCGTTGATACGTTGGCGTAGCAGGTTCAAATTAGCGAGGTTGTCTTGATTTGGATCGCGCGCATATACCAAGGCTAGGTCCATACAGATGGATTCTCCCGGTCCCAGTACAAAAGGACCATGAGACAGCAGGCCGCGAGTATCCTTGCTTTCGTGCGAAAAAAAGGAATTTGAACCATTATTGGCAACCCAACCCGTATTACTGACTGGATCGCCACTCAAAAAGTAGGTAGTGCTTTGACTGCCTCCTCTACCCGTTCCCCCTTGGGTAACACTTTGCCCGTCCTTCCACTTTCCTTGCAAAAACTGATAATAGTCCGGTCCTATGACAGGGCCACCAATCGAATCATCAGTATAATCCACATAGTAGGTCATGGTTGCAGACATCTCTAAATTGAGCATGCTAATACCTTGAGCAGGAGGATTTTGCCCGAAGCCATATTGCGGGCCATCCATATTGTCGCGATTGTAAACATAGAGAGTATTGAGGGCTGAGTCAGTGCCCATATCGTCGTCCAACACATAACCGAGCTCTAAGTCTGACCAATAGCCTATCCATGCGTCTTGGTACAGCTGCGCTGAACGATTAAACACTTTATAATGCAGGAAAATGGACTCATTGAGAGCCGAACTACTGGGAGAGTCAAAGCCGTAGGCCATGAGATGCGTTTCGATTTTAAGTGGACTAAAGGCACTGTAACGATCATCATTGAAAATAATATAAAGGGCCTGATCGCCTCTGATCAAGGGATAATCGCCTAGACTAGGTTCGTATACCCCACTACCGTTGACATCCATAAAGGGAGCTAAATAAAAGGCTTCTTGGCGAGCCGTATCCCCATGAGCTGGCCAAGTGGCGATACTGTTAGGAACCACATAATTAGGGCTTTGCCAATTAGCAATATGTTGATCAATCGTAGTTTGGTCCATTTTCCAGACTTTTTGATAACGTTGATTGTAAACGCTATCGTAGAGATTGGAGACGGGGCCGGGCTGATAGTTGTTATCGCTTTGGCGGTAGGTTTGCGCTGCGCTCCGAATGTTGCCACTATTGTCAAGGGCTCCCATCCAGAGATGCCCTGCAAAGAGGGTGTTCAGACTATCATGAGGGGCTACGCGATAGTAGGCTTTGTTTTCTAAGTCATAAAACATGTCTCCCGATGCATGAAAGAGCGCCTTAACCGCATTGGCTTCCAAAGTATCATTGATGTCTTTGGGATAAGGCGTCTGATAAGGATCATAGTTTTGGGCCTGCAATGAGATGATGCTCATGCCAAGCAAAGCCAATAAAGCGTATCGTGTTTTCATAAAGAGAAATTTAGATGGGTACGTATAGAAACTCCTCTTTTTTACAGCTTCTACCAAAGTGAAAATCAGCCTTGGCTTACTCATTTTGCACCATTTTCGACATTGGAACGGCAATTGCTCCACAGAGGCGAACACAAACGCTAATGATTGACATGAAAGTGGAAGATCTGAAGATCGAGCGCGACATTACCAAAGCGCAAACCCTCCCCGCCTCCTTTTATCGTTCACAAGCCATTTTTGACCGCTGTAAAGAAGCCATTTTTGCCAAGAGCTGGCATTGTATTGGTCTGGTTTCTGACTTGCCCGGTCCCGGGGCTGCTCAGCCTTTTTCGCTCATGCAAGGCTATCTAGATGAACCGCTCTTATTGACCACGGACGAGGATGGTAATTCTGGCTGCTACTCCAATGTCTGTACCCATCGTGGCAACCTGCTCGTAATGGAAGGTGGACCCTGCAAGCAGATCCGCTGCCGCTATCATGGCCGTCGTTTTGACCTCAAAGGCAAGATGCTCAGTATGCCTGAGTTTAAGGAAGCGCAAAATTTTCCTTCCAAAGCGGATGATCTTCCGGAGTTGCCTCTCAAAAACCTTGGCAACCTACTTTTTACCTCTCTCGGTTCTGATTATAGCTTCGAACAATGGCTCAAGCCGGTCTTTGAGCGACTAAGCTGGATGCCTTTTGAGGAGTTTGTACATGCGCCAGACTTTGGCCAAACCTACGATATCAACGCCAATTGGGCGCTTTATCTAGACAATTACTTGGAGGGTTTTCACATTCCCTTTGTGCATCCGGGGCTCAATGAAGTGCTTTCCTTTCCCGACTATAAATACGAGTGTTACGACTATGCCAGCTTACAATTAGGAGTCGCCAATGAGGGGGAAGCCTGTTTTGATTTACCGACTTCCTCTCCAGATTATGGCAAGCGAGTGGCCGCCTATTATTATTGGGTTTTCCCAAACGTGATGTTCAATTTCTATCCTTGGGGCCTCTCTCTCAATATCGTTGAACCCGTTGACGTCCAAAAAACCCGTGTGCGCTTCGAGACTTTTATTTGGCAGGAGGAGCTATTTGATCCCAGCAGTATTGACAGCATTCATTTGACTGAGATGGAGGACGAAGCCGTAGTCGAATCCGTGCAGCAGGGCGTAAAATCACGTCTTTACGATCGAGGCCGTTATTCTCCTAAGCAGGAGGTAGCCGTGCATCATTTTCATCGTTTGATAGCAGATGCATTGAGTAAGTAGGAGGTGGGCTACTGCTTCGCAGAACGCTTATCTCAAAAAAGAAGAAACAGAGAGCTTTGAACCCTCTGTTTCTCTGTGTTTAAATCCCAAAGACTTCTTCAATTAATTCTAGCGAATCACAATCGCTTGGCTCCCCACTCGATCACCCGCTTGCACTTTGACCCAATAGAGTCCCTGGGCTAAACTGCTGGGCAGCCTAAATTCCTGCGCACTGGCAAAAACGATTTCCTGTCGCCAAACCTGACGACCACTCACATCTAAGAGCTGGATTTCTCCTCGCTCATTTTCCAAGCCACTGATCTCTAGACTGATGTTGCCACCTGCCGCAGCAGGATTAGGATACAGCTTAAAATTTGACTCTGGCAATACTTCCAAGGAAGTGATTGGGGTATTGTTTTGATCTAGGACAAAAGCTAAGTCCCACTGTATATCGGGAATCATAGCGTCCAACTGGCCGTTGACTACATTTACCGGATCACTAGCGACGATAGCGCCAGTCAGACAATTGTACCATTTGAGGTAGTAAGTGCTGTCGACTAGATTTTCCAGATGTAGGCTAGTGCCTGTGATTGGTGCGGGTGGCCCGCTCTGCGGAACGGTAGTATGATTGTACTCGTTGGAGATGAGCCAGCCTGTGGCAAAGTTATTGTCCTGCGATTGCAGGACATAGGCATCGATTTTTGAGCCTAGGCTTGAAAAGCTGTAGGACGAAATCGAAATCCAGTCAGTACCATTATTGTCGACTTTGATGATGTGCGAGCCCGCAGGTACATTGATCGTATAATCTCTGCTGGTTTGAGCACTCACGCTGAGGACTTGAGCACCGTCCAACATGATTTGTACCTCCGCATTGTTGCCGGTATTGCTACCCGTGCTTACCGTAAAGGTGCCATCTTGAGGGTAGTCCACCATAAATACTGGCGGGCTTCTAAACTGAGTATTCCAAGAAGCGCCATACAGAAATTTCCCTAACGAAGCATTGCTTGGACTCAGGCTGCCGTCAGGATTAACAGTGATGGTATCGGTGCCGATCCCACCCCAATCCAATGCAGGTGTCAAAGACAGGTCTCCCGGAGCACCTAAAACTGTAGCAGCCGCCGGCTGGAGGTTTTTGTCCTTAAAGGGAATGTCTTCGGTTACTTTCGCTATGCCATCAAAGTGATAGTAGTGGTCTTCTACCTCCATATAGATATCCCACCACCAAGTCATGCCAGTGCCCATAGAGCCACTGAATAGGGGACCCCAAAGGCCATTGTGAATGTGAATACCATCTGGGTCTACTTGGCCAAGCGTATTCGACAGCCCAATCCCAAATTCCCCGTTCATGGTGGGTTTACTATATTCGTCCAGATAAGATTTAATGCCGGAGGAAAGCAGGCGTTCAAGATTGGGCGTATTGAAGTAATAATGTGTTTGGGTAAAGTCGATTTCGGTATTCCCCCATACCAAGGGATCGTTTTCGGCTTTGGCAAAGCTAGTGGTGACCAAATGCTGATAGGGATCTATGGATTTGATGTATTGGGCCATCTCAGCATGCCAAAGCGCAACATCCGTACGGATTTGATCATAGTTATCGGTCCATTCTACCTCATTGAACAATTCCCAGCTCATGATGGACCGAGAGTAGCCCCAGCGAGCGATGATGTAGCGATAACGATTTTTGGTGTGATCAATAGCTGCCTGATTGGTGAAAAACTCAGCCGTGTTTTGGCAAGGACCTCCGTTGGCAACATTATAGGGACTATCGCTCCAGTTTGGGTTGACTTGGGTAGATACGGGACCGTGATGCTGTAGCGCTAGCATGATATAGACATCATTAGCCGAGCAATACTCATATAGCCAATCTTGATAGCGGCTTTTGACTTGTTGGTAGTCCCGCAAACCGCCAAATTGACTCCAACCACTTTTCCATTCAATCCCTAGGCCCCAGTGAGCATGCCAAAGGCGAAAGTAATTTCCCCCCATGGCCGTCATCTTGTCGATCCATTTTTTATAGTCTTGATAGGGATTACCATTTTGCCAACACATGTTTTCTCCAATCAAAAGTAGCTGCTCTTGATTATCGGTCTGGAGATAATTGCTATTGCTCAAGCGTACAAAACCGCGATCATGAGGAGTTGCGGCACTGACACAGGCAAAAGTTTGGGCTGGATGGCTCACCGTCCCATTGGAGTCGCTTACGCTCAAAGTATAAGACCAAGTTCCAGTGAGATGGGGGGCAAAGCGCAGCTTAAAACCATCGCCATCTGGAGTCAAACCTCCAGAGGCACTGAGGATAAAGTCTTCCATAAAAAAGCCATCTACCTCAATATTCTGATTGTCAGGACCCGTAAATACTGCCTTGACGGTAATTTGATCGTAATCGTAAGGGTTGCTGTAGCTCGCACTAAGGTCAATTGCCACCTCAAATTTTTCGTACTGACCGACAGTCGTATTGAGGGGGCTCACTTGGTTGATGACAGGTTGGGCAACTAGCATAAGCGGAGCCAGAAATAGTATACCCAATATGCACTTTATAAGTGTAAAAAGTCCTTTCATAGTAGTTTGATGAGTTTCTGACCGATGGCTTGCCCAGCAAACTGCATCACTATATAAGATACGCAGCTAGCGGCAAAATCAGTCTGCTAGAGGAAAGAAATATTCACTTTTGTCTATGTGTTTAGACAAAACATAGAGAGATAAGCGTTCTGCGCAGCAGTGGTCCTAATCCTATAACTGCCGCTGAGTCGCGGAACGATAAGCTCAAATCGAAACCGATGTGGGAAAAAATAAGGGCTAGCTGCACACTAGCCCTTTGAATACTGATATAACCTAAGGACTTACTAATTGCAATTTGAGGTTTTGTACATAGCCCTGATGCTGGATCTTGACGATGTACACGCCAGCGGTTAAACTGCCAGTAGGAATTTCCACGCGTTGCAAACCGGGGAAAATATCGCGCTCTGTTTGCCAAACTGTACGGCCAAGCATATCAACCATACTAATATTGGTCTGCTGCAAGAGGCGCTCTGCGTCCAGTTCCAAATTAGCAGGCACACTCGCAGAAACAGGGTTAGGGTAAAGATTGACTAGCAAGCCAAGATCCCGAATATCATCTAGGCCAGTAGAAGTAACGGAGTCAGACGTACATAACTCGATATCGTCAAACCAAACACTGTAGAGGGAATTGAAGGCTGTTTTGCGGTAAATTTTCAACTCTACAAAAGCATTGTTCCAATTGCCATCAGCGGTAAAGCTGGTTTGATAATTCATCCAAGTATTGTCGAGGACGTAGAAGTTAGCGCTTGACTGGGCCGTCCAATCTGTATCGCGTACCGTACGAGCGAGGATGTCTACGGTGTCCCCTGCGGGAACGTTTGAGCGAATCCACATGGTGAGGGTATAATCCTTGCCGTCTTCGAGGGTGATTCTCGGCCCGAAGCGGTGATGAAATTCTGCGGTATTGTTGTCTTCAAAAATATCGATGCGGGCAGAATTGGTGCCAGTGTAGGGAAGTACTGGGTCTACATTGATGGTGGCTAATTCTTCCATATCACTACCATCCCAAATGTCCCAGCCAGTGGTATCATTGACTTCAAAGCCATCATTGCCAGGAGCGAGATTGTTGGCACAGTCTGCTGTATTGCTAAGAGAACCATAAATAGGATCAGGACCAGAACCTGGATCTCCTCCACCAGGCTCTTCGCTGGTAGTACAAATCGAAACTTCGTCAATCCAAACGTCATAGGGAGCGCTAAATGTTTCATTGTAAACTTTGAACTCCAAATGCACATCGGCGCGGTCTGCGTCGGCAGTAAATACCGTCGAGTGCTCTCCCCAGATGGTATCTACGCTCATGGTTTCAGTGTGGATGGTAGTCCAACCGTCAAATTCGTCTTTCAGCCATACCACTACTTCTGTAGCGGGCTCGCTACTCTTGGCAAAGAAGGTGATCTTATAGTTTTGCGAATCAGCAATAGCCGAAACCTGTGGACGACTATTGATCTCAGCCGGTCCAGTTACTTGATCAGAGGGAACTAATACTCTGATCAAAGCGCTACTATCGCCTAAATAGGCATCAGAACCTGTTTCAAAGCTGTAGGCGGTAGGATTGTTGCTATGCCAGTTCCACCAATTGTCTCCTGCACCAGTTTCAAAACCCGGATTGGCAACTAAGTTATCCGCACAGGTATTAGTCGCAATATCTTGCACTGACATGCAGACCGCATCAATCGTTACAGAGTATGGCTGTTGAAAGCCGCCATTATAAACGGCGATCTCTACGTGCACATCAGCACGGTCGACATCAGCTTGGAAAATACCAGAGATCATCGAGTAGGCTGTATCAATCATAAAGGTCTCCGTATAGACTGTAGCCCAAGAATCAAATTCGTCCTTGACGTTGATGCGGATCTCTGTATTAGGCAGCGTTGACTTAGCGGCGAGAGAAATTTCATAAAAGTCGCCTCCCACCACTGGGATGACCTGAGATCGGTTATTGTATTCGGCGGCACCGCCGGTAATACTATCTGCGGGTTCGAGTACATTGATTACAGCTGCCGAATCGCCCATAAAGGCATCATCGCTGATTTCAAAGCTGTGGGCATCCTGATCACCTCCGTGCCAGGTCCACCAATCGCTCATGCCCATCTCAAAACCACCATTGCTGATCAAGGTGTCCGGACACTGGGCTTGTGCTGCGATTGCAAAAAGGCAAAGGCATACACTTAAGAGTAGTGAAGTTCTTTTCATTAGAAGTAGATTTTTTGGTTAGTGGGCCTCAGACATATCGTCCAAAGCCTATATCCAAATGTAGAGGCTCTACTTCCGAGAGGCGGGCGGGAAACTGTACAAAAACAGGGGGTATTTGTAACATTTGACGGTTTTTGTAACAAATACCCCCCTCATTTGTAAAAAGCACCGCCCTTCTCTTCTGCTCTTTTTACCCACCTTGGATCAGACAAATCTTCAAAAATCTACTACTATGATTAAGTCTTTCCCGAAGCTGGGATTGCGAGCGGTTTGCTTGCTGTTTGCCCTATGGGCGGGAAGCAGTATTCAGGCCCAGAGCTTTCAACTAAATGGTACGGTACGCTCAAGCAATGAGGAGCAAGCCCTACCCGGGGCCAGTGTGGTACGACTCGGTACTACAGAAGGAGCCCTTAGCAATCAACAAGGTGAGTTTAAGATCAACGTCCAGATGGGCGATACTTTGCGGGTGAGCTTTTTTGGCTACACCGCCAAAGATATTGTGATAGCCGATCGGCAAGCAATAACTGTTTTGCTCGACCAAGCGACCCTAGAAGAGGTTGTGGTGGTCGGCTATGGCACGGTAAAGAAAAGTGATCTGACTGGATCAGTTTCTTCGGTTAAGTCAGACGACTTGGTCAAGACGACGATTACTTCTTTGGAGCAAGGACTTCAAGGGCGTGTCGCTGGGGTGCATGTCACCCAAGGGGATGCTGCACCAGGCGCAGGGATCTCTATCGAAATTCGGGGTACGAACTCTATCCTTGGTGGTAATGAACCCTTATATGTCATTGATGGTATCCCTGTAACCAATCCGGCCGCTGGCCAAGGAGCCTTAGGGGCCTCGGAGCCTAATAATCGTATAGTCTCCAATACCAATGTCTTGGCGACTTTGTCGCCCTCTGATATTGAGAGCATTGAGATTTTGAAGGATGCTTCGGCTACGGCCATTTATGGTTCGCGCGGAGCGAATGGTGTAGTCATGATTACTACCAAAAAAGGGGCTGGCGGCAAAGGCAAAGTTACTTTCAATGCTTCCTACGGTACCTCACAAGTAATCAATCCTATCGAGTTGTTGACGGCGGCTGAATTCATGGCCTACCAGAACAAAGCTTATGAAAATGCCGGACTATCTGTCGAGTCTTGGCCTTGGGCACCGGATACCAGCACCAACCCGCAAAAAATCACCCCCGCAGAGGTCTTGGCCTTGGGAGACGCGGCTGCAGTAGATTGGCAATCCGAAGTATTCCAACAATCAGCCGTACAGGATTATCAGTTAGGTTTTACTGGTGGTACCGAAAAAGGGAATTACTCGATTTTGCTCAACTACCTAGATCAGCAAGGCGTCATCAAAGGCTCGGGTTTTGTGAGAGGGGGGATACGTACCAATCTTAACTATCAGCTTAATGAAAGAATTCGGGTTACGACTAGTTTAGCGATTACGCGCTCTCAAAATAGCTTGGTGAGGACTTCCTCCAATACTACCCAAACGGCTGGTGGTATAGTGCGCTCTGTGCTCAACTATTCCCCTATTCGTCCACTCGTGCGCGAGGACGATGGAAGCGTTCGACTAGTCGGAGAAAGCCAAGATGATCCTCGGCTGGAAGATCCAAACTTCTTCCAACTATATGGAGCCAACCCTTTGCGCTATACCGATGAGGTGATCGAATCGCATAATTTCACCCGAGCCATCGGCGGGGTCAACCTACAAGTAGATCTCTTTGCTGGCTTGAGTGCTGATTTTAGGTTGGCCGGAAATTATGTCGATCGCAAAAACAATACTTACTACCCTAGAACGGTTTCTGAAGGCTTTGGCCTCAACGGTTTGGCGGTCGTTTCTTCTAATGAATTTGTCAATCTGGTCAGTGAAAACCTCCTTCGCTATCAAAAGGAATGGGGTGTCTCGCGTCTCAATGTGGTAACGGGATTTACCTACGAGGCCAATCGCGATTACTGGATCAATAACGAGGCTCGAGACTTTCCAGATGATCAATTGGCCTATTTTGCTTTGCAAAACGGTCTTTCGCATGTGCCCACTCGCACCAATACTGCTACTTGGAAACTTGCCTCTTATCTCGGTCGCGCTAATTATGTCTTGATGGACCGCTATTTGGCGACCGCGACTTTCCGCTACGATGGCTCATCAAAATTTGCCGCCAATAATAAGTGGGCACCCTTCTACTCTTTTGCCTTGGCTTGGCGAATTAGCGAAGAAGACTTTATCAAAAACATCAAAGCCATCACCAATCTCAAGTTGCGGGCTAGCTATGGGCAGTCCGGTAATCAGGCTATTAGTCCTTATCAATCCCTCGCTACGATTCAAGGAGTTACGACCTCTTTTAATAATCAACTGGTGCCAGCGGTGATCCTAGGTCGTTTGCAAAATGATTTCTTGCGTTGGGAGACTACCACACAGTGGAACGTAGGCCTCGATTATGAAATGTGGCAGGGACGTTTCTACTCGACTCTTAACTACTACCAAAAGGAAACTACCGATCTCCTGCAAAATATCACTCTTGCCCCCAATACCGGCTTTACCAATGCCTTGGTTAATGCGGGCACTATCCAAAACAAAGGATTTGAACTAGAGCTCGGTGGCTTCCCCCTCGATGGGGATTTCACTTGGAACATCAGTGGTAATATCTCTTTTAACCGTAATCAAATTACTGATTTGGGCGATGTGGAGGAGCAGTTTGCAGATCGACTCGGGGCAGGCAATGGCCTGACCGTCTTTCCTTTCATCCAGCGTCCGGGCTTACCCATAGGTTCTATCTATGGCTTCGTAGAGGATGGTATCTTTCAAAATGAGGAAGAGTTTGCCAACTTTATCGATGTGCAAAGCAATGCGGCCGTAGGCCAAATTCGTTACGCCGACCTTAACAATGATGGGACTATCAATGATGAAGACCGCGCTGTCATTGGAGATGTCAATCCAGACTATATCTGGGGCTTGAGCAATGCCTTCTCATGGAAGGGATTCGATCTGAGCTTCCTGCTGCAAAGTGTGGTGGGGGCAGACATCATCAATACCCTGCGCATTCGCTTTGACAATCTCGATGGTCGCCGCAATATCCCACGCTTTGTTTATGAAGGGGCTTGGGACGGAGAAGACTCTACGGATGAGTTTCGTCAGATCAATCTCAACAATAGTAACAGCCGTTTTTCAGATCGCTTTATCGAAGATGGTTCTTACCTACGCCTCAAAAATCTACAATTGGGTTACAATCTTGATGCGACTAATATCACGTGGCTGAGTTCAGCAAGGCTGTATGTCAACGCAATCAACCTTTGGACCCTGACCGAATACACAGGTTACGACCCAGAAGTGAGTGCCTTTAGTGGTTCTGCTATGAAAGGGGTGGACTTGGGTAGCTATCCAATGTCTCGCACCATTACCGTAGGAGTGAATCTTGGGTTTTAATTATCCGCAGGTTCAAAGGAGTCCAATTTTAAATCAAGCTTATCATGAATCGATTTACATATATCCTGATCTTATTACTGTTAATGCCGATTACGGCATGCCAGGACGATTTTTTGGAAGAAGAAGTATTTACCTTCCAAGCGCCTAAAGACTATTTTTCTAATGCTGAGGAGGTGGTAGCCGCTGCCAATGGCATGTATGATGCCCTGATGACTTGGCAACTTTGGGTTCAACCAGCTTGGGTGGCGATTTGCCTCGAAAATGATGATATGTTTGCCAATGACTGGGTCGGAGGGGGCTATTCTGGTTCCCAGAACGGTCAGTGGTATATCGAGCGTCCTTGGATTGGATACTATCAAGTGATCAATCGCGCCAATATTGTTTTGGAGCAGGTCGAGCCACTCGATTTTCTCGAACCCGAACTCAAAAATGCGGTGCTCGGTCAGGCTTACTTTATGCGAGCCTTCAGCTATTATGAACTGGCTCGCCGTTTTGGCGATGCGCCCATTCGCCTGAGTTCATATGATCCTGCCAATGACTCCCAAGATGCAGTCAGAGACCCCCGTAAGAATGTTTATGTACAAGCAGCTACTGATTTCGAAACTGCCGCGAACCTATTGCCTGCGGATTTTGAAAATGGCGCTTATGGCGTAGTCGATCGCGGACGTCCGAGCAGCCCAGCAGCTTGGGGTATGCTGGCCAAAGTCTATATGCACCTTGCTGGTGCGGAGATTGAAGATGCTAGCTATTATCCACAAGCCATTAGCGCAGCGCAAAAAGTGGTCGAGCAAGCTGCTTCTGGTTTCCCCGCCCTGGAAAGCAATTATATGGCCAACTTCGAGCAGTCGGTCCAGGACATGAGTAGCGAAATGCTTTTCTCTATTCAAGCGACCCAGCAACCCAACGAAGGCCCAGAGCTACCGCGCTACTATACGCCTGGCAATACGCCTTTCTCTGGAGGCGGAGGAATTGGCGCGATCTCGATGCGAGAAGATTTCTATGATACTTTTGAGGATGGAGACAAGCGTGTAGAATTTGGTTCGGCCATCTTTGATGAATGGGTTGATCTCAATGGAGAACAGTATTATCATTTCAAATCGATTCCTTCCAATGTAGTTGGCTTGCTATCTGAAAATGTCTTTGACAATGGTTTTGGGCGTCAAGGAAACAATAAGTATCAGACCCTTGATGGCGATGAAGTCTTCGCGACACCTCGGCTTTACATCAAAAAGTATGTGGACGAAAGCTCCCAAGTCAAGGATGAAAACGGGAGCAATCCAGTGATCTTGCGCTATGCAGATGTGTTACTGCTTTTAGCGGAGGCAGAAAACGAAGTCAATGGTCCCACTACTATCGCTTATGATGCGGTCAACCAAGTACGCAGTCGGGCCGGACTGGCTTACCTTGCTGGAGGTATGAGTCAAGAAGACTTTAGACAGGCCGTTCGCGATGAACGTCGTCATGAACTTTATGGCGAATTTCAG
>JBCCQN010000115.1:0-26115 GCA_039024315.1 Bacteroidota bacterium
CAATCCGGCACTTTATGGGAGTCGATCGATGGCTACTTTGAGCACCTATATGACAATTTTTTTGTTCTTGGCTCAGATGCCAAAGAAAAAGGTGCCGAAAGTGTATTAGGATTTGACACCAAAGATATTGTCCCCTTTAGCGACCGCTATATGGGGACCGAGTGGGCGGTAGAGCTTTACCAAAAAGAGGATATCAAGTTTTTTGAAGAGGCAGATACTGCAATCGACAAAGACCTCACCGAACAAGCTCGCAAAAAGCTCACCAGCAATAACAAGCGTATCGAAGGCAACAAAAAGCTGGAGATTATCTCCGAAAAAAGTGCGATTACTTTCCGGCACATCTGGGTACCAATTTGGATCGTGGTCTTTCCTTACAAAGGCAAACACTTTCAGTTTATCATCAACGCCCAAACGGGTCGTTTGTATGGCAAACGTCCGCTCTCGACTATTCGCATTATCATTGCCGTGGCTATCGCGACCCTAATCTTATTGCTAATCGCGATCCTTACCCGCTAAGATGACGACTCAAACCCTTTCGCAAAAACACGCCCGCCGGCTTGCTCTTAAGGCCCAAGCCTTGCTCAAACCCAACCCATTTGGCAAAGGTAAGCAGGCCGTACAAAAGGCTGTCAATCAGCTTAGTTACGTGCAAATTGATACCATCTCGGTGATCGAAAGAGCGCATCTTCACGTTTTGCGAACACGGGTCTCTAACTTCCAGCCAGAGATGTTGGATCAATTAGTCTCTAAGGATCGCAGCACTTTTGAGTATTGGAGTCATGCAGCTGCTTATCTGCCCATGGAAGATTATCGCTACAGCCTTCCGCGCAAGCAATCCATCAAAAATGGGGAAAACTCATGGTTTAGACAGCCCCCTAAGGAAATGGCAGAGGTATTGGCACGTATCCAAGCAGAAGGGCCCTTACGCTCTAAGGATTTTGCGACTAAAGCAAAAAGATCAGGGGAATGGTGGGACTGGAAACCGGCCAAACAGGCCCTTGAACAATTGTTCCACGAAGGGGAACTCATGATCGCCGAAAGAAAAGGCTTCCAAAAAGTCTATGACCTGCCCGAACGCGTCTTACCTAATTGGGTCGATACCAGCTTCCCGACTGAGGATGAGATGGCCCGCCATCTGATTGAGCGCTGCTTGCAAAACCGAGCCTTCGCCAGCTTGAAGGAGATCGGTTATCTACGTAAGGGCTATCGCAATCTGCTCAAAAAGACGCTAGCAGGTATGGTCGAAGCAGGGGAAATTGAAGCTATCCAAATCGATGGTGCCAGTGATGAGTATTACGCCTTCCCGGCAACGCTTAGTCGGAGCGTTCCGAGAATCGGCAAAAAAAGAGCTACTCTCTTATCCCCTTTCGACAATATCATCATCCAGCGCAAAAGGCTCGCAATGCTTTTTGATTATTGGTATCAGATCGAATGCTATGTGCCTGCTCCCAAGCGTAAGTATGGCTACTTTGTTTTGCCCATCCTTTTTGGTGATCAACTGGTCGGACGCTTAGACCCAAAGGCAGATCGCAATAAACAAATCCTCTATATTCGCAAACTGTGGATAGAGCCTAATTTCGACGACTTTGATACCCTAGCGCCTTCTTTGGCCCTCTCTCTACTCGAATTAGCAAACTTTAACGGCTGTAAGGAGATCAAAATCGAATGGTCGGAAGTTCCCCACTTGCAAGACTTAGTCGAAAAAGAATTTCAACAACATTAAACCATTTCGGACCTTAAGAGTCAAAGTCCAAAAGGTCGTTTTATGCGTTTTGTGTTTGTTTTTTCCCTCTTGCTGAGCAGTCTTTGGAGCATGGCTCAAACGGATCTTTACTATCCCCCTTTACTTACAGAAAATTGGGATACAGTCTCTCCGGCCAGTTTAGCTTGGTGTCCAGAAAAGGTGGATAGCCTGGTCGATTTTCTCGATCAAAAAAACAGTAAATCCTTTATCGTCCTCCACAAAGGCAAGATCGCCTTGGAGGTTTACTTTGATAACTATGAGCGGGACTCGATTTGGTATTGGGCTTCTTCGGGCAAAAGTCTCATGGCCTTTTTGGTGGGGATGGCGCAAGACGAGGGTTTGTTAAATATCGAGGATAGTAGCTCTCAATATCTAGGCTCAGGTTGGACAGGTGCTACCGCTGCTCAAGAAGGTGCAATCAAGATTCGCCATCAGTTGAGCATGAATACAGGTTTGGATGACAATATCGTTGACAAAAATTGTCTTTCCGATTCTTGCCTGCAATACCTCACAGATCCAGAGGCGCGCTGGGCTTATTACAATGCCCCCTATCGACTTTTGCTAGATGTAGTTGCCAATGCTTCCGGTCAAAGCATCAATGCCTATACCCAGCAACGCATGCTTCAAAGAATAGGCATGAGAGGCTTTTGGTTGAATTATGTGCGTTATGGACGGGCAAGAGACATGGCGCGCTTCGGATTGTTAATGCTAGGAGAAGGTGTATGGGACGGGGACACTCTATTGCATGACAGCAATTACTTTCAAGCCATGATCACCTCTTCCCAAAACCTAAATTCCTCTTACGGATACCTCTGGTGGCTCAATGGACAAGGCAGTCATATGTTGCCGACGGTACAGTTTCAGTTCCAGTCGGATTTGATACCGGCTGCGCCGAACGATTGCTATGCGGCCCTTGGCAAAAACGATCAAAAAATCTATGTAGTACCCAGCATGGAGCTTGTCGTCGTTAGGCAAGGCAATGCTTCTGGAGATAGTCAATTAGCAGTTTCCTCCTTTGACAATCAGCTCTGGGAGAAGCTCAACGATCTTTTCTGCAGTGGCAGTACGAATAATGACGACTCATTCGCAAAAAGCGAATTGAGCATTTTTCCTAATCCAGCGAGTGAGGTTCTTTCCATTGCATGGGAACGCTCAGTCGTGACTCCGAGTTCGATAAGGATTTTTGATATGCAGGGACGTCAGCTAGCAGAGATAAGCGTTCCCAGAGGGCACAACCAAATCCAAGTCCCGCTCAAGGAGCTAAGTACAGGTCTCTATCTCTTGCGATGGGAGCAGGATGGACAAGTGGTGAGTGAGAAGTTCTGGAAGGATTAGCGGGGCCAATTTTTTGAATCTGCTTTCTGGGATATGATAGCAATAATCAAGACATCCTACTCTACTAATTTGTAGAATACGTTGAAGCGGCTCTTGTTCAAAGAAGCCTTTCTGATTGAATTATGGTATCGTTGAAAAATCCTTGGGTTGGATTCTAATAAATCTAGCAGGCTATCGAATTCATTTAGGAAGCGCTCTAAATTGGGGGAATTTATACTTTCTAGATATTCTTGGGCCTCCACCAAGTCATCGACTGCCTGATCAGAAAGCTGAATCGAATAGGTCATGCAGATTTTCTAGCCTGAATTCGTTTTTCGACCTCTTCCTTAAAGCTTTGACGATCAAATCGTTTTGCTTCAGGCTCTTCTGCTAATTGTTCTCTCTCGGTCAATAAATTCTGCAACCATGTATCAACTTCAGCAGGAGCTTCCTCCTCTGCCATCTGAAGGTTCGCAGCCACTAAGGCAATGATACGAAGTTGCTCATCGCGAGGGAGTAACAATATTTGCTTTAATAACTCAGCCATAACCTAATATACGAAAATTTGACCGCTGAGATATTAACCCAACTCCTGCTTTAGCACCTCAACAATACGATCTGTAGCTTTGCCATCCCACTTAGGAGGAATCTGACCATCTTTAAAGGCACCGCTGCGAATACGTTGGATTTGCTCTTCAAGCAAGGCGACATCAAAGACGGCGAGTTCATTGGTACCTAAGGTGATCGTACTCGGACGCTCGGTGCTATCACGCAATGTCAAGCATGGCACTTGACGAAAAGTCGTCTCTTCTTGTATACCACCGCTATCTGTTAGCACAAATTCGCAATGCGCAATCAAGTGCTGAAAAGCGAGATAATCCATCGGAGGGCCTAATACGAGATTATCAATGGCCGTCAAATCCTCCCAAAGGCCATGCGTCTCCAAGCGGTGCTTAGTACGAGGATGAATCGGAAAGACTAAGGTAGTCTCCTGACAAATAAAGCGAATCACCTGCAGCATTTTTTCAAGCCCTGGGCGATTGTCCACATTAGCCGGGCGGTGCATGGTCATCAAGACAAAAGACTTATCCTCCACCCCTAGCTCCTTGCGGATAGGTGAAGCTTGGATGGCATCATCAAATGCGACTAAGGTGTCGATCATCGTATTGCCGACGAAGTAGAGTTGGTCCTCACTTTTGCCTTCAGCGATGAGATTGTCCCAACCTGACTGCTCGGTTACGAAAAACATCTCCGTGATTTGATCGGTCAAGATGCGATTGATCTCTTCCGGCATCCCTCGGTCAAGGCTACGCAAACCACTTTCGAGATGAGCGATTTTGACCCCATGCTTATTGGCCGCCAAAGCCGCGGCGAAGGTAGAATTAACATCTCCAACCACCACGATGAGGTCGGGCGTCCAATCCTTGATCACACCAGAAAGCGCAATAATTATTTCCCCCATCTGTTCGGCCGGGGTGCCATTGGAGATTCCCAAATAGTAGTCTGGTTCTCGCAGTTTGAGCTGATCAAAAAACACTTTCGACATATTTTGATCATAGTGCTGCCCAGTATGCAAAAGGCGGTACTCAAAGTCTTCTGGATAACGGTTGAATACCTTATCAAACTGCGTAACTTTGATGAAATTGGGTCGAGTTCCGACTACGATGAGAATCTTTTGCTTCATGTGCGGCAATTTCGGGAAAAACTTTGCATCTGAAGCATGAATTTCAAAATTTCCCGACATGAAAAAAGTTCTGGTCATTTGCTACTATTGGCCCCCTAGTGGAGGTGCTGGGGTACAACGTGTACTCAAAACTTGCAAATACTTACGCGACTACGGCTGGGAGCCGATTGTATATACAGCCAAAGATGCCGCCTATCCAATCTTGGATGAGACACTGGAGGAAGATGTGATTGAAGGTCAAGTAGTATTGCGAGGGCCCATTTGGGAGCCCTATGAATTGTACAAACGTTTCACTGGCCAGAGCAAAAAAGGACGTGTTTATTCAGGCTTCCTTTCAGAAGACAAGAAACCTTCCCTCACCCAACGATTGGCGGTCTGGATCAGAGGAAATTTTTTCATCCCAGATGCCCGTAAATATTGGATCAAACCTTCGATCAAGTTTATCGGAGACTGGCTCAAGGATAATCATGTGGATGCCGTCTTTTCAACTGGACCACCACATTCGGTGCATTTGATTGCTCAAGGGGTAAAGCGTAAACACAAGATCCCTTGGATAGCTGACTTTAGAGACCCTTGGACCAATATTGATTTTTACGATCAATTGATGCTCTCCAAATGGGCAGATCGCAAACACCATCGATTAGAGAAGTCCGTAGTAGATGAGTGCGACAAACTCGTCACGGTTAGTTGGACTTGGGCAGATGAGTTTAGTGATATGGGTAAGGAGGATGTCCGATTGGTTACCAATGGTTTTGATCATGCCGATTTTGAAGGCATCTCCGGTGAGCCAGGAGCAGCATTTTCCTTTAATCATATTGGCTATCTCAATACAGACCGCAACCCAGCTCTTTTGTGGAAAGCCTTCGGCGAACTCTGCCAGGAGGTCCCAGGACTGAAGGAGGATCTCAAACTCCGTTTTATCGGCAAAACCGATCAGGTACTTTTTCAGCACCTTGAGCAAAACGGCCTCATGGATGTGGTAGAGCGAGTGGATTATATCCCTCATTCAGAAGTGCTACCTACACTGCTAAAATCTCAAGTACTTCTCCTCCTTCTCAACAATACCCCCAATGTCATGGGTGTGATTCCAGGCAAAATCTATGAGTACCTAGCCGCAAAGCGCCCGGTGCTCGCTATCGGACCCGAGGAAGGAGATTCTGCCCGCATCCTTACGGAAACGGGAGCCGGAATCGTCTGTAATTTTGAGGACTTTGAGAAAATGAAGCGGGAAATTTTCAAACTCTATCGCGCTTACAAGAAAGGTACCCTTGGCGTAGAAGAAGCAGACATCGAGCGTTTTACTCGCAAATACAATGCGGGGCTGATCGGGGGGATCTTAGATGAGATTACGGCTTAGGATAGCGGCCGGGATTAGTTTTTTTATTACCGCTGCGCGGAACGCTTATCTCGAAAAACCAAAGCGTCGCAAAATTTTGCGACCCTACAGATTGGGAAATTGCCCCTTTATCTTTTGGGTCGATGGCCATTAATATAAGCCGTTGGGTCAAGATACCCCTCTGTATTTTGACTGTAGCCACCTCCCAGTGGAAGTCCCACTTCAGAACGAATCTCCAGATGCAAATGAGCCCAGTAGGCTCCATCAGCATTACCGATCGTACCGATTTGATCCCCGCGTTCGACGAAGTCGCCCACCCCTAACAACATACTATCTAAATGGGCATAAAGAGACTCCACTTTTGGCCCAGCACTATCCAATTGATGCACTATCCGCAGCACCTTGCCCCAGCCGCCACCAAAATCCTCTGCTTCTACCACCAAACCATGCGCAACACTATAAACCGGATCACCTAAGTCCGTATTACCGCCCCCGACTCCATTCCAATCATCACCGAGGTGCAGATTTCGTCCAAATGGCTGTGCATTGTAGTACTTCCTCGCGTTGGGCGGCCCCACTGGAAAATCAAAGCCGTCTGCTAGCGGAATTGGCGTTTCTTCCTGGGGCATGATGGAGAGGGTGTCTCTCCCTATTTCTTTACTTGCTTGAGACTGAGCGTTCCCACAGGCGAATAAAAAAAGACAGAGATACAGATAGATTGGGTGCATGAAAATTGAAAAGTAAACTTCTACCTAATCCTTGAGAGTAGGCGTCTAATTATACTAACGCTGATCTCTAAAAAAGTAACACTCCTATGCCTGCGTTGAGATTGACCGCAAAGATGCCGCGCAGTCTACGAATAGCGATCTGATTGAGATAGGGAATTGGATCTGGCATACGGCGAGCATTTTCCCCAGTGAGATTAAGTACAAAGGCAGTTTGGATACCGATGTGATAGGTAAAATGCTCCCCCAACATGCGTCGGGTACCAAGAGTAAATGAAGCGGCTAAATCCCGCACTCTTTGGTCTTCTACAGGAACAGGAAATTCTTCTCGAGGATCATAGATGCGATAAGAGAGATATTGTAATTCCCATTTTTGGTAGGGGCCAAGGGGAGCCAGATTACCTCGGCGAAGGAAGCGATAATTTTTGAGTTGAATTCCTAAGGTGTGTCCGTTAAGGTCTAGAAAACCTGTTTGTCCTTGATAGAGGAAGTTTTGGCGAGATTGTAAGACAGATGCGTTCGCGCCCAGCGAAATCCGACGGCTAAGCACTCGATCTACCTCTAGACCGATTCGCCAATTGAGTTCAAGCTTGCCCTCGGGCTGGAAAACCCAATCTGCCAAGGCAGGCGAAAGGTTGACATCTAAATGAATTGGCCATAATCGGCCTTCATAACCCGGAACTTGGGCCATGAGCGTTTGGCTAGCCCCCAAAATAATAAAGATGATGCGATGCAGGATTGGCATTACTTACCTAATCCAAAGCTTCCTCCTCTGGTACCACGCATCAGATAGTAGGATCGGAAAGTAGTACGCAGACAATCACCATTTCTGTTTTGATAGTAGTCAGGACAGCGTTCTTTGATCTCGTTCATAGTTTGCTTGTCCATCGGGCCACCAACTCCCCAACCAATGGTAGAGCCTGCATAAACGGTCAGTCCAAAGGCTCCAAAAAGGAGTAAGACCAATAATTTTGAAAGTGTACTCATGTTGTAATTATTAACGACCACTGCGGCTCCATGCGATAGCCATTGGAATCAAGATAATCAATAAACCGAAGGCGAAGTAGCGAGTCAACCAAACGTTTTTGCGAATGCTCACCATCACCTCACCCGGAGGTATGCTGTTGGCACTATCTCTTAAAATCTGTAGATAATAAGTACCATCCTCTGCTAGGCGAAATATTTGGCTACTTTCATCGCTTGATTCTACCCAAGTGCCTTCATCATCGCGTCCAGTATAATAATAAAACTCACTATCCAAGGTGTTGATCACCTGTTTGTCGCCATCTAAGAGGTAGGCAAATAGATACATCTCGCTATTAGTACCAATCTTCTTAGCTTTCATCTGGAAATTGTAGAGGGCCTCCCCTTCGAGTTGAATGGGGCCTACCAATTCAGGCGCTTGATCACTCACTTGAGCAGGGTCAAAAGTACGACTATAGACCTCTGATCCTTCAGAGACGGTGGAATACATCAAACCAAGAAGCAGAAATAAAGCAGTGGCGGCGGCAATTCTAAAGATGTAACGCCAATTAGCCTCTTTTTGCTTTAGGGCAGCAATTTCTTCATTGCCGGCGAAGGCTTCTAAGACTTTACGGCGGGTAATGGGTCTTTCTCTAAAGAATTCAACCTCTTTGATGCTACGTTGATTTTTAGCCAAACGCCACTCCACCGAGTAGTTGATTCCTCGCTCTTTGAAGGTTGCAAAGCGAATCTTGTCGCCCTTCTTGATGCGATAGTTAGATTCTCCTTCAAAGAAAATCACTTCAGCATCGCCATACTCTCTTACGATTTGGTTTGCTTGCTTTTTGTAGAAGCTCATCCGCTTGTTTCGCGGCATGAGGGAAGGCGTTTCGGGAACAATCTCTTCGGACCACCAATATCCTTCACGGTCTTCGACCAAATATTTGTAGGTACGAGCGGCATCCATGAGTAACCATTCGTCGTAAACCCAAACTTCGTCTGAATAGCCCGTTTCGCCTTCCTCATTGTAATACTCTTTGTAGCGCATGCGCCAGCGAGTACGCGCGAGAATTTGATATTCCTCTCCATCGATCATACCGACTTGCCCTAGACGGATAAACGACATCGGCTTTTGGCGAGAAGGATTGCCGAGAGACTCGAGGATTTGATGGGTCTCAGATTTGAGATCCAAAACGGAACCACAGTATTGACAAGAGATATACTGAGCGCGGGGATGCTTGATGCTAAGCGCATTGCCACAATTGACGCAATCCAATTGCTTAACCGAAGCTAAATCGACCTGTGTTTTTATATTAGTGCTCATATCAGTTTAGCTCTAGCTCCTCCAATGCAAAGGGTTGTCCCACAAATAATACTTTTTCATCAGGCAGTAATTCGACGCTGACGATTTTGCCTTCCCAAAGTCCATCCACAAAGTCTGCTGGTTCCCCAGGCACAATTCTAAAAGGGAGTTCGCCTTCGCCTCCATTTACTTTGGCAGTTGACTTTGAAGTAACAAAGACTGGCTCCCAGTTATCATTTAGATTGGTCCAGTTTCCTACCTCTATCGAATCCAATGATAGAGACGAATTGATTTCTTTTTCTTGTCTAAACAGCACAAAAGAACCATCGTCTTCTTGAATCCAAGCGCCTTCTCCATCATCCAAAAATTGGATGTACCATTCATCCCAAAAACCATCTTCGTAATCTATCCGCAGACGACCCAAAACCAGAAATTCACGGCCAAAATAGCGTCCCGACTGGCCGATCATAAATACCGAGCCATAATCGATGAGCAGATGTTTTTCACCTACCGATTGCAAGGATTCAGCATTGATATGACTGGTCTGATGGCAATAGCTACACACTAAGGTTCTTGCTCCGGGCGTTTTTTGCTCGATAGGAGCCCCACAAGAAGGACATTCAAATTGGCGCTGAAACATTGACAAAGTTTGAATTGGTATCTGATTGAAATTTTGACCTATTGAGTGCGATAATACAAATCAAAGACGGCAAAAGTTCAGGATGGTTGTATAAAATTGTCTCCAACAATTTATCACAGTTTTGGCCTAGCCGCAAATGCTTTTGGTTTTCCTGAGTACAAAGGGGGGAGTATGGAGGCTAAAGACTCGCATTAGGTAAAGGCTCAATGCTCTAGCTACTAATCTTTTATTTTTCTGCGGCGCAGAACGCGGAGAAAAATTAGGGAGATAAATTGCGCAGTCAAATACTCTACTACTCTGATAAATGAATTAGCGTTCCGCGAAGCGGAAAAATAGGCTATCAAGATCACTCTAAATTTACGATACCCATCCTGTAATCAAGAGTTAAGGATTTCATAGCTCCGATCAAGAGTTTTCCGTTTTTAAAAGCAGAAATAGTAGGAATGTAATAGAGTTCAATGTCCTTATCATTAAAGAGATTTTCATGATATTCGAGCTGCCCATTTTCATCGATTACCGCCAAATCGGTGTAGATACTACCGGTCTTAGTACTCAATTCTTTTCGCTCTGAGTAAGACTTATGGTCGTTAAAGATAAGGTAAACCTTATCGTTGTACAGAGCTAGCGAATATGAAATCATGTCCCAGCCACCAGATGTCGAAAAACGCTTAGGCACTTTCTGGAGACTAAACAACTCTCCTTCCTTACTAAAGCGTACGATTATAAGATCTTCTGAAGAATATATATATCTAGTCCGCGACTGGCCATTTTGGTAAGAAGTGTATTGGGTTACATATCGATTTTCGGCAATGAAACCAAGACTGCCATCTTTAAAGTAGAGGAGAGAGCTAAAATCATAATTACTTTCTAGCCCCTTATCTTTTTTAAGCTCCTTATCACTAATCAATCCTTCCAAAAACGCTGTTTCGAACTTATGGATCTCAATATGTTCAATTCCCTCTTTTTTTGTCCCACGGGCAAAAAAGACTCCTTGTAGACCACTTCTGCGCTGATCGTCAGTATAAAATCCACTAATCAGAATTTCGGAAGAGGATTCAGAAGGAAAATATAGGCGCACATTCGTAGGCGCTATAGTTTCCCCTATGCGTAAATCAAACTCATTGACATCTGTCTCCGTAATTTGAAAGATTTTGAAATCATAGGAGGGTAAACCTTTAGAATTTTTCTTTCTGTCGCGCAGTTTTCCTAATACATAGATTGTCCCCTCATTGCTGACAACTGTCTGAGTAATTTCAAGATCTTTGTCTTGATATGGTAGTTTCTGAATCCGTTTCCATAGGAGTTTAAAATCAGCATCAAATACGGCAACGTCAAAACTTTCTTCCCGATATCGCCTATCACCAGTGGCAATAATGTTGGTAAAAGCTACCAGATTACTATCTCGGCTAATCACCAATTCATTTGCATTATCTGCAGTACCTTCGGTACTTATCCATCCCCAATCAACCGTTAATTCACGACGGTAAGGATGACTATGAATAAGCCGTAATTTTTTAAAGTTACCTTGATCAAATCTCGATACATACAACTCCCATTGCTTATTTTTGACAGAGCTTAGATACCCAAAAGTGCCATTCTTAGTATGAATAATTTTATTTAGGTTGCTATTATAATATGAGTAGTTAAAGGGGGCCTTTTTAGTGGCAATCAGTTTGTGTTGATGATTAAATTTCCCAATGCTTGTGCCCTTCCGGTTGTCAAACAACAAATAATAATATTCATCATCCATCTCGATCAATTTGAGGGTCGAAAAAACCCCTTTGGTCTTTTTATATTCTGGCCCCCAATCAACAGAATATTCATTTTGAGATTTCATGTCTCCTGAGCAGAAGATTATAACTAGGGTAAGGAGGACAATTTTCTTGACAAGAATCATGGTTTAAGCTGTATTATTTAGACTATTGTGTTACATATCTTGATAAAATTGAAAGATGGAAAACAGATTTGGGGGTGAGACTTATTGCTCATCTTTAAACAAAAGCACTACCGCATGCGCGATCATGCTTTCTTCACGTCCAACTGCATCTGTCTTTTCGTGGGTGGTGGCTTTGATAGACACATTTTGAGTATCTGTACCCAGCAAGCGGGCGATTACCGCTTGCATGGCAGGCACATGGGGATTGATTTTGGGCTTTTCGGCGATGACGGTACAGTCTAGATTTCCTAATCGATAGCCCTTTTCGCGCATCAATTGATAGGTGCCCTCTACAAACAATCTGCTGTCCGCATTTTTGTACTTCGGATCAGTGTCAGGAAAGTGAAAGCCAATATCGCGCAGATTCAAGGCCCCTAATACGGCATCACAAATGGCGTGAAGCAGCACATCAGCATCTGAATGCCCCAACAATCCCTTGTGATGAGGGATCTCAATACCGCCTAAAATTAGTTTTCGATCTTCGACTAATTGGTGGGTATCATAACCATAGCCAATACGTATAGGATTCATAGCGGCTAGTTAGGAAATATTCGCTAATCAATGCTAGAAAATTCTGTATTTTTCATTTAGAAATGTCAGATACTAATTCCTCTATACAAATACGGGTAGTATCCAAAGCCGAGATGTCAAAGTTTCGAGAGATTTTGCGCTCCAATGGACTCCCAACCGATGATTTAAGCCAACCTCACCTTTGGTTTTTTAGTTATCAAAATGGAGTGCGTGTCGGAACCTTAGGGCTTGAGCAATATGGCTCGCTTGGCTTTTTACGATCACTTAGTATTTTGCCAGAATTTCACGCTCAAGGTCTGGGTTCTCAGGTAGTTAAGAAATTGATTGCGGAGAGAGAAGCGTTCGGCTGCGCCGAACTCTACCTCATGACGACAGACGCAGCCGGCTTTTTTAGCAAATTCGGATTTCAAAGAGTTGAGCGTTCGGCCGTGCCGGAAAGCATAAAACAAACTCAGCAATACAGTAGTATCTGCCCCTCATCGGCAATAGTAATGAAGCTTTAAAGCACCCAAAATCAGCATGAAGACACCCTTGCGACCTAAATCTAATAAACCTTTACCGCTAGACCGACGATTTATTTGGATTGGTTTAGCTTTGGTCTCTTTGGTGATTCAGCAGCTTTTTTCAGCCAATCCCTTTTTTACAGAACTAGCCTATTCGCGGGGACTTTTCCCGCTCCTCCGTTCCATTTGGGACTATACTTTGGGCTGGTCTCCTATCCCCCTCCTCTACCCTGCAGTCTTTGGGCTGCTCTTTTGGATCGGTTTCCGCTGGTACAAAAGGCGGAAGGACAAGGAAAAGTCCAGCGAAAGGACCATACGCCAAAGATTGGGGCGAGGCTTCCTCAACTTATTAGGAGTGATAGCAGTGATTTTGGTTCTCTTTCTTTGGAGCTGGGGCTTCAACTATCAACGCCAACCTATTGAGCATCGCCTCGAAATACAGTTAGACAGCCTGACTTATGATGATGTAGAGCAGGAGTTTTTATGGGCGACTGACGCTTTGATCAAAGCGCATGCTCGGCTGGGAGACCGAGATACTACCCAAAGCATATTAGCCACTGATCTGCCAGCAGATCTAGAAACCCATATGCGAGATAAGCTAAAATCGGTCTTGCAAGCCAATGATTATCCTACGCCGGGTCGGGTGAGAGCGAGGAGAGTTTTCCCTCCGGGAACGCTTTTCCAGCTGGGAGCCAGTGGCATCTACCTACCATGGATCGGTGAAGGGCACATTGATGCTGCCTTGCCTCCAGTTTCTCAGCCTTACACCTTAGTCCACGAAATGGCGCATGGCTATGGCTTCGGAGATGAAGGGAGCTGTAATTTTTGGGCCTACCTCGCCTGTATGGAGTCAGAAAACCCCAGCGTGCAATACAGTGCTGCGTTTGCTTATTGGCGCGAAGTGGCGAGAGAGTATCTTTTTGTTGATACTACTCAGTTCAAAATGGTGCGAGATCAGCTACCCCAAGGCGTAAAAAGAGACTTAAGGGAGATCCGTAATACGATAAAAAAGTATCCAGGCTTTTTTCCGCAGGCTTCGCGCAGTATCTATGACATCTATCTCAAAAGTCAAGGAATCCGCGAAGGCCAAGCAAATTATAGCAGGGTGGTGGATCTTCTGGTCGCGTGGAGAAAATCCAGAGGCGAGAGTGGATGATCGCCTAATACTTCGATCTGAATGCTGCTAATAGATTGCTCATGTCCTTCCAAACGGACGATCCAAGCAGGTTGCTGATACAGATAAGCCACCAATACCGGTAAATCTTTAAGCCACATCCATTCGTAACGGATCTGATTGTGTGGCAAACGCATGAGCATTTCGCCCACTGCTAGCGCTCCTTGGAAGCTAGCCGCAGGTCGAGAAATGTCAATACGAATATCTTCGCGCAGGATTTTGAGGAGCTTGCCTAAATCAGCACCTTTGCAGACTTCCACAAAAGTTTGATACAATTGTAAGTGTTGCTCTGGCTTGGCTTCAAAACGTTGGCGATCGTTGCGTAGATGGCGACGAGCCCGGCTCAATAGCTGACGGCAGTACTCTTCACTCAATTCCAATAATTCGGCAATCTCCTTGTGAGAATAATTAAAAATCTCCTTGAGCAAAAAGACCGCTCGCTCCATGGGCGTAAGCTTTTCAAGCATAGCCTGCATGCCAAGGGCAAGGGCGGGTTGCTTGTCAATCAAGCCGGGAAGTTGATCTGTGAGTAATTCAGGGGCGATTTCGACATCGCTTCGCTTTTTGCGATGATCTCTGATGAAGTTGAGACATTTGTTCATCAGGGTACGCACTAGATAGCCTTCTGGGTTTTCTATTTCCTTCCTGCGGGGAACGCTCAGCCATTTTAACATGGTTTCCTGCACGATGTCTTCGGCATCGGCGGCATCCCCCAACATTTTGTAAGCTACTGGAAAAAGCAGTTGGTGGTAATCTTCAAAAAAAAGTGTGGACATAAGGATATCGTGTGAAAACTAAAGTGTTCAC
Source organism: Bacteroidota bacterium (assembly GCA_039024315.1). Lineage (GTDB taxonomy): Bacteria > Bacteroidota > Bacteroidia > J057 > J057 > JBCAWW01. Next base: position 14,661 of record JBCCQN010000115.1, read on the forward strand.
ATCATGGGGTACTATAAGTACGGACTTTTCGCCGCCTTGTTGCAATGCAAAATATCCTTTACTTTTACCTCCATGCTGATCATTCCTGCCCTCTATATCAAAGACGGCAAAACCGCCGCCTTCCGTCCCGGAGATTATGAAAATTTGGATTTTCTCAATCTGGACCCCTATAAGTTGATCGAAAAGCTTTCGGATCAAGATATAGAACGTATTTATCTGGTAGATCTTGATGCCTCTCAAGACAATGATGCCAACAATAAAGGACTAATCGGTTCTTTGGCTAACACTACCATCCCTGACATTATGGTCGGTGGCGGCATCAAGTCTATGGACTACCTCAAATCCTTGCAATATGGCGGGGTTGACTATTTTGTGATTGGTACCTCTGCGGCCAACGACCTACCGTTCCTCGAAGAGATCTCTGCTGCAGATCATATCAAAAACGAACGTATCACCATCGCCTTTGATATGTTGGACGGTCATTTGACGAGCCATGGTTTTAGTCAGGAAACTGAGCAGCCTCAATTACACGAGCTGATCAACAGAAGTCTGGAACTCGATTTCAATAGATTTCTGCTCACTGATATTGATTCTGACAGCTTGGATCGTGAGCCGGATTTAGCATTTTACAGCGAGCTCACCAATACCTATCCCGACGCTACTTTTGCTGCGAGCGGCCATATCCATACTTTCGAGGACATTGACAACCTCAAAGCAGTGGGGATTAAGGAAGTGATCATTGGCAATCACATCTATAAAGAGCCGGGCATCATCAAAGCAGTGGCGGAGTACAATCAGAATAAAGACTGATCAATATCGCACTCCGAATGCTGAAGAGAAAAGCGCGACATGCCTTCAAAATTCGACCCTCATTAGTCAGGCTACCTCATTTATAAAGCCCCATCCCCTCTCCTACCGACAGTAGCTTTTCGACAGCCGCGTGCCCGCGTTCGCCGAGGGCGAGAGAATACTCATTGACATACAAATCGATATGGGCTTTCATGACCGCGGGGTCCATCTCCTGCGCGTGCTGCTTGACGTAGTCGCCTGAGTCTTCAGGATAGGCAAAGGCATGAGTCACGCTGGCTTTCATATAGGCTTGTAGTTCCTTGATCAAGTCTTCACCTAAGCTCTTTTTGGCCACAATCGCCCCTAGCGGAATGGGTAGCTGGGTCTTACTTTCCCAGTATTCACCTAGGTCTTGGATGAGTTGTAGGCCCATATCCTGATAGGTAAATCGATTTTCATGAATGATTACTCCTGCATCCACTTCGCCATTGGCAATCGCAGGCATCACTTCATGAAAAATCATCTCTTTGCGATTTGCGATCTCGGGTGCATAAAAGCTCAAAAGCAGGTTTGCGGTAGTATTTTGGCCGGGTATGGCCACCTTTAGGTCGCCGCTCACAATCTCTTCGGCACTCAAGGGGCGCTTGGAAATTAGCAAAGGGCCACAATCATGTCCTAGAGCACTGCCTGCTTCTAGAAGAGTATATCGGTCCTTGATGCGACCATAAGTGTTGTAGGAAATCTTGACCATATCAAGCTCTCCTGCAGCAGCCATCTGATTGAGGTGGAGAATATCCGCCAAAACCAATTCAAAACGAATGTCTCCGGTATCGATACGCCCATGCACCATCGCATCAAACATAAAGGTGTCATTGGGGCAAGTACTGAATCCTAATTTGATCGTTTTCATCATACAAAAATAACAAAAGCGGAGGGAGTTGGTTTCTTATGTTCAGATAAAATCCTAATTCAAACGATATGTCTTCTTTTCTCAATATTGGATCCCCTGCTCCTAGTAATTCTGTATTCAACCAAAAGGGCGAAACGGCCAGTTTACAAGATTATGCTGGCAAAAAACTCATCGTATTTGTCTATCCCAAGGCCAACTCCGGCTCTTGTACCAAAGAGGCAGTAAGCTTGAGAGATAATTATACTGAGCTACAAAAAGCTGGCTACGAAGTCGTCGGCCTTAGCCCCGATAAGGAAAAGCCGCTTGGTCGTTTTATCGAGAAGCAAGAGCTACCCTATGATCTACTCGGCGATCCCGAAAACGAGTTGATCCAAGCCCTCGGCGCTTGGGGTGAAAAGTCCATGTATGGCAAAACTTATATGGGCGTGATGCGCTCCACTTTCCTTTTTGATGAGGCAGGCAAACTGACTCACGTGATCGAAAAGGTCAAAACCAAAGAGCATGGTGAGCAGATTTTAGCTTTGCTGGCTGAGACGGTTTAGCATTACCGCTGCGCGGAACGCTTATCCGCAACATAGTGAAAATCGAATATTGAAGGCCGAAGGTAGAAGGGTTTAAAATCATTTCTGCATTTGGCCTTCGGCATGCTACATTCATAGTTCCTGCGTTCGGCGAAGCCGGAGAATATTACTACATTTCTTGCCTCTAAAACAAACCCATGAAGCAAGAAACCGCCATCGTCCTCACCGGCGATCAATTTGATGACAATGCCGCCAAGACAGCCCACGGTCTCGTACGGGGATCGGAGCGTTTCAAAATTGTAGGGATTATAGATAGCAAATGTGCGGGGAGAGATGCGGGTGAAGTGGTTGATGGTAAAGCCAGAGGAATCAAGATTTTTGCAAGCTTTGAGGACTACCTCGCGCAAGCCGAAGAAGTAGCCAAATACTGTATCATCGGCATCGCCAATGCAGGAGGTAAGCTGCCGGAGCAATTATTTCCTGAGATGGAGGCCGCTTTGCGGAACGCTATGTCGCTAGTCTCGGGCATGCATGAATTTTTGAATGAGAAAGCACCTCTAGTGAGCCTAGCGGCCGAAAACGGGGCCCAACTCATTGACGTTCGCAAAGCGAAGAACAAAGAAGATCTTCATTTTTGGGACGGGAGCATCTTCAAAGTAAAGACGCCTAAGATTGCGATCATGGGTACTGACTGCGCCGTTGGCAAAAGAACCACCGCCCTCCATTTGCGCAATACCGCTCGCCAACAAGGCATCAAGGCAGAAATGATTTATACCGGTCAGACCGGCTGGATGGTAGATGGGCATTTTGGTTTTGTGTTTGATTCTACCCTCAATGACTTCGTCTCGGGAGAATTGGAGCACGCCATTGTTAGCTGCGATGAGCAGGTCAATCCAGATCTCATCTTGATCGAAGGCCAAGCCGCTTTGCGCAATCCTAGCGGGCCTTGCGGCTCAGAGTTCTTGGTTTCTGGCAATGTAGATGGAGTCGTATTAGTACACCCACCCGCCAGAACCTATTATAAAGGCTGGGAGCAGTATGACTTGAAGATCCCCTCTTTGCAAAGTGAAATCGAGCTAATCAAAATGTATGGTGTCCCTACTTTGGGAATTGCGCTCAATACTAAGGGTTTGGATTTTGCGCAGGCCAAATCTTATCAAGCCAAATACCAAGCAGAACTAGGCCTACCCGTAGCTCTCCCCATTGAAGAAGGGGTAGAGAACTTATTGGCCGCTTTGGTCTAAATCCCTACCTTTGACGCATGCAGATGCTAAGTATAGACCAAGCCGATGAGACCTATGACTGGCTTTCCTCCATCGAAGAGGAAGCAGAGATAGCAGAGATTATAGCGTCTTTTGGTGAGGCTCAACCCGTATTGTTTACTTATCTGATGACGATGGGCGAATCTGATTTTGATGGGGAAGAAAGCGAGCTAATGCTGTTTTTAGGCCTGATCATTTGGCAAACCTATCAGCGGGCAGGCATTGAAATAGCAGAAATCGACGAGCAACATCTTGAAGAAATCAAGTCTCAAAACGCCAAAATGATTGAATTTTTGGCAGAAGAGAGTGAAGAAGGATTTGCACAAATAGCCCGTGATCTAATGACAGAATCATCCCAAGCAGGTCTACTTGAATTCTTGGTTCAAATCATTTTTGAAGAGGAGGCAGATATTATAAAATCTAGTAATCAGGGCGTTATGTTTATCTTTGTCAAGGTAGTAATCGACGCTATCGAAAGTAGCCTTCAGTAGAAAAAATACGCTACGGAAATTCCAACTTAAGGGAATCATCATTATCTTAGCAAAATAGCTACTATGTAATCGCATCTTTTTTTCGGAGTACATACACTACTAACCTAGAAACTACTACATGCCTTCTGTTCTTGAGTGTGTTCCCAATTTTAGCGAAGGGAGGGACCTAAAACTCATAAATAAGATTGCAGACCGCATCCAATCGGTCGAAGGCGTTTCCCTACTGGACGTTGATCCGGGAGCCTCAGCTAATCGTACTGTGATCACCTTTGTGGGCGATCCAAAGGCGGTTATTGAAGCTGCATTTCTAGGCATCAAAGAAGCTTCTCGTCTCATTGATATGCGCCAACATCATGGCGCGCACCCCCGTATGGGCGCTACTGATGTATGCCCTTTGATCCCCATTAGTGGTATTACCTTGGAAGAAGCAGTGGCCTTAGCCCATCAATTGGCTAAGCGCGTAGGAGAGGAATTGCAGATTCCGGTTTATCTCTACGAACGGGCTGCTACTCAGCCTCGCCGCCAAAACCTAGCGACCATCCGCTCAGGAGAATACGAAGGCTTCGAAAGCAAAATTCTTTCTCCGGATTGGAAGCCTGATTATGGCCCTCAGCAATTCAATGCTCAATCTGGCCAAACGGTAATCGGGGCCAGAGACTTTTTGATTGCTTACAACGTCAACCTCAATAGTCGATCAGTCTCCAATGCCAAGGCAGTAGCGGCAGACGTTCGCGAGAGCGGAAGAGCCAAGATAGTGGACGGTAAAAAAGTAAGAGACGAAAAAGGGGGAATCGTTCGCGCAGCGGGAAAATGCAAAGCCGTCAAAGCGATTGGCTGGTATATGGAGCAGTATGGAGTGGCCCAAGTATCTACCAATTTGACAGATATCAATCAGACCCCCCTGCATATTGCCTTTGAGGCGGTCAGGCGTTCGGCCCGAGAAAGAGGTATGCGGGTTACTGGTTCTGAACTAGTTGGTTTGATTCCCAAACGCTGTTTGCTTGAAGCAGGACAGTACTATCTAGATTTACAAGGTATAGGTGGAGAGTTTCCGGAAGAGGAACTCATATATATAGCGATCAAATCGCTAGGACTGGATGAATTGGGTCCTTTTGACCCACAAAGAAAGATTATTGAATATCGGATGGCACAGGCCGTAGCGGTATAAACAAATAACAATTTGCCCTATGGAGAGCCAAGCGTTCGCCATGGCGGGAGAACATGGAACTTACTCAGACCCAACGTCTGTCGGTTTCCTTCAGTGTATGTTAGTAGTATAGTATTGTTTTGCTTGTAACAATACTGATTTTTTTACTCTGTAAACCAATTCCTGACACTTATGAGAAAATTATTGACGCTATTGTTATTAGTCATGGGATCTACTGGATTATGGGCGCAAGTTACCTATCTTCCAACTTTCTCGGCTAATGTCGGAAGCCCCGGAGGTCTCAACTCCGATTCCGAAACTACAACTACCGGCTGGGTAGAAGTTCAGCCCCCCTCTCAAAGCGCAAATGCGCTTTCTCAATCAGAAGCCATTGGCTTTCCGTTTGATTTCTTTGGTACTCCTGTAACTCACTTCAAAGCGAGTTTGAATGGAGTCATTACCTTTGACACCGCTACGACAATCATTCCAGCAGCTAACACCAACCTTCCGAGCCCTGGTCTTCCAGATATGTCGATTGCGGGTCTTTGGGATGAGTTTACTGCTAGCCCTCCCACCGGTACCAATGACCGAGTTTGGAGAAAAACCTTCGGTACTCCCGGTTCTCAGCAATTATGGATCAAGTGGTTTTCATTTGAGTACGGCAACCCTAACGTAAGCTTTGCTTATTTCTGTATTGTACTCGAGGAAGGTACCAACAATGTTTATGTGGTAGATCAGTTTTCGTCCGCTACTCCCGCTTTGACCCGTACTGTAGGGGTACAAATGGATGCCAACACTGCAGTACAGTTTGGCGATGACCTTATTGGACAGGAAGGCAATGGTACTTCCTTGACAGATAATGAAGTTTGGGGCTTTGCTCCTTTCTTACCAGCTCCTTTTAACACTTATGTAATTTCTGTTAGCTCGAGTGGTGCTGATGGCGCTTGTAATACTGCTTCAGAGTCAGTGACCATTGAAGTAGGAAACCTTGGTAGTAACCCCGCTTCTAATATCGCAGCTGCTTTTTCTGTGGATGGAGGTCCGATTACTGCTCCTGAAATAATCCCTGGCACCTTAAACCCAGGTGATACAGTATCCTATACCTTCACCGCAACTGCTGATTTATCAGTTAGTGGTCCTCACACTATAGAGGCAGGTGCTACGGTATTAAATGATGCAGACCTATCTAATGACACCTTAGCTTTAACGGTTAACACAGGTATTGGTGTTATGGCACCTTATGTAGAAGACTTTGAAACAGGTACGACTGGCGTTCCAGGCACATTCCCGACTGGTTGGACCATGACAGGAGGAGCCTACATCTGGCATGTTGAAGATGATGGTACCACCAACTCTTCGGACACAGGCCCACTAGATGACCACACACCAGGTGGATCGCTATATGTATTTACAGAGGCTTCCTCCGGAGCTTTAGGTGATGTCACAGAACTGGCCTCTCCTTGTATTGATATCTCAGGCTTAGCCAATCCATCAGTTGAGTTTTGGTACCATATGTATGGTGCGCAGATGGGTACGCTAGAGTTGGACGTGATCAGCGGTGGAGTTACCACTACGGTTTTCAGTCTATCAGGAGAACAACAGACTAATGAAAACGATCCTTGGAGACAGCAAATTGTTTCTCTCGGAAACTTTAGTGGTACGATTCAATTAGTATTCCGCGGTATTCGTGGTGCTGAATTCCGTAGTGATATTTCTCTTGATGATATCAATGTTTATGATCAGCCACCCGTTGACATTGCGATCCTTTCAGTAGATCAACCTGTTGATCCGTCTTGTCTCGGTCCTAATCAGACGGTAGAAGTTACTTACACCAACTTTGGTTCTGATACGCTTGACTTTGCGGTAGACACCTTGGATTTCATGCTTGATATCACTGGTCCTATCCCCGCTATGTTTACTTCTGAAGTAAACAGTGGTACACTCGCTCCATTTGATACTTTGACTGCTATCATCACTACCGCTGCAGATCTTTCAGCCGCAGGTATCTATACGCTTTCTATTGATGCCAACGTCAATGGGGACACCAATGGTTCTAATGACAGTGTAGGCGTAACCAGAGAGCGTATTGCACCTCTAATCCCAAGCTTACCTGTCGTAGACTTTACTGGCTTCAATAGTGGTAACCTAAGCGCCATCGCACCAGGTTGGTTTGAAGATGAAGGGGTTGGCAATCCCAACGGCGGTACTACCTCTGGCTGGGTTCTTGATGACTTCGCTAACGTTCCTGCTAATGGAGCTTCAGCTAAGTTCAACCTTTGGAACCTCGGAGATGATGACTGGATGATCGGTCCTAAATTTACGGCCGATACCACTACCTTCCTTTGTTACGATATCGCTCTTACCGACTTTGGCGGAACCAATGCAGTAAACCTTGGTTCTGATGACTTCCTCAAAGTCATGATCTCGACTGACTGTGGTGCGACTTACGCTGACTTCTTTACTTACGATGCTAACTCTACCATCAGTAATGTAGGTCAGACTGATACTTTCTCACTTGCCTCTTTTGCAGGACAGGAAATCATCGTCGCATTCTACGCTTCTGAAGGTACGGTAGATGACCCCGAAGACAATGACATCTTCCTTGACAATATCTTCATCAAGAAAGTAGTACAGTCCGATATCACCGTTATCGACATCATGGGTCCAGATCCAGATTGTGGTCTTGGGGCAGCTGAGCCCATTACTATCACAGTAGTAAACTTTGGTACTGATTCAGTTTCTAGTATCGACGCTCAGTTTGATGTCAATGGTGCTGGTTTCTCAGCAGTAGAAACCCTCCCAATGGGTCTTCCTGCTGGCGATACCACGACCTTCACTTTCACGACGACTGTTGATATGACAGCTCCTGGGGACTATGTAATTACTGCAGTAGCTACTGCGGCTACTCCGGCTGATCAAAACATGCTTAACGACTCCCTCTCGGCTACCTTCACGAGCCTGCCTGTTATTGCTAGCTATCCGTATCTAGAAACCTTCGAAAATGGTAATGGTGGCTGGCTTAGTGGCGGTGTAGCTAGTTCTTGGGAATTAGGGACTCCAGCTAATGCCATTATTTCTGGTGCCTTCTCAGGTACTAATGCTTGGGCCACTAGCCTAGCGAGTATCTATAATCCAGATGAAAACTCCTTCGTTGAAGGTCCGTGTTTCGATATGACCAATGCTCCTGCCGATCCATGGGTATCGCTAAGTATTTGGGTTGAGTCTGAAGCGGATTGGGATGGTGCTAACCTACAAGCGAGTCTTGACTCTGGTGCTACTTGGATCAACATTGGTGCTAATGGCGATCCATTTAACTGGTATAACGACGACGATATCGATGGTCTCCCAGGTGGATCTTTAGAAGGTTGGTCTGGTCGTAATGGTACTGGTACCAATGGTTGGGTTTATGCATCTCATCCACTGCCTGACACTTTGGTCGGTGCACCTAACGTTCACTTCCGCGTCAACTTCGGTTCTGACGGCTCCGTTCAAGACGAAGGTTTTGCCTTTGACAATTTTGCTATTGGTACTCTACCTGTCCCAGATTTAGGTCCCGATACGATCAACATCTGTACGGGTGATATGCTAGACGCCGGTATGTTTAGCGACTACGAGTGGTCCACTGGTGATAGCACTCAGTCTATCATGCTAGTCAATACTTCTGGTGCACCTATCTTAGATAGCGTCATCTTTGTAACGGTAATCGACAGCCTTGGTCTCAGAGGTAGCGATTCTATCGTTGTCAATATCGCCGCTTCTGCTCCTATGGTAATGGCTGGTGTAGTTGATTCAGTTCTCTGTAACGGTGATTCTACGGGTACTGCTATGGCTACGGTTACTGGTGGTACCGCTCCTTACACTTACACTTGGAGCAACAATGCCAACATGGCGATGACTACTGGTCTCACCGCTGGTACTTATAATGTTACCGTGGTGGATAGCTTTAACTGTGCGGTTGATGCGTCTGTTACTATCACCGAGCCTTCTGCGATTACAGTTGCGCTTGATACATTGATCGGCGTTGCTTGTCCAGATGACTCCACGGGTTCCATCATGATTAGCGTTAGCGGTGGTACTGCTGGTTACTCCTTCTCTTGGAGCAATGGTGCGACTACGGAAGACCTCATGATGCTACCGGTTGGTGATTATACCGGTGTTATCACTGACGCTAATGGTTGTGAATTGACTTCTCCAACGCTTAGCATTGCGGCGACTGATACCTTCCCAGTAGCTGACTTTGACTTTGTACCGGGTGATGTCAACTACGAAATTAGTTTCTCAGACATGTCAACTGACGCAGATTCTGTTATGTGGGACTTTGGCGATGGCAATACAAGCATGGACGCCGATCCTACCTATACATTTGCGACTAACGATACCTTCATCGTTACTTTGACAGCAATCAATGATTGTGGTACTTCTACCAAGACTGACACTATCATCGTTACCAACGTAAGTATCGAGGACGATTTATTGAGCCAAGCGGTTCAAGTTTATCCAAACCCGAACAGCGGTAACTTTGACGTTGAGTTTGCCGGTATCAACCTTGACAAGGTAGCGCTCCGCGTGAGTAACGCTGCTGGTCAAATCATCTATACCCGCAACATCGGTCAGATTCGCGGCAACTACACTCAAGAGGTTAGCTTGCCTAGCACGCTAGCAACTGGATTGTATATCCTTGAAGTAAGAACCCCAGATGCGGTTATGCACAAGCGTCTGATTATCGAATAAGGCTGACTGCCCAAAGCTTTGCCCCGTTCTGTTACAGGACGGGGCATTTTTTATCTTTAATTTTTCTACTGCGCAGAACGACTAAATGCTGAATTACGAATAAGCAATGCCCAATTGCTAAGGGATTGGCACTACTTCTATACTTTGCAATCAGTCTTCGATATTTATATTTTTTACGGCCGCTGCGCGGAACGCTTCACTCTATCTGCCGACATCTCCCCACTTCATTATTTTTATCTTTGAGGCAAAAAGAATAGGATTGCTGTATGAGGTACCTTGATGAGTTATATGGAGAATATACACTAGAAGGAGTAATCCCAGAATTGATCCAAGCAGAACTTTTTCAGCGCTTAAAGAGCGTCCATCAAGGCGGCGGTATTTTCCTAGTCAGTCCGTATATCGATCACACTCGCTTTGAGCATTCCATCGGTGTTATGCTTCTCATCAAGGATTTAGGCGGCAGCATAGAAGCCCAAATCGCCGGTTTGATCCATGATATCTCCCATACTGCCTTCTCACATTTGATTGACTATGTCCTTGAACTAGAGGAAGAAGACTATCATGAAAAACGATATTTCGAGCTTATTAAAGATTCCGCAATAAGCGTACTATTGCAAAGCCATGGTTTTGATATCCACACCTTTGAAAAACTTGAGGCTTATCCCCTGTTAGAAAGCCCATTACCCAATTTATCCGCAGATAGAATCGATTATACACTAAGAGACCTATTCCAAATCAATAAGGTCTCATTGGCAGAAATCCAATGGTTCAAAAATGGCCTCGAAGTTTTTGAGGGAAGAATAGCCGTCAAAAAGAGGGAATACGCAGAATGGTTTCAAGCAAAGTACGAAGCCCTAAGCTCAGATTATTTCGAGTCGCCTGAGAATAAAGGAGTGCATCTTATCCTGAAAAATTTGCTAAAAGAGGCATTGGCTAAAGGGCAAATCGTGGAAAGTGATTTTTGGGAAGACGATTACTATTTGATGGAGAAACTAGGAGGAGAAGAAAAGCTAAAGCAGCTTATCAAAGAAAAAGGAATCGCCCAGCATCAGACAATTCGTATGAAGGCACGAGCGGTTGATCCTGAGATCATTTTCGATCAACAAGTCAAAAGACTCTCCGATTTAAGTACTGAGTAAAAAGTATGTAGTCCAGAGTAAAAAGTCTCGCTGAACCATATAACTAAACTCTCCTAGGTCTTAGTACTAGATACTCCCGATAGCTATCGGGATACTTTCTACTTAGTACTTAATTCGTCCCTCTTCTCAAGTTATCTATTACGTGGGTGTAAATGATAGCCTCTTTTTGGGCAGGACCGCTTCGCGGAACGCTACTCTCGTTCCGCGAAGCGGTGCCAATAAAAAAGCGCCACTCTCTCGAGCAGCGCTTCTGTATCATATTTGATTTGCTCTTCTGGGCTCTATCGCATCAGGGTGATGTTACCATTGTAAACCTTCTCCCCAATCTTGAGGCTGTAATAGTAAACCCCCTCTCTGGCTGCAGCACCGTTCATATCCGTTCCTTCCCAAGCCTCTTGAGGCGCGTCGGTACGGAAAAAGCTTCTGCCCCAGCGGTCAAAGATTTCAAGCGCATAATTCTCATCG
>JBCCQN010000116.1:0-26079 GCA_039024315.1 Bacteroidota bacterium
AGCCGCGATTATGTCGAACTACCTAAGCCTTATGATAGTGCGGATCTATGGTTGATCGGGCCTCAGATCAATATCAATTTCAACCAGAATATTTTCTGGACGACTTATCTACAATACAATACCCAGTGGGATAATTTTAATATCAATTCTCGCTTGCAGTGGCGCTTCAAGCCAATGTCTGATTTGTTCTTAGTTTATACTGATAACTATGGCTTGGAAACCTTTGGCCTACGTAACCGAGCGGTGGTATTAAAGTTAAATTATTGGTTGACCTTGTAATTTCACCGCTGAGAAAGATACTGATTGCGTGATAAAAAGCTCGGGAAATCCTTCTCAGTTTGTCGCACACAAATAATTATCTCGTGATTAAGTACAGCCTCTTTTTCGCCTTTTTTGCTATTGTTATTTTGACTGGCTGTCAACGCCTCGATCCTATTTTTATGGATTTACAAGGCAGCTATAGGGGTACCATTTTGATCGATGAACTTTACCTCAACTACAATGAAGGGGTAGCCCAACAAGATACTTTAGTGCAGACTGTATTTGCTGACGAGCTAGCAGAAATGATCATCAAGGATAACGAATACGTTACCTGTGGGCAAGCCGGTATTTTGGCAATTCAAAACGATAGTGTGCAGTTTATCTTTAATACTGCACCTAGTTCGACCTTTTCATGCCCCAACTTTTTTGGCGCTATTCCTCAGTATAAGCATCGCTTGGAGCTTACTGCAGACAGTTTGAAGATTGATTTATTTGTAGAAGGAGTAGGAGAACTAATCGGTTCAAAGAACCGGGAGTATTTTCGCATCAAACGTCAGTTGAGGCTTGAGAGAAACTAATTATTGCGATCCTTGATCTCTCTGAAAGAAGATATAGTCCGTTGGAACAGGGGCAATATCCGCTTTGCGGAGGAGCATTGCTACCTGCCCACGGTGATAGGTACCGTGATTGACTATATGAGCCATAATATCGCCTAGGGAGTTGGAGAAGCGTTTTCCGGAGGAATTACTATAACTAATCACCCTATCAAAGTTACGTTCAATCTCAAGTAGTTTTTCGCTTTGAGCTTGGAAACTATTATGAATTTGCAGAAAATCTTCCACTCTGTGGATGTCAAAAGGAGCAACCGGTACCTTTTGATTGAGAATACGCGCCATCCATATACCATGAGCATTGAGAATGTGACTGTACAGACGAATACACTCGTTTGGTACTGCCTCTAAGCTAAGAATGGGAAAATACTGCCGATTGGCCCAATCATGGTAACGAAACAGTCTTTGTAAATGCGCTTTCATGCTTTGAAGATTTCCTCTTCTTCAAAATAGGTCAGAATATGTTCTCGCAACAGATGTACCTGCGAAAACATATCCTGATGAGGTAGTTCTTTGACCAACTTCCAGTGCGGCCAGCCATCTTGATCAAGATGCGAGAGCTCGTAATAGCCAGATTGTGAGAGCAAGCGGCAAATAGCAATGTGCATGAGCTCCATCTTCTCCTCCTTCTCAAACTCTTTGGGCGGACTGCCCAACTCTCGCACGCCAATCAAAAATAATATAGCCTCCATATTGGGTTGCTTGCCCAATAAGGTGCGAAACCATTCTTCTAAGCGCTGCCAACGGGCGGCTTGATTATCTGCCATTATTCGATCTTTTGCCAGCCAATACGGCTCCAACGGATGTTCTGTAAAAAATTCTGCTCTGGGAATTTCTCGTAAGAAAAGAAAATAAATAGTGGCCGGCCTACGATATGGTTTTCGGGTACAAAGCCCCAGTAACGGCTATCTTCGGAATTATGACGATTATCTCCCATCATGAAATAGTAATCCATTTCAAAGGTATATTCCTTTACCTCTTGGCCATCAATCATGATCTTAGTTAGATTGTCGTCATACTTTAATTCATGCTCCTCATACGACTGGATGCAACGCGCGTAGAGCGATAGATTTTCTCGATTTAATTCTACCGTCATCCCTTTCTTAGGAACCGTAATCGGACCATAGTAGTCTCGGTTAAAAGCAAAGGTCTGTCCTTTGGTATTGAGGATTTTGGGATAGATGCCTGGACCATATTCAGGACCTTTCTCATCTATGGTATCCATTTTGACTACTTGGGGTAACTCAGAAATAGCTTTGATCTTTTCGCTATTGGCCCAGAAGTAGTGGGTAGTATTATTGAGGTCTTTCCAGTTTACGTTGGTGTTTTCTGTGCTAGGTCTGATGCCCAACTCTTTGAGTTGACGGCGATAGTTGAAGTTTTGGGACGTGTTGACCAAATACTGCAACTGCATGTTTTCGGGATTTACACCCTTTTCGCCATTGATATAAATCTGCTGGTCGCGTACCTCTAGGACATCGCCTGGCACAGCCACACAGCGCTTGATGTAGTTTTCTTTCATGCTGATCGGCTCGACCAGCCCTGCACCATCCCGCAGGTCATGTATATCATGGGCAGGGTAATTAAACACCACAATATCATTGCGTTCAACATCTGTTAGACCCGGTAGGCGCAGATAAGGCATTGGGATGATATCCAAATAGGATGGCGTCGCATTTTTGCCAGAGCCAATCTTATTATGAATGAAAGGTACCGAAACGGGCACCATCGGTAGGCGGGCACCATAATGAAACTTACTGACAAATAGGAAATCCCCTGCCAAAAGCGTGTTTTCCATGGAACTGGTGGGGATCATAAAAGCCTCGATAAAGAGCGTTCTGATGATCAAGGCAGCTACACCCGCAAAGAGGATCGCATCGCCCCATTCGCGAGCACCAGACTTGGCTGGTACTTTTTTCTGCTCCTCTGGTGGTCCTAGGTAGCGGGTATTATCATCCATCCCAATCTTGGGGAGATAATAAAATGGCAAAATCAAGGCTGCTGCGTGTTCGCTGAGGTTATACTTGCCGTAGGCTTTGGCCAATTCGATCGCCATCGCGACCCAAACCAATACGCCAATTACCGGAAGATATAGCAACACCAGCCACCAAATGGGTTTCCCAATAATTTGCAGTTTGATAAACTGATTATAGCCAGGCACAAAAGCGGCCCATGCGGGCTTACCTGCCTTTTCATAAAGTTTGTATCGTCCAAAAGCGGCCGCAGCAGCTACAATTGAGACGATTATCCAAAAGATGATGTTTGCCATATTTTTATTAGCTCTTGTAAGCGTATCCCGCGAAGTTATAAAAAACGCAGCGTTTCCCGATACTTCTGTGAGGATTTAGATCTTGTGTTTTATCTGTCGGCTAGAATTGAGTTTTATTACAAATCAACGACTGGAAAAAAAACCGCTGACATTTTTGTTCTGATAATGAGCAAAAGCCTTGCGCGCGGCTTGGTATCCTTCTTCGATCCGCCACTGGATTTGTTCTGCTCTAAAATCAAGAATATTGCCTAAGTTTTCGTCCGGTTCGATCAAGATAGTTTGAAACTGTTTGAGTTCAACACGTTTACCCGTCACAAAATGATTGCGATATAAGCGGATGTCTGGCATTTGGGCTTTTGCTTGTCCCACCAAATCATTTATCGTCAAGAACTCCCGCAGATCGTTAATAAAGATTTCATCAATGGCAATATCAACCAAAGCTCGACGAGCAATCGAAAACATGCTCTTAGCGGGTTCCGCTTCAAACTCCAAGGGGGTTTTGGGGGAACTACAGTTGATGATAATGACTTCGTCAGGATGGTATTGAATCACATGTCCAAGGGGGCTATTGTCTCTGATGCTACCATCTACCAAATCTTTGATGATACCATCTTTGGTACGGATCTCATCCACCGGATTCCAAAGAATGGGAATAGCCGTTGAGGCCAATATCGCTTTCTGAAATTCAACGTCAGCATCAAATTGCTCTGGACCTAAGGATACATAATTACCAGAGCAGAGGGATACCGCACCTATTTTGAGTTTGTGTTCTTGAGTGTAGATATCGCTCAGGCGAACGTATCGTTGTAGAAGATTAAATAGCGGAGTATTGTCCAAAATTGAGCGTTCCTGGGACAGGAGACGACGCATAAGCTGAAATACCTCTAACTTACCCCGATAAATTAGCTTCTCTAAATTAGGCGAGTTCCAGATTTTGTCCAGCCCTCGGAATTTGTGCATGGCCACCATCACCGCATTGATCGCCCCCACCGAAACACCCGCAATGACATCATAATTAAAGTCGGGTATTTTGGGCTTAATTTCCGTCTCAATGTACTTTAGCGCCCCATACTGAAACGCTCCGTTTGCACCGCCTCCGCTTAGCACCAAGGCTCTTTTCATGGACATAGCATTATCTAATCTGGCCAAAAGGCGGGAAAAGATACACATTTTTATGTTCGGGCAATAGTAACCAAGCTAGCGTAATCTCGTTTAAAAGAATAAATGTGTTATATTTACACAAATATGTTTTTTTTATGAAGGCCTTATTGATTATAGATATTCAAAATGATTTCGTAGAAGGGGGGAGTCTTGCCGTTCCCGGAGGGAAAGCAATCATACCGCTCGTCAATGAATTGCAAAAGGACTACAGCCTAGTGGTAGCGACCCAAGATTGGCATCCTTTGGATCATGGGAGTTTTGCCGCCAACCATGAAAACCAATCTCAAGGAGATATCATAGACCTTCATGGTCTACAACAAGTCCTTTGGCCTATTCACTGTGTACAAGGTACTTTTGGGGCACAGTTTGTCAGCAGTCTGGATCTGACTAAGGTGGATAAGGTTTTTCATAAAGGCACGGACTACCAGATAGATAGCTACAGCGGATTTTTTGACAATGGCCATCGCAAAGACACTGGTTTAGGCCAGTACCTAAAGGAGAAAGGCGTGCGGGCAGTAGATATCGTAGGCTTAGCGACGGATTATTGCGTTAAGTTTAGCGCCCTAGATGCTGTGAAATTAGGTTTTGAAACCACCGTCATCAGAGACGCTAGCAGAGGAGTGAATTTACGCGCTGGAGACGTAGAAGCCGCCTATGAAATGATGCAATCCAAAGGCATAATCATCATGTAGCGTCGCAAAATTTTGCGACGCCTAAATCCCATTAACCACATTTACCTCAGAATCTGGAAACCATCACGCCAGCATGAAAAAAATAGTTTATGCCGATTATGACGAGGAAGGGGTATATGTCTACCAGGCTTTCAAGCCCTCAACGGTCGAAATAGCCGTCGAGAAAGGCACTTTTGGCAAGGGCTTTGGCTTAGACCGTACCAGTTGGATCAAGCCTTCTTTTGGCTGGGTTTTGCATCGGACCAAGTACGCCACCAAAAATCGGATGCAGGCCATAGCTCGCATCAAAATTACTCACCAATCCTTCCTCCAGATTCTACAAAATTCTGTCGAAGCCCATTGGCAGCCGAACTTGTTTGAAACGGAAGATCAGTGGCAGACAGCCTTAAAAAAAGCTGATGTGGTGCACCAGTGGGATCCTGAACGAGCCATTGATGGCAGACCTTTGGATCGGCAGGCGATTCAATTAGGCCTTCGGGCGGGAATCTTGAAAAGCTACGTGGACGAATTTATCATCAAGGTCGAAAGCGCTACTGCCATCGCGCATGAGATGGGTGCCCTCAGAAAGCAAAGAGTACCACAGATCCCTAACCCTTTCAATGAGCGGGAGTATGAGCTTAGTGAGGAGCTGTTTAGGAGTCTCGGCTGTGAAAATTAGGAGTAGTCTTTGTTTTTTTTACCCCTTCGTGGAACGCTTGTCTCCCTTAATTCATTTCGCGTATCTGCTGATCCACTATCGCCAATCCTTGAGCAAAGCTATGAGGCTGATAGTCTAGCTCCGTTTGTGCCTTGAGGATTACAAAACCTGTCTTAGGCGGGCGTTTGGCAGCTTGATTAAGACTAGCACTGTCCGTATGACTCATAAGACCAGTATCCAGTTTCCAAAACTCAGCGGCGCGCTCCGCAATCTCATAGATCGACATCATTTCCGCTCCGGAGATGTGAAAGATACCTTGCGCTTTGCGCATGGCGGCTGAAACCGAGGCATTGGCAAGATCCTCCGCTAGGGTAGGGCAGCGAAACTGATCATCGACGACTTTGATTTCTTTTTCTGCTTCTAGCGAACGCTTAACCCACAATACAATATTGCTGCGAGACATAGAAGGGGTGATGCCATAAAGAAGCATGGTCCGCAAAATGGCCCAAGAACCAGCGTTTTCCTGCACGTACTCTTCCGCCTTGAGCTTGGCCTGACCATAATAGTTTACAGGATTGGGCTTGGCGTTTTCATCGTAGGGCCCAGCAGCGCCATCAAATACAAAATCTGTTGAGATATGAACTAAGTGAGTATCATACTCCTTGCAAAGTTGGGCGAGATGATGGACTGCCTCGGCATTAATTTTATCGCAGCTTTCTCGTTGATCCTCACAAGCATCCACCTGCGTCATGGCCGCAGTATGAATTACCGCCGTAGGCTTAAAACTCTCAAATTCTGCTGCCCACAAACCATAGTCTAATAAATCCAGATCCTTGTAAAGATAGCCTCCGCGTTCCGCATGGCGGTTGACCCCACGAGAGGTTGCAAGAAGTTGAACATTGGCTCTACCGGCAAGGATATTAATGATTTTTTGACCGAGTAGTCCATTGCTACCCGTGAGGATAATACGATGTTTCATTTAAAGACAATATCAATTCATAGCAGATTCCATCTCAAATAGTTCGCCAGAGCGAACGCTTACCATTCTAAGTTCTGCTGTTTCTATTTCAGTTTCAATTTTACTGATAGCAGCCTCTGCTTTTTCGGCCTCATCATAAAATCGATAAACAATGCCATAGGCATCTGCCCCATTTGAACGACGAATCTTGAGATAATGAGGAATATCTACGCCTGCTTCTAGGTGTGAATAAACTCTACTTTTGGCCAGCTCTTCGCCATCCACCCACTCAGTAATGATGATATAAAGGTGTTCTGGATCCTCGCTCATTTCAGACATATTGGTCATGATTTTGGCCATTATTGGGCTGTAGCGAGAACTATTTGCTTGGGCAAAAACTTTGCGTGATTCAAATCCAGTAGCGAAGGGGTAGTTTTCAGTATTGATCCCCCCCACCATTAGCTGTTTTTCATCTGTACGAGCGTTCGGGGAGCCAACCCTGTGCACATCGGCCATGCAAAGTAAGGCTCTATGATATTGATCTTCGATTTTTCTATAATAAGGATTCGGTTCTAGCGATTGTAGTTTTTCGCCGGCCAAGATCATATCACTATATGGGCTCATATCTAGAAAGGGATACTCCCCATTAGCTGAGTTATCCGAGGCATAAATAAACTTTAAATACCACTTTAGGGCATCGCTTCCTTTGCTTTCCACGAGTTCTGTAAGCAGGGTAGTATTGCCTAGACCAATGAACATACCTTCGGCAAATAACATACTCATCCCTAAGCGGTTGAGTTCATCTTCTAGGGTATCGTAGTTTTGGTCCAGCCACTGCCTATCCTGATTTTCGATGAGGGATTGCAGCTGCTCTCTTGCCTGATCACGTCGTTCAAATAATAGCGCTTCTAATTGCTCGCTTGTCTCGATGCTCTGAGCTTGAACTACGGCCGCTACAAAGCTGCCGATCAACCTTCTCCCTTCGCTTTGAAACTGGCTCAGGCTGTCTAGCAAGGGAAACTGACCGGCAAAGTCAAAGCCAAGCCGAGCATTTGCCCCTAGGCCACGGGTGGACATACTATCCTCGCTTAGAGTATCTTGGGAGACTACTGTTTCGCTAGTAGGAGGCTCGGCCTCCGCTTCTTGGAGGTTGGTCTGAGTAGTGGGAGATTGCTTGCAAGCAAAAAGCCCCAAGCATAAAATCAACGTCCCCCAAAACGGGCGGCTGAAACGAGAATGGCGAGTGACAAAATTCATAGAGGCTGGTTAGTGGCTGCTGCCAAGATACACATTCTTTACAGATTTGGTGGCGCTGCCATAAGTAAAAAGCGCTACCCATTGGGTAACGCTTTCATATCTAATTTTGATGTATCCTGTCCTAAACTTCCTCGGCATAAGCCTCGATAGGCGGACAAGTACAGACTACGTTTCTATCACCATAAGTATTGTTGACACGAGCTACGCTCGGCCAAAACTTCTGTACTCTTAAGCTCGGTAATGGGAAAGCAGCTTTGCTACGAGAATAGCTGTGCTCCCACTCATCGCCAGCGATTTGAGCAAGGGTATGCGGTGCATTGTGCAAGACATTGTCTTCTTTGTCGACGATACCCAACTCTACTTCTTGGATCTCATTGCGAATGCTAATCATTGCTTCGCAAAAACGATCCAATTCGCTCAATGGCTCACTCTCCGTAGGTTCGATCATAATCGTTCCGGGAACCGGCCAAGAAACAGTAGGCGCATGGAAACCGTAATCGATCAAACGCTTAGTAATATCATCCACTTCAAGGCCACACTTTTGCTTGAAGGCGCGCAAGTCCAAAATAAACTCATGCGCTACGCGCCCGCTAGTTCCTTCAAATAGGACAGAATAGTGATCTTGTAAGCGGCTCTTGAGGTAGTTGGCATTGAGGATCGCATAGCGAGTTGCCTCGGTCATACCTTCGCTGCCTAACATCAAACAATAAGCGTAGGAAATCAATAAGATGGAGGTACTACCATAAGGAGTGGCAGCCACTGCACTGATGCCTTGTTCGCCGCCTGTTTCTACTAACACATGGCTCGGTAGAAAAGGCAAGAGGTGAGCCGCTACGCCGATGGGGCCCATACCAGGACCACCACCACCATGAGGAATCGCAAAGGTCTTGTGGAGGTTGAGGTGGCAAACATCCGCCCCAATGCTTCCCGGGCTGGTAAGACCTACCTGCGCATTCATGTTGGCACCATCCATGTAAACTTGGCCACCATGCTGATGAACGATCTCACAAATATCTTTCACGCCTTCTTCAAATACCCCATAAGTAGAAGGGTAAGTGATCATGAGGCAAGAGAGGTTTTCAGAATGCTTTTCCGCTTTCTCACGGAGGTCATCGATATCGATATTGCCAATATCATCCGTTTTTACCACCACGACCTTCATGCCTGCCATAACGGCTGAGGCAGGGTTGGTACCATGCGCTGAATCAGGAATCAAAGCGATATTGCGATGATCATCGCTACGGCTGAGGTGATAAGCTCGGATCACCATTAAACCTGTATATTCTCCCTGAGCACCTGAGTTAGGTTGGAAAGAGATGCCGGCAAAACCCGTAACATCGGCGAGGATATCGCCCAATTCGGTAACTACCTGATCATAGCCCTTGGCTTGCTCTTTAGGCACAAATGGGTGCAGCTTAGCAAATTCTGGCCAGCTAACAGGTATCAACTCGGTAGCGGCGTTGAGCTTCATGGTACATGACCCCAAGGGAATCATCGCCGTATTGAGCGACAAATCTTTGTTTTCCAAAGATTTGATGTAGCGCATCATCGCTGTTTCCGAGTGATATGAGTTGAAAACAGGATGAGTAAGATATGTTGAAGTACGTTGGTACTGCCCATCTAGGCTGGAAGCTGCATCGGCAAGCGTATTGGTAGGATCGAAGCCGTTAAGGGTAGTCCCTGTCGCTTGGGCAAAAATGCTGAGGAGTTGTCTTACATCAGCGGGCTCGGTACACTCGTCAAGCGAAATGCTCACTTGATTTTCGTTGTAATAGAGGTTCACGCCTTCGCCAAGGGCGATCTCCCTGATTTTAGCCGCATCTGCTACTTCGACCGTGATGGTATCGAAATAGTTGGCATTAGTAGGAGTAATTCCTAAAGTCTTAAGGCCTGCCACTAAACTATTGGTCATGGCGTGAATCCGGCCAGCAATGGCTTTGACCCCTTTAGGACCGTGATAGACGGCATACATACCCGCCATGATAGCGAGTAGAGCCTGAGCGGTACAGATATTAGAAGTAGCCTTGTCGCGACGAATGTGCTGCTCTCTAGTCTGTAGAGTCATGCGCATGGCTGGATTGCCTTGAGCGTCGATAGAGACGCCAATGATACGACCCGGTAGCAAACGCAAAAATTCCTCCTTACAGGCAAAATAAGCTGCGTGAGGGCCCCCATAACCCATCGGTACCCCAAAACGTTGAGCGGTGCCTACGGCTACATCGGCGCCAAATTCGCCTGGTGCTTGGAGTAGAGCCAGAGACATCAAATCAGCTGCTACGATGAGGTAGCTTTTTTGAGCGTGAAGTTGATCTGCTAGGGCTTGGTAAGTATTGACTTCCCCTCTACGATCAGGGTACTGAACGATGGCAGCGAAGACGCTGTCGTCCACTACAAACTCTTTAGGATCGGCAATTTTGATTTCGATGCCAATACCAGCGGCTCTGCTTCGCAGAACGTCTATCGTCTGTGGGAGACAATATTTGTCTACTAGAATAGTGTTAGCATTGCTCTTGCGATCTTTTTTGGCTTTCTGTGAGAAAGTCATGCTCATCGCTTCAGCCGCAGCAGTAGCTTCGTCAAGGAGAGAAGCGTTCGCCACCGGCAAAACGCTAAGATCACTCACCATAGTCTGGAAGTTGAGTAGCGCTTCCAAACGTCCCTGAGAAATTTCGGCCTGATAAGGGGTATATTGTGTGTACCAGCCCGGATTTTCAAATATATTGCGCAAAATCACCGATGGGGTGATGCAGTCATAATATCCTAAGCCAATATAGCTTCGATACAGTTCGTTTTGCGCAGCAATACCTTTTAGACGCTGGAGGTATTCATTTTCCCCCAATGCTTCGAGGGTTTTGAGACTTTTTTCCAGTCTAATCCGTGCCGGAACGGTTTCTTCAATCAGCTGCTCGAGGGAAGAGGCATTTACCACCTTCAGCATATGGGCCAAATCAGCCTCAGAGGGGCCGATATGGCGCTTGTCAAATGTATCTGGATGCTTGATCATATAGGAAGGAGAAATTTTGAGTGCAAATTTCGTGTATTTATGGGAACTTTGAAACATGCTCGATACTTTCAAACATAAAGGCCAGCGTAAACGTCTTGTCCAGGAGTTGATGGACCGGGGAATAACGGACAAGGGCGTATTGGACGCCCTCCTTGCAGTACCCCGGCATAAGTTTGTCGACACCGCCTTCGAAGCGGACGCTTATGTCGACAAAGCCTTGCCCATCCCTCAAGGGCAGACGATCAGCCAACCATTTACGGTCGCATATCAAAGCCAACTTTTGCGCCTGAAAGCCAAAATGAAGGTACTCGAAATCGGTACTGGTTCTGGATATCAAGCCGCAGTCCTTTGTAAAATGGGGATGAGAGTCTTTTCTGTAGAAATCGATCCCAAACTCCATCATTTGGCCAAGTCTCGTCTCGAAGATATGGAGTGTAGTACCAAATTACTCCAAGGCGATGGCTCCAAAGGCTGGCCGCTATATCAACCCTTTGATCGGATAATTGTTACGGCTGCAAGCCCCCGAATTCCGGAACCTTTGAAGAAACAATTGGCCATTGGTGGCATCATGGTAATCCCTACTGGAGACTTGGCTCAACAAAACATGCTGGTTGTCAAACGCAAGTCCACCAATGAGTATGAAATCGAAAAGCTTCAAGCCTTCAGATTTGTGCCCTTACGCGGTAAATACGGTTTTGCTAGTGAATAAAAAATTATCTCCCTTCAACAAAAACAAGCGTTCCATGAAATGGTAAAAAGGCAAAAAAAAATGCGTTAAGACACAAAAAAAAGAAAAAAAATAGGCTAAGACATCCCTCAAGACAGGAGAAAATGCTTAAAGAATGCTATTTCTCCTCCCTCCTTACATAATTGGTGAATATTTGTAATTTGCGCGCTTGTTAACAATTCTCTCCTGTTGGGAGTTCGCAGATTAAAGCAATTATTCACGCATGAAAAATCTTCTATTCACTTTTGCCTTTGTGCTCCTCGGCCTCAGTGTGGCAGTAGGACAAACCAAGCCTCTTGCGGGCGATTGGGGGGTTGGCTTTCGGATTACGGGTCTCCAAAACGTTTCTTTGGAGGATTTTCGTACTGACGAGTTTGATATTCCCCAAGCATTAGGGCGCTATTACTTGACTGATCGTCTGGCCGCAAGGCTAACTTTTGGTGTTCAGAGCACCAATTCTGTTAGTGATTTTACTTTTGGGTATACCGACGCTGTGCGTTTTCCTCAACCTTATCGGGTTGATACTGTGACTCGCACTACTGTATCCCAGACGGGTTTCAATTTTAGTCCTGGCATCGAGTGGCACATGGCTCTTGAATCTCCTAAGCTTGATCCTTATGTGGGGGCTGAAATTCCGATTTCCTTCTTAGGCCCACAAACGGTCAGCTTTGACAACGAATACCAGTACTTGGACACAGCTGGCGCAGTGGTTTTTAAATCTGATATCAACACCCGTACTGAGACTGCCGGTGGCTTTAGCGTTGGATTAAACCTCATTGCTGGTTTCAACTACTTCATCACGGACAAAATCTCTTTTGGTGCCGAATACAATCTAGGTACTGCCTTCTCACAAATGGGCGGTGATATCAGAGTTTCGCAAACGGGCGTGGTCCAACCTACTGCCAATGTAGATGCTCTGCTTACCATCAATGACAACTTTACCGTCAAGGAGGTAACTACCAATTTGGGCGTTGGCCTTGCTAGTAGTGGAGGGGTCAATTTCTCTTTCTTCTGGTAGCGTTCAGCGAAGCTGAAAATATAAATAAGGCTCTAGACTTAGGTTTAGGGTCTTTTTTTGTTGGCTGCTGCGCAGAACGCTTGGCCTACTAATTGGCAATCAGCGCCAAGCTTCCCGCTGGATATTGCACCTCAGTCAAGAACAGCCCTTTAGCCTCAGCGTTCGGTCCAGCCGCCTTACGATCCTGAGCCTCAATTATCTCACGAAAATCTTGGACACTCAAGCGTCCCGTTCCTACCCAAAGTAGCGTTCCTACCAAGGCGCGGACCATGCCGCGGAGAAATCGATCGGCACCTACATGAAAGAGCAGTAGATCATCAGTCTCCTCAAATTCTGCTCGGCGGATATCACAGAGATAGGTGAGATTGTTGCCATGTGCTTTACAAAAAGAAGCAAATTCTTTGTATTCGAGTAAGCTAGCGGCGGCTTCCTGCATCTTTGCGAGATTCAGTTCAGTTTTAACCCAGCTAGCGGTGAATTGATATTCAGGGTTTTTGCGCTTGGTGATTTGATAAATATAAGCTCGGTGGCTGGCGTCAAAGCGAGCATGCAATGGCATCTGGGTGGCTTGGTACACTGCTTTGACGGCAATATCATCTGGCAAAATCCCATTGAGCCCCGCAAGCAGGCGGCGATCCTGTAGACTATCAGTATCAAAGTGCACCATCAATTGGCGCGCATGTACTCCTGCATCCGTCCTACCTGCGCCCATACAGGCTGTCTCTTGCCTGAGAAAAGTACTCAAGGCCTCCTCTAGTTTCTGCTGCACACTGATGGCATTGTTTTGCCTTTGCCAGCCGGCATAATGAGTTCCTTGATAAGAGATGTCGAGGAAGTAACGCATTCCTGCAATTTTTTTTACCTTTGGTTTCGATTTACAAATCACGCCAAATTTACAACCTCGCCTCGACAAGCGGCAAATTTGCTTTCCTATGTTGCAAAGAATTCAATCCATCTTTTTTCTTTTAGCCATCATCGTCAATTTCGCGGTGCTTTTTACGCCCGTTTGGCAGTACAGCGATGCTGGCCAAGTTGAAGTCCTCAATGGTCTTGCGCAAATGGCTCCCGAAGCCGAAGGCAGCAGCGTCAATTTTTTTGAGCACCAAGACGCAATGAAGTCGGTACTTCACTCCATATTTATGGGGATGACGGTATTGAGTGGGGCTTATATTTTGTGGTTAATTTTCCAGTTTGAAAATCGTCCCCGCCAAATTCGTCTTGGCTACATTGGTGCAGTTTTGATCTTGGTAGAGATTTTAGCCCTAGTATTACTAACGCAACAAGGGCCTGATTTCGTAGGTATCTCTGCCGCAAGTACGCCCGGCTATGGCATGATTTTTCCCGTTGTGGCGGTCTTTTTGATATTTTTGGGCGTTAGAGGCATTCGTAAAGACGAAGAAATGGTACGTTCTGTAGATCGGATCCGTTAATATAAAACGATGTGGCAGTACCTGATCAAAAGGCTCTTGTTGATGGTGCCTACGGTATGGCTGATCAGCGTGCTGGCTTTTTTCATTAGCCATAAAGTTGGTCTTTCTCCGGTCATCAACCAATGTGGTTCAGTACTTACTGAGCCCAACATGATTAAGTTGCGAGATTGCCAAAGGCGGGCGATAGATACCTTTAATTTAGATAAGCCGCCTTTTTACTTTTCTTTACATTCTTGGGCTGATCCTGATACACTACACCATATCATTGTTGATCGCGAAAAAGCGGCTCTTTCACGCTTGTTGCAGCACAATGGCCAATGGGCGCTCGTCAACAAATGGCGTGTTTTACAGCAATCCTTCCTGCGCAAGAATTTAGTCTTTAAGCTGCCTCAAGATAGCCTTACTGATGACAATCGCTCAGTCCGCGTAGCACGACTTAAAACCGCTCGGAGACGAGCCTTTGACCTGCAATATTATGGCCAACCCAAAGATTTGAAGAGAATTCTTAGCGCTTTGGATAGCCTCTACAGTTTAGATGCTGTTTTTGTACCGCTAGTCGCGGAACGCCAAAAACTAGTTGAACAACTCCATCTTCTTGAAACAGAGACTAATCGCTGGGGGATTTTTGTTCCCCGCTTTAAATGGAATGGTTTTGATAATCAATATCACGCTTGGCTGGCCAAGGTGATAAAAAGGGGAGATTTCGGATATTCCATGAAAAAAGCCAATATCTCGCAAACGATTGGCTCTTTGTTTTTCTACACCGCATTTTTGGCATTATTAGGCACCCTACTTGTTTTAGGCCTAGGCATTCCGATGGGAATTTTGGCTGCCCGAAAAAAAGATGGTTGGTGGGATCGTTTCTCGGCTATATTAGTTTTTGCTTTTCGGGCGGTTCCTGAATTTTGGTTAGGGCTAGTGCTGCTGATGTTTTTTGCAAATCCAGACTTTGCCAATTGGTTTGATAGTTCTTTTGTGCCTTCCAATCCTACTACTTGGAAGCTTATCTCTCGCTATATATTACCGACGATTGCCTACAGTTATGGCTCATTAGCTGTCGTCAGTAGAGTAGTGCGAGCCAATATGTTAGAGCAATTATCTAGCGATTATGTGCGCACAGCGAGAACCAAAGGCTTGAGTCAAAAGCGTGTTTTATACGGACACGCTTTGCGGAACGCTCTCATCCCACTCGTAACCCTTATCTCTGGTCTCTTTCCGGCGATGATTGGCGGCTCCCTGATTTTGGAAACCGTTTTTCAGATCCCTGGCCTTGGCAAAACGCTATTTGAATCCATCATAAATAATGACGCCCCCGTGATCCTTGCAATGTTTAGCCTACTAGGGCTATTGACCATGATTGGCTATTGGGTTACCGATGTCTTGTATCATTGGCTAGACCCACGTATCACACTCAATCGGAAAAACTAAAATGGCGCAACAATCCATATCCAGATTCTGGCAGCGATTTAAACAAAGCCGCATTGCGATCGTCTCTCTGATGATATGCAGTTTTTGGATATTGATGGCCCTCATCGGTCCTTTGATTGTCAGTCCCTTGCCCTACAGTTGCGAATGGCGAGGCGAAAAAGTGTATCCACTCTGGAATCCTCATCAAGTTGATAGTATCATAGATCCTATCCAACCCAAATTGTATAGCGAAATCCGTTGGGATACTCTCCCACTTGAAGACGTAAGCTGGGCCTTGATTCCATATGGGACCCAAGGTAATTCTGAGCATAAAGAAATGAAGCCATTTGCTCGCCAGATACCCAAAGGGGCCAATCAGGCTTTGACAGGGCGTTTTAGACATCATCTCGGCACCAATCGTGAGGGGCGAGATATCTTGGCGATTCTGATTCTAGGTAGTCGTAACGCACTCTTATTTTCAATCATTGCGGTGGGTATTGCCGCTTTGCTCGGTATATTGATCGGGAGTACTATGGGGTATCTCGGCGATAGAGGCTGGGCCCAAAGTAGAGGAGTAGTCTTTGGGGCTTTATTGGGGATTATTCCTGCTTGGTTTTATGGATTCCAAGTCAGAGGCTTTGTGATAGAGGATGCCGTAGGCTTTGGGGTGGTAGGACAGGTATTACTGAGCTTAATGATTGCCTTGGGCATTTTGGTGCTTTTTGTTTGGCTCGGCCATCAACTCACTCGTTGGGCTTGGTGGCAGAAAAGCGTGCCGATCCCTCTAGATTTGATTCTTTTGAAATGTATCGAGCTAATAGAATCATTGCCCATCATTATGCTCGTGATTTCCTTAGGCGCGATTTTTGGGAAGAATGTCTGGTTCTTTATGCTTTGTTTAGGGCTCATCAGCTGGACAGGGATTGCTAGGCTAGTGCGTGGCGAAATGCTGCGAGTAAGAAGCTTAGATTACATTCAGGCGGCCCAAGCTTTGGGACTAAAGCGCCGGCAAATCATCTGGCAGCATGCATTGCCTAACGCCTTGCCGGCCGTAGTTGTGGTATTGCTGACTAGCTTGGGAGGAGCCGTCTTGATTGAATCTGGTCTCTCTTTTTTAGGTCTTGTCAATGAAAATGCCTCTTGGGGAGGATTGCTGACCAATGCTAGAGAAGAAGGATTTGAAAATTGGTGGGTGATCGTTTTACCTGGCTTGGCTATATTTAGCTTAGTGATTTCGATCAACCTAGTCGGAGAAAAACTACGCGATGTCTGGGATCCGAAAACCACAGAGTAAGCGACCAGCGCCAAATGAACCCTAATTATTGACATTTGCCCTATATGTAGTGGAAATCCTTTTGCTTTTTACTTACTTGAACCTCAGATGGGAGTAAATAATCCTACATATTGGGTTTGGCTGCTCGGCGTACCGGTTACGCTGGCGATCCTCTATATGGTTTATCGCCGGGTAGGGCACTTATTAGAGGCTTGGTTCGGCGAAGACGAATACGCCCGTAGCTACCCCTTTACCAAAACTATATTGCGTGCTGGTGCCTTTATCACCCTATTCATCGCCTTGATGGGTCCCTATTGGGGAGAGGCTGAGGATGACCTACCTTTGTTGAGTCGCGATATCTACATTTTACTTGATATCTCTGCTAGTATGAATGCTAAAGACGTGGAAAGCAGTCGATTGCAACATGCTAAGGAACAGCTCAAACAGCTGATTAGAGACTTTCAAGGAGATAATTTTGGCTTGATCCTCTTTTCGGACTACGCTTATGTCCAATGCCCTTTGACTAGAGATCATGAGGTGATGGAAACCTTCATAGATATGGCTACCACAGAGCAGTTTGCCCAAAATGGTACGCGCTTTCGCCCTGCTTTATCCAAAGCGCTTGAGCGATTTCAAAAGCAAACAGAAGAGGGGGAAATCCGGAGCCGAGCCGTAATCCTCGTCTCAGATGGGGAAGACTGGGGAGATTCGTATGCGTCCTTAGTCGAACGAATGAAGAGACAGCGGATCAAAGTATTTACAGTAGGCGTTGGGACTTATGAAGGAAGCGTTGTGCCCAACCTAACGGCAACAAGTAATCGCACTGGGGTTAAATTAAATGATGATGGGAGTCCTGCTATTTCTCGACTATTGGATGAAGATTTACGCTATATCTCGGAATCATTTGATACGGAATATATCCGCTTAGATGAAAAAAGCGACGATTTAAGTGGCTTGAGACGGCAGATTAAGTCTTTGAGTGCTTCACCAGTCGCTTCCCAGTTGATGAAAGTCCGTCAAGATCGCTACGAGGTTTTTGTGTTTCTCGCCATCATTTTATTGTTTTTGAGTCTGTTTATGATGCCAATCCGGAAAGTATGAAATGGTTTGCACTGAGCATATTGATGTTGTTTAGCCTCTCTGGAGAGGATGGGGTGCTTTCGCAGGCTGAAATAGCTTATGCAAAAGGGGCTTATACCGAAAGTGTCCAACTCTATCGCCAAGCCTTGCGCCAATATCCAGAAAAAAGCACTCAAATCAGGTTCAATATTGCTCAATGCTACGCTATGATGGACTCGACCCTAGATGCTATTCAAAACTATGAACAAGCTACCCGCTCGGCAGATGCCGAACTTGCCTCTAATGCCTTCAACAATTTAGGGGAAATCAGTGCCAAGCAGGAAAATTTAGAAAAGGCAAAGGATCAGTTTATGAGGGCACTCAATCGCAATCCTGATAACAGCAATGCCCGCTATAATTATGAACTCGCTCTTAGACTTCTCGAAGCGGCTAGACCTGACAATCCTGAGCCTGAAGAGCAACCCCAAGAAGAAGCCCCTCCTCAGACCCAACAAGATTTACCAGATTATATCCAACAAGCTATCAATCTATTTCCCCAGCAGCAACGCTTTCCAGGAGATGAAAAAAGGGCCATGGATACTATCAGCCTGAGTCTTGCTCGGACCAAACTCGAAGCCATGCGCCGTGAGGACAAGCAATTTGTTCAACAACTCAAACGCCGCTACAAGCCCAGCAAAGCCGCCAAAGCATCTGAACGACCTAATTGGTAAATAATTAGGCTAGATCTTGACCAATCGCTGACAAGCTTTGCGTAAGGTGTCATCGCGTTTTGCGAAGCAAAATCTCACCACCTTATCTGCTGGAGGCGAAGCATAAAAGGGCGAAAGAGGAATCGCCGCTACTCCTATCTCAGTGGTCAGCCAACGTGCAAAGCTCACATCGTCCATATCCGAGATACCACTATAATCCATTAGCTGGAAGTAGGAGCCTTCACAACTCAGGGCTTTGAATCTACTGCCTGCCATCAGTTCAAGAAATAAATTTCGTTTGGCCTCATACATTGGACCTACCGCTAGTAATTGTTCTGGGTATTGGCCCAAATATTGATTAATAGCATACTGTAGAGGCGTTGCCACCGAAAAGGTAATATATTGGTGGACCTTGCGAATTTCAGTACTGATAGACTCTGGGGCCATCGCATAACCCACCTTCCAACCAGTCGTGTGCAAGCTTTTGCCAAAAGAGGAAATAATGATCGATCTTTCACGCAGTTTTGGCGATTGGGCCAAGCATAGGTGTTTATGGCTATCAAAGGTGATGTATTCATATACCTCATCACTAGCGATAAAAAGCGGATGACGAGAGATGATTTGCTCCAGTGCCTCGATATCTCCATGTTTGAGCATCTTACCTGTTGGATTATGGGGGCTATTGAGCAAGAGGAGCCGTGTCTTGTCAGTAATTAGCTGCTCCACAGCAAGCCAATCAATCTGATAATCTGGGGCTGATAAGGGATGACTCAGGACTTTTCCTCCGGCCATTTCGATTGCAGGGCGATAGGCGTCATAAGCGGGTTCGATGATGATAACCTCCTCTCCAGGGCGAACAATTGCCATAATTGTCGCAAACAGGGCTTCGGTAGCTCCGATACAAATGGTGGTTTCCGATTCCCAATCGTAGGAGAGTGCGTACTGCTTTTGGTACAAAGCAGCGATCTTTTGTCTCAATACTGGCAGGCCTGCCATGGGAGCATACTGATTGTGGCCGGAGAGACTATAGTCGGCAGCAAATTGAGCCAAACGAGGATCACAATCAAAATCAGGAAATCCTTGAGAAAGATTGATCGCCTTGTACTCGTGAGCCAAAGCTGACATGACAGTGAAGACACTCGTGCCGATATGAGGAAATTTGCTGTTCATGCAATAAGTGAGATATATGGAATTTAAATCCCTCTTTTTTTTGGAAAATTCGTAGGGAAAATTGAATATCGCTAAAATAAAATAGTAGGACTTGCAGTTATCCTCCTGATACTAAAGGCAAAAAATATCTAACCCATACAGTAAAACTGCGATTTTTTTATAGTTTTGCAGCATAAGCACTGCTTAATCATACCTAAGATGAGCCAAAAAATTACTAGCTTCTCTCTAAACTTAAGAAAGCACTCCCCTCTTTTTTTATTGATTCTGCTCTCCCTTTCGGCTTGCCGACCCGACGGCTTTATCAACAAAGTTAAGTATCAGGGAGCAAAGTACATCAATACTTGTGAGACCTTTAGCACTACCGTTGCAGAATTGATACAACGTAACAACCAACCGGGTGTGCTCAAAGTGAGTGAGTACGACAATAGCGATTTTACGTACTATTACCTAGAACAAGGGCAATTTGAGATTTTGCGCGACACTCTCCGATTCCGTTTGATCTCTGACCTACCATATACTCAGTATCTCGACAAAGGGGTCGCCGTTCACGTCAACGCATCCTACAGCGCGCCTGAGGCCATCCGCGCGATGAGCCCTATGGCTGATGGTACTATCGGTACCCTCGTTGTAGATCGAGCTTACTACTTGGCCAATCGTAAGCCATTTTTTCTTTACAAGATTCCGCTCAATGGTGCGCAGCTTGCCGGTAAGCAATTGATGCTTTCTTTTTCCATCGCCAAGTATAACACTGATGGAACCTTAAAAGAATTCTTTTGTGAAACTCAAGCTAAGCCAATCGGCGTGATTCAACCCGCTTGCTGTGCTGCTCAAGCCTGGGATGGTACCAATTTGAAGTCAATCGTTGATTTTCCTGAAATCTCAGTAACGGACGAAAATTTTGTTTACGAAGGCTTTACGGGTACCATCGATGTCCAATTTGAAGAAAACTCCTTTGATGTTTATGATGACTCAAGCTTTACTGCTTTGACCATCCAGACTTTTGTTAACAAGTATAGAAGCCTCGGCTATCAAATTCAACGCATCGACCTTTTTGGTTATGCTTCTCCCGGTGGTAAAGAATCTCTCAACCTCAAGCTTTCTCAAAAACGTGCAGAAGCCCTCAAAAATTCTCTCGAAGTACTCAATGGCGAGATCGAAGGGCTGGAAATCAACGCTCAGGGTATGGGTGAAGATTGGGAGCGTGTAAAAGCATTGACTCAAATCTCTTCCCTCTCGCAAGATGAAAAAGATCAAGTTGCTTCAATTGTCAATGACGAAAGCCTCACCAATGATCAAAAGGAAGCGAGACTGCGTCGAGTGAAGTTTTGGGACACCTTGGTAGAGGAAGTATTGATTAAGGCTCGTCATACATTCGCTATCATGGATTTTGCTTATGACGGTGAGCTGCCCACACTAGAGCGCTTTGCCCAGCAATTGCCTGTCGCTTCCCGTGATTTAGATGAGGTAGCAAATACTCGTTTCTCTGTTAGTGCCTACCAAGACGACGTAAATGTTGAAGAGGCTCTAGCCAATATCAACGAAATTTTAACGCAAAAAGCGACCCCTAATCTGTACGCCATGCGTGCTACTTATCGCATCGCCGAAGAGAAATATGACGAAGCGGTTGAAGACCTGGAAAAGGCTGGTCGTTTCCGTGGCCCCAATCAGCAAGATTTTATTGCAGCTTCGCAAGGTCTAAAGATCTTCTTCGCTGATAGCTATGACTTTGCCCGCCGCAAGGCACTGTATGAAGAGTACAATGCTTTGGCCAAAGATAAACCGAGCGATCGTCAAATCTTCTTCAATCGTGCCATCATGATGGATAAGCTCGGGCTGATTTCCCCCGCTCTAAATGAATATAGCAGTCTCTTAGATGGCCACAATCCCACACCAGAGCAACTCAACAACCGCGGTGTTGCCCGTCTAAAAGGTATGAAAGTCAACGAAGCTGAAGCTGATTTCAGGTCTGCCCTAGAAACGAGTCCTGAGATGGCGGAGCTGTATTACAACCTCGCTGCGATCAGTGCTTTCAAAGGGCTCACTCGTAAGACGGTCGAGTTGCTTGACAAAGCGATCGAGTTAGACCCAACTTACAAAGCCATTATCTTCAACAATCCGGTTTTCCGTATCATGTCTGAGGATCCGCGTTTTGATAAGTATCGCTAAGCTTTATCTAAAAGTAAAAAATATAGATCGGGATCATCTTTTGAGGGTCCCGATTTTTTTTTGCTGCTGCGCAGAACGCTTAGCCAAAGTGTTAAAGTGCTGATTGTTTAAATTCCTCTTTACTCCCAACTTCAACAAATCAACAAATCAACAAATCAACAAATCAACCCCTCATTTATTCCCCTGCTACTTGGGAAAAAGGATAAAAAGTGTTTACCTTTGCGCAGCTTCGGTAAATCCGAGCAGAAAGGAGACCCAATGAATGGTTGAAGAAACTGAAAACAAAGATCTTACAAACGAAGAAGTAACTCCTCAAGAGGAAACAACAACTCCTCAAGTTGAGGAGGCAGAGGCCCCGGCGGCAGAAGTTGCTGCAGAGGCTACTGAAACAGCCCCCGCTGCGGTTGCCGTTGCAACTAGCGAGGACGACGACGATGAAGATTGGTGGAAAGACGATGATGAGTACACCAAGGCAGAACGCGCAGAAATGGAAGCCCTATATGCTGGCACCCTGCGTGAATTCAATGAAAACGAAATTGTAGAAGGTACTGTTGTATCTATCGGAGACAAAGAAGTGGTGATGAACATCGGCTTCAAATCCGAAGGTGTAGTGCCGATCAATGAGTTTCGCGACACCCCTGACATGAAGGCTGGCGATGCGCTAGAAGTATTCATCGAAAGTGTAGAGGATAAGGATGGTCAACTCATTCTTTCTCGTAAGCGTGCTAAAAACTTGCGCTCTTGGGAGAAAATCAACGCCTCTATGGAATCCGATGTTATCCTTCAAGGCCACGTTATGCGTCGTACTAAGGGTGGATTCGTCGTGGATATCAATGGTATCGAGGCCTTCTTGCCTGGATCACAAATTGATGTCAAGCCAGTACGCGACTTTGATGTTTATGTCGGACGTGACATGGAGTTCAAAGTTGTCAAAATCAATCATGCTTACGAAAACGTAGTTGTTTCTCACAAAGTATTGATCGAAGCAAAACTAGAAGAGCAGCGCAAAGAAATCCTCGCAAACCTCGAAAAAGGTCAGGTACTAGAAGGTACCGTCAAGAACATGACCAACTTCGGTGTTTTCATCGACCTTGGTGGCGTGGACGGATTGTTGCACATTACTGATATTTCCTGGGGACGCATCAACCATCCAGAGGAAGTACTCGAACTTGACCAAAAAGTCAACGTTGTTGTACTCGACTTTGATGATGCTAAGAAGCGTATCAGCCTAGGTATGAAGCAACTTACTTCTCATCCGTGGGATTCTCTTCCAGAGGATATCACCGAGCAGTCTGTTGTCAAAGGAAAAGTTGTTACTGTGGCTGATTACGGGGTATTCCTCGAAATCCTCCCTGGTGTTGAAGGTCTAATCCACACCAGCGAAATGTCATGGTCTCAGCATGGTAAGAACCCAACCGAGCAATTCCAGGTTAACCAGGAACTCGAAGCTATGGTACTAAGCATCGATCGTGAAGAGCGTAAGATGTCTCTTGGTCTCAAGCAACTCCTTACTGACCCATGGTCTGAGGTTGTCGAGAAATTCCCTGTTGGTAGCCGCCACTCTGGACTCGTACGAAACATGACCAATTACGGTCTATTCGTAGAGCTTCATGAAGGAATCGACGGATTGGTTCACATTTCTGACCTCTCTTGGACTAAGAAGTTCAGCCACCCATCTGAGTATGTGAAAGTAGGACAAGAATTAGAAGTTGTAGTTCTCGACATTGACGTTGAAAACCGCCGCTTGAGCCTTGGCCACAAACAGCTTACTGAGGATGTATGGGAAACTTTCGCGTCTATCTTTACTGTTGGTTCTACGCAAACTGGTACTATCAAGAAAGTTGATGGCAAAGGTGCGATTGTAGAGCTTGAGTACGGTGTTGAAGGAACTGTTCCTAAGCGCCACCTCAAAGTAGAAGAAGGCAAAGAAGATCTCAAAGCTGACGATCAAGCTAAGTTCGTAGTAATCGAGTTCAACAAAGATGCTAAGCGTCTTGTTCTGTCTCACAGCCGTACTTGGCAGACAGATCCTGAACCCGTACAGAAGAAGCGTCCTAAGTCCTCTGGTGGAGGAGGTGGATCTTCTCAAGGATCAGCCCAAGCTAGCACAACTACTCTAGGCGAACTAGATGCTCTGCAGAAATTGAAAGAGCAAATGGAAGCCGCTGAAGGTAAGCCTGCTAAGAAGAAAGCTGCTCCTAAGAAGAAAGCCGCTCCTAAAGAAGAAGCTCCTGCTGAAGAGGCTCCAGCCGAAGAAGTAGCTGCTCCTGAAGTAGTAGAAGCCGCCGCTGAAGAAGTGGTAGCAGAAGCAGAAGCCACCACCGAAGAGGTAGTAGCGGAGGCAGAAGCTGTTGTCGAAGAAGCAGAAGCAGTAGTCGAAGAGACTGTTGAAGAAGCAACTGAGGCAGTAGAAGAAGTTGCAGAAGCAGCTGATGATACCGAAGAAGAAAAAGCAGAGTAAATCTCTCTTTTCTCAACATAATTGCCCGTTCTGCACAGCAGAACGGGTATTTTTTTTGTCATACAACCATAGAGTTTCGACTCTCTACCTTAGGGCAAATGAAACACTATGAAATATCTTACTTTCACAACCTTAGTTTTACTTTTAAGCCTACCGACTCTGCTAAAGGGCCAAGAAAATGAGCGCCGTACGCATCAACTTTCTTTGAACCTCTTATCAGTAAGACAAAATCAGCCCATCGCTTTCTTGTACCAATATCACTTGGAGAAAGGCAGTCTTCGTTTTGGCTTGAGTGGTAACCTTTCCTCTTCCGATGCTGAGGGCGACGATACCGATTTGGTGGACAATACCTTTCTTAGGTACAATTTAGGCTTACGCGGGGGATGGGCGTTCCATAAAATGGTACGTGAATTTGACCTCTATTACGGCGCTGATGCTGTCATCCGCTATTGGCATGACGAAAGAAATCAAAACCAACAGCAAGTTGATAATGATTTCCTGATCCAGAACCGAGTAAGAAATCTAAGCAGGGGAGCTGGATTGGCCATAGAACCCTTTTTAGGCTTGAATTATGCCCTCAACGAAATGTTAAGCCTGGGCATTGAATTGAGAAGCTCCTTAGGGTATTCATTAGGTGTGCACGAAAGTTTCCGCGAACGCAATTGGATCAATTTGCTTACCAATGATGTACAAACAAATACCATGGAAGAAGGCCCCGTTCAGACTAACAACCTAAACCTTAGCCTGATTAATTTTTATGGAGTCTGGCTGAGCATCCACCTATGATTTTTCTGGACCAATATGCTTTAAATGGTCCGTAATTACCCTCAGCGCCTGATTCATGTGATGGTTATTGGGGATGAGCAAATCACATTCATAGCGGAGCGGAGCGATATAGCGTAAATACATCGGAGCAACAAATTTGCGGTAATCACTAAAAATTGACTCATAAGAGTAGCCGCGCTCCTCATAATCTCTCCGCAAGCGTCTTTCCAGCCGAATGTGTTCATCTGCCTCTACAAATAACTTCAGATCGATCAGGCGTCTCATTTCCTCTAAATAGTAAATGAACAAACCCTCTAAGATGATAATGCTGGCTGGCTCTACTACAATATCTTTAGGGGTGACAGCCGGATTATTAAAGGTGTATTCCAAGCGTGTGATCTTTTCCCCCATAATGAGCCGATTGAGATCGGCTAAGAGTTCATCCAAGTAAATCGAATCCGGATGATCAAAATTGACATGTCCCTCTTCATCTCGATGCTGCTCAGCCAAAGGCTTATAGTAGTTGTCCTGAGAAATCAGAGAAATTTGCTGACCTGGAAGCCTGCGCACCAACTCTTGTAGTAAATAAGACTTACCCGAAGCAGACGCACCGCAAATGCCTACGATATAGGGCTTCTTCATAACGATGGATTAAGGATAAAGTCAGCAAACTTACGAACTGCTCTGCCGCGATGCGAAATCGCATTTTTGTCTTCAGCGGTGAACTCTGCAAAGCTCAAATCCGAGCCTATTGGCTGAAAAATCGGATCATAACCAAAACCTCCTTCGCCCTGCGGCCTATGTAAAATGTTGCCTTCAACTTGACCTTCAAAACAGAGGTTTTCACCCCCTCTGTGGTAAGCGATCACTGTTCTAAAACGAGCTAAGCGATTTTGATTGTCTCCCAGTTCGTTCAATAGCTTTGCCATATTGGCCTGTGCATCGCGCTCTGGACCAGCATAGCGGGCCGAAATTACCCCAGGGGCTCCATCTAAGGCATCCACTTCTAAACCCGTATCATCGGCAAAACAAGGAAGATTAGC
>JBCCQN010000117.1:0-25980 GCA_039024315.1 Bacteroidota bacterium
AATCAGCGAGTCCATCGGCATGCTGCTGCCTATATTATCTATACTATCAGAGCGGACACTATCTTTAAATGTGCTGTCAATACCCATGGCGCTTTCGATAAGAGAATCCGCCGCCAAACTATCTCCGACCATGATCGAAAGTGAATCTAGAGGAAGAACCGCCAAACTATCCACGGGGGTACTTGTCAAGCTATCCGTCTGAGCGTTCAGCGAAGCTGTACTCAGACACAAAAACGCACTACAAAAAAGCAGTGAATACAAATAGCGAAACGAGACAAAGGATAGAGACATAAAAAGCATCAAAAATTACCCTAAAGTGCAGGCTTATTGACTATCGGTTGTACTGCTTACTCCATCAGTTCGAGGATGCGGTTCAGGTCTTCCACTGAACTGTAGTTAATGACGATTTGCCCTTTGCCGGCCGCATTTTGATTGATTTTGACACGACTACCAAAATGCTCCTCTAAGCCTTTTTCTACCTTGCGGAGATGAATTTCATCCGTGCTAGGTTTATGGGGGGAAGCTTCCTTTTTGGGTTCTTGAGGAGTGGAGAGCTTACGCACCAAAGCTTCTGTTTGACGCACTGAGAGGCTTTTTTCGACGATCTCATCAAAAACGCGCAGCCGTAATGCTTGCTGCTCTATGCCGATCAAGGTCCGGCCATGGCCCATAGAGATGACGCCTTTGCGGAGAGAAGTCCGAATATCGGGAGAAAGTTTGAGCAGACGGAGATAATTGCTCACCGTCGAACGTTTCTTGCCCACTTTGGTCCCCAATTCGTTTTGTTTGAGGCCTAGCTCCTCTATCATGCGTTGATAAGAGAGCGCAATCTCAACCGGATTGAGGTCTTCACGCTGGATATTTTCGATGAGCGCCATTTCAAGCATTTGCTCATCATTGGCAGTCCGGATGTAGGCAGGTAATTGGCTGAGACCCGCGAGTTTGGCGGCCATTAATCTACGTTCGCCGGCGATCAATTGGTATTGTTGATCAGCCAACTTACGCAGGGTTAGCGGCTGAATGATGCCATGTTGAGAAATAGAGTCAGCTAATTCGGAGAGTGCTTCTGCTTCAAACTCAGTTCTCGGTTGATAGGGATTGGTCTCAATTTGAGCGATAGGAATCTCTTTGACTGCGGTTGCCACAGTAGCGTTGCTAGGATCTGTATTAGCGGCAGCTTTTTGAGTAAGATCATTACCGAGTATGTCTCCGAGGCCTTTGCCGAGGGCTTTTTTTCTAGGTTTCGCCATGCGATTGAGGATATAGGGAGTAAACAGTAGAAAGTATCAGGGCTGCTACTCTTGCTTTGCGAAAGTACAAAATTTTCTGGCCTTATTTTAGATCAGGAGGTCTGGGCTTTTGGCATCTATGCTCCTTTGGATACAAGCTAGGGTTTGGAGGGCGGCAAATTGCATGGCCTCCTGCGGAGAACGCTTCTGTAGGTAAAGGGCATCGACAAAATTAGCACCGAAATAATCGCCCGTACCGCCAAAATGGGGACTCAAAAGCTGGTGGGTAAAAAACTCCCTTTTGTTTGTTTGGTGGAGGCAGACCTTGATATCCGAAGGATGAGGTAAGCTAGTCGCAAGGTAGTTGAGTTGGGGAAAGCGTTGCTCGAAAGCATTGAGTAATTCCTCGACTGAGCGTTGCGCGAAGCGGTCAAAACCCGAAAAGAGCCCCAACTCCGTAAAATTGGGTAAGGCCCAATCGGCTCGCGCCAACAATTCGGGCCAAGCCTCGATGACTTCTGCTGGTACATAAGCACGCCCGTGATCCCCCGAAACTGGATCAACAATTACCGCTTCAATTAAATCTTGAAAAGCATCCAAACATTGGCGGATAAAATGGGTTTGCTGTGCACTGCCCAAGTAGCCGATATAAACGATGAGTTTTTCCTCACGCTGGCGGGCTAGTTCAAAGCTGCTTTTAAGTAAAGGCTCAAAAGCAACTTGAGTTTTGATGATGCCTTTGAGATTGGTCAAGCCGCTGAGGTACAAACTCGCTACTGGCAGGAGCTTGGTGCCCAAAAGTCGCATCATGACCTTGAGACTGGCTGTGCCGTGAATAGCAAGACTATGGATACAGAGAATTTTCAAGGATGGTTCAATTAATGCATTGTTGAAGTCCTGAAGTGGCAAAATAGTTTAGCGAAGATTAAAAAATACACCTAAGTCCTTGATAAGTTCTCAAAACTATCCATTCAATCTTTCAAAACTTCAGCAAGTCAACAAATTCAATATCTTTGCTGCGCCTATGCAAATCGATCATTTATACGTAACTGATTTAGATGGTACGCTCCTCCGCTCTGGAGCACGCTTGTCAGACTACGCCCGAGCTGTTTTGACCAGACTATTGGAGGCGGGTTTGCCTTTGACCATTGCTACGGCTCGTTCGATCACTTCGGTGCGGCAGATACTGGGAGACCTGCCGATAAAGTTGCCGATTATCTGTGGCAATGGAGCATATATGGCTTATTTGGATGATGAAAAGCATTGGTTTACCAACTCCATTCCCAAGCCCAAAGATGCCCAGATCTTAGACATCATTCAAGAACACGAATTAGAGTCCTTTTTGTCTGCTTATACGGGGGAGGCCAATCGCCTTTTTATGACCCCCAATCGTAACGCTGGCACCCAGTGGTACTGGGAGGATCGTAGAGCGGCTAATGACCATAGATTACAAGAAATCAGTGATCTAAGGAGTGGTTTGGAGCATCAAGTGCTCTCTTTTAATATTATCGCTTTGTTAGATTCGGTACTAGAATTGCAGGCAAGTTTGCAAAGTCGGTATGCCGAAGACTTGAATATTTACATGTACGAAGAAGTGCATACCGGTGAATGGTACTGGTTGTCGGTCTATGATAGGCAAGCAACCAAAGCCAGAGGGATAGAGGTTTTGTTAGATCATATTGGTCTCAATAACAGTCAGTTAACTGTGTTTGGGGACAGTGATAATGATCTGAGTATGTTTCGTTATGCAGCCAATCCTGTAGCGGTAGCCAATGCGAAACCTGCCATACTATCTCTTGCCAGAGAGGTCATCGGACCCAATGAAACGGACAGCGTCGTAGAGTATTTGAGACATGCAATGGGTGGTTGAATATTGGTTTTGGAATTATCATATTTTTTTTGAATATGAGTCTATGAAGCTCATTCTTCCGACCTATGTGTTAAAGCCTTTTTTCCCTGCTCCACCGCCAAAACTCCAGGTTGATGAAGAAATCAAACTCCTAGCGCTAAGACCGCAGGACGCTGAACCTTTGTATGAACTCGTGGATAACAACCGCGCTTACTTAGAAGCTTGGTTGCCATGGGCATGGCAGATGCAACAATTGCAAGATATCAAGCAGTTTATCAAACAGCTCCGCTTTCGGGATGTATATTCCGGTCGCTGGGTCTTTGGTATTTGGCATCAAGAAAATTTGGTGGGTTTGATCGACTTTAATGAAGGCGACAAGTCTCAATCCAAAGTGGGTGTCGGATATTGGATTGCCAAAAGGTATCAAGGCAAAGGCATCGTCAGTCGTGCCGTCCAACGTTGGGTTGATTATGTGTTTGAAAGTGAGACTGTCAAAAAAGTCCACATCAAATGTGCCAGCACCAACGAACGTAGCCAAGCCGTCGCGAGACGTATGGGATTTAAACTGGCCTATATCGAGCCACCTGTCGAAGTATTGCCTGGTCAGCACCAATCCCTCAAAGTCTTTTCGATGACCTCCAAAGAGTGGCAAGCCCGCCAATGGACCATGGCTTAGCCGTTTGCCTTTTTTGATGCAGCATATTCCGCTTTCTCTACGTTAAGGTGGAAAAGCATCTCTATGAATAAAATTTTCTTTCCAGCCCTCTTGGTATATTTCTGCCTTGCTGGCTGTCAGTCCGAAATTCCCGCTCCTGGCGGGGACCTAAGTAGCTTATACCATACTTGGACTTTGCTTGGAATTGAGCAAGGCAATGAGTATGAGGCAGTTCCCGCA
This sequence comes from Bacteroidota bacterium, assembly GCA_039024315.1. Classification (GTDB taxonomy): domain Bacteria; phylum Bacteroidota; class Bacteroidia; order J057; family J057; genus JBCAWW01. Next base: position 3,974 of record JBCCQN010000117.1, read on the forward strand.
GAACTCGACCCACTTAACATGGAGCTAAAGGCGCAATCCCAAGCAAGTCTTAATTCTAGTTGTAATCAAGGTGGAGGGGACTACAAGGCAGATTCCTCAGGTAGTATAGATTTTGAAACTTCGGTTTGGACCGAAGCATATTGCGGCCAATTGGGCGACCAATGGGAGCGATTGTATATTAATTCCCTAGCATCAGTGGAGCATTTTAGTATTGCTGGAGATCAGCTCTGGCTCTGGAATGATGAAGTTTCCCTCCGTTTTCAACGATAATCCCCTTTTTCATGAAGCGTTTATTTTTTCTCTTACCCATTCTGGGAACGCTATTTCTCATCGCTTGTAAGCCACCGGAGCCTTTGCCAGTAGGTGGTGAGTTGAATCTTTTACACAAAGAATGGACCCTAGTAGCCATCGGCGGAGATACGCCTCCTAGCGATTGGGAAGCCCTCACTTTGACCCTGACAGATCGTTTAGATGCCAAGATTCTCTCTAGTTGTAATTTGGGGAGTGCCCAATATGATGTTACTACTGATGGCGACTTTTCCATGCCCTTGATAGCTATGACCAAAAGAGCTTGTCTTTTGGATGAGCGTTCCGATTGGGAAACTCGCTATATTGAGGCCCTAAGCAATGCCGACCGCTTTGGTGTAGATAGTGAAAATCTCTATCTCTGGCGTGGCCCCAACCTTATGCATTTTCAATAATTGGAAAAACTCCTGATAGCGCTACCGGCTGATTTTAACCAGACTAGCTGCCTACAATATCTCGACCGTTCTCCCCTCGAGTTGCTGCACAAAGTAGTAGAGGAGGATATCTATAAACTTATTCCCATCGCTGAAGCGGAGCCGATTTTATTACGGTTGCGCTTTCTTTCTCAAAACCAATTGCAAGCAGAGTTTGTCAATCGTTCTCCGCAGGAGTCCGAAATCCAATACCTCCAGGACTATATCGAGCAGTGGTGGGACTTGAGTCGAGATCTTTCGCCCTTTTACGGCCTTGCCGAACGTGACCCTCTCTTGGGCAAAGCCTTGGTTGGCAATCGCGGTCTACGTTTGATGGGCGTGCCAGATCTTTTTGAAGCCATTTGTTGGTCTATCCTTGGCCAGCAAATCAATCTGCCCTTTGCCTATCAGCTCAAAGGGCGTCTTGTGGAAAATTACGGACAATCCTATGAGTGGGAAGGGCAGAGCTATTGGCTGTTTCCTGAACCCGCAGCTATTGCCAATACTACGGTCGAAGCCCTTTTTGCCCTCAAAATTACTCGCCGCAAATGTGAATATCTTATTGGCGTAGCTCAGGCCATGATTGAGGGCAAACTCTCCAAAGCGAAGCTCTTGACTGAGCGTTCGGCGAAGGCGGCCGAAAAAATCTTGGTCGCCCAAAGAGGGATAGGACCTTGGTCGGCCAACTATGTCATGATGCGCTGCTTGCGTTATCCTGATGCCTATCCTGTGGGAGATGCTGGCCTACAAAATGCGGTCAAACGCCTCCTGAGCATGGATCGGAAGCCTACCGAGGCAGAGCTTTATGAATTAGCCAAGCCATGGGCTGGTTGGGAGGCTTATGCTACTTTTTATCTTTGGGCCTCTTTGTAGTATCACCGCTGCGCGGAACGTTTATCTCTAAATATCTCCTTTTCGCCTAGCGACCCCTTCGATGGGCTCTATACATACAAAGGGTGAGAAGTTTTGGTCATGTGGCCTGAAATGTCGGCTTTTGTCAAGGTGCTGACACACCTTTTGGGACGACTTTCGTATCATTGTACTGTAATGCCTAAACAAGACGTATTTCAAGTAAACAGTAGAAAGTATCCCGAAAGCTTTCGGGAGTATTCAGTATAGAGAAAAAAAGGCCGCTGAACCATATAGCTCAATTCTCCTGATTCTTAATACTGAATATTATTGTCTAAATCCTTAATACCCTAATGGAAAATACCACTTATACCCCCATCACTTGTGGCCTCTACGACATGCTGGAATTGGCCGCTATGCGTCGCCAGTATATCGACATTGAGTATCAGGATGTGGATGCTGGTGGTGAAATCAAATCGCAGCGAGCTTTCATTGAAGACCTTTGGGCCAAGAATGGTGAAGAGTTTATGAAGCTCACCAATGGCACTGTTATCCGCTTGGATCGCCTGACCAAAATTGACCACTTTCAAGACGAAACCGAAAGCTGGCAAATGAGCTGCGCTTGTAAGTAAAGAACTGTACTTCTTCCCAATAGTGATTAGGGGCCTTGCCGAAAAACGTATTGTACGCTCGGCAAGGCCTTTTTTTGTGCTCACGCCCTCCTGAAAAAATTGCCTCTTCTTAAGTACTTAGACAATAGGACTCAGACCTACGAAAATCGGCGATGAAATCTATTGGGGCTGTAATGAACTTCTCGATTTTGGGCGGGTATAATGAACCCGAGGCTGTATCTTTGTGGCCTAGCAATTATTCATACACATGAAGAAAAGGATTCTGATCACTGGGGGAGCGGGTTTTATTGGCTCTCATCTCGTACGCCATTTTGTCAATACTTATCCCGATTACTTGATCATCAATCTGGATTTGCTCACCTATGCAGGCAATCTAGAAAATTTGGCAGATCTAGAGGGGAAAGAAAATTATGTTTTTATCAAGGACGATATCTGCAACGCAGAACGCTTAACTGAGGTCTTTGAGACATATAATATTGATGGGGTGATCCATTTGGCGGCCGAAAGCCATGTTGATCGCAGTATTTTGAATCCTATGGACTTTGTCCGAACCAACGTTTTGGGAACCGTAAGCCTCCTTAATGTGGCCAAAAACCACTGGGGGGAGCGGGAAGACGTACTTTTTTATCACGTCTCTACGGATGAGGTTTATGGTTCATTGGCAGAGGGTGAATACTTCGTAGAAAGTACGCCTTACGATCCTATGAGCCCATATTCGGCCTCAAAAGCAAGCTCTGATCACTTTGTAAGATCATATGGTAATACCTATAAGTTGCCCTTTGTGATTAGTAACTGTTCTAACAATTATGGTTCCTATCAGTTTCCAGAGAAACTACTACCGCTATTTATATCCAATATTCTCCAAGAAAAGCCGCTACCCGTTTACGGCAAGGGAGAAAACGTAAGGGATTGGCTCTGGGTCGTGGACCACTGTCGGGCGATTGATGTCATCTTTCACCGAGGGCGCAGAGGCGAGACCTACAATATTGGGGGCCGCAACGAGTGGCGAAACATTGATTTGATCAAGGTCCTTTGCCAACAAATGGACCAAAAACTTGAACGAGCGGCAGGTAGTGCAGAATCTCTCATCACCTACGTTACCGACAGACCGGGGCACGATATGCGCTACGCAATCGATCCGGGAAAATTAAGTGAAGAATTAGGCTGGGAACCCAGTGTGACTTTTGAAGAAGGACTCAGCCTAACGATAGATTGGTATTTAGCAAACGCCGCGTGGACAGAGCGCGTGCAGACAGGTGCTTATAGAGCCTATTATGAACAACAGTATGGGGATAGATTCTCGTAAATCTTTGACAGCAAGCCCTTGGGGGGCACTCGTTTTTTCGATTTTAACTAGCTTTTATTATTGGGTATTGACTTATGATAGTTGGTATATCTTAGCCATCGGCGGGATACTGCAGGGGATCGGTTTGTACCTGCTAGCCAGCCACACCCAAAGGACCGCTTGGGGAGAATTTTGGCGAGGCGGCTTGATTGGTACCAATGCTAGTTTTAACGCTATTTTTTGGTATGCTTTGACTGGGCAATTTTGGATGAGTATTGGCCTAGGTTCGGTTTTGTTCCTCTCCTCTATTTTGGCGATTTCGCGCAGCAAAATATTTCACCCTTGGCTGGGTTGGCTCAATTGGCTACTGCCGATGTCTTGGCCGGTAAATGTATTGGGCTTATTGATGTTTGTGATCAACCTTGCCTTCGCTCCCATTGGTTATCTACACCCCCTTTTAAAAGGTATTCGCATCCGCCTCTATATAGACCTCAAGACTTGTACCTTCACCCAGTATGGTGGCTTGATTCGCCCGATTAAAGGCTTCTCAGGTCTCAATATGGGCAACTTTATCTTTATCAATCCTGGTTGGGAACACCTCCTTAAGCATGAAATTGGCCATCTCTTTAGCCTCGCAGCCATGGGCTTTGTCTTCCATTATTTTGGCGGGATAGATGAAAACTACTTCCAAAAGCGCTATTGGGAAGCCTATGCGGAGTATATCGCCGAGAGCTACAACAAGCCTGAAGCATCTGGCCTCAGCATGTGGCAGTAGGGAATTATGAATGTTGAGTTTTGAAGGCTGAATTTTGAAGGGATGCTACTTTAGCATTTGACGTTCAGAGTTTATCATACGCAATTCCTAGCCTTCTTTCTGTAAGGTCTTGATATCGGTGATTAATTGGGCAATGGCAGTCTTATTGAGCCCATTGTAAATGCCACGGATATGACGATTTTTGTCGATTAAGACAAAGTTCTCGGTATGAAGAAATTCGTCTAAATCCTTTTCGATCCCCAAGTCCTCTTCTACAAAATATGCCGTTCGGCCCAGCCGATATATCAACTCTCTATCCCCAGTTGTTAGATACCATTTTTGGCTATCCACCCCTTGATATTCGGCATACATTTTTAGCGCTGCGACAGAATCAATAGAGGGAGTCACAGAATGAGAAAGGAGCATTACATCTTCCTCTTCGAGGAACGCTTCTTGCAACAAAACCATGTTTTTGGTCATTTTGGGGCAGATACCGGGACAAGTGGTAAAAAAGAAATCTGCTACATAGATCTTATCTGCCAAGCTTGCTTCTGTAATGGTATCCCCCTCTTGATTGATAAGTTCAAAGTCAGGAATCTGATGAAAGCCTTCTAAGCTATTACTATCAGGGGCAAACCAATGAGCCACAAATGTCGGATCGTTATAGTAGGGTAAGTTCGCCACCCGGCTTTCGAGGGGAGCGTTCGCCTGACAGGCAAGTAGAAACAGAGGACCCCAAAAGGCAAAGATGAGTCTGTTCATATTCATTTTATAGGACCAAAACATATAATCAAAGCCAAGACTCGCTTAAAAGAAATCCACAAAGTGCGCCCTGTTGCCTCCTGAGAAGGGCTTGCTTTGGGAGTAAACAAGCCCTTACTGCAGATGAAGTACTAACAAGTTTCACCTTCAAGGTCGCTATGGCCGTAGCAGACCTATGCCAGGACCCGCTGGGAGCAACGGGGCCAGACAGAAATATGAAGCCGAGACCCTAGGATTTATTTGGATGACCATATACCCTAGAGATGCCTTTTTCGAGAAAAACTTTTGCTTGAGTTTTATTTTTTTGCTGCTGCGCAGAACGCTTATTTCTCTTGCTCCTAAAAGTACAACCAATGAGCCCTCGGTTGACCGATAGTATTGAATTCTAGAGTTGGGAAAGGGATTTTGATAAAGGCCAAGCCTTTCAGTACCGCATTGAGCGCTTTGGAGCGGGTATGGATGCGAGAAGTGTCAATATCTAATGAGAAAAGAAATTGCCGGTAGCGTTCGCGTTCAGGAAGCCATTCCCCCCGGTAATAGCGGATATTTTCAAACTCCCCAAACATACCGTTGGCGCTATAGCCCACCGATAGACAAAGCCAATCTGGCAATTGCTCTTTAAACATCATACGATTGATGGGGACACTCACCCAATAGGTATGACCATTGTAATCATAGAAAATGCTTTCGAGGAAATTGTCGCCCAGATACCCGTTTGCCTCCTTGGCGTAGGGAGACTGCCAGAAACTAAATTTGAAGCGGGCCACTTGCTCATCAAATAGCAACTCTTGCCCTACGATAAAAGCGGGCCCTGCTGCATTGGCGATCATATCGCCCCAGCTAAAACCCCAGCCTTCGTAGATGCCATCAAATATTTCAATGGGAGTCTGGAGAATCAGTCCAAGAGGAGCGCCGTATATCAGTGCTTTTTTCTTGGGAACCCCAGCCCTACGCAACCAGTGATAGCCGATCATGCTTTCAAAATAGGCACCATATGCATGACCAAATTTGTCAATTTGAAGGTAGCCAGCATTGTCATTGTACCAATGAAAAGGAACCCTTTCATGATCCTTATACCACAAAAACTGAAGATAGGACATACCTCCTAAATAGAAAGCAGTCTCTGAGCCAATGGCGAGGGCGAGGGTACGCTTATTGAGGCTATCTGGGTATGTGTTAGTTTGTCGTTGGGCGAAGCCCAAAAAACTTGAAGTCAGTAGAAAAAAGAGAAGCAGGTATGATTTCACGTGAGATTCTGTTGATTGTTACTTTAGAACGCAGAGCGGTAAAAAATCGCTGCGTTTACAGCAAAATAAAGCGAGCTTGTAAATTAGAGGACGGATGACTGAGTTTGACTACATATACTCCTGCGGGAAGATTGCTTGGGAGGATGAGTTCGGCGGAGCCGTTTTGGGTAGAAGAAATGGTCGTTTCTTGGACTAGGGTACCATTGCTATTGAATACTCGTAGCCCTAAATTAGGAATAGGTGGGTAACCTCGAACCTGCAATAAATTGCGCTGCTCAGGCTTTTGGGAGAGTTGTAGCCTTGGATTTGGCCCTAAAAACTCCACGCTAACGATATCGGAATAGGATTCCAAGCCACTTTGGTTGACTTGCTTGATACGGTAGTATAGGCTCCCAATGGGGGGGCGGCGGTCATGAGCATGCATATGTTTTTTGTCAGGATGAGCTGGTCTAGGGGGGCCAATCATTTGAAATTGTGCGCCATCGAATGAGCGTTCTATGAAATAGAGAGCCCCCTCCTCCCTCAGATCAGCCTGCCATCTCAAACGAACATGCTGAGGGGTCGGCCTAGCAGATAGATAAAAATTTCGCCGACTCAGGACAAAGGTGCCTCCGCCTTCTATTACGGGGTTGATACAGGTCCCGGGATCATCAAATAGTTCGAAGCCTGCACATATTTGGTTGACAATTTGGGTAGAGGCCGGAGTGATTTCGCTTCCCGAATCATTCCAAGCTCTCATGCGATCCATGATGATAAAGTGGCCTTGACCGCAGAGTTTGGATTGAGTCCCATAAAAGTAAATGTCATCTAGGGTACTAGCATTGCCACAGGCAATAGTATTGAGGATGGTTTCGCTGGTACCACATAATATAAGATCATCCCCTACTGCAAAGCCAGAGCCTTCGTGCAAGATCAATATACCGTATTCATTGCTCCAAGCCTTTTGATGAAAAAAGTCGCTGCTGGTAGTAAGGGTACCATAGATTTCAAATCGATTACCCTCGAACTTGTAAACCTTCGAACTACCTGTACCGGTATCGATGTGTAGGTAGCCATCAGATTCGATGATGACATTACCGGTATGCGTATAGGTCGATCCCGCGCTGTGGATTACAGTATGACGAATATAAACGGTATCTCCACTCGAGGGAGATTCAAATGCTGGTGGTCCATCAATGCTTAGAGACCAAGTATCACTACTACTCCACGAACCGTCAGTGCGTGAATAGTAAGGATTGGCTGCCGTCAGATGGGGGAGAAGTAAGGCGGGGAGAATAAGAAGGAACTTGTACATCTGAAACGCTTAATGTGCGTACAGCTGCTGCATATTTATTACGATTTTATGGCTATTACAATAAATGTATTAAAATTTTGCACAAATACCAAACAAAAAAAGCCCAGCCTAAGCCGGGCGTACTTTTTGATTCTAGAACCTATTGAACTTGGATCTTTTGGGTGAAGAGAAAATCTTCTGCACTTACAGAAAGGAAGTATAAGCCTGACTGTAGATTAGTGGGGAGTTCTATTTTGCGTTCGGGTTCCATGCTGGCGGTTGAGATAAACTGTTTTACCACCGCCCCTTTGATGTTTAAGATTTTGATTTCAAAAACACTTTCGCGTGGCAAGCCACTTAGCATGATATGATCAGAAACTACTGGATTAGGGTAGAGGACTAAGTTAGGGCTTAGTTGATTGAATTCGATCTCGATCACATTTGAAAACGAAGAAGTACCATCGAAATCGGTTTGTTTGATGCGGTAGAAGGCTTTACCGCTGTAAGGGCGAAAATCGTTGACTTTGTAGCTGCTCACTTGATCAGTGGTGCCTGCTCCTTCCACATTGGTGATAGGGTCAAATGATTTGCCATCTATAGAGCGCTCAACGGTAAAGAAATCGTTTTGTAATTCATTAGCTGTCTGCCACTCTATGGCTACAGTTTCTGCTTCCCAATATACGTCTAGGCTCAGGTATTCTACTGGTAGGTCAAAGGGCCCCGTTCCGGTAACGATAGGATCATCGTTTTGGCAATCTCCAGTATTAGCATAAAGGACGAAGCCATCACACAATTGACTTTGAAACTGACTTACAGCAGGAAAAACTTCTGCTGAAGCATCGTTCCACGCTCTTAGTTTGTCAGGGACGATGAAATGGCCTTGGCCACACATCTGAGAACTCGTCCCTACGAAGTAGATATCATCTACAACTCGGGCCGAACCGCAATCAACCGTATTCATGATGGTACGAGAATTGGCATTGAGAATTAAGTCATCGCCGATTTCTACAACGGAGCCTTCTTGGAGGTTGAGCTGTCCACTATCTGAGGTGCCGTTTTGCTGGTGATGAAAATCGCTACTGGTCCAAAGCTTACCGTAGATATCAAAAAGACTTCCTCTGAAAAGGTAGTAATTCGAACTACCATAACCCGTATTGATGCGGTATTCACCGCTGGCCTTGATGGTTACATTTCCGTGGTGGCTGTAGGTGCTACCAGTGTTGTGGACTACACGGTGGCGGATAATTACTTCGTCTTGGGGGTTAGGGCTTGTAGTAGCTGCAGGTCCGTTTTTGGTATGAGACCAAGTGGTATTGGAACTCCAGGGACCATCAGTGATACTGTAATATTTATCGGCAAAAACAGAAGAAATAGAAAACAGAAGAAGGGTGGAGACTAGAAAGGTTTTCATATTTTTTTACCCGAAAATCAATCTTACGCTATTTTATTTTGTGTTTTGGCTCATTTGTATCTTAGCTAGCCATGTAAGATTGAGATAAAATTAGTACGAAAAATCTATTAGTCCATAATTTGTAATGTGTAAGGATCGAAAATGTTGTTAAGCGGTTAGGAATGCGGTATGAATGGTCAGTGGGCAAAAAGAGGAAGAGAAATGATAAAAAATTGCCTATGGGTTGCGTGGCTGAAAAAAGCATATTACATTTGCAATCCGCATACGGAGAGATGGCAGAGTGGTCGAATGCGGTGGTCTTGAAAACCATTGTACCGAGAGGTACCGGGGGTTCGAATCCCTCTCTCTCCGCAAAGTAAAAGCCCCTTACGAAAGTGAGGGGCTTTTTTGTTATTTGGACGATCTCATTTGTCGCGCAGATCTAATCTTCAATGGGTGGTCCAACGAACTCCTGACCATGTTTCATGGAAATTGCTGCCATTTTTTCTTGGCTTACTTCACCTTCGTCGAGAAGTTGAAAAAACTCCCTAAACATTTCTTCAATCGTATTGGCTAGCGAAAACACATACCTAAGCCTTCCCGCTTTTTTGCCAACGTTTTTAAATGCATGCACAGTACCTTTGGGAATAAAGGTGATGTCCCTAGCTTTGCACTGATACCTTTGCACATCGATTTCGGCAATGAACTCAATACGGCAAAATACTATCCAGCCCCCAAGCGCGCCATCAATCCCTGCTTATAGCTCAAACCAATGGGGATTTCTTTTTGGCCAATCTCAATGTCTTGCTGAGTGTAGGCAGTAACCTCTTCGAGATTGACGATATAAGAGCGATGCACCCGACAGAAATTATCCGTTAAACGCTCCGCAAAGGCTGAAATCGTCCCTTTTGTGACTACACTTTGAGATTTGGTGATGATCTTCAAATAATCTTTGAGACTCTCAATATAAAGGATGTCTGCAAAGGCTAGCCGCAGATGCTTCTTGTTTACATTGACAAAGATGTACTTGTTTGCAGACTCAGACTCAATATTGACATGCTTAGCCTGTGCCTGACTGTCGAGATATTTATTAATGGCCTTAAAGAAGCGCGTAAAAGGAATTGGCTTGAGTAAATAGTCTACTACATTGAGTTCATATCCTTCTAGGGCATATTGCCGATGTGCGGTGGTGAAAATAATAGCAGGCGGCTCTTTTAGAGACTTTACAAATTCAATCCCTGTCAATACCGGCATTTGGATATCCAGAAAAAGTAGATCAATCTTTTGGGACTTTAAGATTTCGAAGGCGGCCAATGCATTTTGGCAAGCACCCACCAGTTCCAATTGAGGCACTTGCTCAATATGGGCCTTCATTAATGCTATCGCTAAAGGCTCATCGTCTACAATCAAACATTTGACAGTGGTGCTCATAGTTCTATTTGTAGGCTTAATTGATAGTGATCTTCACTTTCTTCTATATCTAGCTGGTGTCGATTTGGGTATAGGTGTGCCAATTGCTGCTTAAGGTTACTCATGCCTATGCCTTCGCGATCCCTAGACAAGCTCAATGCGCTAAGTTTCGATTTTGTATTAAAGACTTTGAAGTTCAGCTGCTCTTGCTTTACGCTGAGGCTAAGGTGAATTTTGGGTTGTAATAAATCCCCACTAGCCCCATGCTTGAAGGCGTTTTCAACTATAGGAAGTAATATCATAGGAGCAATCTTTGCCTGATTATTGTCCGTTTCGTGCCAAAATTGTAGGTCTAAGCGTTCGCCATAGCGTAAACTCTCCAAATCAATATAATTGTGTAACAACTCTATCTCCTTTTCCAAAGCCACAAAAGGCGCATTGCATTGATAAAGCATATAATCGAGCATTTCTGAAAGCTTCATCACTACCTCCGGCGCCTCTTTGGATTGCTGAAGGGTTAGTACATAGAGATTATTGAGGGTATTGAAGAGGAAGTGCGGATGTATCTGGGTCTTCAGGAATTTAAGCTCCGCTTCTGTCTTGGCTTTCTCTAGCTCGACGAGCTTTTGTTTTTCTTGATAGCGATCTTGAATTCGCTTCAAGCTCAACATGATAAAAGGCGTGAAATAAACCACTAGGCCATAGCGAACATAGAGGTAAAGGGGCTCGCTCAATATTTCATAAATCGACTCTTTAGGAAAGCCGCGATCTAAGATGTCTTCCACTACATAGATGGTCAGAAACCTCGCCAGCGCCATCAACAAGTAGGCGCTAAACAAAAAGGAAAGCGTAAAGCGGACGTACTTTTTGCGTTCGAGAAGCTTGGGTATCTGATAATAGACAAAGAGATATGAGGCGATGATCTGTGAGGGTAACAAAGCCATCAGATTGACCAAGTAGACATAAATCGAGGAATAAAAAGCGCTGGTATAAAGTGAGTAAATACCCAAAATCGCCACCCAGAAGACTAGGTGCCTGAGGAACTGGCTTTGCAGCAAACGATCTATGTAGGGATCAAGCATAACCCAAAATACATTTTCTGCCTTTTGGAAAAGCACTTTATCGACCAATCTAGCTTTCCGACCGCTCAATCAGACTTTGCTCAGGATCAATCCTATTGAGCCTTACTTATTGACTTTACATCCCTTCTTAGACTGACTTGAGCGATTTTTTCTTTTTGCTCTACTTTTTCTAGAAATATTGCTGCTATTGTATTTATCCGCTCAAGCAAACAGAATATGAAATCTCGGAGCCTAATTATCGTCCTCATTTTTGCAACCCTCCTCAGCAGCTATGCCCAATCTCCTAGCGCGCAGAGCAAGCGACTAGATCAAACTTTGGCGCAACTAAGGGAGAACTTGTCGATTCCGGGGATGGCGGTAGCTGTTTCACAGAACGCTCAGTTGATTTATAGTCAAGCGTTCGGCTATGCCGACCTCAAAAACCAAATTCCCACTACTGATACCACTCTCTTTCGCCTTGCTAGCGTCTCCAAACTCCTAACTAATCTAGCAGTGGTAAAACTCCAACAAGACGGAAAACTCAATATCTCCGATCCAGTAGAGACTTATCTTCCCGATTACCCACACGCTGGCAAAGGCGTAACCATCGAAAGACTTTGCCGACATTTAGGGGGCATCAGACACTATCAAGGAGGCGATTTTACCAACAGCTTTAAGCATTATGACAATACCCAGGAGGCGCTCGAAATCTTCATTGATGATCCGCTGGTGCATGAGCCAGGCAGCCAATATAAATACTCAAGTTTTGCTTACACTTTGCTGCAAGCGGTCATAGAAGCGGCCTCCGGCAAAGAATTTCTCACTTATCTATCAGAGGATATTTTTGCACCCTTAGGCATGAATCGAACCTTCGCCGATCAAGTCGATAGTACCTACACTGATCGTTCGCTTTTGTACCGTGTAAACTCCAAAGGTAAAGCACGAAAATCCTCCCACGATGACCCTAGTTATAAATGGGGTGGGGGCGGTATGCTCTCTTCCGTTTGCGACTTGATTACTTTTGGTGAGGCCCACCTAGCCGGAGATTTTTTGACTGATGAAAGCCGCAATCTGATGTTCACTCCTGCCGTAAAAATGCCCGGCTCTGATGATGCCACTTCTATCGGGCTAACCTGGCGCATTGGTAAGGACAATCACGCGCAGACGATTTATCATCATGCCGGCTCGATGAATGGGGCGCGTTCCTTTTTGCTCTTATGTCCAGAGGAGAATCTCGTCATTGCCATTCTCTCCAATGCCAACGAGTTGGACTGGATTCATCACTTAGCCTTTAGCATCAAAGATGCATTATTGCGCCCAGAACCATCCTCAGCCAAGCCTTTTGCCTCCAATAGGTTTCAAATCCTTCAACAAGATGCCGAGACTAATGTGGGCTCTATATCATTTGGGGGCACATATCCTATCTACCAAGCTGAACTCAAAATGCCTGGGCTGTTTGACGAATCCATGCAGCTGAATCTTTGCGCGAGTCAGCATCAAGATAGCCTCCAACTCAAAAATGTGAAAGTAGAGGATGCGATACTCTATTTTCAGATCGATTGGGTCGAAGGCAGTGAAGCAAACAGCATCCAATTGGTTTATCGCAATGAGGATGATCAGATCGTCGATCAGACTTATTTGTTGCGATTAGAGTAGTTGGGTGGTATTTACCGCTGCGCGGAACGCTTAGCAATGGTAGCATACGCAATCTCCAGTTTGTAGCGGCCTATTGCATAGGCCGCCAGAGTAGACCCCTCCAACGAACTAGGCTCTTGCGTTCTGCGCAGCAGGCTGCTCTACCTTCCTTAAAGGCACTATGCGTAAATAAGTCAAGCAGCGCCAAATCCATTCTAAGGGCCCGAAACGAAACCTCTGGGTCCAAAAGGGTGCGAACCACAAGAAGAAGCCCCAAATCAAAAAAGTAACTAACCAAAGCGCTCCCCGATTTAAGTCTCCATAAAGACCCAATCCGTAGAAAATTGAGGTGGCAATGATCGATTCTCCCAGATAGCCGCTAAGTGCGATTTTCCCAATGGCGGCCATTCTGTTTTGCAGATCCTGCAAGAAATCAGTTCTGGTCCACAGCATAATTAGGCCAACATATCCTAAAGCGGTAAAAGGTGTGGCCAGCGTGTTGGGGAGCTTCCCCCAGAAAAGACCGTACTGCCACTGCCAATCAAACTGATAGAAAAGAATGATTCCCAAAATCGACAATGAAAACCCGACTCCTAAGCCATACTTTACCCATTTGAGATAAAAGGATTTCTCTCTCAGATTACTGAAGACTTTCCATGAAAAAAGGGCCATCCCGATTAGCATCATGCCGAAGGCACGGCCGAAAAAATCCAGTAGAAATAAGCCCAGCATCATCCCCGCATTTTCTGATGTATTTTGTTCGTTTTCGCTATTCCTTAAACGGTAATTGATTTGATCGCTATAAGTCCCCCTAAAAGCGTCTATTTCCTTTTGCAGAGTGGCGTCGTCGGGAGTCCATTGATTGATGAAGGCTTGTTGCTCGGCCGGACTTATCTGCTCTAGGCTAGTACTAAAAACGTAGAGGTTGAGTAAAGCGGGTAGGAGGTAAATCAAGAGGCCCAAGCCAAGCTGGATACGAGGATTAAGGTTTCTAAAGAGAAACAGCAAAAAGGAACAAATCGCATAGATGAGCAGGATGTCCCCATGCCAAATAAATACGCTGTGGATCAGCCCAATTAAGAGTAGCCAAAAGTTACGACTGTAAAATAATAGCCCTGCCTTTTGCCCCTTTTTACTAGCGCTTTGGATAAACAATAAAGTGCTCGCCCCAAAAAGCATGGAAAAGATCGCCATGAACTTTTGGTCTGCTATGACATGATTGATGGCAAAAAATAGCTGGTCCCAACTAGAAAGCTCATAAACAAAGGGATTGTAATATGCCTGAGTGGGCATCGCAAAAAGCACGATGTTCATGATCAGGATGCCGAGTAGCGCAAAACCTCTGAGTACGTCTATGGAGATGATCCGATTATTCATAGCACAAAGAAAAGGAGCGCTTTAGTCAATACATTTGACATTTGTCACAAAAGCAAGCGCCAGAAAAATCTGCTGCTTGTTAAGCTGTGCTTCAACTAGACTTGCGCTCTGATTCTGCTTAAGGTTTCCCGACTAACTCCCAAATAGGAGGCAATATCGGTAAGAGAGACTTTTTGCAAAACTTCAGGCTCCGCCTCAAGTAAACTCAGATAGCGCTCCTTGCTAGTCATAAATTGCAACTGATAGAGACGTTTTTCGAGAAAGCCTGCGTACTCCAGCGAAAGCAAGATAATCAGGCGGCTTATGTCCAAATCTTTCTCTATGATTTGGGCTATATCCTCCGTTTTAAACTGAATGAATTCGGAATCCTCTAATAGTTCGATCGTTTCATTAGAGCTGCTTCCCTCCAGGGTATTTATGGTCCCAATCATTTCATGCTCGAAGGCAAACCAGAGACAGACTTCTTTATCGTCTTTTTGATAATAGGCCTTAACCCCACCTGTGACTAGCAAATAAAAAAATGGATGACTCTGGCCCTCTTGGATGATTTTTGTGCCCTTGGGATAGCGGAGATAGTTAGCATGTGCAATAAAAATGTCAAGACTCGCCTCTGACATATGTGGATAGAGTTCGCTAATGATTTCCTTGAGTTCCGGCTTGTCCATTGGGTACAGATTATTCTTTAGTAAAGATAGTCTAATCAGTTAGCAAGAAGGGCTTAAATATCTCGCTATTTTCAAAGCTAGAGCAGTCTTTCTTTATTTAACCGCTGCGCGGAACGCTTTTATTAAATTTTTAATTATTTAGCTTTCAACAACTCAACAACTCAACAACTCAACAACTCAACAATTACCCTCGCTATGAATAAATTGCTTTATCTCCTTCCACTTTTGATGCTGATTGCCTGTAGTGAACCCAAGCAAGAGGAAGCTACCTATGAAGTAGGCCAAATCATTACGCCTTTGGGCGAAATGTTGTTTTGGATGCATGACGAAACCCCCAATCATAAAGCAAGTTTCATCTCTCTTGCCAAAGCCAATTATTGGGATAGTCTGAGTTTCAATCGCGTGATCGAGGATTTTGTCATTCAAGGGGGCTGTCCAGACACCCCCGAGGGCTTTGATGAGTCTGATTATCTACTCGAACCAGAGTTTAAAGATCATCTCAAACATGTTTATGGTGCCGTAGGTGCAGGGCGTGATGACAATCCAGACAAATTATCCGCCGGCTGTCAATTTTATATTGTCCATGCTGAAGAAGGATTGGCCCGACTCGATGGCAACTATATGATCTTTGGTCAAGTCTTTAAAGGGCTGGATGTCCTCAATAAAATTGCCACGGTAGCGACTGATTCACTCGACGAACCTTTGGAAAGAGTGAGTCTTGATGTCAACATTATTGAGATGACAGCCCAAGAATTACAAGCCCAAGGCTATGCCGGAGATCGACTTTAACCCTCTTCCCTTTTTTCCTTACAAACCTGGGGCCGATAGTATTTATGAGGTCGTTTCTCCCTCTTTGATGGGAGAATATGAGCGAGGAAAGTGGCTGAGTGAGTCAAAAGTACCGCTCTATTTTAGCTGTCCCAATTGTAGCCAAACTCGCATCAATCTGGCCCAGCATCCTATGCAAGGAGGGGATCATCCCCGTATTTCGCTTGAACCGCAGCGAGAAATGGTTTACCGCAGTTTCTTTGCTTGGACCATTCAATGCTCCTATTGTCGGAGCATCTATGATATCCACGTTGGCTGGACCGAACCCAATAACGGAAGGATGATCATCACGCTCGGCGACATCCGAGAGCTCAAGAGTAATCCTGAGCTCAAGAAGTTTGAGAGTGTGGGCTTTACCCCATTAAGCATAAAGCCCCAAAAATATCTCACCAACTATCATAAGTATCTCTTGGCCTTGGAATATGAGATGGAAGGCTTCAAACTGAGCTTACAAATCCAAAATACCTTGGGTCGATTTACACCGGAAAGAAAAGGCTTGGTAGAATTTTTTGCTCCTCGCTATCCTGATAGTGCTACAAAAATAGTAAGCGAAGTATTAGCCAAAGCCGCCGCCGATCTTATCCCCCAGCTCGCAGAAAAAGGCCATCAGCTCAACACTAGCTTTGCCTTCATCATTTCATCTGTAAGCCTATCCTACACCAGTGTTTCTGTGCCTATTTCTTTTCTTACTGCTGCGCAGAACGCTCAACTCTATAGCGCGCTTCATCAGTTGCTTGATATTTTGCTGCACTCATCCCCCTATGAGGATCTCCATGCAAGTCTAAGGGAGGCAAACTTTAAAGTAGCTGATCTATTGACAAAATAGCTTGACAGCTGTTCAATACTCTTTTTTAGGTAAATCATTTTATCCCTTAAATGGTATGGAGTATACCCTCCCTATTTGTATCTATGCACTCCTAACAACCGAACTACGTGCAGGGTACGAGCCGAAGGCGAATTACATAGCTCGTAGACCATGTTATCGCAGGGACAATTTATTCTTCCATTGAACGAATTCGGACGATACCGGGCTGAATCACCGTAAAGGATTTTTTCAATTCTGATTCATACTTTTCAACCACAGCATCCACTATTTTTGCTTTCTTTTTCGGTTTTAGTCCTTCGAGCCGAACCAAAATTACTCCAGAGTGCAATTGCTTTAACCTGTATACTAATTCCCCAAAATCCTTATCCCGAGTGATTTAGATTCTTTCCTCATCATTCGCAATTTGCAGTATTTCTTCATCTGATATTCCCCTTTCTTCTTCCGCTATGTAGAATACATTGTACCCACTCTCTCGTATTTTCTTAACGATTGGAGCGTCAACTCCCTCGTCGGCAACAAAGTTCATACTGCTATCGGATAGATTTTCTCACCTTTTAAGGCACTAGCAGCAAAGGCTAACGCAGCATGAATGGAATCGATAGTTAGGCGGGGATGGGCTTCAATTAGATCAGAAATCGATTCTCCCGAAGATAGCTTTTCCAAAATCAGCTCTACTGTGATTCTAGTACCTTTTATCACAGGTTTTCCCATCATTTTTTTAGGATTTACTTCTATCTTTTCTCGCCAATTTGACATATAGTACTATTTTAAACGAATATACGAGTTTTCCTCTGAATATGATTCAACAACAATTGCCTAGCTGCCTTGATTTTGTATAGGCAGATAGAGTCATAGATACTATTGCGGATTTATAAATGAAACAACCAATTGAAATAAATAGCCTTCATTAATCTATAACCTGCGCTAATATTCAAATAGAGACCCACAAACATGCTAATCAAA
Source organism: Bacteroidota bacterium (assembly GCA_039024315.1). Lineage (GTDB taxonomy): Bacteria > Bacteroidota > Bacteroidia > J057 > J057 > JBCAWW01. The sequence goes on from JBCCQN010000117.1 coordinate 21,650, forward strand.
AGCCTTCCATTATTTGTCCTCGGACTTAGTCTTATCGCCTGTAACAATACCCAAAGTCTTAATTCCAAAGAGACATCTCAAGCTGGCCCCTCGACAGAGTACGATGGTACCATAGAAAATGTAGACGCTCGATGTGAGCAGATTTACACGGAGCCCCCTTTTCGTTTTGTGGAAGGCATCAAAACCATCGATCATTTAGTTATGGTACCTGATAAAGGCATTTATGCCCTTGGCTCTGCCTATACAGGCCAAGGCCGTGATGGAGACTTACGTTTGATTCATTTTGATGCTAAGCTCAATGAGCTCTGGCGTAAAGAGTATGAAAGCAATTCGGTAGAGTGGGGCAAAGACTTGCTATTTGCCCAAGATCACCTTTACAGCCTTGCCACTCGCTTTATCAACGGCAAAGGCGACAATGAAATTTACGTTTTAAAGACAGATTTGGCAGGAGAGAGAGTTTGGTCCATTACCGGAGGGACCCCTGGCTATGACGTAGGGATTGACCTCGAATTCTATCAGGATGAGTTGTTGGTGGTCGGGCGTAATGTCCTCTCCGATGAGATTAATTCTTTTGTCTATCGCACAGATGGGAAGGAGGATAGCATGCAGATATTTAGTCGCCCTGAAACCAATCTTGAATCATTTATCCAGCCTTATGGCGAAGATAAACTGCTGGTGGCTTCCATCATTGCTGACGAGCAAAGAGAAAAGTGGCTAGAGATTAGCTGTTTTGATAGCGATTTTAGTGAATTATGGAATCGCAAGGTGGTTGACCTTAGCGGAGATAATCCCCAAGGGAAAATGTTGATTGACCAGCAGGGCAATATCTACTTGATGGGACATCTTGGGGTGTCAGAATATGGCTATCAGATTTTGATTGCCAAACTCAATAGTGCCGCAGAAACTGAGTGGATCAAAACCTACGGTTTGTTTGTAGAAGGCCAATCCATGGGCCGAATCGACATGGGCCAATTCATGATTGAAGGCCAGGATGGTTCTATCATGATTGGGGGTAATACCGGTAGCTTGATTGGTACGGGTATTAATTATGTTTTTTCCATCGACGCCACTGGTGCTGCCGTATGGGCCAAAGCCTATGTCAATCCCAATGGTTATTTGACCAGTGCTGCTTATGATCAAGAAGCGCAAAGCTATGTGCTAGGAGGCTATTTTCGCCGGACCTTATCCTCAGATGAAATCTCGCAAGGCTTTTTGTTACCAATAGACTTGCAAGGGCAGCCCATAGAGTAGGAGCAATTACTGCTCCTTTTGCTCCTTCATATCGAGCGCAACGTCTACGATCATATCTTCTTGTCCTCCCACCATCTTACGATTGCCCAATTCCTCAAGGATCTCGCGGGTATCGATGCCGTACTGTTGGGAGGCCTTTTCTGAGTGCAACAAGAAGCTTGAATAGACACCCGCATAACCAAGGGACAAGGTCTCTCGGTCCACTTGGACCGGACGCACTTGGATTGGCCTGATCAAATCATCAGCCGCATCCATGAGCGGGAAAAGCTCGCAGCGGTGCTTGTCTTGTAGGCCCATTTTATTGAGTACGGCGATTAAAGCTTCTAGTGGACAATTACCCGCTCCTGCGCCCATACCAGCAAGAGAAGCGTCTAGGCGAGTGGCCCCATGCTGCATGGCGACTATGGTATTGGCTACGCCCAAGGATAAGTTTTGGTGGCAATGAATGCCAATCTCAGTTTTATCATCGAGGATATCTCGATAGGCTTTTATACGTTCGGCGACGCCGTCCATCAAAAGAGCACCTGCCGAATCGGTTACGTATACACAATCAGCTCCATAAGACTCCATCAATTTGGCTTGCTCTGCTAAGCCCTTGGGATCGTTCATATGAGACATCATCAGGAAGCCTCCTACGTCCATCCCTAGCTTTTTCGCGGCTTCGATATGCTGAGCAGAGATATCGGCCTCAGTACAGTGAGTTGCTATGCGAACACTTCTGACGCCCAAATCATAGGCTTTTTTGAGATCTTCGATGGTACCGATACCCGGCAATAAGAGCGTAGTCAAAACAGCCTGCTCAAGCCCCTCAGCTAAGCCCTCAAGCCATTCCCAATCGGTATGCGCACCGAAGCCATAATTAAAACTGGCTCCTGCCAAACCATCCCCATGAGAAACCTCAATTGCGTCTACTCCTGCTTGGTCCAAGGCCTTCGCAACAGTCCGGATTTGTTCTTTGCTGTATTGGTGGCGAATGGCATGCATGCCATCTCTGAGGGTAACGTCTTGTATATAAAGCATTTGATTGTCCAATTGTGAATAAAAAAAGAGCTGGCAATTATTGCGAAACTAAGCGTTCGCCAGTGGCGAGAGCAGCCGAAGTCATAATGTCCAGATTACCCGCATACTCCGGCAGATAATGTCCGGCACCGACTACTTTTAAAAAGACCGAGGTCTTGAGGCCATGTCGGTAGCCCAAGCCTTCGATAAAGACTGCCTTGTCCTCAGGGATCTCCTCAAATTGCACGGCCTGATGGAGCTGATAGCCCGGTACGTATTTTTGCACCTCAGCGACCATCTCATGAATGCTCTGTCGGATGGCTTCCTGATCCGCATTTTCGCTCAGGGTGAAGACCGTATCGCGCATGACCAGAGGAGGCTCCGCAGGATTGAGGATGATAATGGCTTTCCCACGTTCGGCACCGCCGACCTTCTCAATTGCCGCTGCTGTGGTCTCCGTAAACTCATCGATATTGGCGCGGGTCCCCGGTCCTGCAGACTTACTGGCGATGGAAGCGACAATCTCCCCATAATGTACTTTCGCTACCCTTGACACGGCAGCTACGATGGGAATAGTTGCTTGTCCACCACAGGTAACCATATTGACATTGGCCACATCCATATTGGCGTCAAAATTGACTGGAGGGACCAAATATGGCCCAATAGCTGCAGGGGTGAGGTCGACGATTTTCTTGTCTGCATATTGCTTGACAAAGCCCCAATTGTAATGATGGGCCTTAGCTGAGGTAGCATCGAATACTAATTTGATTTCCTCCCATTCGGGCATATCGATCAAGCCTTTGATGCCCTCATGGGTAGTTTTATACCCCATTCTTTGGGCGCGGGCGAGCCCATCTGATTGGGGATCAATCCCAACCATCACGGACATCTGCAAAATAGCAGAAGTGCGGATGATCTTGATCATGAGATCTGTCCCAATATTGCCGGGGCCAATGATGGCTACTTTGATTTTTTCCATAGTCTTAATTCCCAAATCTTACTGAAACTTCTCCCAAACCATCAAATACAGCCCTGACGCTATCCCCCGGCTCCACGGCCACCATAGGACCAAGTGCCCCTGTTAGGACAATATCTCCTGCTTGTAAAGGACTACCTAGCTTCGCCATGGTCTTAGCCAACCACATGGTTGCGGTCAAGGGAGAACCTAAACAGTCTGCACCTGTTCCTTCCGATACTTTCTCCGCATTTTTGAAGAGCTGCATACGGCTGGTGATGAGGTCCAGATGGGTGAGAGGTAAAGGCCTATGCCCAAGGACAAAATGGCTAGCAGATGCATTATCCGCGATCGTATCAGCAATTCTGATGTTCCAATTTTCGATGCGGCTCCCCACAATTTCGATGGCGGCTACCGCATAATCGATGGCAGAAAATAGTTCTGCAGTGGTGATGGAAGCAGAGGGAAGACTTTCTTTCATCACAAAAGCAATTTCGGCTTCGGCCTTGGGCTGCATGAGCTGGTCCCAAGGAATTACTGCTCCGTGCATCACCTCCATATCATCAAACAGCAAACCGTAGTCGGGCTGATCGACGCCTAATTGTTTTTGCACGGCTTCGGAGGTTAAACCGATTTTACAGCCGATTTGCCTTGCTCCTGAGGCAATCCGTAATTGGTTATTGATTTTTTGCACCTCGTAGGCATCTTCCAAGGCAGTGGCCCCTATTAAGTCCCGTATGGGCGGGCATACATTGCCTGAGGCGCTCGCCTCGCGTAGCTGTTTGGCAGCAGTTTGAATAGTAGTATCAGACATGGAGAATAGTATGAGCCGCTAAAATCGGGATTTATTTAATTCTATGCCTATTCCCCCTAGTTTTCCTGTAAATTTTCGTGATTTTTGACTTTCTCTCCAATCTAATTTGCTATGGCGCTACAATATTCGGCCCTGCTTCAGCAGAACGCTTATCTCAACGGACAGTGGTATAATGATCCTCAATTAGATCGCTTTAAGGTACTCAACCCTTTCGATCAAAGTGAGATTGCGCAGGTACTGGACTGTGGACCTGAAGAGACCCGTTTTGCGATTGATAAAGCATATGCGGCTTTTTCGGATTGGAGTCAGCGC
>JBCCQN010000118.1:0-25530 GCA_039024315.1 Bacteroidota bacterium
ACCAGATAAGCATAGTTGCCATCATAATAATGATTACCCTTGAAATCAGCAGCGGCCTCACGTAAGGGCGAATGGGCAGGATCTCGAAACTCTGCTTCTTTTTCGAGCCGGTACTTAGTCAACTTTTTGAGATAGCGCTTGGCTTTGCCGTTGGGGGCTGCACTCAAAAGAGTAGCCGCAAGAAATAAGCACAGAATACGAGCCATAACTTATTCAGATTTGTTTACGATCTCATCGATACTAGTACGAGCGATAGGATGATAATTTTCCCTCGCACTAGCGTAGATATCACGCGCCAACTCTTCTTGACCCGTATTCATCATCGCCTTGTAGAGAGGAGACAAAAATTTGCGGCGGCCTACTTTGGTCAAAAAGCTACGCATGGCAGGATAAGCCGCCTCATACTTACTTAGGACCGCCTGTAGATACCAAGCGCATTGCAACTCAGAGTTGGTGCGGTCGGTGAAACCAAAAGCCTGGTCTAAGCGAGCCATATGCTCTTTAGAAACGGAGTCCGGTAAGGTGCGGATAAAGTGTAGCCATTCTTGCGTGCTCCAATCATCCACTTCCAATTGTTCGGCAGGCTGTCCAGCAATCCAAGAGGTGAGACTTTGGGAGACATTTTTGAAGCGATTTGATTGGGCTACGGGAATATTGTCAGGGATGCCGGTTTGATTTACCCACTGCTCGACTCTAATTGTTTCGCTTGCACCGGGGTGGGCGCTTAACAGTTTGCCGTCCAGCTCTGACAAGAAGGTTTTAGTATCCATAGTTTGAAAGGCATGGCTACTAAAATAGGATTTGAGGAAAGCATCAAATTTCGCTCGACCAACGGTCTCTTCGATTAGGCGCAAAAAATAATACCCCTTATCGTAAGCAATGGAGGTCATTCCATCATCTGGGTTACGCCCCGTGAGGTCTAAGGCTAAGCGTGTATCTAGGTTTTGAAGCCCCATCGCAGCCACCTCTCCGGTCAAGTCCTGATAACTGATATAAGCCAACATTTCCGAGTAATCACGGCCTTTAAGCGCTTCCATGATACGGTTTTCAAAGTAAACCGTAAAGCCTTCATTGAGCCAGAAATCATTCCAAGTAGCATTGGTTACGAGATTGCCAGACCAAGAGTGCGCCAGTTCATGGGCAACGAGCGAGACGAGAGAGCGATCTCCTGCCAAAATAGTAGGGGTAGCAAAAGTGAGGCGCGGATTTTCCATACCACCAAAGGGAAAACTAGGGGGTAAGACAATAATGTCATAGCGTTCCCACTTGTAGGGTCCGTATAATTCTTCGGCGATATCCATCATCGCTTCCACTTCGGCAAATTCGTAAGTGGCCGCTTCCAAAACACTGGGTTCTGCGTAAACGCCTGAGCGTTCCCCAAGGGGACTAAACTCAATATCTCCAACAGCCAAGGCCAAGAGATAAGCTGGAATGGGCTGCTCCATTTTGAAGACATAGACTCCATCCTCACTTTTTTCGGTAGGATTGGTCGCGCTCATTAGCGCCATCAGTCCTTTGGGCACTTTGACTCTTGCACTGTAGGTAAAGCGAATGCCAGGGCTATCCTGAATGGGCACCCAAGTACGCGCCAAAATCGCTTGCGACTGAGTCAAGAGGAAAGGATGTTTTTTGTCAGCGGTCAAAGAAGCGGGTAGAAACTGCAGCGCTTCCGCTTCTGGACTGGTCGTGTATTGAATATGAACGTAGGTAGTATTTTCTTCAATCGGGATAGTGATAGATTGCCCCATTATCGGATCATCAGGCCCTAAAACCGGCTGCACCGCTTTGGTATCTAAACGATTGGGAGAAATACGTACACTACTGATAGTCAATCCCTTACCATCCAGCACAATTTCTCTAGCCCCCTTTTGGGCTTCGATCCCGAGCACTGCGGTACCGATAAGTTGTTGGGCCTCAAAGTCCACCTCGATGTCAAGGTCTAATTGTACCACCTTGGCTACATCGGGAAGGGCGTATGAGTGAGGATCTTGTTTGGGCATATCCTGGGAGTTTACCACATCACAGGCAGTAAGCAATAAAGTAAGGCCTACGAGCAATAAACAAAAACGACTGACGGTCATATACTTGGCTAGGTGTTTGGGGGCGTAAATTTACGCAAATCCCCTAAATCGACAAGTCTTGTTGGAGAAAGAAAATAAGGCCATCCCTTATGAATACTGTGAGCGGATTTTAACGTCAGGAATGGCCTCTTAGTCGTGAAGAAGTGTGATCTACTTAAATGTACATTAAGCACTTCCGTGTAGTAAGCGCAAACTAATGGACGGACATAAAAAATCCTAATAATGTAACAACATTGAAACTAATTTCTTTTTAGGAAGCAGGCTGCTTTTTATTGCGCCGGCACCTTTCGCTGCAGTACTTCACATTGTCCCAGTCCCGAGCCCACTTCTTACGCCAAGTAAAGGGCAAGCCACAGACCTTACAAATTTTTTGAGGGAGATGTTGTTTCTTCATACTAGCTATTGATGTTGGCCCATTTTTCACGATCTCGGTTAACGTGTCTTCCCAGAATGCGTTGGGCTTCGATTTTAACCGCGGGATGGTTTTGATGTTGCCAAAGTCGATCCCGAGCGTAGGTATGTGTTTTTTTAATATCAATAATGGGCATTGGGTAGTCAATCCCCTTGCGAAAACCATAAAAGGATTCCTCCATAGGTGTGATTTGCCAAGGGCAATGCCTAAGCGCTATCGGTAGTTTCTCGAGCTCAGGGAGCCATTTGGTGATAAAAACTGCTTGTGGATCATTTTTTTGTGATTGCCGCAGAGGATTATAGATCCGGAGGGTATTTACGCCCGTAGCACCGGACTGCATCTGGAACTGGGGATAGTGGATTCCTGGCTCAAAGTCCAAAAACATCCTTCCGAGAAACAGAGCCCCTCTTTTCCAGTCGAGCCAAAGATGATGAGTCAAGAAAGAAACCAGCATAGCCCGAGCGCGAAAATTGAGATAACCAGTGGTCTTGACACATCTAATAGCAGCATCCACTAAAGGATAACCGGTCCGTCCCTGCTCCCAAGCCTGATAATTAACTTCGTTCCACTCCCTACGAATCAAGTCATAGCCTCGATTTAGATTTTCAAATTCTTGGCGGTCTTCCGCTTCAAACTTTTGGATAAAGTGATCATGCCACAAGAGCCGCGAGCGGAAACTCTGCATCGGTTTTGCCTTGGCACCCCCCTGTAAAGCCATTTGCGAGGCTTGAAATACTTGGCGGATCGACAAATTACCCCAAGAGAGATAGGGAGAAAGCCGAGAACAGGCTTTGCGGGAAGCTTCTGGCTGCGAAATATGATAACTATACGTTAGATAGCGCCCCTCCATAAAGCTCTGCAAATAGCGCCAAGCCTTGCTTTCACCCCCAACTTGCATGTGGGGATCTGCTTGCTTAATGTTTGCGGCTAAGGCAGCTCCTTGCCAGCGAGCGGAGCGTTCCTCGGAGAGGTCCAAACCCACAAAAGCCGCCCAGTCCACTTGATCTTGAGGAGCCTTGAGCGAAGCGACCAATGTCTGAGGCCAAGTCCTGCGATCCCGTAAAGCTCGGATCACCCCACCATAAGGATATTCTTGCCACTCAACCCCCGACTGTTGACACCACTTTTTGACGGCCTTATCTCGGTCATAGGTGATGCGCAGGCCACTTTCTTGGTAGGAAAAGAGTTTACGGATTTGATATTTTTCGGCGATCTGTCCCAGAACGCTTATCACTTCACGATGGGCGACCAGCATAGAGTGGCCGCGTTCGCCAAGGCGAAGCTGCATATCCTCTAAAGACTGCCAAATAAAGCGCCAATGCCTCAAATCATAGTCTGGAGCCGAGATTAAACTGGGTTCGAAGCAATATAAAAGCAATACCGGTAGTCCCTCTTCTGCCGCCTGACGTAAAGGCGCATGGTCGGCGAGACGTAGATCACGTTTGAACCAGACGATATTGATGGCTTTCATATAGAACAATACCTATAGGTTGACATTTTGTTTGTGAAAGGGAGGTGCTATCTTCCCGCCATGAAAAGCCAAGTAGGCAAACGGGAATGGATATTTTATGGAGGGCTACTACTGCTTTACGGCCTGAGTATGAATCCCTATCCCGAATTTGGCGACTCACTAGGCTTTGTTTATCACGCTAGTATCGGCTTTGATTGGGCGACAAATGCCACCAGTCATTTTTTGTACACCAATCTCAATCATATACTGGTCCTGCTTTTGCCCTTTTTTTCCCCTGTATTCGTACTGAGTCTAGTTTCCCTAGTCTTTGGCTTACTGAGTGTAGAGCAGATTCGGCAATTGGGTCTAGCGCTGAAACTCAAATCTTCCTCTGCCTTATTTGCGGCTGCGATTTTTGCCGTAGGCTTTAGTTGGTGGCGACAAGTCGTAACAATCGAAGTCTACAGTATGCAACTATTTTGGGTGCTGCGCATGCTAGTTTTGATGACCAAAGACGAGGTAGAGCAGCAGTATCGTAGGGGCTGGAGGGTAAGCTTACTGTATGGTCTGAGTCTCTTAGCCCACATCCAAAATCTCTTGTTGCTGCCGCTTTGGCTGTATTATTATGTTCGCGGGCGGCGGAGAGGGGTTGCTTTAGTCTCCCCTATTATGGCAGTGCTATTATTTGGGATGCTCTTTATTCCCCCCACGCTGCGCGGAACGAATACCTATGCAGCGATCTTTTTTGATCGACAGTTTCAAGGGGAGGTGATGCAATTTGAAATCATGACTGTATTAAAAGGCTTTGCCCGCAGTCTTGGCTATATGCTTTACAATTTCCACCTGTTTTTAGTGCCTGTAGGAATTGGATTGTGGCAGTGGTTGCAGAGTCGCCAAGCATGGACAATGGCGCTGATTGGTTCTGCCCTTTTGTTTTGGGGTTTTGCCATGCGTTACAACGTCAATGACAATTATGTTTTCTTTTTGATGCCTTATGCGGTCTTGGCGATAGCAGGAGGCTTGGGCTACCAAGAGCTGGCTCAGGGCCGTAAATGGGAACCTTGGGGGTTTTTATTGGCTAGCCTTTCCTTATTGGTTTATCTATTAACGGTATTAGTAGCGATGCAAGTGCCCCAGTTAGAGCGTTGGGCGGAGTCCAAAGCCTACAAAGGAGGACTCAAATACTACTTATATCCAGGAAGAGCCTCTGCGCCAGATCCGGTCAAACTGGCCCAACAGATCCAAAATGGAGAAATTGAAGCCATCCCAGATTTTGATCGTTACGAAATGGCCCTAGAAGTCGGAGAAGTCTTGGCCAAAGATAATTAGTCTCATTTTTCCTGCCTAAATTGGAGGATGGAATCGCTGAGCTTGCGCTTTAAATTATTTGGTTTTCCCGTTACGATAGAGCCGACATTTTTTTTGTTGGGCTTACTCTTTTATCGTATGGCAGGTACTCCCCTTGGCACTTTAGAAGTGATGGTTTGGGTGCTCATTGCCATCATGGTGCATGAGTTAGGACATGCTTTTGCGATGCGACAATTTGGCTTAGCCCCAAGTATCAGGCTGCATATGATCGGAGGGATGGCTTATTGGGAAAAAAATCCAGGTGCGCCCCTTTCCAATCTCCAGCAAATATGGATTGCGCTAGCGGGACCATTAGCCGGCTTTGCGCTAGGAGGTCTGCTTTGGCTTTGGGCCAATTATGTAGGAGCCATCCCACACTTTGCCCTCGATGAGTACCAAGTTTATAGCTACACCCAATTTTTCACCATTTATTGGAGTATCCTCAATCTATTGCCGGTTTATCCGCTAGACGGTGGACAGGTGCTTTATTATGGGCTCAACCTCAACCCACGCTGGAATGCGAGGCTTTTGACGGGGATTATTACCCTCGCCGTCGGCGGAACGCTTCTCTTTCTAGCCCTGAGAGTGCAGCAATACTGGGTGGCGATTTTACTAGGCTATATCCTCTACAAAAACATCAGCATGCTGCAAAGCAGCCGAGATCAACACCTAAACGTTGAGGTGCAGCAAGTCCTAAAATTGATCCAATCTGGAGATTTTGAGACAAGCGTTCCTCGACTAGAGGGCATACTCCAGCAAGCCAAAAGTAAACCTTATCAAAACTGGGCCATTTCTCAGCTAGCAGAATACTATCTCCAACAGCAAAACTGGCAAAAGATCCTTGAGCTTGATACGCAACATCCGGGCCTTAGGGCCGCTTTTGGCTATCCTTTGGCCCTAGCCAATCAGCACATTGAAAACGAAGCAGCGGGACTCACCATCGCCCAAAAGGTATTGGATCGCCACTATGAGGAGCGTTTGGCTCGCTATTATATTGAAGCCCTTTGCAAAATTGAAGATTTAGATCGCATGGCCCAATTTCTAGGGCTCAGTCGTGCTCACAAAGACTTTGCAGCACTCAAAGCCTTTACCCTAAATCGTTTGCAAACAAGTGGGCTGTTAGAAGCGTTAGCAGAGCATCCCTTCCTCAAACGCATTTTGGAAGAAGATTCATAAAGTAATATGTCCCCATTAGAATTAGAAAAGCACCGCTTAGATCGTTACAAGGCTTTTAGAGATCGCTATGATATAACGGAATTTGAAAAACTCGTAAAGCTCTACGAAATAGATGATCTCGAATCTTTTTTACCTCCTCAGCCAAGCGAGTTTGAAAAACAGATACTCAACCAATTGATTGGTACTATGGGCATGGAAGGTTATATGGATTATGTCAAGTCCAATCATACCTTTGAGCTGATCATGCAGTGGCAAGAGTTGACTCAAAACCATGATTTGAACGCTTTTCAGCCAAAATTAGAGTAAATGGGACACATAGTATTTTAACAATACTCTACCGCTTACCCAAGATTTGCTACCGCTTACTCAATGAAGTCTGTGATTTATTTAATGGTCCTTGCTAAGCGGTAGCAGAGACCTTAACTTTAAATCAGCAAAAACACTACCTCTCGTACATAGAAAGTATATTCACAACTTTGAAAACTCCATTTTTATGGGGGAGGGAAACGTATCCACGCCTGCAGCATTTGACTGCAGGCTTTCCTATTTTTGCGAGCATGGTATCGGCACCCATCGGCATTTTTGACTCTGGATTAGGAGGACTGACTATATGGAGCGCTATTCGCGAACGCTTAGCTCAAGAGTCGATCATCTATGTAGGCGATCAAGGGCGTTGCCCTTATGGGCCGCGTTCTCCGCAGGAAATCCAAACATACTCCGAGCAAATCACCCGATTTTTGTTAGCAAAGGATTGTAAACTCATCGTCATCGCGTGTAATACCGCCACCGCAGCCGCGATTGGCATATTGCGGCAAAAGTATGCCGTTCCATTTGTTGGCCTTGAGCCAGCGCTTAAACCAGCCGTTTTGGCTAGTAAAAGCGGGAAAGTAGGGATTTTGGCAACAGAAGGCACTTTCAGCGGCCAGCATTTTAAACAAACCCAAGCCCAATATGGCGTAGGGAAAAAATTCTTCTTACAAGTAGGTCATGGTCTTGTTGCAGCAGTTGAAAATGGGGATTTAGATACTCCTGCTACCCAGAAACTGCTGGAGCGTTATTTAGTCCCGATGTTGGATGAGGGAGTGGATCAGATTGTATTGGGTTGTACCCATTATCCCTTGCTAAGACCTACCATGGAAAAGATTGTAGGTGAGCAAGCCGTTATCTTGGATCCTTCGGCCGCGATTGCACGCAGAGTCGAGTACATTTTGCAGGAAGCCCAAAAGCTCAGTCAGGAGTCCTCCCCTCAATTTGAATTTTATACTACTTCCTCAATCAAAAAATTTACCCAACAACTTTACGATCTAATGAAAATACAAAGCAAAAAAATATCAAAATTGGGCTCTCTATCGTTTTAAATCCATAATTTAGCATGATTGATACCCAATCAAACGATAATTTTTTGTATTTTTATCTCTCTAAGCGAGAACGACAACAAACATGGACATTGGCTTTGTAATGGATATCATGATGGCAGTCTTAGGCTTTGCAGCTGCCGCAGTGATTGGAGTTTACGTCTGGCGGATGTGGGCAAAGCCCGACAGTCCCGCTGCTAGTCCGGTGGCTGAATCGCAGCCAAAGCAAGAAAAAAAGGTGCCAAATAATAGTACGAAGCTCGTCTCAATGCAAGCGGTGGCCGCCTCGAGCTCCCCTACTAATAAGGTGCTACAAGCCGAACCCCCTCACCTAAAAGCAATTAGATTACAGCTTAAAACTGAAAATGAGCTGCAGTTGATTTTACAAAATCAGAGCGGCACCATCCATCTCGACAAAGTAGAGGTGGGGGAAAACAACGAATTAGCGGTAGTTTTTGAGCCTTCGCTCACCCAAAAAACTGCCCATGTATATGGCCCTCAACAGGAGATAAGCCTACATCTCAAGGGGGAGAAGGTCATCTTTAAGACCTATGAATTTTGGTTGTACTTCAAAAACAGTCAAGGTCAACGATTTCGCCAACAGATCGCAGGACTCGGTAAGGAGTATCCGATTGTAGAAAAGGCACAAGCTGCTGGTTGGTAAATCTGACTTCGGATTCAATCCACCGTCCAATAATGTGTATTCTTCTTCGTTAAACTGTATGACTCAAACCCAGAATTGGGCGCAACCCCGTTTTATGATTGATTGTCATTAAGCTGATTGCGTCAAATATTGCCTTAACAACAAGAATCAAACACCTTAGCACATGAAGCAATTTTGCACTCTTTGTTCTTTGCTCTTTTTATGGGCCACAATGCCGCAGCTTTATGCTCAAGCGGATTGTGCCAGCGCTCAGGCCATCACTACCGGTGGCACCTTTACGGCCAATTTTGATAATACCGCGGACTTTTTAGTCGCCTATAATGGAGGAGCCGCTCCTAACAATGGGCAATACGCCTGCGCAGCCACTCCGGGCCTAGGGGATGTATGGTTTTCGTATTCTCCTGGTGGTAGTAATCTAGTACAAAACAACATCAGGCTCCAATTCAGCCCGAATTTCAACGGAACCTTCAATATCTTTTTGTTATACTCTGAATCCTTTGAAATTGGCGATCCCTGTGAGTTTCCCGGTGGGAACGTTCTTACCGGATTGACTCGCTATCAGGAATTTCGCTGTAATACTCCGATCAACGCCGGAGTAGGCAATGAATTAAATATTGATTACAATGGCTTAGATGGTTCAGGCCAATACCTTATCGTAGTCGAAAGGGTAAGCGGAACAAGTGGGGGAGTAGATCAGATGACCATTAGTCCTAGCCTGCTAGGTACTTGTCCTGCCCCAGCCAATGATGCTTGTGCCAATCCGGCCCTACTTACCGTAGGTAATGGGATTGACCAAAACTATAATTCAGCCAATGTGCCAGCCTGGACCGACGCCATCAAAGGTACCAACGCTTGCGCGACCAAAGAACGTCTTTTTGATCAGTGTACAGGAGGATTGTTTGGCAATCCGCCTACCCCCACAGAAGACCACTATGGCGCTTGGATCGGCATAGGCAGTACTTGCGTATTTACGGGGAATCTAGGAGATAACGGAAACCTACAGCTAGGAATTCCGGGGCATGCCGATGAGTTTTTAGAGAATACGGTCTATTTTCAAGTAGATATCCCTGGTGACGCAACCCCCAATACTACTTGGTATCTCAATATAGGGAGTAGCGGTTTTTGTTCGACTGCCCCCAACGACATGGTGGTAATGGTATTTACCTCATTAGATTGTAATGATGCCGATGCCTCCACAAGGTTTTCTGCCCAAAAAATGAACGTTAATCCGAGTATTCCCACTCCTCTACATACTTTTGCCTTGCCTTTTACCAATCCTGGCGACACCTACTATATCGTAGTCGATGGGACTCGGGGTTCCCAATGTGATTTTTGTATGCTGATGACCACCGATCCGGTCAACCCAGTATTACCCGCCACCGTCGAAAACTTTGAAGGTTGGAACGAAGGACCTAGCAATGTACTAAAGTGGGAAACCAGTCTAGAAACCCAACATGATTACTTTCAAATTGAACGTAGTCTTGACGGAGAAAACTTCACTGAAATCGGCTATTTAGCGGGCTTAGGCGAGTCAAACTCTACCCAAGACTATCGTTTTGTAGATCCTAGTGCCCCTTTTGGCAAAGCTTTTTATCGCCTTGCTATCGTCGATGTCAATGGAGGTAGTTATTATAGCTCAACCTTAGAGGTGGTTAGAGAGGATGCTACTTTTGGGCTGCATGAAGTTTATCCAGTTCCGTTCCGGAACGAATTAATCGTTAACTACAGTACCGAAAGTGAAAAAGAGATGTTCGTACGCCTCTATGATATGCAGGGCAAAATGATATTAAGTGAAAGCACTCAACCTAGAGCTGGTACCAATCAGTTTAGTATCCAAACCGAAGCGGTGCCTTCAGGTATGTATATCCTGCGCCTAGAGCAAAATGGCTTAAGCCAGATCAAAAAGGTGATCAAATAGTAAGCAGATAGAATAAATGAACCCAGAGCGGCGAGACATTCATTTGTCTCGCCGCTCTTATTTACACTGTACAATTCTTGATGCTTAGTTATTCTGAGCCAGTCTCACTTGATGAAAAATGCTCATGGCAAAGTTTAGCTGCCAAGCAAAACGAGCCATCAACTCCATACTGGATTTTTCTTCATAGGCAGCCGCTGTGTAAAAAACATCCTGCACCTCAGCCAATAACTGCTGACTCATCTTGATGATGCTGCCCACTGCCTCATCAAAGTTTCGCACTTCCCCTATCGCCTGAACACTGGTAAGGCTCAGCCCCATTAATTCGGCAGAGGAGGTATGAGGATTATGTCCCCACTTCATTAGCTGTTGCGCCAAGATATGTGTATTTTGATGAGTGAAATAGTAGAGACGATCTACTTTTTCACTAAAGTCCAAAAAGGGGCGTAGTTTGGGCTCCCACATAAGCTTTTGGACATTTTGCTCATATATTTGATACTCCGCAAAGAGAGATTCCATTTTATCTGCAATCTCCTCGCTTCCTTCTGGTTGGTATGGAATTAGTTGCATTTTTTCGACCTTTTGTTTTTTAACGGAGCCAAGAATAATAAGTTTTATCAATAGTAATAAAATCTCCATAGTCATTAGTTATAAACATGCACAAAAAGGCTAAAATCTTCCGCATTTTCGCTCGGATTCTATTTCGCACCTTGATCGTACTGATTAGCCTTTTTCTCCTTTATGGTCTGCTAGGCCTGATTTTAAGTATTATTCCTGTTAACCAAG
Source organism: Bacteroidota bacterium (assembly GCA_039024315.1). Taxonomy (GTDB): domain Bacteria; phylum Bacteroidota; class Bacteroidia; order J057; family J057; genus JBCAWW01. The sequence goes on from JBCCQN010000118.1 coordinate 11,187, forward strand.
ATTGGCAAGAACCAGAAATGGGAAAAGAGGTCTTTGTCTTGAGCAATGGCGTACACTTAGACTTAGTTTTGCCAAGATACCAAAACGGCAAGCCCCTTTTTCCTCAAATTCCTGCCGCTCAAATAGGAGGTGAAGCCAATGATTTGGAAAAGGGGAAGCATCACTTAGCTTTTGGCTGGGGAGACAAAGGCTTTTACCTAGAGACTCCTAATTGGTCCGATCTTAAAGCCTCAGTTGCTATCAATGCGGCCTTACTCCCCAGTGCAACAGCCATGCATGTAACCTCCTATCCTTTTAAGCTGAGGACAGGGGAAAGATGCCGGTCTTTTCGGGTAAATGCCAAACAACTGGAGCAACTTGTTGCTTATGTAAATGATAGCTTCGAACTAGTCGATGAAAAAGCAAAGCTGATTGATTGTTGCCAATATTCGGGTTATGTCAACCAATTTTATGAAGCCAACGGCAGTTATCATTTGGTCAACACCTGCAATCAATGGGTCAATCAAGGCCTAAAAGAAGCAGGTATCAAAACCGCCCTCTGGTCGCCCTTTGATTGGGGGGTACTATACCATTTTGCGGACTGATAGAATCGAACTAGATTTGCAAGCCTGTTTTTGCATATATCACTTATGGGATTTAGGTCGCTAAAACGTGTAGAAAAGATTATCCTGATGAGCTTCGTCTTCTCAATTATCATGATGGCGGGACTATGGCTCATGGACAAAGAAGATGATCGCGACTTTTATCTTCCCCCGGGTTTTGAAGGCTGGGTTACTATTCGCTATGAGGTCCCTGATGCACCGCCTCTGAGCTATCAAGACGGTAACTTACAGATTGTGATTGCAGAAAATGGCATTGCCGAAACTTCCTCGAGGCTTACAGTAGGCTGGCGAAAAGACAGTTATTTTTGGCGTTCCTCCGAAGGAGATACCCCTATTCCGTCCTCCGTCCAAAAAGATGGTGAGTACTATCTATATTTTTCCCGACATGAGTACTATACCAAAGACCATTTGGAGGTCATGAAAGGCCTCAAAGCAGGAGAGGATACGGTACTTTGGGATAATACTCGGATCAGCAGAAGTGAGGAGCAAGAAGTCTCCTATGAAAAAGGCAGAAAAACGCTTGAATATTTTTACATTAGTGCGGAACCAAAGAGCATCATGTTTGTTCCGCCCCCTCTGCAGAGTGAGGAAGCATTGCTAGATGACGAGGATCGGCAAATACGTATAGACTGATGAGTACAAACCCTACCCCACCCCCAACTAAACTCGACTTTCAAAATACCGAGTTAGCTTTTCGCGCCCGTTCTGATGAACGCCTCAAGCGCGATTTCTGGCTATTCAAGTTGATTGATTCTCCCTCATTGACCAAGGTAGGGCCCCCCATGTTGAGTTTTGCCCTCAATGTTGGTCTTCCAGTTACCGGCATGGTACGTAAGACCTTATTTTCTTTGTTTTGCGGTGGCGAATCCCTAACCGAAACCGTAGGACGCTCTAGTATGCTAGATAAGTTTGGGGTGAAAACCATCCTTGATTACAGCGTAGAAGGAGAGAAAACCGAGAGCGCCTTTGATGCTACGCTGGCAGAGTTTTTGGCGACACTCCGGCAAGGGGCGCGGCAAAGCTCCATTGCAATGGTCGCCTGTAAATTGACCGCACTCGCTCCCTTTGATTTGTTGGCCAAAGTCCAAAGAAAGGATGAACTCAAAGAGGGGGAAACCTCAGCCTTTAATCGAGTCCGTCGGAGAGTGCAAGATCTAGCTCGGGCCGCCGCCGAAAATAAAACGCCGATCTATATAGATGCAGAGGAAAGTTGGATTCAAGAAACCATTGACCAGCTAACGGAAGAACTCATGGCCGAATACAATAAACAAAGCGTAGTGGTCTATCACACCATTCAGCTTTATCGCCATGATCGACTCGAATACCTCAAAAGCCTTATCCAAAGCAGCAAAGCGCAAGGCTATATCCTTGGGGTCAAATTGGTGCGCGGCGCTTATATGGAAAAAGAGCGTGATCGAGCAGAGGAGATGAATTACCCCAGTCCTATTCAGCCAGACAAAGCGGCTACAGACGCTGACTACAATGCAGCAGTCGAACTCTGTCTGCAAAATATTGACACTGTTTCTGTCTGCGTAGGTTCGCACAATGAAGAGAGTTGTCTTCGGCTGGCCGAACGTATGGACGAATTGGGCCTCGCCCATGATCATCCGCATATTTGGTTTGCACAGTTACTAAGCATGTCCGATCACATTACCTTCAATCTAGCGGCCCAGGGCTTCAATGCCGCCAAATATCTTCCCTATGGCCCAGTAAAAGCAGTGATCCCTTACTTGATCAGACGCGCCCAAGAAAATACATCCGTGGCCGGTCAGGCCAGTCGTGAGATGCAGCTACTAACGACAGAAATGGAGCGGCGGGGCTTGAAGTGAGGCGCTTATTTCTCCCCCCAAATTGCAATAATGCTACCATAGGGCCTTCCCTCCTCTTCTCGCCCCAAGACGGGCAAATACATCTGAGAAATAGCCCCATCTAAATACAGGGCATTGGGACAGGCTAAGCGTTCCTCGAAGAGGCTAGCAAAATGATAGAAATTGACCGGCTGGTTTGAAATGGCAAAAATGATTTCCCCTTGCTGATCGATCCCCACTCCTGAACGCACGTATTTATTAGGCGACGCCTCGCGAAATTTGGGATGAATCTTCCCCTCAATCACCAGCATCGGCCCTGACTGAATGGCATGTTGGCATTTAGGTTTTGCTCGGGCGAATGCTTGTGTGCTAAGGATATTTTTTTCGGTTTCGCCTATGTAAAAAACCCCATTGGGTTTGAGATAAAAATTACCCTTACCCTCGCTTTGGTTGAGTTTTTGGTGGGTTTGGGTGTGCTCAATATAGAGACCAGAAGGCGAGAAATCAGGTTCAAAAATACCCCCATTGGTTGCAAAGAGGAGCTTTTTGTTACCGCTGCGCGGAACGCTTCCCTCTAGCGCTTTGAAGTTGGAGAAGACCTTTTTGTCCCCATTGCGGGAGACAAAGTCCAATACCGAGGCATCCTTTACCCGCAGTATATCAAAGCTAACTTTGCGGTAACGCAAGCGTTCTGCTTTAAATGCCTGATCGAGGGGCTTTTGTCCATAAGAAAAAAATAGCAGTAAAACGCCAAGACTAATTAGGAAGGGTCTCATCATGATCCAAGATACCGATTTGAGTCTAATTTTGTACTTTTGCAGCATGAATCCTGAAACGCTTCTATATATCATCCTCAGTATCTATGTCGCTAGTTATGGGCTGGAGCGAGTCCTGTCTTGGCTCAACCTTCGTAACCATAAGGCCGACTTGCCGGAAAGTTTGCAGGGAGTGTATGATGACGAAAAGTACGCTCAGTCTTATGAATACCATCGTGTCAACTATCGATTTTCTTTATTACAGGGAGGGATCAGCTTTGTAGTGATGCTTGGCCTGCTTTACTTCGGTGCCTTTGGATGGCTGGACGAGTTTTTGCGGCAATATACTGAGCATGCGATCGCTCTACCGCTGGCCTTTTTTGGGGTGCTATTTTTAGTTGGTGAGATCACTAGCATTCCTTTTAGCTGGCATAGGACCTTTGGCATCGAAGAGCGCTTTGGTTTTAACAAAACTACGCCTCAGACCTTTTGGGCAGACAAGCTCAAGTCTTGGGCTTTGACGCTGATTGTTGGCGGTATCGTTATGGGGATTTTCCTTGCCTTGGTTGATTGGTTAGGCGCAAACTTCTGGATTTGGTTTTGGGGCTTTGTCAGTCTCTTTTTGGTAGTCGTCAATATCTTTTATACCAGTTGGCTACTCCCACTCTTCAATAAATTGACCCCACTTGAGGCAGGCTCTCTGCGCGAAAAAATTGAGACCTACAGTAAGTCGGTAGGCTTCCCTCTCGACAATATACTGGTCATGGATGGCTCCAAACGCAGTAGCAAAGCCAATGCTTTCTTCTCGGGACTGGGCAAACGCAAAAAAATCGTCCTGTTTGATACCCTGGTAGAAAACTACGAAGAAGAGCAGCTAGTAGCAGTTTTGGCCCATGAGGTCGGGCATTATAAAAAGCGGCACATTATCCAAGGTTTTGTCTTGAGTATTTTACAGACGGGGCTGATTCTCTTCATCCTTTCCCGCTTTGTGAGCACTACAGAACTTTCCAACGCCTTGGGGAGTAGCTTCAATAGCATTCACCTCAATCTGCTAGCCTTTGGTTTATTGTTTAGCCCCATCTCAACTGTAATTGGTTTGCTGATGAACGTATTTTCTCGGAAAAATGAATTTGAAGCAGATCACTATGCGGCCACGACCTATGATGCAAATCCACTTAAGGAAGCCCTGATTCAGTTACACGCTGATAACCTCAGCAATTTGACGCCGCATCCGGCTTATGTGTTTTTTCACTATTCGCATCCTCCTTTATTGCAAAGGATCAACGCTTTGGCCAGGGCCTAGGCCATACGGTTGTACCAACTCTTCAAACCGTATCCTAGGGCCAAACCAGCCCAACTGAGCGTTCCCCAAAGGGGTAAATCTCCTCCAACAAAAACCAAAGGTAGGCTTAAGAGAGCAGTAATCATCGCTACCGTGGCTAAATGGCCAAAAGCATCCCAGCGGGCCAGTCCTTGGCGGGTCAAAGTGTAATAAGTTGCCCCTATGCTCAACAAGCCCCCCCAAAGCGCCAATAGAGTCAAAGGCAGTTTGAGGCCGATCACCAAACTGACCAACAGCCCAAGAAAGATGTAAATGAAGCGATAAAAAGCGTGGAAGTCAGGGGCACAATCAAAGCCCACTGCTGGGGCCTGACTATTAGCGATCAAACGCCGATTGTAGGTGATGATCTGATAGAGCGGATAAAAGGTATAGTAAACCAAATTGCTCTTTAAAACAGGCCTTAAAAACGGCCATTTTTGACTCAACAAGTGAGTTAATGCGCGTAAACCATAGCGTACTTCGCCGCTTTCCCGATCCAATAAAGGTATCTCGTGCCGCCCGCGATCAAGGTCTATTTGCTGGCGCAGGTTTACATCCGTTTCTGCAAAGCCAAGCCTATTTTCTGGTCTCAGCAGGCCCATTTCGACAAAACTTTTGGTGTAAGCTTTACACATGGGGCAACTATCATCGTAGATGATCAATGAGTTTTCGTTAGTTTTCATAAGACAGTCAATAAAGCGTTACACTTGGACATTTAGACTAAAATCTTCGGTAGAAGCCCCTAGAAATCAGGCTAAATGGATCATTGGGGCTCTTTTGCTCTACACTCAATACTCCCGAAAGCTATCGGGATACTCTCTCCTCGGTACTTAAATACTCCACGATAAAAGCGGGATTCCCTTTTGTTCTCATTTGATTATTCGCAAGCTTGCCGTAATTGTTTCAGTATTTTCAATTTTTATTGAAAGTTTATTTTTATCTCCTAGGTTAACTATATCGCTGGGATATCTGTTATTTTTGCTCCAAAGAATTATATCGGTGAAATTTTCTGCTAGGATTTTTGCGTGGATTTTGGCCTTGGTTTTGATAGGCTACGGTTTGGTATATGTGGCACGACTCATATGGTTTCAGCCCAATAATGTAGAATACTTCTTTCAGCGGCTCATGATCGAGAGATTAGGAGACGAGTATGAAAGTCTAACTCGCATCCGGCCTCCCTTCTTGGATAATTTTTCGGGTTATGATGCAGATTTTAGCCGCAGTGACACTGCTGTAATGGGACAAAGAATGCGCTGGGCTCAAAGCAGTCTCCAGACTCTCGCAGATTATCCGTACGAAGAACTAACCGCTGACAATCGGCTCAGAGTGGACATATTAGAGACTTGGTTGGAGCATGAAGCCAGTCGAGCCAAGCACAGCTTATACTATTCGTCCCTCGAACCAGCTTTTGGCGAGCATGTCCAATTAGCGCTATTTATGACAGCCCAACATCCGATTGCCGAACGTACTACCGCTGAAGATTATCTTTCGAGGCTTAAGCGCTGGGGACAAAAGTTTGATGAAGTCGAACGCTTGTTTTTGCAGCAGGAAGCGATAGGGCTAAAGCTTTCGCGCTATCAATTAGCGCAAAGCATCGCCCAGATAGAGGCACTTTTGGCCTTATCTCCTACCGAACATCCTTTTTACACCACCTTTGCGGCTAAAGCAAGCCAATCGATCGCCATCGATCCTACAAGGATGAACGAACGTCTGGCAAGTCAATACCTTTCTCAGGTCAGCGAGCAAATTAGGGATCGGGTAAAACCTGCCTATCAGAGACTATTGTCCTTGCTCCAAAAGCGACTAGAAAGTGCGACAGAGAGAGGAGGGATAGCGGCATTGCCGAACGCTCAGTCAATCTATGAAGCAGAATTGGCTCGTTATACCGAAAGTGAGCTAGGGGTAGCATTTTGGCAAGACATAGCTAAACGAGAGTTTAAAAGCATCAGCCAAGAGCTAGATAGTTTACTACAGAGCGTGGGGGCCAATGATACGCGCTTGGGACAAGCTTATCGCTCAATCGCTCAAGCCGACTGGCCCGATAGTAGTTACCTAGCAAGTAGAGCCTACCTCAAAAGTATCAGAGAGCAAGTCGGGCAACAGCGTAGCTTAGTCGGAGGCCTAGTGAGTGAGTTGACATACGAGCCGCTCAACATCCGGGACTATGCTCTCCAATTGAGTGATTTTGTAGAGTTTATTGGCTACACCCCAGCTCCTTTAGACGGTAGTCAAGCGGCTCGGCTATTTATCAATCGTGAAGAGTTGGCCAGTCGGCCCTCCTGGCAGGTCTCTAACGTCCTTTGGACCAAAGCTTGGCCTGGCAGACATATGGCCCAAAGTATGACCAATGCCAATCCTGAAATTGATGCCTTTCAACAAATCGTCTCCTTTCCGGCTTGCCGAGAGGGCTGGGAATCTTATAGCGGTTATTTGATCGAGGAAGAACTCCTTCTTTTAGAGACTGAACCTCTCCAACATATTGGTTTTTTGCAGTACCGTTTGAGCCATATTGCCAAGGCTATCATTGACGTTTCCCTTTTCACAGGGGAGCTGAACCTTACCGAAGCTCAAAATTTTCTACTCGATGAAGTAGGCTTAGAGGAACAACAAGCACAAAAAATGATAAATGAGGTCTTGGCGAGGCCGGCAGCAGCATTTTCGCGCCTTGCTGGGCGCAAAAAATTACTCGAATTGCGTCAACGGGCAAAAGAGGCTCTTGAAGGGCGATTTTTCGTTCAGGAATTTCATGACATTCTGCTAAAAAATGGCGAAGTTCCGCTTTCCGTGCTCGAAAAACTGACGGAGACATGGATTCAGCAGAAATTGGCAAGCTAATTGCGGCATTGACTTGATGCAATACGCCAATTTTCAAGCTCAATGACTAAATGATGATTCGTACCGTCCTACTAGCTCTGGCACTGTATTGTTTTACATCCTCTATTTACGCGCAAGACCTTCAAGCTTGTCGGATTGACTATAGTCCTGTCCAACAAGCACTGAAGCCAAAAGCATTTCAATTAGAGTCGGGAGATCACCTTACCTTATCGGCCCAATACTTAGCCGATATTCGATCGGGGCATTACAACAACAAGCCCTCCGGCATGTCCCATTATGTGTATCTGCGCCCGGGCAGCCGCAAAGAAATCAAGGATAACACTGTGGATCATCGTTTCGAACGTATGAGTTCGACCGGCGATATTTTTGGCATCCAAACCACAGCCTCTTCTGACCATTTTTTCCGACCAGACGAAAACTTTGATGGGAATTATGATCCTACTTGGCAAGACCCCATGATGATCGTTCCCTTAGGCTTAAACCCTATCGACATCACTACTTATGCCCATCAACTCTTTAAGGTGGTTGATGCCCGCTTCAATTATCTGCTCCTGATGGTCGATGGGGAGTATTTGGTTTTTTATCCTGGCTTTCCTGAGACTTATGAAGTGTTTAACAATCTGGAAATGCAGGTGATGTTACAAGAACGTCAAACTTGGGCAGAGACCTACGTTGGGAAAAGGCTGCTGGTACGCAATAGCTCAGACTTAAGATATCGCCTCAGCCCACATGGTAAGGATTTGCAGTTGCCTGTGAGTCGTAGCGAGCTTGAGATCTATGTCAACTCTTACTATCTCGACCGGCATCAGGTACTTTTTGAATATGGCATGGACGAGCCGCTTTATTTGGTATTGGATGAGCATGCTCGCTTTGAGATGTATGATGCCCAGTGCCTGGAACGCCGCCAAGAAGCGATTTTCGCCGAACAACGTAAAGAGGACTTGGTCGCCCATGAACGCTTTAATAATATCATGGAAGTAGATTTTCCAGTCATGGCTTTATTGGAAGACGAATGGTTGCAGGAGCGACTAGTCGAACGTTTCCAACTAAGCGACGGGCGCTATTACAAATCTCTCACTTACGATTATGTCGGTCCTGCTATCCAACAAATGGATCTAGCCCCTGCGATCAAAGTGAAGGTACTGGAAAATGGCGACCTCATCATGCGGTCTATCTATGCCTCTAAAGATGGCTTATATCATACCAAAGTAGAACTTAGGATTGATGGCCAAACTTTGATAAGCGAACGAGTATCTACCTTAGACTCGCGTTCTTCTCGACGTAATGTACAGGGCCAAACCTTAGAAATCATCGACTATATTCCTGGTGGAGATCAAGGTATCTTAGAAGCCATTGCCCGTAATGTGGACCGACCGATCATCATCCGTTATGTCGCGGGTGGTAATTTCTGGCAAGAGGTAAGTCTTGGTGAAGGTTACAAAAAAGCTATCCGAGATGCATGGTTATTTAGCCAACTCTTAAAAGAGAATAGTAGCATCCTAGAAGCAAGGTTACAAGACAAAGATTAGGCATCTGATTAAATGTAGTACCGAGCAAAGGCAAAAAGTATCTAAGTCTTTTGCTGTAGTTGGGAGACTTATACAGCCAATCCCAGCGGATTGATTGCTTGAGGTATTTATTACTTTAGTTCTTTCTACTCTCCACGAAAAGATTATTTGCAAGGAGCCGCGACTCCTAGGGGCTCCAATTATGCTTTGATTTTCCTGTTTCATTAACCGTTAAGGAGGGATTTTTATCTCTTCAAAAGGCTGGCTTAGCCGCTAAGTTGAGTGGGTATTCTCTCGAAGAGAAAAAGTTGTATTTTACGCCATTGATTTTCGAATTAATAGGATAGAGAAAATTGCGCCTTAAATGCCGACATTTGAGGTTGCTCAGGGTTTCATACTTATGGATCTTATTTATTTTTTGCGCGTGTTGTTGAAACGCAGATGGTTGATTTTAGCCATTGTTTCAATCGCGGTGATAACCACTTTTTTGATCACCTTCAACGCCCCCAAAATTTACAATGCACACGCAAGGATAGCGACAGGTATATCTGACCAAGAGAGCCTACTCTTTGCCAGCGAAGGAGTCAGTAGTCCACAGCGATACGAAATAGCGGCCAAATTCAACAATATGGTGGAGCGGATTCGGTCCCCGAGAGTATTAGACCTCGTTTCTTATCAGTTGTTTTTGCACGATGTCAAATCAGAAACCTCCTTCAAACCAGAAGCCTACCGCCAGCTCAATGCCGATTTTGCTACTGATGAGTTGCAAGTGGCAGCCGAGCAGTTTCAGTTAAAGTCAGATTCCCTGGAAGCTTTACAAGCTACCGATCAGTTGGAACAAAAGCACCTGAGTATGCTCCGTGTGATGCGTTATGACGGTCCTTCGATTTTAGCCCGCTTAGAGGTGAGACGCATTCCTGGTACTGACTACATTGGCATAGACTTTCACGCAGACAATCCACAAATGGCTGCTTTTGTGGTCAATACGCTTTGTCAGGAGTTTATCCGTTTTCACAATGATTTTAACTCTGACCGTGCAGGCAGAGCCGTTAGTTTTTATTCTCAGCAACTCAATGAGACCCAAAACGATCTCAACCAAAAAATGCGGGAATGGCAACAATATCAAAAGACTCTAGGCAAGCAAGAGGACGAAAATCCCAACACTGAACTCTTAAGCTTGATCAAGCATCTCCAAGATAAACGCTCCGAAGCAAGTCAAGCGAGATTTGTCGCGCAAAGGAATTTAAGAGATGCCAATGCCCAATTGAGGTTAGATAAATCCTTTTGGAAGGATGATCTAGGGCCTAGTCGAGGGGCTAACCCTAAACTAAGCTTCCGGCAAAATATAAGCAGGCTGAACAAACAGTACGTTGCGCAAGGCGCAAAAAATAAATCTCTACTAGACTCCATCGCAGATTGGCAAGACAAAATTTCCCAACAACTTTTTCAGGAAATTGCCCAAGAAAGTCCGACGGCGGTAGAAAGCCAATCCCAGAGCTTCCGGACAAAGATTGTCAGCGAGTTAATGCTCGACATTGCTCAGGAACGCATCAATTTTATTGATCAGAGCCTAAGAGAGTTGGGGGAAACAGAAGCAGGCAATCAACTCACCGATGATTCGGGCAGTCCGCTGGGCAAAGAAGTTGATCAAGCCCGCGATAAATATCTTTTGGCCCTAGCCAAGTATTCTGAGGCTCGTCTAGCCGCGAGTGGGAGTACCGTTTATTCGCCCAGCCAAGTCGATTTTGTGTACCCACCGGAGCAAGGGGTAGCCTCAAAGTCTCCCCTACTGGTGATTCTCTCCGGCCTAGTGAGCCTAGTGCTTTGCATCGTGGTGATTTTCATCTTAGAATATCTTGATCGTAGCGTCAAGTATCCTTCTCGCTTTCAGGAAGCAAGCGGCCTACCCATATTAGGTCTTCTCAATCGTCTCAACTCAGGTAATCTTGACTTAGTAGGGCTTTTTAATGATACCCAAAAAAGCAAAACCCTTGAGACCTATAAACAGCTCCTCCGCAAAATCAGATTTGAATTAGTAGAGTCGGGAGGTCAGCGTATCTTGGTTACTTCTACCAAAGAATCTACAGGCAAGACTTCGCTTTTGATCTCTTTGGCCTATTCGTTAAGCTTAAATGGTAAGCGAGTCTTATTGATTGATACCAACTTTAAAGATCACGCCCTTACCGACATTACTGCGGCTAATCCGACGCTAGAAGGATTTATAAAGGGCAAAATCAAACGCGAAGCCTTAATCTCCAGCTCAGTGTTTGAGCGAGTGGATGTCATCGGTGCTGCAGAAAGTACGCTATCGCCGGCAGAGATCTTGGATGAGTATCGCTTCGCGCAACTCTTAGATGAGGTGTCTAAGGAGTACGACTTAATCTTGATGGAAGGACCTCCTCTCAATTCTTATTCAGATACACGCGAACTGGTTAACTATGCCGACAAGGTACTTCCGATATTTTCAGCTACAGCCAATATCAATCAACGGGACCATCACTCTATCGAATACCTAAAGAGTCTTGATGACCAACTCTTGGGGGCAATTCTCAACAAGGTCGATCTAAATAATTTGGACCAATAAGAGAAACTCTTTCTCAACCTACTCAAACCCTTAAATAGGCCTAATTTCCTATTTAAGGGTTTTTTGATCCATCAATCCTGCTAAAGCCGCTTTTTTCTATCATCATTATATCCGAATATTAGTATCTTTACATATACACACCTTTCATTAACTGGATATTCTATTTAATGGTATATAATTTTGGTCAATACATTAATTGATAAGCAAACATTATATGCCAACATCGCTAATTACCGGAGGAGCAGGATTTATTGGTTCTCACGTAGCAAAACATTGTCTTGCTCTAGGACATGAAGTAGTAGTTATGGATGATCTCAGTGGCGGTTTCATGGACCAAATTCCAGAGGAAGCCACTTTTATCTTAGGATCAGTTTCGGACCATGTGTTAGTAGACGCTTTATTTCAAAAATATAAGTTTGATTATGTCTATCACCTAGCCGCATATGCTGCCGAAGGTCTATCTCACTTTATCCGCAGATTTAATTACCAAAATAACTTAATTGCAAGTATCAATTTGATCAATAATGCGGTTCGCTTTAAGACAAAATGCTTTGTCTTTACCTCTTCTATCGCGGTTTATGGTGCTGGCCAAGTACCGATGGTCGAAGATATGGTACCCCAACCAGAGGATCCGTATGGTGTATCAAAGTATGCAGTTGAGCTAGACCTCAAGGCCGCTCACGAAATGTTTGGCTTGGATTATGTCATCTTTAGACCGCATAATGTCTATGGTGAAAATCAAAATATTGGGGACAAATATCGCAATGTGATCGGGATTTTTATGAACCAGATCATGCAAGACAAACCTATGACGATTTTTGGCGATGGCGAGCAAACACGCGCTTTTAGCTATATCGATGATGTTGCCATCCCGATCGCCAATTGTGTAGATATACCAGAAGCATACAATGAGATTTTCAATATTGGTGCCGACAAACCCTATACGGTCAATGAGCTTTCTAAAGTGATTTCCGAGGCTATGGGAGTAGCACCCAATATCAAGCACCTCCAGGCTAGAAACGAGGTAGTGGATGCTTATGCAGATCACAGCAAAGCGCATCGTGTGTTTGGCCAAGGATCAGGGGTCAGCTTGAGTGAAGGCATTGCCAAAATGGCGGCATGGGCCAAAGTAGTAGGTGCTCGTCAGAGTGCTGAATTTGGTAATATTGAGATTTATGAAAAGCTTCCTCAAGGCTGGGAAGTAAAAGTGCCGAAATAATCAGTATCTCCTCCTAATCCTTCTCATTGTTTGCCAAATGGCGACGAATAATATGAGGGCGACTCCAAGCCCGTAAAAAAGCAGCTCTTGTCCAGTGGCAAGGGCTGCTTCCTTTTGCCATAGCCCTAATCGCTCGGCCTTAGCCTGCTCTTCTGCTTTATAGTAAGCATCCAATCGCTCGATTTTGTACCTACCATAAACTTTGGCGTATCCCTCTTGAAGCAATTGCAGATTGAGGTCGCGTTCCATGAAATGGACATACCTAAGATAACGTCCATAACGATCCGTATCTGCCGAAAAAGCATCTCTCTGCAGTTCCACCCGCTGGCCTGCAATCAAATCCTTTAGGCGTTGCTTGGCCTCCTCCGCATAATAATCATCCTCATATAACTCTGGGGTATCTATCCCTAGCATCCTGATTTTGCGTCCATCTACTAAGCTAAAGGTGTCTCCATCAGAGACATACGCGACTTTGACTGGTTTAGCGCTCGCTAAGGGAAGCATCAAAATCTTTAATAATAGATAACAAAGGAAAATTCTTACCATCAGCAGCAGCCATTTTGATGCTATCAAGGTGTCTATAAATACTGACTTAGGAAAGCCGGTATAACCTAGCCAGCCCCAAGCTATCTGAATTTTAGCATTCAAAGTGCGGATTATTCAGATTTTTTTGCAAATTATTAGCATTACTAAGTCCTATTATCATGAGTTTACTAGAAATCATCGTCACCATCCTCATCCCACCATTAGGCGTAGCTATGCGTTATGGTCTCAGTGGTAAGTTTTGGCTCAACTTAATCTTAACGATCCTTGGTTACATACCCGGTTTGATCCACGGCTTTTATGTACTCGCCAGCAAGCCTCAGACCAATTAGTATTGGAGCCGTTAAGTGGCTAAATATCCTCTGAGAATTGAGCAAAACGCGCGCTCTTATTTCTCTCCTCTATTAATAGGAGCGCTTTAAAATTATCGCTAGAGTACAAAACGTATGTACGTAAGTACCTATTTCTAGCTATTTTTTCGACAAGCAAGGATGGGTTGCCTAAAGCAATAAGTTTGATTCAAGCCGCCAATAAAAAGCAGAGCGACCGATGATTCATGAAGACCATCGATCGCCCTTTTATTTTTTACTACTGCGTAGAACGCTAAGTTATTGAATCAAGATTTTGGTGGATATGTTTTGTCCATCTTGAGTTTTCATTCTTAGTAAATAGGGGCCAGGGGCTAAGATTGGTCTTAGTTCAACCTCTAGTCGCCCAAAATCATCGGCGCTTAATCGATCCTTGTGGAGGATTTGCCCTAGAGGGTTAAGGATATTGAGTTCAACCTCACTGCTGGGATCAAAATTGTTTAAGATAGTAAAGTGCCCATCAGAAGGATTGGGGTAAACCACCACTTGGCTGAGGCGGAAAGCAAAGCCTAACTCAACTACTGGGCTCAGACTAGAACTACCATCAAAATCTACCTGTTTGAGGCGATAACGATTAAGTCCAATCGCTGGATTAGTGTCCATAAATTGGTAGGCCAAGGCCTCATCGCTATTACCAGCACCGGCAAGAATACCGATTGTATGCCAAGCCTGTCCATTGTCGCTGCGCTGAATGTCAAAATGGGCATTATTTTTTTCACTGGCGGTTATCCAGCTAAGCTCGATCTGGTCCTGTAGCAAACGTCCATCAAAAGAAAGTAGCTCTATCGGTAAAGTCCCGAC
>JBCCQN010000119.1:0-25461 GCA_039024315.1 Bacteroidota bacterium
AAAGGGGCAGAGGCTTTCCCTTTTTTGCCAGTTTACCCCCAAACGGGCCGCAAGATTTGCTTCTAAGCCAGAGAGATTTTCTACTCCCCAGGCTTGGCTACCATAGTCAAAAGCATGGGCACGATCATGAGCTAAGCGATCAAAACGGGCCAAATACTGAGATTTCACCTCTAATAATTCCGCATCAGTCTGGCTATTGGCACCAAACATTGCATACATCTGCAGGCTGTAGTCAGTAAAGCGTTCCGCGAAGCGGGCCAATAAATGATCCAAAAACTGATGCCGACGGCTCTGATACCGTTCAGGGTTTTCTAGCAATAAATGTAAATAGGACAGTTCCTCAGGGGGGGCATAAATCCATTGAATGCTGTAGTGTTTTTCCGCTTCCGCCTTCTCTTCCTCAGAGAGCTCATAAGGTTCAGAAATTAACTCTAAGCTATCGGGCCAATCCAGTTCTGCCCTCAATAAGCTGGCAACACTAAGGGCTTCTGCTTCGGTAGTATAAGTTTGCACACTCAACCAAGCATAATCATAGGCTTCAAAGTAGATACCAAAGTAATAGCCTTCCCTTGGTGCTTTATTAGCAATACTAATTTTGAAATCTTGATTGGCGAGAAAAGCCTTTTTGAGATTGTGGATCGCCATTGCTCGGCTTTCTGGATTATCAAAGGTATAGGTTGGGACTTGGGGATCACGGTCCAAAGGAGCAATAATTGCTAGCTTAAATAATTCGTCCTTAGGGACTAAGCAGGCGATGGCTTCAGTAGGCGTCCAAGCGTATGCTTGAGCGTATTTATTCAGCCTAGGTGGAGTATAGATCCACTGAATGCTGTAATTTTTTTCCGCTTCCGCCTTTTTCGTGCCGAGATGACAGGGCTCAGAAAGTAATTTTAAGGTATCAGGCCAATCGAGTTGTCCGCTCAATAAATTGGCAGCATTGAAGGCCTCTGCTTCTGTGGCAAAACTTTGTTCACTCAACCAAGCATAATCATAGGCCTCAAAGTAAATACCGAAGTAGAAGCCTGCTCCTGACTCTTTGGTCGCAATGCTAACTTTTAGATCTCGATTGACCAGAAAGGCCGTTTTAATATTTTGGATGGCAATGGTTCGGCTTTCGAGATTGTCAAAAGTATAAGTTTCGATTTTGGGCTCAGTCGCCAAGGGGGCAGAACCCGCTAGCTTAAATAAGTCTTTTTTATGTACAAAGCGGGCTATAGGCTTATCGGGAGTCCAAGCATATGATTGGGCGTAAGTACTTAGTCTATTTAGCTTTTCGATTTGAGGGACTGAATCCAGCCCTTGGGCAAAGAAGGTTTGCTGGTAAGCTTGGGGTCGCTCTGACTCTGGGATCAAAGCAAAATAACTTGCTAGCGCTCCCAGTTGGGCTAAGAAGTCAGCTAAAAGGCGTTCAAAAAAGAGTAAATAACCCTTAAACTGTAAAGCTTTGGCTCGGCGTTCTGCGCTAGCAGAAGGTCCTAAACCATCTAAGCCAATCCCGTAAACTTTAGGAAAATCGTGTTGGATAGAGTAATAATCGGCTAAATCCTCTCGGTAGGCCTCTTTGGGGGCCTCAATATCTAAATCAGGCAGGGCGGACTGATAGCGTACTTTTTGGCGATCACTTAGGCTCTGTCTAAAGATGGGGCTCTCCTGCAGAGAACGTCCATCATAAGACTCTTTCTTGCGAAAGAGGGTAATGGCGCTGTTGTCGAGATCAAAAACAGGATAGGTATTAAGCGGCAAATGGAGCAACCATTGGGAATTGGGTTCGAGGCAAATGCTGCCATCATCAGATTGGACGGTAGCTAGTTCCTTGCTGGTGCTTAGTTCACGTATTCTTTTGACACCGTCTATGCCGAGCACTAGACTATATAGGTCCGAAAAGTGAATTTCTTTTTGTTGCCGAAGAGCTAGTAATTCTTCTGGATCAATAAAACCAAAACTGCTTGTAGTATAAGGCCTACCGGCATATATATCCTCGATATTTTTGCCTTTGGCCAACAGCTCGCCGAGCGTATAATAGTTGAGTTGAGGGCAAAAAAACTGCTTGGTCTGCTCCACTAAATCTCGAAAAACCTTAGCTGGATCCGCCTCGTCCTCAATTTCTATTTGTGCCGCTAAGGGGATGGCACATTCTCTCAATATGATGGGTTGATCCAGATTTAAAAAGTCTTCTCCAAGATTACGATGGGCCAAGAGGGTTTGTCGCACTTCCGCCAAAACCGATTCACGAGCTTCCGAATCAGGATCATCTAATTGTAAAATCAACTGATATAGACCATTGAGTTTGGCCACAAAGCGATCCTTATCCGCTTGCCCTTCGTAGTCAGTTTCCGCTTCGGCGCTATAACTTATCTCAACTGTTTCCTCTTTGGCCACCTCTAGCCATGCATTTTTGACCCCTGGCACATCAAGCAACAATCTGCGATAATCCAAGATAGTAGCAGGCTCACTAGAAAGAATCTGGGCAGGGCTAAAAAATTGAGGTAAGCCCGTAGTTTCATTGGGATCCGTAGCCAATATCTGGCCGATCGGTAATTTGGTCCGGTAGCCTAAATCCAGCAGGGCATAGCATAGACTTTCTAGGGTAGTGATGCCAGGATCGTGCACATTGTGATCGGTCCAAATCCGACCAGAAAGCTTAGCAATATGCTCTAAGCCCAGCTGACGCAATGCCTCATACTCCAAGCCCGCAAAGGCAGGATCATTCTGGAGGATGGTTTTTATTTCGGGATTGATGATCGTGGCCATGGTAAAAATTATTGCTGCTAAGCGAGTGGAGGATCTTGGTAGTGTTCTCGATAGATCTCGGCGAAATGACGGGTAGTAATTTCACCAGCAAAGAGGATAGAACGAGCCGTCCGTGGACTAATCTGGCCCTCTAGATTGACGAGAGCATTCTTACAATCAGGCATTGGTTCGCCTTGTTCATGGGCCATTTTTATGCAACTGATAAAGTCCACATAAGGTCGAGATTCGACAAAGCCTACTAAATCAGATTGGGAGGCACCATGGGCAAAGCAAAGTTTGGATTGATCGCCATAGAGCCAAGGAGTAAGATGTAAACGAATTTCACGGGCTAACTCTTTGAGATAAAAACTGACGTTTAGACCGGCTTTAAATTGCACATCTACCTCCACGTGCACGGCTTCATATCTCGGATTGACCACCTTAAGTTGTACAAAGGGAGAAAGGCGGCTTTGCAGATACTCTTTGATCTCGTTGAGTAGGCTGATTGGAGCTTTGGGAGTAGCTGAGTTTACACTTTTGAGACTATCCAAATCAGGAATCAAAGCGACACTAACAAAGCCAGGAGCCAGATGTAAGTCTTGGCGATAGGAACTACCTGCTAAACTCCGAGAGTGGCTGATACATTTTACCGTTTGTATGCTCGGGAAAGCTTCTAATACAATCCGTTCATAATCAAAAGCATTAACGGCTCTATCTTTATGGCGCAGGCGTTCGCTGACTCGGGTATAATAATTCGTTGAGGCATCCTCTTCGGGAGGGGCTCCGCCTCGTGATTGGTCTGGTTGTAAGACTGTCGTGATCGCCGAGTCTGCCTCTGCGAGTTTATCTAGGCTTTCTTTAGGGAGTGGCTCCGCCAAACGATTAGGATCGTTGTTGGCTTGCAAACTTGCGGTGGCCTTAACGGCTTGGGTGTAGACAGCAATCGTTTCACAGATTGCGGCGGTATTGTTTAAAGCACTTGCCTTGAACCAATACAATGGTTCTTCGCCAGGTGGTAAGAGACTAACATCCTTTTTTGAGATGTCACTGGGCACCGCAATTTTGACAATACCAGATCGGGTAAAGCCTTGCGTGCCATCTTCGAGTATTTGGAATTGATCTCTCAGTTCCTCCCACTGGTTGTCTTTGATATAAGCCCA
This sequence comes from Bacteroidota bacterium, assembly GCA_039024315.1. Taxonomy (GTDB): domain Bacteria; phylum Bacteroidota; class Bacteroidia; order J057; family J057; genus JBCAWW01. Next base: position 3,891 of record JBCCQN010000119.1, read on the forward strand.
CTGGATGGGCGCAGGATCGTACTCTGAATCCGCCGTAGCTTCTGCCATTTGGAAATACAGATTGAGAATCCCAGCACGATTTAGGTCTTGAACCCCAATAAATAGGGTGCCTTCATCTTCGATTTTGTAGAGTAGATGAGGCGTTCCATTGCTAATGGATTGTTGCTGAAAGGATTTTTCAAAAGGCAGCAGTTGGTAAAAGTCGATATCAGCGTTCTGCGAAGCAGCAGTAGCCGTATAATCTAAGCTAATATCCTTGAGGATAGGTGTATAGGGCTCATTGGGGATAACTACTGTGCTCGACTGAATTTTGATGGACTGCAGCCGATGATATTTGGTGTAGAAATAAAGTCCTTCGGCAATCTCTGCCAAACCCAAATAGGGCATTATTTGGACAAGATCTGGTACGCGGCTAGAGACAAAATCTCCATAGCTCAATGGATCTCTTTCTGCCCTAGCGATGAGTAGGCCCTCCCCATCAATAATATCGCCATTACTGTCATAGTCAAACTGGTATTGCTCATCGATGTACTTGACAAATTTTTCGAGAGCTTCTTCATTACTAGGGGCATTTCGGACAAGCTCTAGCTCTCCTAAATAGGCCGTCGCTTTATTGAATTTATCCTTTTCTGTGCCAGCCGTTACGGGATCAGCTCTGCCTTGGAGATCATCGTTTATATCCGTCTGGGTCCGATGAGTAGCAGGCATATCGTACTCAGCGATAGCAGTACTAGCATTCGCGCTCAAAAGACCTTCCGTCCAAAAATCACTAGTCAAATTGACCTCAGAATCCAAGAATAATCCGTCTTCCAAATTGACACTACTAAAGGCTTTATTGATGGCGTCTTTGATGTCCTCAATGATCTCGTTGGTGCCACCGGCGGGAACGATAAATTTGAAATTCGTGTCTAGGGTAAATGCTTCTCGAAAAACATCTAACATCTTTGACCTGATACTACCATTGACCAAGTTTGTCAAAGAAGTACTCACGCTTTGTTTAATGGCATCGATAATCGCCTCAGTATCTGTATCAGAAATTGAGCTGGTAGTATTGACCGTAAGATGATCCAGCAGCTCGTCTTCCACCCTTTGAGCGATCCCATCACGTACTTCGTTGTTTAACTGGATGCGATCTTTGATGGCGGTTTTGATGTCCCCTATTAGTTTATCTATCCGCTGGATTCCTTTATCCGCTTCAGTAGAGTTAGTGAGTAGAGCTGAAAAAATATTTCCTAGTTCGGTTTCGATTTGATCCAAAGCTGCGACTAGATCGGCATCCGTCTCGCTTACCCCAAGATTAGCTGTGATTTTGGTTTTTATCTCTTCGATTATACTCTCTGTGGTCGTTGTCTCGTCTAAGATGTCAGTAAAAGCATCTTTGATCTTTTGCTTAAAATCACTTTCATCGACTTTTTGGAGACAATCAGCAATCACATCATCGGCAAACTTATTTCGCTCGGTTAAGCTTATACTCTGATTTGTATCTACCTCAACATCGCCAAGATAGTCAAGCAGTTGCGTTTCAATCAGGGCCGTAAATCCATTAGCACTGGGGTCATCCTCTATGTAAAAAAGTAAGTCTGCTAGAATGCTAGCTTGGTCCGGCACCGCCAAGTCATCATCTACGGGGCCACAAAGGGCATCAACGGCGGCTTCTATTTTTTCTCGTAATAGACCTGGGTTGATATTGGTCCCATCGCTATAAGTGCCTCCCTCGAGCAAAGCCACTACATTTTGGCTAAGATTGGTCTCTAGGGTTTCTAATATATTTTGGTCAATCGCTTTGCGAAAAACCGCGACAATCGGCAGGGTCTTAGGCAATAGATCATCACCAAACTGAAAGATTCGCTCTACGTTTTTAAAGTATTCTTTTAAGCTGAACTGTTGTCTTTTAAACTTTGCATTGAAGTCAGCTTCTGATTCTGTCCCGACCCTATTGCCCTCATCATCGATATAAGCATAGACAGCGCCAAAGACAAAATCCTCTGGAAACTTGCCAAAAGCCATCATTTGGCGGGCCAAAATGAAAGGATACTTGCGATGTTGAAAGTCTTGTTCCTTGAGAGTCAAGCGTAAAAAGCCATCTCTTTCCGCTTTGGTCAATTCCGTCAAAGGCTGATTGATGACCTCAGCTCGATTTTGGTCCACCAAACCCGTAAAAGCCGTGCTTTCAAAGCCAATACGTTGCTGATATTTATTGGGTCGCTCAGGGTGCAAATCATCCCCACCAATATTTTGAAATAAAGGTTGCTCTGTAGGCCCAGCTACCCATTTTCCTTCTGATAAAAGAGAAGCTTCAAATTTGAAAGCATTGTTTTTCACCCCAGCAAAGCCAATGGTGATATCTTCATAACCTAGATAATAGTCTTCAAAATCATCGGGCTTATCCTTCCAATTCAGATTCAACTGGACAGAACTCCAAGCCTTACCAAAGACTTCGTGACTACCTATAAAAAAATGTGATCCTCGCGAAATAGTTTGGTCCTCTATTGTCAAATCGGCCTCTACCGAGGGGCGTACCCCAAATGGATAAACCAAGGCATTGACATCTTGCAGGTTTTCATCGTTTTGGACTACGATAGTGGACTTCATTTCGCAAACTGAAACGGTAATTTCAGCCTGTTCCAGCACTTTTGATTGTAGATAATGGTAGATGCTAGCCTCATCAGATGAATTATCGGTGAGATTATATAAACAACAATTTTCATTATCCCCAAGTGTGTCCAAGGACTGGGTGGCCTTGGGGTTGAGCTCCATGCTCAAAAGGGGATATTTAGATTTGATAAGGTTGAGCTCCCCCTCCGGCAAAAAGGCTTGGATTGGAGGATCTGCCTCTGAAAGATCAATTTCTATATTTAAAAGCAGCTTATTACCCGCCTCTACAAAGTTAAATGTTAAGTTCTCCCTAGCAGGTTTTACCCATTCTTCTGCACTACTCAATTTGACGATAAAGATGGGTTCTGTGGCATTACTCGGCCAATTGATGAGGGTATCATCTTGATCCGTTTTTGTGCCAAGATCCAAACGCACCTCAATCTTTCGCTTACCCTCTTGAAGCAATAAAACGGGCGAAGCCAAGACAAATCCCTGTTGAGCTTTGGGATAGTTTTGATAAGCAACTACTTCTTTTGCAGCATCAGGGTCTGCAGGAAGCAGCAACTTACTTGCTTTGGCTCCTAAAGTTGGCCAACTGTGCGGGCCATCGCCTTGAAAGTCCTCCTCTTTTCCGTCTGCTTTGGTGATATTTGGCGCGACATAAACGCCTTCTATAATATCCTCTGCGCCCAGCTTGAATTTGTTGAGATGTAGGGCGCTAAAGCTAGTGGCTTGCGCCTTATCCAAGACGATCTCCTCGTCCAAGGCAAAGACGATATCTGTATCATTGGCATCGGTAGCGTCCTGTACCAAGCGCCCTTTGTCGAGCTTATATTGATCTATGTGTTGTTGCAGCTCAAAGACGACTATGGCTTCATCTGGCTTCGCCGAACGCGTTTTTATGCCCAATATGGTTTTGAAAAAATAGTCAAGATGAGCTCGACTCAATTGATTGAGATGTTCTTGAAACTGCGCAAATAGTTCCAAAAAAGTAAAGAGCAGGCCCAATTGGGGATCATGCTTTTGCCTTTGGGCTTCTTGGAGCGGTACTAAGCTCTCTTGTAAATAATTTTCGGTGGCGAGGAGTTGGGTTTGGATCTGTCCCAGAACGCTTGCACATATACCTTGGATTTGCTCTAAATTGGCAGCCATATTTAGGCTTCCCTCTATTGCATTGGTTTCGATGTCAAAGCAGTTGGTGGGTTCCGCATACAATTGCTCCCAATCAAGTCCCCAAATGTCAGAATCCAAAAAAGGGATAAAATCTATCCCCAACTCTACTCCTTGACTTTTCAAGCAATTGCAATCATTGATAAACTGCTTTAGCGGCAGTTGCAGATTACTGGCAACCATGCGATCAAGTATCGGAGCGAAGCTATGATTAGAAGCGTTCAGCCGCAGGCTAAGCCTATGAAGAAAGGCAAACTGATCATGGTATATCTCTTGACAAACAGGCACCAAATGCACTGCGCTTGGCTCATTACGCACCAATTTGATCGCGGTATTGATATTACTGTTTAATTGATCTACCGAAAGATGCTGGATACTAGCGAGTTGAAAGGGCAAACTGTTGGTAAAAAATTGTTGCCAATCATGGACGCCCAGCTGCAGATCATAAAAATTGACTTGGGCCGCAAATTCGTGCAGATAGACCAACAATTCTCCCAATTTCCGATCATCGATCTTTATGTTCTCTGGATCAAGGGCAAATAAGTATCGATCAGCCTGGCGTGTGCCAGGATTGAGTAAAAAAGGATGCGGTATGGGATTAGGATTTGCCATGCAAGCCAATTGCTTAAATCGATTCTTCTGCTTCTCTCAAATAAAAGTCATAGACATAGTTGAAACGACTGTTGGTGCCACTAATCAGATACACTACTTCAATCGTAAAGCGTCCCTCAATCAGGTCAAAACTATCGGCAGGGGTAACATTGACCGCTTCTATTTCTATCCTAGGCTCAAAGAGTAATAGGGCTTCTTCAACTAGGTTTCTGAGAAAACCGATCATCCCAACATTGAGGGGTTCAAACTGATAGTCTGCCAAATTGCATCCAAAACGCGGGCGCATCACCCGCTCACCTAAGCTCGTAGAAAGTAAGATCCCCAAACTTTGGTTGATATCCTCTACTCCACTTACCAGCTCAGTAGTATTGCTATTGAGGTCAAAGCTAGGTGGAAAGGCCCAGCCCGTACCGAGAAATTCTAAGTTATCAGCCATCATTTTTTCTGCTTAGCCGCCAATTAAGACGGTAGGTTCTCCCTTAACAATCACTCCTCCATGAGCCGTTTGGTCTCCCATTCTGGCCGCTGGTTTTCCGGCGATTAGCACCGTACTAGATCCCTTGATGATGGTATCAGGAGGGCCAGTGCAGGTCGCTAAATCTCCGACTAGAGCAGCTGGCATATTTGCAATGAGTACAGTAGGCGCACCAGGGCCAGTAATCGGTCCTCCAACATGGGGTACTACGCCCGTCACCATAGGGCAGGTGTGCATATCAGTTATTCTAGCGGCAGGAGGCATATCAATTTATTTTTACTAGTGAGCCTTTTATTTCAGCGATACCCTGTGCTTTGAGTGCTGCGGTAGCCCCTTCGGCACTAAGCTGAGACTTGGCCTTGATTTTTACATTTGCGGCGTCGAGGATGAGGTCAGTTTTAGCTTTCAAAGTCATTTTTGCCCCAGCATCGACCGTAATTTCCTTAGGACTCTTGAGGGTAATTCCTCCTGATTCCATCAAGCATTCGTTTTGGTTTTGATCTTTGATCGTGATGGTTTGGCCATCTTCGTCCATCACGATTGAGTTACCGGCAGGAGTCTCAATCGTGATCGTTTTGGTTTCGTCATTGAAAAGGATTTTCATCTCGCTACGCGTAAAAATGCCTTTCTCGTGATTGGTATTTTTGATTCCTTGCAGCGGAGCAGGCAACTTGCTACTATGGAGCATGCCCAATACAATCGGGTCTCTTGGATCGTCATTGACAAAGCCAACAATCACTTCATCATCGATTTCTGGGCGAAAAAAGGTACCCCGGTTATCGCCTGCATCTAGGGCTGAGACTCTGGCCCATACCCCAGCCGCATTGGCATCAAGGACCGGCAAACGGACTTGGATTCGATCCTCGCCATTGGGGTCTTGCTCGATTTTGACCACCTTGCCAATTTGGAGACCACGCATAGCTGGTACCAGACCACTAGCGGGCGGCTCGATAATATCATCATGGGAAAAAGCAAAACGCTCTGCCGAAAGCCCAAACTGAATAATCGTATCCCAAGTACCGTTGGCAAGTTCATGTCTTACGCCCGTTACAAATACGCTCCCGTTAAAGCGCTTACCGACTCCCTGAAACTCAACCATATCAGTAGGCTTGACATTGATACTCCCGACCAAAATGCGGGCTGATCCTCTGATTTTTGACAATCTACTCCGCATCAAGCAGCCATCGGCCCATGCTTTGAGCTCCTCTTTCAAGGCATGCCCGCCATGTACCAATTCGTATTCTTTGGGTCCCACCGCATCGGCCAGTTTCTTTCCGTTTAGGTTGCCAGCTTCGCTGAACGATACGCTGCTGGCTTCCGCTTCAAATAGCTTGTGCGCCTTATAATCCCAGCTACGAGCTTTGACTTTGGCCCATTGGTTACGAGCGTCTAACTCTGCATCAAACTCCAAAAGTGTTGCCCCATAAAGCAGTTTTAAGACAGCTTTGCCACTCGTATCTGGTTTGGCCACCGCCACTTCTCCTTCACTTACAGCAACCAGCATACCATTTGCTTCCGCTCGAGAAAGCATAAAGTCCCAATCGCTACAATGGTATTGTACCAACTCTTCGTGCTTGAGTTGAGTAGCCTCCACTTTAGCCTTCAAGCCATGATTAGAAATCAGGCTTTTGATGATATCGGCGTCCTTTTGCTTTTCATAATATTTGCTAAAGCGGCCCCGAGTCATTTTATCAGCTTTATCACGGCACTCAACAATCAAATTACTCTCCCCTTTGTCGGAAATTGAAATCCGCTGTTTGACAACCAAACCCTTAAATGCCACCTCATTTTTACTATCTCTTCCTAGTTTGATCGTGATTTCTTTACCAGGCTCAAAGGCTTTGTCATTACTAACTTCAAAGTCAGATTCGGAAGCATTACCATCCCGTACGACAATCGTAGCAATCGGAATCCGATTGAGTTCTGAACTAACACTGATCGCCAAGATTTGGGTTTTATCTTCGATTGCCTTGCCTTCGGAAAGGATATCGAAACTAACCACAGCATGGGTGCTAGATTCAGGTATAGTACGAGGGGTATTGGCCATTTTTAGCTGTTTTCAGTTTTATCGATCGGCGGAAATTTGAGATTTTGTCCTACCGGGATTTGGCGTAGAGAGGTCAAACCATTTGCGCGAGCAACCTGCATAAAAAGCTGACTATCGTTATAAATCCGATAAGTCATCAGGTCTAAACGATCTCCTGCTGCTACTTTTTTGATGTGCGTTAAGTCCGGAGAGTTTGCCCTCGCCTCCTTGTCGCGCTTCTGGATACTCAGATGTTGCTTGAAGGTGGTACTCACCTTTGCCCTGAGCGGATTGCCTTCAGCATCAAATAAGGTGTAATTGATACTCAGACTTGACAAAATGCCTGGAAACTGCAGGTTTTCTCCCCAGAAAATCTTCAAAAAATTGGGGCGGTGAATGTCGCCATTAAAATCGTAGGCAACCTTTTTGAGGAGCGCAAATTGTTCGACTACACTTTTATCAGGATAAGCATAGCCTTCAATCGTATTGGTGCCATCAAGGGTAAAGTCTAGCTTTAACTCCTCAGGAGTCGAAAACATATACTTGGGCTCGGCCCCTTGTTGCCCACCTTCCGCACGAGTATCATACTCATTTTTGTACTCCTCAGAATAACCTTCAGGATTGACTGGCAAAAAGAACTGATGAGACTTGCCAATCGGGTTTTGCAACTCTTTATCCTTGTAGGCGACAATGACGATCTTACGGACATTGGTCTTTTTTTCGGGGGCACTACTCATCGTTCACGGCGCATTTTGATTAGATCCATCACTTTTTCTACCACCTTTTTGACCAAGCGTTCCTCATCGAGGGGATCAACCATCGCCTTCTTCTCAACGGAGTCCGCCGCTTTACTAGGGGCTTCTCCACCCAGCGTAGCCTTAATTACTAGTTCTCGAATTTCGATGGGCATAGTTTAGGGGCCTGAAAACTCAAAACGATTGTATTGCAGTTCCATTGATTCAATCAACACCTCGCTTTTCTCGGCGTTGAGCTCACCAAACTTCCAGCTTTTGGGCCAAGCATGGATGACATCCCACTTCATGATAGGGAGATGATCTGGGTTCAATAAAAGGATGTTTAAATCCGTTGGCTTTACTACTCCTTGCTCAAATGTTTCCTTACACCATTTGGTGAGCGAAGAAAATAAGATGGGATTGACCAATCCTCTCTTGAGGGTAAGCGTAGCATATTTGCGTCGAGTGGGGAGATTGTGTTCAAAACGATTTTCTCCCCCTTCCTTCAAGGTTTCAGTCTCCATTTGGACCTCTAGGCCCCCAACAGATTGGAAACGAGTATCCAATCCATTGAGTCCTAAGCCCAAAAAAGTAACTGCAAAGTGAAACCCGACCGTTTGATAGAATAGACCGGCCATAGTTCAACTTTATGCTTCTTGGATGGTCAAACCTTCATGTACCAATTCCATCGTTTCGATTGCAATCTCATTGGCATCTGCCTTGAGATCAGTAGATTGGACTTTGGATGGCCACGCGTTTTCGAGCACCCAAGTAATCACTGGACTATGCTCCTCATTGAGCAACTTGATGGTTACTGTGCGGCGGAATAGGCTACCGGTAGCATTACCCTCCTGAAAAAAGTAGGTCTTTCTCCATTCTTGATACATATCAAAGTCTCCCTCAAAGGTACCTCGCTTGAGCGTTACATTGCTGTACTTGGTCAGACCAGGTTGTTTAGATTTATTGTATTTGAGTGAAGTCCCTTCGCGGTATTCGATTACTTCCGTTTCAAAATCAAGGCCACTCACTTCGGTAAAGCCAATGCGAAAATCATTTCCCCATTCGACTTGGAAATGAAACTTTGGTAAGGGATAATCCCCTTTTGCTTTTGCCATTTTATATAGGGCTTATGAGTTTTTTTTAAATTCAGTTAATATGCAGGCTTAACCACAAGCTTTTGCGGTTTCAGCAGTATTGATGGCATTACTCAAGCTATCTACGCAAGCTTGGAAAGCTTTTTTGCGGGCTTCAGCAGAGACTTTTTCTGCCTCTATCTCGGCAATCTCATCGCAGGCTTTTTCAAATTGCTCTTTGGTGGTCAGGTAGTAGACATTTTTGTTATCTGCCAAAGAGAAGACCGGCTTGGAATTTAGCTCATCTTGACAAGAATTATTGTTAGGAGCATGCGTACAGTAGGTCGGTGGATCAGGCTTATCAAACTGATTTTTGATCTCTTCGAGATTACGGATCAGGCCCGCGTACTTCTCTAGAGAATAATGCAATTGATCACTACCGTCCAATACGTCAATAGCTTTGAGGATGCTATCAATGATCCCTTGATAAGCCTCATTAAACTTCGTGCTAAGCGACTCTAAGACTGGCAAAATCTTCATCGGCTTAGTGGCCAGTTTCTGGGTTTCTAGGCCTTTGATAACGTCCATCAAATCTTTGATAAGCTTTTGCAGCTCATCAGCGCAGTCGATTACATCTTCTAGGTCACAAATCAGGATTCTTGCAGCCTTAACAGTGTGCTCGGTATTGGAAGTAAGCGTCTCAGCATGCTCCATAAATGGGGGTAATTGGTCCAACACAGCTTTGGCCAATTCATCCGTCTTTTGAATATTGTCCCAATAGGTGGACAATTGGTCAACCCATTCTTTGGCGCCAGTATATCTTCTGCTGGCGGCATTGTATTGGGCAGTAGCACGAGCTAAACCTTGTTGAGCCACGGCCAACTCTTGCTTCCATGTAGTTATGCAATCCAAAGGATCACTATAAGCGGGATTTACTATTGTACTCATTGTAAATTTTGTTGTGGGTGGCTAGGCTTCTTTATCCATGTCTTTGCCGTCAGCTATTTCCCAATTATCTATTTCTTCGCGGTCTTTAGCTGAATTGACTCTGGCCGTAAAAATATCGTTGACTTTTTCGCAGATTTCATGAATCGCCCGACGACGGTCTGAAGGAGAATCACATTGCTTGTCGTCAGTACCGATTCTTACACTTTGGAGGATCGTATTGCGAAGCCCAATTTGATCTGAATCAGCGGCAAATTTGTCAAACTGCATTTGACTCAACTGCTCTAGGATTGCAGTGAGGCCGGTTTGGGCAGCATCAACTTCGCCGTCGGCGAACGTTAGGTTGGTGTCTATGTCTTTCTTGAAATCTGACACATCAGTATTGAGTTGATTTGCCAAAGGCGCTAAGCTTTCTACATAGCTAAAAGTCTGGATTCCTGAAATATCGACGCCAGTAGAAAAGGCCGTCATGGTGAGGGCTTGCAAATCTTCAGACTGTTGATGAATGGTATTGACCACACCATCTAAATCGAGATTTTCTTTGCTACCATCAACTTTGATTTTTGCCTTAGCAACACCTCCCTTGATAGCTTCATAAAGCTTCAGATTACAGCTTTGCTCCTCAGAAACGGCGCTCTTCAAGTTGCATGCTTCGGCATGAACGGCTTTGAGCTTTTCGCGCAGGTCCTTCATGGTCTTGACCGCATCTTGGATGGTCTTGCCTAGGGCAGTACTTTCGTCAGCCAGTGATTGGGTGTGGGCGACCACGAGTCCCGCTTCCTTATTGGCATTGACGGAAACCATATTGTGGATGTCCCGATAGGCTTGCTCAGTTTTTTGAGCTTTTACTAAGCTACAAACCTTATACTGTCGCTCGCGGTCTAATCCGCCAATTTCAATAACGATGGCTTTTTCCTTTTCGAGACTTGTATGGTAGGTACCAATGAGCTCTTTGACTTTGGTCGTTATTTGCGGATCCTGGTGTTGATAATCTTTATTGATATTACTCATGATGGATTAGGTTCTAGGCTTCCAACATTTTGTGAGAAAACTTCAGAATGATAAATTCTGCTGGACGGACTACAGCCATCCCTATTTCGATGATCATCCGACCTTCGAGTATGTCAGTTTGAGACATGGTTTCATTGAGGCCCACATTGACAAAAAAGGCCTGTTCAGGGGTGCTTCCCATCAGGGCACCAGCGCGCCACTGCAAAGTCAAAAAGTTGGAAATCATTGACTTGATTCGAGTCCAGGTATTGGCATCATTAGGCTCGAAGACAAACTGTATGCTGGCTTTTTTGACAGATTCCTCTACCATATTGAAAAAGCGACGCACTGAGACATAACGCCATTCATTATCGTTCCCTGCAAGGGTACGCGCCCCCCAGACAATCGCAGCGCCACGGCCAGTAAATGGACGGATCACGTTGACAGATTTGCCCGCAACCACATCTACATTGAGACCAGCTTGCTGGCGATCGTCCACACGTACCACAGTTTCCACCGCATTGCGGACGTTGATGTTGGCTGGTGCTTTCCAAACCCCTCTCGATTGATCGGTTTCGGCATATAGTCCCGCCATGGCTGCGCTAGGCGTCATTTCCACTGGATATTCTTGCAGCTTGGCTAATACCCTAAAGTAGTAGTCATTGCGTTTCTCCTTTAATTCAGCAAAAGTACCCTCTAGGCTACCATCCCCTCCATTTTGAACAATTGCTACCCCCGCATCATCAAATTGATAATCGAGCGTAGTGCGGATATTAGGGAAATAGGCAGCTCCATATTTGAGCTGATCAGTGGTACCACCGATGCCATCTCTCAAAGTCGCAATATTGGTATCGATAAAGGCTCCTGCGTCTGCATCAGGATTGGTGTTTTCTTCATCGATCCAAACATCAATAATCGTAAAGCGATCTTGCAGCTCTTGACAGGCAACCAAAGCTTCGCTATAGAGACCATAAAAGTCCCCGTCGCCTAAACCAGGGGCATCAGGAAAGACAATCAAAGTGATTTCATCTTCTTTGTTGGAAGCACTAAGACCGTTGGACAAAGCCGCTCGTTGCAAAAGAGGGGTTTCCTCCTGTAAGCCGGTAGAAACTATATAACAATCGCCGCCACCATTGGCAAAAAACAATTGCATCGCATAATGCATGCGGAAAGGACTGCGATTATCAATACTGACTTTGATCAAATCTAGGTCAGTACGATCTCCGTTTTCACGTATCTCAACACTGATTCCAATTTCATTCTGGCTCTTGCCATAAAGGTTTTCATAATTGAGAAGTGAACTGATCTTACGAGGCTTCATAACTAATGAATCCCCATTCGCGTCTACCGCTTTTTCGGTATAACCGATAAATACGGGGATGGCGGTTTCTACGGCAGCGACAGAAGGAGGAAAACTAGGAATCTCCTGTATATACACTCCCGGGGTTTTAGGACTTTGCATAAACTTTGTTAATATCCGTGAACATTATTTGATGAGTGGCTGGACTTCAGACACATACACATCGGCATACATTTTCTCTGGCTCAGGCACTAAATTTTCAGGCCCGGGCAGAGGGACCTTGGCAAAGCCAAGGCCGATCACACGTGGAAAACTGATCTGACGCCAAAGCACACTCAAACGGTGGGGCTGCTTACTGACAAGCGTCAATATGTCGGAAGTACCTTCGGAGCTTACGACTTCGAGATACTTATCGGTTTTATTGATTTCTTTTTCGCTAAAGCCACTGGGCTTTTGATAACGCCACCAACTCAGACGACTCCGGAGCCTAAGTTCAAACGTGGGATGCGAAACGGTCGTTTTACCGTTTACCTTTTCGGTAACGAGTAAATCATCTGGCCTAAGGAGATCGAAAGAAGCGTTGCCCGAAGAGGGCTGAAAATGCAAAACTCCCCAAGCTCTGGGATCATACAAATCATCATTGACAACAACCTCACGTTTGCTCTGCCAGCGTTCGGTATTACTCTCCCAAGCAGTCAATTCTAAAACGTAATGGCCGGGGGTCAGACTGAGTATCTCCCCAGCCTCGTTTTTGGGACGTAGGTCAATCTGTAAACGAATGAAAGCTTTGGTTTGACTTTGATAAGATTCCGAGATCGTTACCCCAGCCGCATCTTTTAAGACATGCTTGAATTGATTGATCTTATCAGTCGAAAAAAACTGGTACTCAAACACTGTTGGGAGCAGTCTTCTGTCCCGCTCATTGACTAAACCTTGTCCGTCAATATCCTGCCAATCCGTATCTCTAGTGGGTAAATTGACAATAGCCTCTTGCAACTTATCGTTCCGCAAAGCGAGCTCCCCCATCAAAAAATCGGTCCTATCCAAAGCATCTTCTGCCAAAGGAGTCAGTGATAAAGCAGGCGCTAATTTTCCCGCCGGAAAGAGAAGATCGTTCTCGGAGAGATTGGAAAAATAATAGATCGCAGGTAAGCGACGATCCAAACGTTGTTGCGTAAAAGACCGCATATTGCTCAGGCGTTGAGGGCTAAGGCTAAATACCAAATCCGTATCGACCGGCAAAGGGATAGAAGGGCTATATCGCATCAAGCCATCCTCACCCGCTTGGTCTTCCACTCTTAAACCAAGAAAAAAGCCCAAGGGAGTCAACAACATTTCGATATTCTGGCGCTGCATCCGCTCTTTGCTACTTGCATTTGGCTCAATCAAAAATTCATTGTGGACATTGTACTTTTGGCGCTTGATTTTTTCGGCAAGCAAAGTTTCTAGTTCATCTTGCCCCATCCCAAATACATCCTCTTCGTCCTTAGCCTTGAGGAAATATTCCTGTAGGATATGGACTTCCAAGAGTCTTTTATAATTGATCCCGATCGGCATGCTATTGGTTTTTATGGGCTACATCGCCTCGTATTTCCTCAATAATCGGTGCAGGAGCAGTGATTTCACGCTGAATCTTGACAAGACGAGCCTTGTACATCACCGAAGGCACCTGCTTACCGCCAAGCGAACCCCAGAGGTGATTGATCTGCTCAAAACTCAAAGTGTAGAGCTCCATATAGATGCGGATTTCTTCTTTTTCATCATCTGTGAGCGTATCGTCATCGGCCAAACTAGATTCTGGAGAATTGAACAAAATGAAGAGTTGGCGAGACTGAAAAAACTCTATCACGAGCGAAAGGCGGTGCAGGGCAAATTCGTAAGAGTCCTCTTTATCGTCCTGTTCGGGCAGTGAACTAAAGAGCAAAAAGAGATTGAGATGTACCGCCGGTTTTATGTATTCCAAACCCGTAGCCGTCCGCCTCACGTTTCTCGCGTTTTTCAAAGCGCTCTCTTCCTCCACATTCACAAGAGTAAGGATGATCTTTTTGCGAAAATCCTTGGCCTCTTCTTCTAGCGCAGAGATATTGGCCAAGATGACATCCTTGGCCTTAAAGTTTTCGTTGAGGCGCAAATTGCTTTCAACGTAAACGCTGAGTTCATCACGTATCAATCTGATCGCTTTCGAGATCATGCAAAGTGATATTGTGCCCTACACAATGCAGGACGATTGTATTCTTCAATTGGAGCGCTAATACCGCCTTCTGTGTTTAGACTAATATGTTAGCTAATTTCTGACATATTAAGCCGGGAGGTTTAGCTTGAGGTAGCTTAGAAGAGGGAACGACACTTCTGGGCTAGTAAACACCAAAGCTTAATTGGGGCCACCACCACTAAAAAAATGATAGCAACGGTTGAGTAGCATTTCCTTACGACTACGTGCGACCGTCAGGATTTGCCCATCCTGCAATTCGACTTCTCCTCCATCCCCTTTAAAATAGCGTTTGACATAATTGAGGTTTACCAAATGCTTTTTATGGATGCGAACAAAGGGAAAAGCAGTCAAGCGTTCTTCCACTTTTTTGAGACATTGGGTGATCAAAACGTTAGATTGATCTTTGAGATGCAGGAGAGTGTAGGTGTTTTGTGCTTCGCAAAACGCTATTCTCTCCACAGCAATCAGCTCAAACCCATTGACCGTCGGGGCGACAAAAGATTGACAACGATCCTGCTGAATCAGTCGGCACATTTGTTCTAGTTTATCGCCTAGGCTATCAATCTTTTTGCGATAGGTCCAATTGGCCAAGACCTGATAAAGGGCTTGGTTATTGATGGGTTTTTTTAAAAACCCTATGATCTGTTCTCGAGGACAATCCGTAAAGTATGAATCATCAAGATCCATCAAGATGACTTCGCTTTTGAGCCCGTCTTCGACAGAACGCAAAAACTCGATCCCTTGTAAGTCAGGGCGACCCACATCTAGAAAGAGTAAATCGGGTTGGCAATGATGTACCAACTTACAATTATCCAAATTAAGGTCTAGGCTAGCTAGGACAGTGAGGCTGGGACTCTGGTAGTGTAGTTTCTGGACCAGCTTTTCCCGGTGCAGGGGATTGCGGTCTACGACCATGGCTTGAATGAGTGGGGGCATGACTGTTTAGATAAAGCATAACAAGAAAGTATCTCTGTCCAAATGGCGAGTTTGGACCATAAATAGTAGGTGCAGGATTGGCGAAATCCTCAACAGGAAATAATTCGTTTTAGGCTATAAGTTGCTTGTATTGAAGATGGACAAAGAACATCAAAAAGCCAAACTTTTCGTTGCGATTTATATTACGACGCCTTAAAATAGGTATTTACACCTGAGAGGATAAATACTGATTAGGTGGTATTTGTAAATAATGCTTTTGTGAAATAAATACTTTTATTATCTTTGCAGACCCAAAGTAAAAAACCGAAATGGCAAAGAAGAGTAAAGCAAATCGCATACAGGTTATTTTGGAATGTACCGAGCACAAAGAGTCAGGTCAGCCAGGCACTTCTCGTTACATTACGACCAAAAACCGCAAGAACACGCCAGGTCGCATGGAGTTGAAAAAGTACAACTCTATCCTTAAGCGTTATACCATTCACAAAGAAATCAAGTAATAACCTATAAGTCATGGCAAAGAAAACCGTTGCAGGATACCGGGACAAGTCTAAGAGTAAAGGGTTCACCAAAGTGGTACGTACGGTGAAAAATCCTGAGACTGGTGCCTATATCTTTAAAGAAGATATCGTACCGACTGACATGGTCAAAGAATTTTTGAAGGATAATAAATAATCCTCCATAACAATCTATTCAAAAATCCGACTCGCAGCTTGCGGGTCGGATTTTTGATTTTTGTAACTTAGCACCCTACTATAAGTTCGCTCGCTTTCGTAATTGCTAATAAAACCCTATGAAGCGCACCTTTGATTGGATGCAGGCCTTTTGCCTTTTATTCTTTATTATTTTCTCTCCCGATAACTATCTGGGATCTCTAAACGCAGCCACCATCACTGTCAACTCAAATGCCAATGCAGGAGCAGGCAGTTTACGGCAAGCCGTTTTAGATGCGCAAAGTGGCGATAGTATCGATTTCGTGATCACAGGACAGATCGTCCTAGACTCCCAAATTGTCATCAACAAAAATCTCTTTATCCAAGGCCCCGGGGCCCCAGACTTGGCTATATCAGGCGGGAAGATGACTCGCCTTTTTCAAATCACAGATGGAGACACCGTTAGTATTGGTGGCTTGAGTCTGCGCGATGGTAATGTCTATAACCTCCTATTTCCCGCGGGAGGGGCCATTGTCAACCGTGGTTTCCTCACCCTAAGCCAGTGCTATATTCATGATAATGAGGCGGGATATGGAGGAGCCATTATTAGCGGTTTTCAAGGCCTAGATACGAAACTTGAACTATATGACTGCAGCTTTGCTTTTAACACCGCTTTGGATGCCGCAGGCAACCCTTCAGGTATTCCCGAAGCAGGAGGAGCCATCTATATTGATGGGACTCTCAACGGAAGCGCAGATGTCGATGCGTGGAATTGTACATTTGCCAATAATAGAGCGGATTCAACAGGAGGAGCCGTTTTCTTGACTGGAGACAACCTACTCCCCCAACAAACCAGTTTTGAAGCCAACAATTGCACCTTTGTCAATAATGAAGCAGAGTTAGTAGCAGGCATTGCTTACAACCGCTCCCCAGTGGTGCGGACACGCAATAGCCTCTACGCCAATAATATTGGCGCAACCCCCAATATGGAAGGTTCAATCCAATCCTTTGGTTATAACCTGATCGACAATAGTGGGGGTATCTTCTTTGTGCCTAACGGAACTGCAGACCCTAATGACTTATTGGATATCGAGGCCAATGTGGGCGTATTAGGCGAGAATCAAGGCCCCGTACCCACGGTGCCTATTTCCTGTACCAGCCCAGCCATAGACGCTGGAGACACTAATAATGCTCCCACGGAAGATGCCAGAGGTAAAGCCCGTAATGGAGCCGCTGATATTGGTGCTTACGAGTTTATTCCTAACGATATTACCATCTTTAATCTCGCAAGCAATGGACCGGGTTCTTTACCACAAGCAGTACTTTTGGCCTGCCCAGGAGACACCTTGAGGCTTAATGGATTGACGGGTAATTTGCATCTCGATCAGACGCTGGTCCTTGATAAGGATTTGAGTATTCTGGGCAACCCTTTAAATGATATTTTCCTTCGTGGCGGCGATAGCATTCGGTTGATGCAAATTGACACTGCGGTAAACGCTTACCTCCGCTGGCTCAATTTCTATGATGCCAATCCTAGTAATTATGGCGGGGGTGCTATTCAAAACAATGGGGTATTAAGGGTTGAGCAATCTACTTTTGCGCGTAACCAAGCGCGTTCAGGAGGCGCTATCGCCAATTATGGCCTGAGCGATACCGCTAAGTTGACCGCCATCAATTGTACTTTTTCGGCTAATGAAGCCCTTTTTCTTGATGGCGGAGCCATCGACAATCGCAATATCAGCGCCCCTGCTACTTTGAATTTGACCCATTGTACCTTCACCCAAAATAAAGCCTTCTCTAAGGGAGGAGCACTCTACAATGATGCTAATAACCAAGCAGAATCAGTCAATAGTATTTATTCAGGTAATAGTGCCTCCGAAGGGCCAGAAATCTATGGCTCCTTGACCTCCTTGGGCCACAATCTCATTGCTAATGACCTCGACTTAGCCTTACAATCAGACAATGACCTCATCAATGTCAACGTAGCACTCAATCCTTTGGGCCAGTATGGTGGACCGACCACCACCCATAGCTTTAATATTCAAGCGGTGGTGATCGATCAGGCAAAGCCGCTCGCTGGTATCAATACCGATCAGAGAGGGGAAGCAAGAGTATTTAATGGTACTCCTGATATCGGGGCCTATGAATTTAATCCCACGACCTCAGTCCAGCCTCTACTTGACCAAGGCTTCAAGCTATACCCCAATCCAAATAAGGGTCATTTTGTCGTAGCTTGGGAGGGAGACGTTCCGCGAGGAGCGGTCATCCTCATCAGAAACCAAGCGGGGCAAACGGTTCTCAAAAGTAATCTTGAAGATGCTCAAACCCAGATAGAATTACCGCCAAATGTCGCGAAAGGGCTTTATTTTCTGCAAATTGTGAGCGATACGCAGCAATTAAGCCAGACTTTTATCGTCCAATAGCTTGAAAAAATACTTTTCATCCGCTCGCCTCCCCTATTGGTCATTGACCTTTTGTGGAGCTATCCTACTGTTTTCTGCGGCCAATGTGCAGTGGAATCCGATACGCTGGGAGGGAATCGTTCGTTCAGACGGCAAAGGCTATTTTGCTTACCTGCCGGCAGTCTGGGTTTATCAGGATTTGAATTTTGATTTTTTTGATGCCTTAGAGGGTAAAAAGTACTTCCAAAAGCATCTATTTTACGATTACCGCTTCGATACGGAAGGTGGTAAAGTCAATCGCTATTATGCAGGTACCGCATTTTTGCTGAGCCCTTTTTATTTAGTCGGGCATGCAGTAGCTAAACTCGCCGCCTTTGATCCTGATGGTTACAGTCTCCCTTACTATATCTCGGTGCACTTTGGGGCGATTTTTTATAGTCTATTAGGCCTGTATTTATGCCTTTTATTACTGCGAGATTTCAAGATTGATGACGTTTACATCAGTTTAGTTTTGCCCGCCATTTTATTGGGCACCAACTTCTTTTACTATCCGATGATGGAGGCCCTGATGTCTCATCATTTTTCCTTTTGCATGCTTACTGGCTTACTTTTGGCTACACGACGCTGGCTCGTAGGCCGTGAGAGGGCAATACTGTGGATGGGGATTTGTATGGGAACGATCGTTTTGCTTCGACCGATCAATTTGGTAGTCTTACTTTTGCTCCCTTTTATGGCCGAGAGTCTCCAAGCATTGGGGAAGAGAGTAAAGGATAGCTTCCAGCAAAACTGGTCGCTTTGGCTGATAGCTATTTTGGTGGCCCTTTTGATCGGAAGCGTACAACTTTGGTGCTACTATCTTGCTACGGGTAGCCCTTGGGTTTACTCCTATGGCCCATACAAAATTGATTTGGGTAATCCGCATTTCTGGGAGATGTTATTTAGCTATCGCAAAGGTTTTTTCCTCTACACCCCCCTCGCATTGGTAGGAATGGGTGGATTTTATTTTTGGGGTCGTATCAATCTTTACCAGTGCCTGGGAACGCTCAGTTTTATCTTAGGGCTCGTCTATTTGCTATCATGCTGGGATTTTTGGTTTTATGGTGGGAGCTTTGGCGGACGAGTATTTATCGATTACTATGCCATTTGGGCGATTTTGCTAGGATTTTGCTGGCAACACCTAAAGGGGCGCTGGCAAAAATCATTTACGGTCTTGGTGCTTGGGTTAATCCTCGTCTGCCAGATCCAAACCTTCCAATACCGCTATCAACATATCCTCTGGGACAAGATGACAAAGGAGCTTTATTGGGACCGTTTTTTGCGAATTGACCGCATTCTATGGCCGGAAAAATAGGCAGCTTTCGAAGCGATTAGGAGCTCGATTTTGCTTCACATTTTATCGATTGACATTTTGGAGCAGCTAAAATTTATCCCTACAAAAGATTAGCATAACAAAATATTTAGTGTAACTTTGACTAGGTGACTTTGAGCACAAGCACTCAAACTACCTGAAAACTAACATTTTACATTTTTTTTATGAACATTTTTGTCGCAAAGCTCAGCTTTGACACTATTGAGTCCGATCTAGAAGCTGCTTTTGCAGAGTTTGGAACAGTTGATTCTGTTAAGATCATTACGGACAAATTTTCTGGTAAGTCAAAAGGCTATGGCTTTGTAGAAATGGCTGACGATGACGCTGGACAAGCAGCCATCGAAGCCCTGAACGACACTGAAATGGACGGCCGCACTATTGTGGTAAAAAAGGCCGAGCCAAGAGAACGTCGTGACAATCGCGGCGGTGGCGGCGGTTATCGTGGCGGAGGAGGTGGTGGTTACCGCGGTGGCGGTGGCGGCGGCTACAACAGAAGATACTAGAATTTATTCAAGATATTTTTTGTAATGAACGATATGCTCCTGCACTAAGTGTAGGAGCATTTTTTATATTGGACCAATGCCCTTCAATCTCTTCGACATTATCATCTTAGTTAGCCTTACCCAAGGCCTATTGCTCGGAGCAGTCCTGCTCTTTGGCCGCTTTTTTAAAGGGAATCATAATCAATATCTTGCCCTCTCGATCATCATGATCGCTTTTATCGGGCTGGAAGAATGGTTGGGCGCTTGGAACTTAGATGATGTTTATTATATCGTTGACTTGGGGGATGACATTCCTTGGATTTTACTTTTCTACGTTCCGCTCTTTTATTATTTCCTGCAAAAAACAGTGCATCCGCTGCGTGGAAAGCTATATTGGTGGTTGCTTTGTTTGCCTTTTGGGGTGTTTTTGAGCCTCAATGCCTACATCAATTTGGCGGTAGATTTCCAGCTTTATCAAATACCCAATGAAGAAGCTTTCATGATCAAGGTTTATGATACTGAGATCATTATTGCGGCCCTATTCAATGTGGTCTTGTGTGCCTGTAGTTATTGGCTGATTAGTCAGTACCAAGGACAAGGTGACGTAAAAAAATGGCTCTATCGCATCTGGGGATTTACTTTGTTACTGATTGGGAGTTGGGTGGTGATCTTAACGCTTGAGGGCATTGAGGCCAGTGACTTTATCGATTCAGGCAGTGGCTATATTATTTGGGGTGGGGTGTCCATTTTTATTTATTGGCTCATTTACAAAGGCGTTTATCGCTTTCAATTAGTACAGGATCAACAGATGGTACAATCTCTCCTCGGCAAACAAGCAGTCAAAGTAAAGGAGATAAGCGTTCCGCGAGTAGCGGTAAAGCCAGAAATAAACCCCCAAGTATCAAGCTCTCAAAGCCAAGCAATCGTCAGTATCGCAGAGAATCCTTACTACCGACAACTCCTCCAACTGATGCAAGAGGAACATCTGTATCGAGAGCAAGATCTGAGTAGAGACCGCGTTGCGGAACGCTTAGGTATCAGCCCCGGCTATCTGAGTGAAGTACTCAGCAAACAAGGAGATCAAAACTTTAGCCGTTTTGTTAACAGCTTTCGGATAGAGGCGGTCAAAGAAATGTTGGCCCAGCCTAAATTTGATAAATATAGCCTACTTGCGATCGGAATGGAGGCAGGTTTCAAATCCAAAACGGCCTTTTACACCACTTTCAAAAAGGCGACAGGCCTTACCCCCAAGGCTTATAAGCAACAAATCCGCTAGTCTTTGGCTCCCAATCGGTTCTTATTTCTCAGATCGGACATTTTAGAACCTCAAAAACCGCTCTTGATGCAGCCAAGGGCCATATTTTGTCGGTCAATAGGACAAAACAAACAAATCACATAATCCTATTTACCTATGAAACAGTTTCTCATAACGGGAATCTTGGTCCTCACACTACTCGGCCTCCAGCCTCTCAAAGCCCAAGATTCTCATCTTCCCATCCGTATCGGCCTCATGGATCACAGCCATGCTTTTGGCAATCTTTGGTTTTTGGGTTATAGCTATAATCCAGCCGTGATGATTGGCAGCGAACGCATCCTCAAA
>JBCCQN010000120.1:0-25142 GCA_039024315.1 Bacteroidota bacterium
GGCAGCGGCATTATTACCCGTTGCACTTCGTGCTGCGGGAGTGTAAACAACCAAAACGTCAATAGTAACGCTAGAACAAACATAGCTGGAATCACAAATCGAACCACTCATTTCGGTGCCATCACTTTCTCCCAGAACTTGGTCATTGGTTTCTTGAGAAATATTGGAGGGATCTACTTCATAGATTCCATAAATGGAGGCACCCTTATAAATTAGGAGGAATGTCCTAAAATCAGGGGCCACGATCTTACCAAAAAAAGTTCCATTTTTTTCTGAAATGATCACATAAGCAGCCTCATCAGCTTGTATATTTCCTTGCCAACTTTTTAGCTGACCAAAGCGTTCGATATGATCGAGTTCAGAGACGATTTTAACATCAGGAAACAGGTTCAGGC
The DNA here is from genome assembly GCA_039024315.1 of Bacteroidota bacterium. Classification (GTDB taxonomy): domain Bacteria; phylum Bacteroidota; class Bacteroidia; order J057; family J057; genus JBCAWW01. Next base: position 396 of record JBCCQN010000120.1, read on the forward strand.
TTAGCTGACTCCCCATGTCCCATTCGTTTAATTTTACGTAGCGCTTTCTAATAATTTCGGGCCTAGATTCATCATCCCTAACATCCAATCCAAAGTCATCTGGATTAACAGAATCTCCGATTATTTGGGCCTGAATAAGTGAGGAAAAAAAGATTACAGCAAGTACAAGTAAAGAACAGGTTTTTTGTGACACTTTAGCAAAATGGGTTAAGGTTGTAAGTAAGAGAGCAAATAGCTTAGGTTATTTTCGGTACACGAGATTAGGGTTTAGCGTATGCTAACGATTAACCCTCTACTGCTTAATGCTGAATAGGGATAGGTACCTTTTTGTAAAGGCGTTTAGAATTGAATAATCTGATTTTTGCCTAGAATGATAGTATTGGTAGAAAAGCGGAAAAAAGGCGGGAGAGTCAAGGTGTTTTCTACCATTGGGAGCCACTGGAAGCCGATAAAAACTGTTTAGGTAATTCAATTTCTAGGGGCTGAGGGATAATATTAACAGGTGTTGTATAATTAGTTATGCAAGTATGATAATAAATCACGACTTGATAAAGTTAGTCGCTTTAGCACTATATAATACAAAAATATCCCTTTGAACCAAAAGTCCAAGCAATTGAATCAATAATCCACATCTTCAATTAGCCGAATAATGTGGTTCCCTAATCTTATTTAAAACTACAAAGTAGTTTTAATAAAATATTTTAACTACATTTGTAGTAAATAATCAAGCATGAGTCAAAAGTCTATCGGTGAGTTTGAAGAAATCATTCTCCTAATCGTGGCAATCCTCAACGGCAAGGCATATAGCGTCAATATTATCGAAGAGATTGCAGAAAGATTAGATCGCAAGGCAAGTCTCGGTGCGGTACAGACCGTTTTGAAGAGACTGGAGCACAAAGGACTGCTCAATTCGGACTTTGGCGATGCCACCAAGGTACGTGGAGGGAAACGCAAACGCCTTTACCAAATTACTACTGAAGGGCAGCAGGCCCTAGCTAAGACCCGAACTCAGCGAAATTCACTTTGGGAAGCAATCCCGAATCTATCCTTCAAATTAATCTAGATGAAGAAACAAGAACATGAACCTCCGCGAATTGCGATGACCCTTTTTCGTTGGTTTTGCCAACCTGAATTCAGAGAGGAAATTGAAGGAGATTTACTTGAAAGATATGATAAGAATGCTCAGCAGGATGGCTTTAAAAGGGCGAATAGACGCTTTCAAAAAGATGTCATCTTGCTCTTTCGCCCTTCCATCGTTAGGAACCCGTTTCGATCGCAACATACAGATCAACCTTTGGGGAGGAAACAAGGCAAAAGATTCGCCATCATTATGGGCCTAACTACTGCGATTCTTTTAATTCCTTTGGTAATGATGAAGTTTACCAAAGAGGTAAATTGGCATGCACTCGATTTTCTGGTTGCGGGTGCTTTGCTCTTCGGGGCAGGCTTAAGCATAGACTTTGTCTTGAGAAAGATTAGTTCTAGGCCAAAGAAAGCGCTCTTAGTGCCTGCTATTTTGCTTACTCTCATTTTTGTATGGGCTGAGTTGGCCATAGGTATTGTTGAATCTCTCATTGCCGCAAACTAATCTGAATGATGAGACTTGGAGAAAGACTAGACCAGATCCACCATCAAGCAAGGCGCTATAAATGGCTAGCTTATTTTGCCCTTTTTTGTCGTATAGCTCTTGCCGCTGGATTTATACCTTCTGGTATGCAAAAAGTACTTGGAGAAAGATTTACCGTATTGGCAATTAATCATCCCATGGGGCATTTTTTGGATGCATTTTATCATACAGGCTTTTATTACACCTTCGTTGGGTTAATGCAAGTCCTAGCTGCCGTTTTATTGCTTATACCAAGGACCGTAACTATCGGTGCCTTTATTTACTTTCCGATTATCTTTAATATTTGTATTCTATCGCTAGCGGTACGATTTGATGGCTCTCAAATTACTTCGCCATTGATGACTTTGGCGGTTTTATATCTCTTGTGCTGGGACTATCATAAGTTTCGGGATATCTTTCCATTTAATGAAGGCGTAAAAAAGCTTGATCTCCCTTCGAAAGAACAGCTTACAAATAAGTTCCCCTATAAACTTTTGATTGGGGTCTTGGCGGCAATTCTACTGGTTATGTCTCACACCAGTGTAATCTATGATATACTGCCAAGGAATACCTATACTGACTGCAAAACTCAGTGTAAGGATGAAAATGATCAAGCTTGTTTTGAGTTTTGTGAGTGCATTCATAAAGGAGGTAATTCGTTAGAAAGATGTCTTTTAATTTTCGAGCATAATTAAGTATTTAGACAATAGTATTCAGTATTTAGACCTAAGAAAATTGGACTATGTGGTTCAGCCGAACCTTTTTTCTCAATACTACATACCCCCGAAAGCTTTCGGGATACTTTCTACTCTGTACTTGAAAACCCTCAAAATATTTTTGTTAAAAAAAATGAGCCATTCCGAACAATCCGGAACGGCTCATTTTTAACTCTATAATTCTCTTTTGGGTAGTTAATCCATCTACTGCTGTATGATCAATTTCTTGGTAGTTATTTGTTCGTTGATCTTCAAGCGCACAAAGTAAAGCCCATTCGCTTGTCCCGAAAGCTCAATTTCTTGATGTAATTGCTGCGTATGAACGCTAGCAATATTTTTAATTAATTGTCCTCTGATGCTAAATACAGAAATTGAAACTTCAGCGTTTTGGGACAAAAAAAGATCAATCACCGCTAAGCCAGTCGTAGGGTTTGGACTAATATTAAAGTTAGTGATATAATCCAGTTCAATGTTCACCAGATCGTCAACGAATACACTAACTGTATCTACACAATCATTAGAGTCTGCAATAGCAATTACATAAGTTCCCTTTGCCAAACCAGTAGAGTCTGCCGGTCCCGAAGTACCATCCCAGGTATAAGTGTAAGGAGGTGTACCACCGCTTGCGCTGATATTAATCGTTCCTAATCCAGTACCCGCAGAATCAGGCATAGAAGTAGCGTTAACTACAAGTAGATCTGGTTCAGTTACTACCACTGTATCCAGATAAGGGCAGCCATCGCCATCAGTAATGCTTACAGTATAGATACCAGCCATTAGCCCGGTGATATCTTCAGTAGTATCAGTATTGCTCCAGTTAAAGTCATAGCCTGGTACACCGGCAACTACCGTAATATCAATCGCTCCATCTGCTTCTCCATTACAAGAAACATTAGTGATCGCTGTTGTGATTGCTGTAGCAGGGGTGTTTGCACAAAGAGTCTTGAAGCTATAAGGGCCTGCAAAATCACTTGTATCTGTGCCAGCACAATCAGCGGCCACAAAAAGGTCGTAATCGGTAACGGCCGCTAGGTTATTAGTAGTTACGCTGTTCATCATAGTAGTGCCCCCATCTACAGCGGCTCCTCCTACGCCAGCACCAGCTAGTACCACTTTCCAATTATAGGCAGTCGCTACCGAATCTACCCATATTAAATCAGCCCCAGCAGAGCTAATGTTCGTTACATTTAGGCCGGTGGGAGGATCACAAGTAGGAGAGGCCACGGTAAATTGAATATTTGCTCTTTCGTCTTTTAGATCGCTGATATTAGTGGAAGGGGCAGAGCTAGAAGTTTTCTTTACAACCAAATCATCGGGGGCAGTTGATTCCCAGCGCCACTTGAGTGATCCATCACCAGAAAAGGCTGGCGTAGAGACTTGGGAGCAATCCCAATCAACGGCAATTTCTACGGCACCCCCTGTATAAGTAAAGGGCGCCGTAAAGGGGAATCCCATCCATCCGTTTGCGCCGGGGAAATTATTACTGATATTGTAAGCATTGTCAACCACAAGGGTAGAACTTGTAATCAGTGTGTTCCAGTCCCCTGCAGTAGCCAAAGTGGCACTAGAGTTCTTGATATAAACCTTGAGGGTCGCATCACCATTGCCGATCATTATATTGGAAGAGGCCAATTCCCAAGCTAGCTCAGTGAGCAAATCGCCATTGTTAAAACCAGCGGCCGCAAGTTCATTGGCCGTATAAATGTGAACAAAACGAGAGTAAACGGTAGAAGAACTCGTATCTGAGCGTTGAAAAGGACCTCTCGTACTAGAAGAGGAAGTCCCCATCCCAATGGTGATCACTGATTGGGAGGAGGCACCAGTCAAAAAAGGGTAAGGACCTGCATAAGCACTTGTATCCATGCCACAATCAGAAGCTACAAACAAATCATAGGATGTTAGTGCCATCAGGTTGTTAGCGGTAGCCATATTCATATTAGTCGTACCACCATCTACAGCAACTCCTGTAGGTCCGTCTCCAGCAGCCACCACTTTCCAAAGATAAGCCACTGCACTTGTGTCTACCCAACTAAGATCTGCCGTAGTTTGCGTGATGTTTGCGGCATTCAAACCTGTTGGTTGGGCACAGCCCGGTCCACCAAAGGTAATTTGAATATTGGCTCGCTCGTCCTTTAAATCCGTTATGTTGGTGGAAGGGGAAGAACTAGAGGTCTTCTTCACTACAAGATTATCTGGGGCGGTAGATTCCCATCGAAATTTAATAGCCCCATTACCCGAGAATGCTGGTGTAGACACTTGAGAACAGTCCCAATCCACAGCGATTTCTAATGCACCCCCAGTATAAAGGAAAGGAGTCAAAAACGTAAAAGGCATCCAGCCGTTGGCTCCAGGAAAATTGTTGGTGGTATTGAAAGCCGCGTCAAAAGCGAGGGTAGAACCACTGATAAGGTTGGCCCAGGTATCGGATGTGGCCGCAGCAGCAGTGGAATTTTTGATGTAAATCTTTAGCGTGGCATCGCCAGCACCTATAATAACATTAGAAGAAGCCAATTCCCAAGCTAATTCCGTTATAACAGAACCGCTTGTAACACCAGCAGCAGCTAATTCGTTGGCGGTGTAAATCTGGACAAAGCGGGAATAAACAGTTGAGGAATTGGTGTCTGCTCTTTGAAAGGGACCTCGGGTACTTGAAGAGGAGGAACCCATACCGATCGTAACGGTGGTTTGCGCAAGCAGGGCTTCACTCGCAAAAATGCCAAAGAGTGCCAGCAATAAAAATAGTAGTAGTGATCTTTGCATGATTAATAGGTTAGATGAATTAGAATTACCGCCATAGAGCTGCCTAAGAACATTTTTAGAGAGATTTCATTAGGTAAGTCTGGGCTTTAAAAAGGAGCGAAGGCTTCTTTGCCCAAGCTCATATGGGTCCCAATATATTAAATTGGTTAACCAATGACTAGTCACCCAAATGATGGTTGGCCAAAATTTTTTCATTCACCTAAACTAAACCCACTCAATTCAAGACGATTTGGACAATTATCCATCTTCCTTGAAGAGATGAACTTTATTTTTCGGATATTTAAGGCGATCAAGACTACAATCGTTTCATAAAGGTTTGACGGAGGGATATTGTAGTTAAAACTAGTGCAGACTTCGCTCGTACACTTGATCAAAACCTTTTTTCATCAAAGCGTGCATTTCAATCAGGAAACCCCCTCATCAATCAACAACCTCTTTTTCTTTGCCGCTTTTATCACTATTAAATGACATTTGACCAATTAGGGGTCATAGCACCCATTTTAAAATCTCTCGACGAAGAGGGATATACCCATCCTACTCCCATCCAAGAACAAGCCATTCCCGTCCTTTTGCAAGGCCGCGACCTATTAGGCTGTGCCCAAACCGGTACTGGTAAAACGGCTGCCTTTGCGATTCCAATTATTCAGCAGCTTTGTGAAGATCCGGATCGGAACGATCGTCATCGTAAAATCAAAGCCTTGGTGGTCACTCCCACGCGCGAGCTAGCGATCCAGATCGGGGAGAGCTTTCGCAAATATGGCAAGTACACGGGACTGCGAAGTACAGTCATCTTTGGTGGCGTAAAGCAAGGAGAACAAGTTAGAGCCTTGAAACGAGGTATCGATATACTAGTGGCTACTCCTGGACGTTTGCTCGATCTCATGAACCAAGGTTACATCAAGCTCAATCAGGTGGAGTATTCTGTCTTAGATGAAGCTGACCATATGCTGGATATGGGTTTTATTCATGACATTCGCCGCATCGTAGCTTATTTACCCGAGGAACGGCAATCGCTTTTCTTTTCGGCTACTATGCCGCCCGAAATCGTCAAACTCTCCAAAAAGATTCTCGGTAACCCCAAGCGGATCACCATTCGGCCTGAGCAAGCTACCGCAGAGCGAGTTGACCAAGCTATTTACTTTGTGCCTAAGAAACGTAAGGTCAAACTTCTGCTACATTTGTTCAAGGAAGAGCATGAAGGGGAAACCACTCTCGTTTTCTCGCGGACGAAATATGGTGCAGACCGAATTGTTAAAACCCTGAAAAAGAAAGGGATAGCGGCAGAAGCTATCCACGGAAACAAATCTCAAAATGCTCGCCAAAGGGCCTTGAAAAATTTTAAAAGTGGTCGAACCCAAGTCTTAGTGGCTACCGATATCGCGGCGAGAGGGATTGATGTTTCTGGCCTACCTTTGGTGATTAATTACGACCTCCCCAATGTGCCCGAAACCTATGTTCACCGTATTGGGCGCACAGGTAGGGCAGCAGCTAGCGGTTTGGCTTTATCGTTCTGCCAAGCAGACGAAAAACCCTATCTCCGCAGTATCCAAAGACTTATTGATCAGCGAATAAAGGTAATCGAAGAGCATCCTTTTCTGGAAACTCCCGAAGAAGCTGCCGCCGCCGCTGAAGAGGCCAAAAATGCTCCGCCTAAAGAAAATCGTTCTCGCAGAGGAAATCATCCTCGCTCACGTAATCGTAATCGCAACCGTAGCAAAAACCCCAGGCACTAAGTGGGAGCGCTCCCGATTTTGAGGGTTGGAGCGGATAATAGCAGCAAAGCATAGCAATATCAATGAGCCATTAATTATTTTGAGCTCGGAGAAACAACATTGCTATGCTTCGACTTTTATTTGCCACCGGCCTTGTGTTTTTGTTTTTGGGGACTGCTGCGCAGAACGTTCAGTTCCGGATCATAGGAGCGATAAAGCTGATAGATGATCAAGGGACACCTAATAACTACGGTCAAGTAAGCTTATTTAGCACTCAAGATAGTAGCTTTGTCAAAGGAGCGATTAGCGATGGCTTGGGAAATTTTAAAATAGAAGCGCCTGGCGGGAACTACTTTTTGCGCTACAGCGCTATGGGGTATGAGCCTTATTATTCAGCTCCGTTTGAGCTAAAGGCAGACCTTGAAGTGGGAAGCGTTCGGCTGAAAGCCAAAAATCTAACGCTCTCCGAAGTCCAAATCACCGCCGAAAAAGATCTAGTAGAATTAGATCTTGATAAAAAGATCTACAATGTCTCTAAAGACCTTTCCAATCAAGGCGCTACGGCCTCTGAGATTTTAGGCAATTTACCCTCTGTAACGGTCAATCAAAATGGGCAAGTAAGTCTCCGAGGCAGTGGTGATGTGCGCATATTGATCGACGGTAAACCCTCCGGTTTGATCGGTCCGGATGGTGAAGGCCTCGCCCAGCTACAAGGCAGTTTGATCGAATCAGTTGAAATCATCACCAATCCCTCTGCTCGCTATGAAGCAGAAGGTACTGGTGGTGTCATCAATATTGTCCTCAAAAAAGACCGTCGCAAAGGTTTCAACGGTTCGCTTGATCTAACCGCTGCTTATCCGACTAATATCAATGCAGCTTTGAATCTCAATTATCGTGTTAAAAAGGTCAACTTCTTTGTCAATTATGGTTTTGGTTATCGTGTAAACCCTTATCGTGGTACTGTCTATCAAGAGGTTTATCGCGCTGATACCACCTTTATCTCGTTGCAAGAATCAAATGGACGTTTTCAAGGCCTCGTCAATAATATCCGTGGAGGCATTGATTACTATTTTGATGAAAACAACATTCTCACCGGCGCTTATCGTTTCAGGCGCACCGACGGTCAACGCTTTTCCTTTTTTCGCTACGAGGACTACCTCAACAATCTCAATAATCCCATAGCAATTACGGCGCGGGAACAAGAGGAAGTAGAGTCGGAGCCTTATTCAGAGTATGCGTTGACCTACAAAAAGAAGTTCCGACGGGAAGGGCAGGAACTTACAGCCGATGCTCGCTACCTTAACTATTGGGAAAACTCTGATCAAATCTTCCCGGAGACTACTTGGTTGCCCGGCCAAAGTCGGGAGCAGGGCACGACTTTCGTTCAAAGATCTGTCAATGACGAGTTTGAAAACCAATACCTTTTTCAAGTGGATTATGTCCAAGCTTTTGGAGAAGATGGTACGATAGAAGGTGGGGTAAGACTCAGTTTTCGCGATATGACCAATGATTATCTAGCTACTGAAGAACAATCTGACGGTGAGTGGCTTGCCCTCCCTGGCTTTGACAATGTATTTCAATACAATGAAAACGTGCAAGCAATCTATGGGATCATCGGCAATAAGCAGGAACGCATCTCTTATCAAGTTGGGCTGCGAGCGGAGGCAACTAGAATCGCTACTGAATTGGTCGATACTCGAGAGAGTAATGAGCGAGAGTTTCAGAATCTTTTCCCGAGTGGTTTATTCGCCCTCCATCTACCAGCCCAAAACGATCTGCAAATCAGTTACAGTCGCCGTATTAGGCGGCCTACTTATCGGGAGCTGAGCCCGTTTATTACGCTTTCAGACCGGCGCAATTTTTTTAGTGGTAACCGAGATCTTGATCCTGAGTTTAGCCACTCCGTGGAACTGAGCCACTTGAAGTACTTTGAACAAGGAGTATTGACCTCAGCGCTTTATTATCGCAATTCTAGTTCGACTATTCAGTCGATTAGATTGGTGGATCAAGAGGGCTTAGCAACCACTTTGCCTTATAATCTCGTGGGCCAAAATGCATTTGGGGCGGATATTTCGTTTAGCTACTCCTTAACTCCTTGGTGGAAGCTAGATGCTAATTTCAATGCCTTCCGCGCCATAACGGATGCTACAAATATTGACCCAAACTTTAGTGCAGATACTTACAGTTGGTTTGTTCGTCAGACCTCTAAATTTAGATTACCTAAGGAAACAAGTGTTCAGCTCCGTACTAATTACCAAGCGCCAGAGTTGATTCCGCAGGGAAGGCGAGCGGCTATCTTTAGCCTAGATATCGCCCTTAAGAAGGAATTGTGGCAAAGAAAAGGAGCTCTGACCCTGAGTGGAACTAATTTGCTCAATACCAATCGTTCTATCATGATGACAGAAGGGGAAGCTTTTTTTACGGATCGTTTTTCATTAAGGCAACCTCGTCAGCTGAATCTTACCTTGACATATCGGATTAAGCAATAATCTCAATGGGCTGACATTCAGACATCTATAAAATATTCTATATATTGGTTTGAATCACTTAAACCAAAGGAATATGAAAAACCTAAAAATCAACCACCTAGCAGTAATTGTTGGATTAGTGGTGCTCAGTGGATTTGGCGCGCTTTGGTATGGCCCGCTATTTGGTGATCCTTGGATGGAGCTAGTCGGGTTGAGTATGGCAGATATTGAGGCAGATCCTCCTGGAGCGGGCACTTGGATTACTAATGCTTTAGCGATTATTACCCCACTTTATGTTATGGCTTGGTTGTTTAGTCAGCTATCCGTAGAATCGCTTATGCGAGGAGCCTTATTGGGAGCCTTGTTTGGCTTTGCTTTTGCGATTTTACCACGCATTGTCTCTGGTTTATTTGCCCAAGACCCGTACTGGCTGGCGTGGCTCAATGGGGGGTATAATACGATTGCCTTTGCCATCGGAGGAGCGATTCTCGGAGGTTGGCGCAAGTACTCAAAATAGTAATTTATCAAGTAATACATGGCCTGTGGATTGCCCATAAATTAGTAGCGTATGGTGGCTCACAGGCCACTTTTTTTTTCAAGCTCAGAAATCAATCTTTAAGACATTCTCTTCTCCCGTCTCAATATCTAAATGGATAATATCATGTCGTTTGCGGTACTCTCCTAGCTCATTGTAGTAGAATTGATTGAGCACATAGAGAACTTCATTTGGTCGGTTGGGAACTACTTGGAGGCTGCGTATTTCCAAGTTCCTGCACTCCCAATTTCTGCCAGAAAATTGGCTTGGTATAAGTTGATACGTTTGCTGTTTTATGTCGGCAATCATAAACAGTGAGGTAAACTGAAGGAGTACTTGCTGATCGTTTAACCAATGGGGACTAGCTAATCCACGTATGACTCTGTTATCGTTTAAGCTTGGATGTGCCATGCTATCTACAATCGCATGCTGATTTTGATCATAGACATATAGGCTATGGGTAAATCGCTCATCATCTCTTGAAGTCAATATCATTGCCTCATTTCTCGACCTGCTAACACGCCTAAGAATATTTAAGTATCGACTCGCAAAAGTATCGATAATAGTCCCTTTATCGGAATAAAGGATCAAAGCCCCATAGGCTTGCTCCTCTGCATCAAGCAGGCCTGCAGGTAGCCAAAATGAAGAATCACTTATCCAATAGGGGCTTTGGTTAGTAGGGTAGAATTCACTGGCTAGATTTTCGGTTTTGAGTTCTAAGGAATTCAAATTAAAGATGGTAAATCCTTCCCCCTGAGCAGGCGATAAGAGATCCCCTTTGGCGTTGACTACTAAATCTTGAGACCTTAGATCTGTCAAGCTAGTTACAAAGCTTACAGCATTATTATTTAATTCTACTCGATATAGATCGCTATCAGTTTCTTCCACTTCTCGCCCTACTACAATTCGACGATAAGTAGTTATATATAAAGCATTATCATCCAAGGGGTCAAAAGCAATTTTGTGGATCTCTTTTCCTTCGGTAGGCGGGATGATACGTGGGCCAATTATCCCAAATCTTTCAGGTGAAAAACACGAATCAATTACTAAAGGTTTTGTCTGAATACCCCAAAGGTATGTGGGTTGATTAACCTCTTTATCGGGATTGCAGGCAGTAAAAATGGTGCATAGAAAGACAATTATTAGGGAGACGAAAACCATTCTACTCATGGCAAAACTGATTTGTTGAACTTGATAATTAGGCATATCTAATCAGTAGTCTTAGAGACTACAAATAGAGTTTTAAGCTAGGATAATTTGCATCCTTTGATCGTTTGATAGGCGACAATTGGGTTAGAAAAAGAGGTTTTTTAGAGTCACTCGATAAGAGGGGTTACTAAAACTGGATGGATTTTTATTCCATTAAAAGAAGGACATCTACTTCCGCTTTTCAAAAAGCAAAAAGCCTTTCCCAATCCACCTGAAAAGCCTATCTTTCCCGCTAACTCTTAGCTGGCCTCATTATGTTTTACCGAATTCTATTCTCTCTCACTACTTTTATTTTTTGTTCTTTTTTAAACCCGCAGGAAAAATTAGCAGAGCCGCGGGCAGACTTTTCTCCAGTTGATTATGTCAATCCGTTGGTAGGTACAGACTCTGAATTTTCCCTTTCCAATGGCAATACTTATCCTGCAATCGCTACACCTTGGGGCATGAATTTCTGGACTCCGCAAACTGGTAAGATGGGCGATGGCTGGGCTTACACCTATGACGCTTATAAAATCAGGGGATTTAAACAGACTCATCAACCTAGTCCTTGGATGAATGATTATGCGGCTTTTGCGCTCTTTCCAGAGACAGGGAGCATCAAGCTCCATGAAGAGGAGCGTGCCTCATGGTACTCACACAAAACCGAAATTAGCCAACCTCATTATTACCGGGTCTATCTGGCTGACTATGATGTCACGACCGAGATTACTCCTACAGATCGAGCCGCGCAGTTTCGTTTTACTTTTCCCCAAACCGATTCTGCTCATATTCTGGTAGATGGCTTCTTCAAGGGAAGTATGATCAAGGTGATCCCAGAGGACCGAAAGGTGATTGGCTATTGCCGCAATAATTCAGGAGGCGTACCTGAAAATTTTCATAATTACTTTGTGATTTATTTTGATCATGATTTTAAGTCAATTTCTGGCTTTACGGTCAGCGAGGACGAAAAGCGTGCAGCAAAGCTTTTAGGTGGAGAAACTGAATTGGAAGGTTATCATGTAGGAGCTGTTTTGTCTTTTCAGACTGAGGAAGGTGAAACGATAAGCGCCCGTGTGGCTTCCTCTTTTATTAGTCCTGAGCAGGCGGAACTTAACTTGCAAAGAGAAATCGGGACGGACAATTTTGAGCAAACCAGAGCCAAAGCAAAAAGTCGCTGGAATGAAGAATTAGGCCGGATTGAAGTTGCTGGTGGTAGCCTAGCGCAATATCGAACTTTCTATACGGCACTATATCGGGTCCTATTATTTCCCCGTATGTTTTATGAAATCGATGCTCAAGGAGAAATAATGCATTACAGCCCTTACAATGGGAAGGTGCTACCTGGTTATATGTTTACTGACAACGGCTTTTGGGATACTTTTCGTGCGGTCTTTCCCTTTTTTACGATTATGTATCCGGATATTCTTGCCCAGGTGATGCAAGGGCTCGTCAACACTTATGAGGAGAGTGGTTGGCTGCCAGAATGGGCTAGTCCTGGGCACCGAAATGTCATGATTGGCTCTAACTCTACGGTCAACATTGCCGATGCTTATTTGCGGGGTATAAGAGGGTATGACATCGAAAAGCTGTACGAAGCCATAATTAAAAATACGGAAAATGTAGGGCCAATTAGTTCTGTAGGACGCTATGGGGCTGACTATTATAACCGCTTGGGTTATGTACCCTACGATGTCGGGATCAATGAAAACGCCGCTCGCACTTTAGAGTATGCTTTTGCGGACTGGTGTATTGCTGAATTAGCTGAAGATTTAGGGAAACCACAGACTGAAATTGATCTATATCGTCAGAGATCTCAAAATTACCGGAATCTTTTCGATCCCGAGATTGGTTTCATGCGAGGTAAAAATGAGGACGGCAGTTGGGCAAAGACCTTTACGCCAGATAAGTGGGGGGATGCGTTCACCGAAGGTGCATCCTGGCACTGGACTTGGTGTGTATTTCATGACCCTCAAGGACTAGCTGATTTGTTTGGAGGAACAGAAAAGATGCGCGCTCGTCTGGATGAAGTTTTTACCGCTCCACCTACTTTTGAAGACTCATATTATGGCTTTCAAATACACGAAATCACCGAAATGCTCATTACCGACATGGGGCAATACGCCCACGGTAATCAGCCGATTCAGCATGCCACTTACCTCTACAATTGGCTAGAGCAGCCTTGGAAAAGCCAGTATTGGGTGCGCGAAGTAATGGATAGATTGTATTCTGATGCGCCTGATGGTCTCTGTGGAGACGAAGACAATGGCCAGACTTCTGCTTGGTATGTATTTTCTGCTATGGGCTTTTATCCAGTGACCCCCGGAACGGGGCAGTATGCAATTGGTAGTCCTTTGTTCAAAGAGGTAAAGCTACACCTTCAAAACGGGAAGACCTTTAGGATTTCCGCTCCGGAGAATAGTCCTCAAAGGGTTTATGTACAGGAACTAGCGCGTAATGGGAAGCCCTATTCCTACAATTATTTAACTTATGAGTCGATCATGCAGGGAGATCACTATCAGTTCTCCATGAGTGATAATCCAAATACTGAAAGGGGGACTCAGCCTAAAGACAAACCCTATTCGATGAGGGAGTAAGCCTGAAAAGCTTCCTTACAATAAATGCTTGTAAAAATGAGCGAGGAGCCATAATAGGCCCCTCTTTCTCGTAAAGCTCATCGAAAAAATATTCTTTGGAGAGGGGATTTTCAATTCCTACTAATCTTTTTTGCTTGGCTTACCCATAGAATAGACAGGCATGATCAGATCCATTCTTAGGTAAGGACTCTTGGCGAAACCAGGCCTTACTCCGCCTTCTAACCTATACCCAATTCCGAAACGTCCTGCCGTATACCTTTCGAAACCTAGTCTGAATCCCAACGGATTATTGCCAATGGCTACTCCATCTGCAGAAACGATTTCATATTCCTGCTGATTGCTTATCATGGTCATGGCTGCTGTAGGGCCAAAAAATACGTCTGCATATAAGCTAAATAGCATTCCCCCCTTCTTTTCTCCATATCCTACCGCATTGATTTTTGCATAGCTATAGGAACTCCACGAAACCCCTCCATAAAGAGCAGTAGCCGTTATACTACCATAATGATCCCTAAAAGACTCCCCAGAGGCTGTAAGTAAATTTCCTGCGAGATTATAACGATAGCGATTGATCCCTCCACGAAATCCCTTAAAGGTTACATGTTCTCCAGGTATATCAATATAGGTGGTCGTCTCAGTCCATCTTCTTGACCCCACTCTACGGTCACTAACCGTTTTTAGGGGAACCCTTGTGGCTCCTTTGCCATTGGTTTTCTTAATAAAGGGAGTAAAAGAGGCTCCCAAATCAAATTCAAATCCACGTCCGGGATCGGCTTCATTTTTGTTCTCTGCTCCTAGGATTCCCTCATCCAATCCAAACCAGCGTTGCATGTCAATGAAGTTGGCTCTGTATCCGTAGGCTTGCACGTGAAGCAGGTTGCCTATGTGCATCTTGGCATCTAAGCCCAAGCCAGCGTTCAATTGGAAGGCATCAATATTTTGAAAAGGAACAGAAACATCAAGGCCGGTGGCTATCAAGCCCACTTGGACATAAGGAAGCTTGGCGTGGCTCTCGATAACACGGTACTCTACTTTTTGCTGCGCAAATGCTGCTGAGACGCCAAGGAATAACAAAAGAATGAATGATTTTTTCATAACTAAATTTCTAGTTAAAAGTTCTTGTTCTGATAATGATAAGCTTCTACCCAGCCTTGGCGAATGGCATATTTGACTAGTCCCGCGACATGGCGGATTTTGGTCTTTCGGATGATACTCCTTCGGTAGTTTTCTACAGTCCGGTAACTAATCCCCAGTCCTTGGGCTATTTCACGATTATTCAGTTCCGCAACTATCTTCAGTAGGATCTGCTTTTCTCTAGGAGTTAGCATACCTAAGCTTTGCCTTTTCGAGTTCATTGCTGTTCATAAGCTTTGAAACAAAGGTCTGTTTTTAGGCAAAGGGAGGGTATCCCGATGACTAGGTAAATTGACTCCGTGAAAATACGGATGTGGCTTCTGGGTAATTGGGGAGTGGCCTAGACTTGAATGAGTTGGTGCTTGATCGCAAATCTGATGAGGCCAACGACGGATCTCGCTTCTGTTTTCTGTAATAGGTGTTTTCGATAGGTTTCGACTGTCCTCGGACTAATAAAAAGCTTTTTGGCAATTTCAGCTGTGGTGTATTCCTCTGCAATCAGCTGGAGCACTTCCCTTTCTCGAGTAGTTAGCTCAACATGGCTTACCAACGTATTGGCAGCAGGCATGACCTTTTGAAGCATAGTTTGTAATACTTCTCTACTGTAATAAGTGCCCCCTTCGATAACTCGATAAATAGCCTCTTGAAGTTCCCTTCGACTTGTATTTTTTAACAAAAAGCCTTCTGCCTGTACATCAAATACCTGCTGAACGCTTTCAGGATCATGGTGCATACTCAGCACCAAAACTTTAAGCGCTGGAAATGACGCCTTCACTTTCTTACAAAGATCAATGCCTGACATTTTGGGCATCTGCAGGTCCGTAATGAGAAGATCGACCTCATTATGGGCAAGAAAATCTAGGGCTTCTCGCCCGTCCATAAATTCACCAACGATCCAGATATCATCGGTCTTTCGTAGCATATTGCGAATGCCATCCATGATTATTTGGTGGTCATCGACTAAAAGCAGCCTTATTTTATTCCTTTGCTCTTCCATTTCTCAAAACTAAAACAAGCCAATATTCCATTAAGGAAAAAACAAGTGAATCCGAGTTCCTTTCTCCGCTTCCTCGACGTGGAATTTCCCTCCTAGTAGTTCAATTCTTGCTTGGATATTTTTCCAGCCAATTCCTTGGCTGCCTTCAAGATCCGCTAGCTTTAGCCCCTTGCCGTCGTCTGTAAACATAACTTTCAAGCCGGTCGTTTCATCATTTATTGATAATCTCATCTGTTTGGCTCCTGAATGTTTGAGACTATTATTGATGATTTCCTGAGATATTCTGTAGAGGGCATTTTCCTTTTGTTCGGCTAATCGGCCGATGAATTCGCTGCTCTCAATTTCCAACTTCGGTCCCTCGGGAGAGGTGTTAATTCCTTTAGCCATATTTCTCAGTGCGACTATCCAACCATTATCCTTAAGGGCCAGCGGCATTAGGTTATGAGAAATCTGCCTAACTTCTGTCGCAGCCTCATCCAATAGCGATAAGGAAGTATCAAGAATTTCTTCATCTTTTTTATCGCCCCCTGATTCGACGGCTTCATCAAGGGTAGAAATATTCATTTTGGCAGTCGATAGTAGCTGCCCAATCCCATCGTGTAGTTCCCTCGCAATACGGGTTCTCTCCTTTTCCTCTGCCTCAATCACTGCAGAATAACGTTTTGTTTGTTGCTCGGCGATCAACTTCTGCATGCTGATTTGTTGCCGAAAACGGTTTCTTAGGAATATTCCCACACCAATCAGGATGAGGATCAGCGTACTGGCGCCAAACCCTATTTGAAGCTTTCGATTCCTTTCTCTTTCTTCTAAAGTCAGGATCTTTTGTTGGGCTAGTTCCTTTTCTTTCTTTTCTGTTTCATACTGAGTCTGAAGGCTTAAAACCTCCTCTACCGTCTGTAGGTTCATCAAAGAATCCTTGGCTATATCATAGGGGAGTTGATAGGAATAGGCCTTTTGGAAGTCTCCAATCCCGCCATATCCCTGAATAAGTTGTTGATAAGCGACCTTGGTAACCTCTAGCTCATTAAACTTTTTGGCAAATCTTAAGGCTTGTTCAGCGGCTTTAATCGCTTTTGGATGTTGCTGAGTCTTGTTGTAAGCAGAAGCAATATTGGCCAAGGTTTTGGCGAGTTCTAGACTATCAGGTATAGACTCATTATAGCTTAGATTTTCTTTATAGTACTGAATAGCTAGTCCGAACTCCCGCTTACTCTCGTGGGCAATTCCAAGATTGGAAATGGCTTTATAGTAACTAAGCGTATTTTGGGTTTTTTGAGAAAGTTCCTTGGCGCTATTCCAGAGGATAATGGAAGAATCTACCTTGGCATTTTTCCAGTACAAGGAACCTTGATTAAGATAGGTATTGATTAGACCAAGAGTATCTTGACTTTGAATGGCAATTCCACGTGCTTTTATGAGATAGGCCTTGGCATCTTGAAACCGACCAAAGTTTTCTAAAATCACCGCCAAATTATTGGCAAGGTCTCCTTGACGACTGATATCTCCTAAAGAATCCGCAATGCTCATGGCCGGAACGTAGTAGGACTGAGCTTCTTTGAACCGCTTTTGAAAATAGTGAACATTGCCAATGTTGGTGAGCAGGGCAAGTTCTGATGAGGCATCCCCGATTTGGCGGGTGATACTCAGCCCTTTTTTGAGACTTTTCATAGCTCGATCCCAATCTCCAAACACTAGGGGGATAAACCCCATCAAACGATAGGCACGAACTAGTAAAGGGGCTTCTTTTTTACTCTCGCTAGAGAAGAAAGCTTCAACCCGTGCTAGTTCTATTTTACCTAATGAATCAGCCTCCTGAAACCTACTTTGGAAAGTGAGGGCCTCAATTTGCATCCATTGGGCAAATGATTGTTGCACTAAATCGTTTTTCCTCGTGGCGATTTGCTGGGCTTGGGCAGCTAACTCATAAGCTGATTCTGGATTAGTACGTAGCAATTCATAGGAAAGCGCTAGGATGGACTCGACTTCTCCTCTGTCTATGAATGTTTGAAGACTATCCAGCGGATTGGCAAAAAGTAGGGGAGAAGAAAATAAAAGACAGGAAAAGGCAAGGTATATAAGGGGTTTCCTAGGCATACAACATCCTAAAAGCAGTTATTCCTCAAAAATAGATAATCAACTTATGGAATGAAAATGTCCCTCATGCCAGTTGCTAATGGGCTCATCCTAAAATGCTTACCTTTTTGTTGGGTAAACAGGAGAATCTTGGACAAAAACTATCAGGAAGCGTGTGCTCTACATGTATGGAGCCTACTACTAAAACGGAATAAAAAGCCAAGAGAGCAAATGCTTTTTTATATTTGTAAAAATCATCCCTCGAAATGAAGAGAAGTACCAGAAACGCAGCCAAGGCTAAAAAAGAAATCATCGAGAAATCAGCGGCAGTATTTAATGTTCATGGTTATGCGGGTACCAAAATGCAAATGCTTGTGGATGCTACCGGATATCAAATGGGCGGCATCTATCGTCATTTTGAGACAAAGATGGATTTGGCAAAGGCTTCCTTTCGACACAACTATGAGGTACTTATAAAACGTAATTTTGAGTTGGCGGAAGAGTTAGATCCTAAAGAAAAGCTTTTTACCATTTTTAAGAATTACCAAAAATCGGCTCTAGATCCACAAATTCCAGGAGGATGCCCCTTGCTCAATACCGCCATTGAAATGGATGATACAGATGAAGAATTTAGAGCGCTAGCTCATTTATTTATTAAGGAGGTCCTTTCTACGATAGAGCAAATCCTCGAAGAAGGGAAATCAGCAGGATTTTTTGATCCAATGGTAAACGCAAAGCAGGAAGCACAATATTTATTTGCCTCTATTGAAGGTGCGATAATGCTAAGTCGAGTTACAAAGGATATAAAACCTTTTTTAGCCATCTTTAATAGGGCCATCACGCATGTGGAGGAAAAAATTATAAAAAATACCCGCTAGGATAATGGGGTTTCCCTACCTTCCTAAATTAGATGCTACTCTACTTCACAGTACGATTGAAATAAGCGTTCCGCGCTTCCGAAGGCTTTCGGGAGGTAATCCCACTAAGGGCCTTCTAATAAATACCGCACCAAAACCTTAAGTACCTAGATAATCGTATTCAGTATTTAGCCCTTGGAAAACGAGGCAATATGATTCAGCGAAACCTTTTTTCTCTGTACTAAATACTCCCGAAAGCTTTCGGGATACTTTCTACTTTTCATCTGGCTATCTAAATTTTATCGTGATGGTTTTTTCCCTATCTGTGCGGACTCGTTTGAGGGTTTTCATTTCCACCCCAGGTTCGCCAATTTTGATTTGGTAGCTGCCTTCGGCGAACACAGCCACTTGTTCTTGGAAGCTTTGCATCCTTCGGCCTATGACAAACTCACCCTCGCTATCATAAATCAAGATTACAGGCAGTTGGTTCAAGCCTTCTACTTTGATGGGGGGTAATGAAAATGGGGCCTTCCTACCATAATTGTCTAGATAAGGCAGGGTGCGAGGCCAGCCTGGATACTGCTCTCTTGAAAAGGCAGGATCTACATATCGTGGCCAGCATTCAACCGTGATTTTCTGCCCTTGCTTGTCAAAACGTACAATTCCGTAACCCGGCGCACGATCATGCAAAGCTTTAGGAGATTCATTAGAAATATAAGGATTAGAGGCAGCCCAGAGAGTTATGCGATTGCCAAAACCATCATAGTATCTGCCCGTGTAATTTGGCATGCCAGCCTGATGATTTTCGCCTCGTTCAGGTGGAAACCAACGCCTTGGCCACAGATTAGCAACCGAAGGCACACAAAAGGAATATCCCGCATCTTCCCACTCATCTACTCCGTGATGCACCAAGGTTCCCAAGTGTTGATCTCCTGCATACATGAAGGTATGTCCCTTCCGCAAAGCCTTGAGGGCATTATCCCTACCTGCTTGCGGCCAACCGTTGGAATCCATGTCCTTGGCGACGCTATAATCCTTAGGAATGATGCCTCTTTCCAAAGGCTTTAGTCTGGGCGTTCCGGCATCGGTCAAAAAAGTATCGGGATAGGTGGATACATTGGCAAAGATGGTTTGAGACAAAGAGGCCTTCATCCAAGCGCCTTGCCAATCTTGGGTCCAATCTTCAAGGAAGTCGAGTTGTGCTTGTCCGAGTAGTACCGCTTGCGGAACGTTCAACTTTTCTGCTGGGTACGCTTTGATTTGGGAAAAACCATTGATGACATTAGCATCTGGAATCACCATGGTAGGACTGGATTTGAACTTGCGATCCTCAAGGACAGCGAAACTCACTCCTCCATAGGTCAAGCCCGTGTAATAGGTCTTGATACTGTTTTTGATGGGTATCTGATGATAAGGATCCGGCAAATGGGCTGTCTGGGTGCGATCCACCATATTGACAAAGTCCGTTCCCATTCGATAGCCCCCTTGGTCTTGAATCCAATGCCCTTTGAAACGATCGAGATAGTGATCTGGGGTTACCGCATTTGGATCAGGAATACTACCGCCATTGCCCCAGACATTGCCGTGGTAAACATCATGATCGTCGGGAATGCAAACGGACGGAATATCGCGCATTAGGTCCTGAAAAGACCATAGGAATAGATACCATTTGTAAAGATAATCCAGCTCTGAATATTCTCCCCCTCGGCGGTCTGCCCAAGTCGGTCGTCCTTCATACAATTGATCGCCGGAAAAAAAAAGCATATCAGGTTTATGGTGAGCGACTGATTTTGTTAAATCTTCATGAGGGAACCAAATACGCGTTTGATTAAACGGAAAATTGTTTTTGCCAAAACTGCCATGCGTTTGGTTATTGCCGGTAAAGCCCGCCACTACCAAAGGTTTATTGATACCCGGCTCTTGCCGAATGGTCCCAGTAAAATATTGGTCTTCTGCATACTCGGTCGGACGATAAACGATCCGATAAGGCACATCCTGCTCATAGGCCCAATTGCTCACTTCTAGTACAGCATTAAAACCAGGGCGCATAATCTCTGCCTCGGCTAGCCTTTGCCATTGTCCGTCTATTTGAGCTTCTAGGCGCACGCTTTGCGGATCATCCGGCCCAATGGGTACCATTTGTGCGTTGATCTTAAGCTGTTTGCGGTGCAAAGTATGCTGAGCGGCCACTACAGGGCCTAGACTTCTACCGTTCTGCGCTAGCAGTAAATCTCCCTCAGCCTTCCAATCGGCAAACTCAAAAGAAAGACCATTTTGATTGGCCCCACCATTGGCTAAGATGGCAATACTACCTGTAGGAGCAGGACGATTGACGCCCATTTCGTATTCAGTTAGGACCTTACCGCTTGAGTCCTTAAGCTGCATTTTGACATCGACAGGCTTATGCTTCCAATCCTTATGGCTGATCCAATCAACTTGCAAGCTGAGCCCTTCACGGATCAAGCGCTCAAAATTGTCCAAAGGCAAATGAAAGCTCACATAATTGTAAGGCTGGTCTTCGGGGAAAATCGTAAACTTACCTTTGCCGTTCACCCCTACGAACATGCCCGCATCCTTGCCCATCACTTGATGCGATAAGATACCGCGGCGATAGTCATCCCCTTTTTGGCCCGCACCAATCAAGAAGCCCACATGATCCTCTTCCTCCAATTTATCGCCAAGATGGCGGATTTCGACCTGTATGGACAAATTACCTTGTTCAGCATCTAGGCTATGAGATAAAAGATGTAAGGTACGCCTTGGGTATTGTCCGCCTATACACTGTAGCTTCCCATCTTTGAGTTGCCAATCTTGGAGGCGATTCGCCCAATAATCAGCCCCTACCCAATAGCGGGTGGTCTTGGGCCAATTACTATGAAAAGCGTTCGGCGAAGGCGTCTGCATCCCCCCCAGCAAAAACAAACTGGAAAGTAAGGTTAGTAAAAATGTCTGCATGTGTCGATTATTCGGAAATTTGAGGCCTTAGAATGGCGATATTTTCTGATTTAAGCAATGCTTTGAGGTCTTGGTACATCACCTCATTGCTATAAGTACCGATAATAGCCCCCCCTGAGCCCGTAAACTTAGCGCTTGCTCCTACCGATCTGGCTAATTGCACCATCTTGAGATTGGCCTGACTGATTTGCGTGATAGAGCAACGAAGGTCAAAATTCTGATCCAAGAGCGGGCCTATCTCTCGGCTACGCCCGTTTTGCATGAGTTCTCTACAGCGGGTTGTGAGTTCGGCGAAGCCTTTCATCGCCTTATGGACATCCGGCTCCCCGCGCTTAAATCTTGCCTTGAGGTTGTTGTGGAGGACCTCAGAACCCTCACTTAAATCGGTACGATAAGCGATGTAGAGGGGCGGCAATAATTTGACGTCGAAAGTCTCATAGCCTCCATAGCCTTGATTTTTCATCAACTGTTGGTCGAAGTCCATGTAGACCGGAAGCTCATAGGCTTGGGCTACCCGGTCTTGCAAACCCGCTCCTAAGCCAAGTTCTTTAGTTTCTACGGATAGCACCAGATTGGCCTGGATTTCGGGGGGGATTTCTATCTCATAGAACGCCATCAAAGCTTTGAAACAGGCGGTGATGATAGCACTAGAGCCCGCTAAACCTAATCGATTGGGAATCGTCGATTGGTAGCGTATCGTGAAATTACGATTTGGTAAATCTATCTTTTGATCTCGGCAATACTCATAAAAGCGCTTGATCGCCGCTTTGAGCAAACGGATCCCTCCGTAATAGCCATACAGTTTTACATCTTCATACAGACCACGGACAGAACGGAAAACCGAGCGGTCTCGCTCTTGGGGAATAATCTCCAATTCTGGCGACTCATACATGATGACTTCCGCCTGAAAATTGCGGAATAAGAATGCGATAGTCTTGCCAAAATAACCGTCAGACGGGTTTCCAATTAGCGCTGCTCGGGGGTAGGAGTAGGTATGTATGATCATTAGCTATTCACGTTGGAAGGTGCCAGAGCCCAGTAGACGGTCGGCACTACGCCAATCTGGCGTCCAGTACATACGTGAAATATACTGCCCTTCCTGATCATAATCACTGATCATAAGGTTGATTCTTAATTCTTTCCAATCGTTCCCATACTGCTCGTCTAGCCAATCGGCCGGAATAGCGGCTTCTACCCGATAACCATTTTGTGTTTTGAGACAATAGGTTTTGGTGCCTTCTGGTAGGGATAGCGGACGAAATAAAAGGCCTGTTTCCTCATCATTCTCGCTAGGGCTAATACCTAAGCTCAAGGTGCTTTTGGGTTCTCGCCCGACATTGAAGGCACTCACTGCTTTATCACGGGGGTCAAGCGTAAAAAAGATCGCATCTTGCCGATAAGGGCTCTCTTCTGCGTCGAGATACAAATCATCGTCCTGTACTTCGGCCACTAGGTAAACGTTTGATTTATCATAATATAGCCCAAAGCTAGCACTGAGGTCTTTGTCGCCTCGATGGGAAAAAGGGTCGCCCTCAATCACACTTGATTCGTTGAGCCTAAAAGGCAAATCAATCCCTTCTTCTCTTTCTCCATCAATTTTGATCTTTTTGGGCGCTTTGGTGATAGAGTAAAGATATTGAGGTTGAAGGTTGAGCGATTGTGAGACCATCAGCTGAGGTTGATTGTCAGGCAGATAGGTGTAGTCGGCTTTGATTTTGATGGGTTTAGCGTTCGGCAAAGCCAGACCCTCTTCCTGCGTCTTGATCGGTAGCTGGATGATCTCAAGGCTATTAGGAGGAATCGTATCCTCCCAAACATCTTGTGCTGCCCAAAGAGTGCTATTGGATTGGAAGTTGACCTGCGCTAGCATCGGTACATCGCTTGGATTTTGGACTTTGATTTCGATTACCGCTTCGCGGAACGCTTGTTCTTGGCTAAAGTAGGGCTGGAACTGTAGATTGTTGGGCTGCATCAAGGGCTGCGCAAAATCGTAATAGCCTTTGGTATTGACATCTTCATCCCAAATGCCATCTAGCATAAGATTGGCGATAATCGGGCCCTCATCCGTCATAGTCACCCAGACTACATGATCAAACTCCCCAAATCTTGGCCCGCGTAGCGAACTGCCTCCACCTGTAGTAGCCAGCACGAAGTATTTTCCATTGTTGCGCTCATATTTGACGTAGCGGTGGCGGTGTCCCACAAAAACACTATGCTTGCGTGGCGCCAATAAAGCTTCAATTTCTTCCCACTGACCATTATCTGCTTCCTGATCCCAAAGGGGTTGGTGCATAAAAACCATCGTCCAACGGACGTCAGGATTCTCGGCCAAGACTTTTTCGGTGTATTCAACTTGTTTGGGGCCGACATAGCCACGACGCGAGCCTCGCTTTTCTTCCTCCGTATTGAGGCAGAGAAAGAGTACATCCTGATAAACAAAGTGGTAGTAATCTTTGCCAAAGCGCTCCTTCCATTTGTGCTCCATCACATCGTTGATATAATCGTGATTGCCGGGAACATAAAAGAAAGGCATCTCCAATTCTGAGATATAGCCTTGAAATTCGTCCCACTCACGATCAATTTGCGCGCTATCGCTAGTGTAGCCCGTAATCAAGTCGCCCACGCTCATGACAAATTCAGGTTGCAAGAGATTGATCTTACCAACAGCCTCATGAAATACGCCTGGTCTCATCCCGCCGGTCCGATCAGTTACAATGATAAATTGAAAGTTCTCCGCTTGATTATTGACTTCAAGATGATTCCAAGGATTGACCTCTGGATCGCTATCGATGATAATGCGAGCAGGAGTCTGGGCCAAAAGGGAGAAATAGGGTAGGAGGGCTAGTAAAAAAAGTAAGGGACGCATAGCGGTGTAGGTTAAATGCGTCCCTAATATAATCCGTATGTCTGTATCAAATGTTAGGTAGAGATTAATATTATGCAGCCGGTATTTCGTCTACATCATCCACTCGCGTTACTGCGAAGGCCGCTAAAATCAAAAATACGCCCGCCATCAAGATGGCGTAGATGGGTTGGTTACCATAAGCATACTTAACGATGGGGCCCCCGATGATGCCATTGACAATTTGCGGTCCGGTGATGAAGAAATTAAAAATCCCCATGTAAATACCCATCTTGCCTCCTGGGATAGA
>JBCCQN010000121.1:0-24858 GCA_039024315.1 Bacteroidota bacterium
CAACCAATCAACTCCGGGCGCAAGCGTAGTTTGGGACTTTGGTGATGGTTCTCCAACCACTACTGATCCTAATCCAACGCATGTTTATGCCTTTGATGGTTCTTATACCGTAACCTTGATCGCCACTAACAACTGTGGCTCGGATACCACGACTATCGTGATCGGTAAAGTAGATATCGATGATCTGTTTAGCCAAGCGATTGACGTATTCCCGAACCCGACTTCTGGTAACTTCTACATCAAGTCTGCTGAGCTACAAGCCGACGACTTGACGGTTGAAGTCTATGATGCTAAAGGAGCAGTTATCTATCGTAAGCAACTCGGCCGTGTCAACGGATTTGATGAGCAAGTCGATTTGACTAACCATCCTGAAGGTGTCTATATGGTGAAAATCTCTGACGGAACCCGCAACGCTACCAAACGTATCGTGCGCAAGTAGGTCTGATTGACATACAAATAATGAAGCGAGGCTGGATTTCCAGTCTCGCTTTTTTGTGTGTTTTGTTTAGCATTACTGCTTCGCAGAACGATCAATCATTCCAGCAGCGCATGCATGCCACACTCTAAATCATACCTTCTGGATACACGCGTTCCGCGCAGCGGTAGAAAAAAAAGATAACCGAATGCCTGTAAATCAAGCCGTGCTAGAAATTTTAAGTACTTAGAAATAGTATTTAGTATTGAGACCTAGAAAAGTGGGCTTATGTACTTGAGCAGAACCTTTTTACTCGGTACTGAATACTCCCGAAAGCTTTCGGGATACTGGCTACTTAAATGCTAAATCCCCAATTGCATACTGGTGAGGTTGCCAATATAGATGAGATAGCAAAATAAAAGAATGAAACCCTCCCAGCGGGTTAGCATCTTATCCTGCAAGCTAAAAAGAGCCAAGCCACTTAATACAATCAGACCTGGCAAGCCAAAATCAAGGATGGAATTAGGGATTTTTATCTCTCCAATGAGCCGAGGAATCCCCATCACGCAAAAAATATTGAAGATGTTGGAACCCACGATATTGCCTACTGCAAGCTCAGCATTTTGGCGTCTAATCGCGACTACCGAAACTACCAGCTCCGGTAAGGAAGTCCCTAAGGCTACGGCAGTTTGGGCGACAAATTCATTGCCGACATCAAACCATTGGGCGATAAAATCAATCGCTTCCACATTGTAATTGGCCGAAAGATAAATCAGGACGATGGAAACAATAAGTTTTGCAATATCTTGCCAGTTGATGCGCAGATTGGGGTTTTGGGTTTGATTTCCTCCTTTTTCGGGTAAGTCAGCTTTGCCAGAAGTGAAAATATAAACTAAGTAGAGAACCAAACCTAAGGTAAACAATAAGCCTTCTGGAAAAGAAAAGGTCTCGTTTTGTAAAGCCAAATAAAGCAGAACGCTTGCACCCATCATGACGGGTAAATCCACGCTCATAAGATCAAACTTTAGCTTAATCTTACCTCCAATAATGCCCACCATACCAAGGACAAGGCCCATATTGGCAATGTTTGAGCCTACAATATTCCCTAAAACAATCTCAGAATTTCCTTTGAGCACTCCCGCAATGGAAGTAACAAGTTCTGGTAGGGAGGTACCCAATGCCACTAAGGTAAGGCCTACTACAAATGGCGATATCCCGATGGCTAAGCCGATCTTCTCCGCCACTTTGATAAATAAATCGGCTGATATGACTAAGAGGGCAAGGGTGCCAATAAATACGATTATCCAAATCCAGATTTCTGCCATAAGATAGCAATAGGGTGTCGCAAAGGTACGAAAAGCAGGCGATGAGGGTTATAAATATATGCGGGAATGATAAAGTATATAATGAGATTCTAACATTCGTCGAGCTCCTCTGTGAGGAAAAAAAGGTGGATTTTGTTAGCTTTGATTTGCCCATCGGCCTACTATGAACAAGACTGTATTGTGCCTACTACTACTCCTGCCTTTGCGCCTTTGGGCCCAAGAGAGGACATTTGTAGGTATCAATCTCGCCCCTCTGCTGATCAATACATTTGAGCTTCGGCTAGAGCGGCAACTCAGTCCTGTCTTCAATTTGCAAGTAGCGGGAGGCTTCCGTTATCAAAATGTTGGGTCTGAAAATAGGCCGAGAGTATCCCTCCTTAAAGACTATATCGACTATAGTAATGCAGGCCTACATCTCTCGGTCGGCGGACGTATCTTCAACGACTCTGCCAATCCATACGAGTTTCCCTACATTGCTCTCAACCTCAACGCCAATTGGTATCGAGATCGCGTTTTAGATCGCTCCTTACCTACGCCTGCCATCGTTCAGTATGACGGATTGAAATTAGGGGGAACATTTACGCTGGGATTCGTTATTTATATCATGGAACGGCTGTATGTGGATCTGGGGCTACAAATCGCTTATAGTCCGATGCGTGCAGATTTGCTTTCCTACTATCTAGGTGGTATGGGCTATACGACTTTTGGCTCCAACCGTTTTAGTTTAGAAGGGGCCCACTTTCAGCCCGTGATAACCCTTAAATACGAAATTTTCCGTGATAAGCGGGCTCGTCTCCGCGATCAGGAATAAGACCTATGGCTTCCATTAGTTTGATTACCATTGGCGATGAGTTGCTCAAGGGGCGCATCGTCAATACCAATGCTTCCAAAGCGGGACTGATGCTCCGCACCCATGGCTTTTCTTTTCACCGTGTCGTTACTATCTCTGATACTAGGGAGGATATTCGAGATACTGTCAAGGCAGAGCTTGATGCCCATGATATTGTGATAATGTGTGGGGGCTTGGGCCCTACTC
The DNA here is from genome assembly GCA_039024315.1 of Bacteroidota bacterium. Classification (GTDB taxonomy): domain Bacteria; phylum Bacteroidota; class Bacteroidia; order J057; family J057; genus JBCAWW01. The sequence continues at coordinate 2,777 of JBCCQN010000121.1, forward strand.
AAGATGATATCACTAAACCAACCTTGGCTGAGTTGTTTGAAAGTGAGATGGAGTGGCATGCGCCTACTATGGCTTATTTGGAGCGCCGCTACTCGGAACGCGGCCGCGAGCTCGACGATCGTTCGAGTCGACAAGCCTTGGTACCAGCGGTGGCAGAGGTACTACCCAATCCGATGGGTACGGCCCCCGGTATGGCCTTTGCGCAAGATGATAAGCTATTATTTTCCTTGCCGGGCGTGCCTTTTGAGTTTTTCTACTTACTCGAAAATGAAGTCATCCCTAAAATCAAATCTAATTTTGACACCGGCTTTTTTGATCATCATATCATCCGAATACTAGGGGTGCCAGAGTCGCGCGCTGCTCTTTGGATCAGTGAGCTCGAAGCGAAAATGGACCCTGAAGTAGCTTTGGCCTTCCTGCCTCGCAATGATGGTCTTTGGTTAGAGTTTAGCGTTCGCGAGGAGCGTAAACACGCAGCGATGTTGGCCAATGCTGCCTTGGTCAAAAAACGGTTTGGTGAGCATGTATATACAGAAGGGAGTCGTTCGGCGGCAGCCATGCTTATCGACGACCTCAAACAAAAAGGCCAAACGATCGCGATAGCTGAAAGTCTCACGGGAGGTAATATTGCGGCTAAATTGGTGGCAATTTCGGGTGCCTCTGAGGTCTTTACGGGTTCCGTAACAGCCTATGATGTGCGCATCAAAATTGAGCAGTTGGGGGTGGATCCCGACTCCGTCGAACGCCATACTGTGGTCTCCGAAGCGGTAGTCAAGCAAATGGCCGAAGGCGTCAGAAAGCTCTTAGGCACCGATTATGGCATCGCCAGCACGGGGATTGCCCAAGCGGGAGGAGAACTGCCAACTCAAGCATGGTTAGGCTTCGCCGACAAAAATCATACGGATGCTGAATTTGTGCGTTTACTCTCTGATCGTCAGGTAAATATCGAACGTGCTAGTGAAAGGGCAATAATATTGGCGTATAAAAAACTCCAAAGCCAGATTGGGGTTGAAGCCAATAGTGACTAACTTGCGCTCAAACCCCCCGAGAAAGATTTTGTTATGGCAAAATTTGAACTGATAATGCCCAAGATGGGCGAAAGTATTATAGAGGCTACGATCCTACGCTGGACCAAAGAAATCGGCGAGGAAATCGAAGCAGAGGAGACGGTATTGGAGATTGCGACGGATAAAGTTGACTCCGAAGTACCTGCTCCCGTTGATGGTAAGCTATTGGAGCGCCGCTTTAATGAAGGCGATGTCGTACCAGTAGGCGAGGTCATCGCGATCATCGAAACGGAGTCTGAATCAGACGAGGCTCCCAATGGTAATGGGCACGCTACTCCTGCGACTCAAACCCTTGCTGAGGAAGTGGAAGCGGCAGAAGTACCTTATGTGCCTACTCCTCAACCCGTACTGGAGACCGTGGCCACTGGTGCTGATGCTGTAGAAGGAGGCCGTTTTTACTCTCCCCTAGTGCTCAACATCGCCCGCAAAGAGGGTATTTCCATGGCTGAGCTAGAAACGCTGCCCGGTACGGGTCGCTCTGGCCGTGTTACCAAAAAGGATATTTTGGCGCACGTCAAAAACCGCCAGAATGCACCTGCCCCACAAGTGGTGGCTGCGCCTGCTCCGGTGGCTCCTGCCCCTACTCCTACACCCGCTCCGGTCCAAAAAACTGCCCCAGTGGCTAAGCCAGAGCCTACTCCTGCCCCAGTGGTAGCTAGTGGTAATGTAGAGATTGTAGAGATGGACCGCATGCGTAAGCTGATCGCCAAAAATATGGTGCAGTCAACCCAGACTTCCGCTCACGTTACTTCTTTTGTGGAAGCAGACGTTACCAATGTCGTACAATGGCGCAATCGCGTAAAGGCTCAGTTCCAAGAGCAGTACAATACCAAATTGACCTTCACCCCTATCTTTTTGTTGGCGGTCATCAAGGCCTTGCGCGAGCATCCCCTCGTTAACTCCTCCGTCAATGGGGATAGTATCGTCATCAAGAAGGACATCAATATCGGTATCGCGGTAGCCTTACCGACTGATAACTTGATCGTACCCGTCATCAAAAATGCAGATCGCTTGAACTTGGCGGGTCTCTCGGCTACGATCAATGATTTGGCGCATCGCGCTAGAGCCAATAAGCTTAAGCCAGATGAGTTGGAAGGCGGGACTTATACCGTTTCTAATGTAGGTACCTTTGGCAATGTGATGGGTACACCTATCATCATGCAGCCTCAGGTGGCGATTTTGGCGACTGGCGCCATTCGCAAACTACCAGCCGTACTCGAAACGCCCCAAGGAGACGTGATTGCCATCCGCAACAAAATGTTCCTTTCTCACTCTTATGACCACCGTATCATTGACGGCGCCCTGGGCGGACGCTTTGTCAAGCGCGTGGCGGATATCCTCGAAGCTTGGGATCCAAATACTGAAGTGTAGAGATAGATCAGAAATATAAAAACGCCTTCTTAGTGTGATGCTAAGAAGGCGTTTGCTTATTTTGAATAGCCAGCAGCCAGAGACCATTACAGTTGAAAAATGAAACACAACCCCCAGATCAAGAAAATGCAAGGCTTTCCAGACGAGGAGCTACTCAACGTTCTCGAAAATTGGCAAAGTTTTGCTTCGGATTCGGTGAGGGCGGCATTAGTGCTTGCGGAAGAAAGAGGACTCGAAATTGAAAAGTTTCGAGATGCCATTCAGCTAAAGGAAGTACCCCAAAGCCTAGCTTGGTACGAAACAGAACGCTTTGATCAGGTATTTCTTTGGGTTTTGGCTGTCCTGCAGATAGGCAGTGGAGTCTTTGGTTACTTCTTTAGCGACTATCCCAATTTCCTTTCGTTGCTCTTCATCAGCTTGATTCTGTTACTCTCAATAGCGAGTGGTATCCTATTGCTGAGCAAGAGAAAATTGGGCTTGATCTTTAGCGGCATTAATTTCCTTTTGCAGGTCCTTATCATTCAAATCAGTGGCAGCGGATTGAAGTATTTCACTGGTCTCAGACTCGGTTTGGGCTTAAATCCTAGCAATGGAGACTTTGCCCTTTTTGCGGATTTCGGTATGGCATTAAGACTTGGGCAAATAGAAGCCGGAGCCCAAACGTTTTTGGGGATTAACTTTTTCGCCTTGATCGCGCTTTTGATCATTGGGGCTCAACTCAAAAGAGAAAGAGAGAAGCGTTCTGCGCAGCAGTAAACAAGAAAAATCATCATTTTTGAGTATTAATATTGAGTTAGTTGAGAGCTATTTTTACGTGAACAATCCCTAAATATTTATGGAAAAAATTATTTGTACTATTATCCTCTCCCTTTGTGGCTCTCTACTGTTCGCTCAATCAGATTTGTTTGAGCGAAGGCCAGGAGTGAAGTCTATTACGACGATTGAAATCAAAGGTAATAGCACTCAACTCGACTCCACGGTCAAAAAAAGCGTGATTTTTGACGAGCAGGGGAGGTTAGTTGAGTTGGACTATCAATACGGCAAAATAATATATGAGTACACCAATGACTCAACGGTGGTTTCTTACAGTAGCAAGAGTCCAGACTGCAAGCGGCAGTACCAACTTTCCCACGAGGAGAAGCGCAGTATCAGTAGAGTTGAAATATTGGGTACTTCGACTGACTGCTCCTTTGCGCCTAGTGAGCCGATGGTGTTTGGAAATGTAAGAGTAGATAGCCTCTTCAAGGATGTGCCCAAAACGCTGCGTAAAAAAGGCCGCGAATATGCCACTACGGTACGAACCTTTGGCGAGACGGAGGGTGAATATACAGACTTTACTTATACCAAAAGAGGCTCCCAATTAAGATTGAGCAATATCTCACAGTTTCAAAGAGTCAGCGAGCAATATCTAGTACAGCGCCTCTTTGTCGTGGCCTATCAGGATATGATCATTTTGGAGAGCCAACAACTTGTCGATAATGAGCAAATACCGATTAAGCAATTGAGTATCGATGCGTTAATTACAGAACTCGGCTCAGAATCTCTCAGTAAAATTGAATATGAAAGCGACGATCAAGGCAATTGGATCGTTCGTAAACCTCAAAATATGAATCCAGAACGCCAGCAATATACGGTCCGAGTGATAGAGTATTGGGATTGAGGGCTGTTCGCATGGTTTTCTGCTGCGCAGAACGCGTGGGTCTTAAGGCTACGGCATTCATGCATGCACCTACTATGGGTTGGATATGCTTCAGCCTAAATCATGGCTTTCCGACACAAGCGTTCTGCGCAGCAGTACATAGTAAACCCCGCGCTATAAATGGGTCAAAATTGACACTTGATAAATCTCGCTTTTGTCCACTCCATACCAAGAAATACGGCAGTTTGTCCCTCATATGCTCCTTTGATAAAAGGCCAGAAACCTACTCCCAATTCACTGTTTTCAATAAGCGTATACTCGGATTGATTACCATTCCAATCTATTTGGACATGCTTGATTTGAGTGCCTTTTTTGATGGAGGGGCTACTTAGCGGCAAAGGCTGAGGATCAGGAAAATTTTGCCCTTGGCTTGAAGGCGACTGGTGATAAAAAAAGTTGATATGATCTTCGCTCACCAAAAAGGGTAAAGGCCTAGTCCCTGCTGATTGTGGGATGGTTTTACGCCAAATAAGCTCACCACTCCAGGAGGCGCAAAGTAAATAAGCGTCCCTAAACAAAGGGGAACCAGCCGTTGCTCCTTGGCCTAAAGCCGGATCCGCTCGTTGTAAAAGCAGATAAGCGTCCTGCTCTATTGGGGCGCGGATGAACTTGATTTTCAGGTCTTTGACTTTTCCTTCCCGTTCTTTTGTCAGCGTTTGGAAATGGAAGGGGATAAAGCTCCTCGCGAGCCTGCTGCCATCGACCAAAGAGTATTTGGTCATAAAAAATCCTTTAGAAGTTTCAAGATTGCTACCTGTAATACCCACACAGATGAGGGTTTGACCTGAGTCCGTAAAAGCGTAATGATGCTCAATGATGTAAGCATTTTCCTCACTGATCCAGTGCTTGGCGAGCAATTTACCCTCAGCAATAATGACAAACTTCTTGGCCTGCCCCTTTTGATAGCCCAAGGGCTTAGTCAAAGTAGGAGGATTGCTACAAACCACATGACCAGCATTGCTCAGGATAGGATCAAGGTAGTGCTTAAATGGGTCGGTCTCTTCAGCTGTGTATTGCCAAAGCGGGTTTAGCGCTTCATCCATCACAGAGAAGTCATAATAGCGCATCTGGTGCTTGCTACCTTGGTCTCCACTTTCCATGTTAGTCATGATCAAAAGCTTTTCCAAGTTAGGCGAGGGTGCAAAGACAAATTTGGTCTTGACCATGAAGGGAAGGTTTGCATAAGTTTTGATCGGCCTTAATTCTCCACGCAGTTTCATTTGTGATAGGTCGATCTCTTGGGCTAGTAATTGAGTGGATCGGGTCTTAGTATCTAGATAAGAAAGGATGATATAGGTAGCTTTGGCCAAGCGGATAATCTTTCGGAACCTATGTCTTTTGCCGACCGCAAGGGGAATATATGCTTGCTCTAAAAACTGCATATTCTCGTCAAAGACAATGAAATCTAGCCCATAAGTCTTTTTTGACTTGACCAATGCTGGTATCGCAGCGTAGATATTTCCCTCTTGCAAAAGCAAAATCTTTCGATTCAGCAAATTCCACTTCTGGTATTGGGCCTCGCTATAAACGGGGCCGACTTGGACTTTGAATGGTTCTTGAGCCTTGCCCGCAAAGCTTAGTAAGAAGAGAAGGATTAGAAATAGGGATCGTTTAAGCATTGATTTGACGATGTGTGATGTTTTCTGCTGCGCAGAACGCTCAATTTGACCTGCTTCTAGTGTTCTGCGAAGCAGGGCTAGATGAACTTGTGTTCATTCATATGTCAATTTGATAAAACGAGCATTTTTTCCGGAGAAACCGAGGTATAGATATACGTTTCCCTCCAAGCTACCTAAGATATAGGGCCATATGCCATAGCTGACAGCACCGTCTCCTTCTAAAGGACGTTCCTTTATATTGCCGCGCCAATCGATTTGGACTTGTTGAATATGAATGTCTGACTTGAATGAAGAACTTGACAATGGTAAAGGCTGCGGGAGGGCCTCTGGATCAGTCCCCTGATGATAGAAAAAATCGAGACAATCCCTTTTCAGATGAAAAGCTAATGGGCTAAAGCTCTGAGATTGAGGAATCTGTTTTGCCCACTGGATCTCTCCATTTGCCTGAGTAGAGATTAAGTAATAGTCTCCGTAAACTGGTAGCTTGGAAATAATTTCGCCTTTTGTGTATGGACCTACGGCTTGCATCAATATTAAAAAGCCTTTATTCGCATTTTCCATCAGGAGTCGGACTTCTAAATCTCTCAGTGTGCCGTTGCGCGAATCGGTCAGCAGGTGGAAGTCAATAGGGAAAATATTGCTTGATAGCATTTTGCCATCTTTCAAAGAATATTTGTTGATAAAATACCCTTTGGACAGATTGGGATTAATCCCTACTACTCCTGAGCAAGTGATAGTCGCCTCTTTATCAGAGAGTAGAAAAATCTGATCTATGATAAGCGCATTCTCCTGATAAATCCAATTGGTGGCGATAACTTTACCCTCCGCGATTATTTCTAAACGCCCTGTTTGACCTTGATAAGGGGCAAAGGGGCGATCCTTGGATTCTTGTCTAGCCCAAACAGCAACGCCTTCATTACTGATAGCGGGGGTATCAAAATGAAAATACTTCACTTTTGGGTCAATTTCAGGTTCGTATTCCCAAAGCGGTTTTAGGTTATTATCAAGTGCGATCAGTTTGAATGCTTGGACTTGGCGTTTAGCTTCCTCACCTCTTTGCCGCTGAGACATAATAAGAAGCTTAGTCTGATTGGGTGAAGTTTTGAAGGAAAGACTAGATTGAGTCGCATGAGGGAGATGCGGAATGATACCAAGTGAGATCATCGCTCCTTTGGGCTTCATTTGTGCGAAGTCAAAGCATTGCGCCCATAGAGTGATATCTCTTGATTTAGGATCAGTCGCAGACAAGAGAATATAAGTTTCGTCCTGAAAATCTAGGAATTGCAGCACCTTAAACCTCTTTGCTCCCTCAAGAGGAATAAAAGTTTGGGCTTGGAAGTTCATCTCCTTATCGAAAACAAGGAAGTCTAGGCCCCAAATCTTTTTTTGCTTTACTGATTGGGGTAACAAAGCATAGATCTTTCCCTGCTGAAGACTTAGGAGTTTCCGAGCGGCTAAATTCCAGCTTTTGTACTGAGCATCTGTATAGATGGGACCTAGCTGAGCTTTAGGCTGGGATTGCCCCCAAATGTCGAGGCTGTTACACAGCAATAAGCCCAAGAGGATGTATCGGTACAACATTGATTGACTATTTTTTTGATGCCTGCTTCGCAGAACGCTCATTTTCAAAATTCCCCCGTTCTGTGCAGCAGGCCTAAAAATTAATCTTAGTTAGGTATAATTTCCGTTCTTTAACGCCCATAAGTACGAGCCGATTTTTGTCTATCAACCACTTATTAAAAACATCCACGGTATAGCCTTCTTGGTCCGCTGGAATTAAGCTTGCTTCCGTCCGCTTTCCACTAGGACTTAGGCCAACGATCTTTACATCTAATTCCCTCTCACCTGTGGCCGCCCTTTTCCTTTCTGGAAGCAGTCTAAGGACATAATTAGGTTCATTATAGACAAACCAAAGCCGATCCTCTTGAAGAAAAAAAGCATAATTGGCCTCTACTGCGGGTTGGAAGACGGCAAAATCCGGTATCTCTATGCGTTCACACCACTCCACTTCACCTTCTTCATTTAGGCTAGTAACAATGACATCTCCATATCGATAGTAAGAGGAGTAGAGGTCTTGGAAATTATTGATTAATATCCATCCGCCGTCAGGCCTTAAAATGATCCGTTTTGTGGCGATTGATTTTATTTCCTTTTTGGTGAGGTCTTTGATCACAGCCCATTTGGGTTCTAATTCATTTTCCTTGAAATCAATATACTTTGATTGGGGCTCTTTCGAAGCTTCAGGCGAGAAGACTAACTTGACAATTCCTTCTAGCGAATTGTCCTTTCCTCCATACAAACCTGCACAGTGGAGCTCGCCATTGGGTGCTAGGCTCGTCGCAAACCATGGGATGTATCTATTCCTTCTGGAAAAAGAGTATTGCTGAATCCTTTGCCCCTGATCCGTCAACACCCAAAGGTGAATACTGAGCTTTCGCTCTTTCTGAGGTGTTTGCTCAGGGCTAGTTGAAAATTTGTGAAACTGCAGGATCACGTCATCATTACGATCAATGGAGACTTCCATCACCTCTTTATCAATGAAGGTCCCATCTGCCACTTCATAAGCTACCTTCTTGTTCCATAATGGATTCATTTTACTGTTATAAGCCCAAAAATGGAAATCTGAGTCATCTTTTGTATAACCACTTCGATAAACTGAAATCAAGATCTTGGATCCATCAGGGCTAGTATTTACTTGCCAAAAGTCGGAAAACATTTTGTCGGATAGCGTATAGGAAAATAACTCAGTCTGCTTTACAACTTTCCCTAAGTCGGTGCTTTCAATTTCACTTAGTATGATGATTTTGCGATTCTTTTTGTGATCGTAAACAGCGCCAAATACAAAAATCCGATTACCCTGGGTTAGAATACTTTTAAAGGTCTGGTTTTTAAATCCATATCTAATGACCACTTTCTCCTTTGCAGCTAGCTTTAATTCGTCATCATACCGATAGAGAATCAAAGCTATGGACTGATCGCTTTGATTTACATAGGTGAGGTATCCATTGTCGAGAAAACCAGCCATAGTATGTTGCAGGTAGGGACAGAGATGTGCATCGGGTATGCCTGGTCCCAAAGATTTTGCCTGACCACTTACTGGTCCTTGCTCGATAAAAGGTAGGCTTTTTTGGGCCCAAGCAGGTAGGAAGCCGCTGCAAAGCAAGGATAGAATTATATAGTATACTCTCATTTTTTTGTTAATAGCTGCTTCGCAGAACGAGAGAACTTCGAATGCAGAATATCCAACGCCCAATTTCGAACTACTTCAGCTTTCGACATTCGATATTCATCATTCCCAAACCCCCCGTTCTGCGAAGCAGGACTAAAATTGAATCTCTACCGGCTTAATTTCCCCGACCAATAGATTGACGATTTGGAAGGCTTTGTTGTATTTGGCGATTTTGTTGCCGAATGAAATGCTTGGTTTGGACCCTTGGCCCATAATAGTACTGGGCGCTATACACAGTAGCGCTCCTAGAAGACCGAATGTTTTCATTAGAAAATATGTTTTCAAATATTGGTTGCTGGTCCCAATATAGGAAAATAATTATTCCAATCGCACGCGCACTACGCTGAGCGTGCGCCCTCGGCTTTGCATATAAACCATCAGGGCTTCATCATTGCTGACTTGCTCGCAGTAGCGAGGATAAAATTGATTGCCAAAACGATAGTCTGGCAATAGCGGCTTACGATCGCTCACTTTACCGTCAATATCGACGGTATTGTAATAGATGTTGATGCCCTGGCGTTGGGGGTTATACTCGTAAAAAATATGGGAACCCGCGGCGCTAATCGCATTGAAAAATGAGAGATTGGCGGGGTTTTCGGAGACTTGATTTTTGTCAACTATGGCGTGCCATTCGATGCTACCGTCAGCGGCTACCGAAGTCAAAATCACGTCCTCATAGTGATATTGCTCGCGGTCGATCCAATGGCCATACATATCTCGATAAGAGACATAGGTGATATAAAATTTTTCTGCCGTTAGCAAAACGCCTCCATCTGAGCGTAAGATAATACCATCGGTAGGATCGAGGTAGAAGTTGCGTAATTCCGAGCCGCGATTGATCTGACCACGAGAGAGATAGTATTGCAAAAACTCCGCGTCAAAGGCTTCTGCACTGGTGAGGAGGAGTTCCCCGAAGGGACTAATCTTCTGCAAAACCGTACCGGCTATGCGGTCAGTACTGCGATTGGAATAAAAGCCTGCAACGTAGATATTCTCGTCGCGGTCAAGACGAAAGGCCAAATCGGTGATATAGCGATCATCCAGATTGATTTGAAACTCATTGACTTCCTCGGTTTCAAGATCGTGCCGAAAAATCGTATAAGTAAAGTCATCCGCCTCTCTCACGCGCGTGTTGAGATAAAATTTTCCTAGTACGAAGATGTTGCCTCGATTACTGATGCGCAGGCTGCGAACGCTAAATCGATTATCCGGATACTTGAGATTGAGCTCGCCGTTTTGTACATAATCGCCTTCATCGTCAAAGATATAGTAGAGCAACTGTTCGTTTTCACGACGATTTTGCAGGTTTTTGAAGCAAAGTAGCTTCTTCTTATTGGGACTCAGGACAAACTGTAGCCCTACTTTCTGCTCTTTGGCATCAGGATAGACAGAGAGCAATTCTTTTTCGGCCAAGGCCTCGCCCTCAGCACTATATGAGTAGTAATAAGACTTGATGAGGCCATCTTTGGGATTCGTTTCGGAGACAAAAATCAAGGTATAGCCTCCTACTACGGCCATAAAGTCAATGGTCTTTCGGCCGTTTTGATCTAATACTTTGATCGTCCAATCTTCCCGTAGGTCTGCACCATATTTAACTAAGCTGTAAGAGCGGCTAGAGCTTATGCTAGAAGGGCCAAAAGTCACTAGTCCCCCATCGGCAGAAGAATATTCGTAAAACTCAGGTTTGGGGTCGCGCCGACCAAGGTCTAGCCTAGCTACGATTTCCTGCGCCTCAAGGGCCGTGCTAAGTAGGAAAATGAATCCCCAGAGTAAAAAACGTTTATAATTATATTTCTTCATCCTGACCCTTTATGCTTTTATACGAGCGAAACAGTCGATAGATACCGTAAGCGATCAACAAGCCCCCCATCAAATAGTTAAAAACCGTAGGATGATCTTTAAGCCAATTCCATTCAATATCAAACCAAGCGGGTGGAGAAGGCGGTAAAATTTGTTTGATCGCGATCAACAAACCACAGGCAATGTAAAACAAACTCATCGCGAACCAAGCGTATCCAATCGTTTTTTGCATATACAAGAAGCTTTAGCAGTAGGATGCAATATTGGCCAAATTTACACACGAATGATCGGCTACTTGGCACAAAAACACATTTTTTCCTTCTTAGTCAGCAATTTAGAACAATCTTTGCGTTAAATCTGCTATATTGATTACTTATCCAATCTAACCCGACACCTAGAAATTCCGTTTCTATGATTTAAAGCTCTACTTGATTTTAGTAGTGAGTATAAGGTAAGGAGTATTAAGACCGTATTCATGTACTCCCATTTTTGTCTTTATACTTAATACTATCTACTTCATACTGAAAAACGCTATGCTTAGAAACGGTATACTTTTGCTGACCGCAGCACTATATGTGTTTACGGCTCAAGCCCAGGAGAAATTTTCTAAAACCTTTGGCGGAGAGAGAGATGAGCACGCTATGGCGGTAACCAATACCGCTACAGGTGATTATGTCGTGGCTGGTTTTACCAATTCCTTTGGGAGTGGTAAGAGCGACGTCTGGGTGATGAAGCTTGATCAGTTTGGAGGGGAAGTATGGCGTCAGTTTTTTGGAGATCCTGATTATGATTGGGCCAACGACCTAATCGAAACCCGTGATGGCAATTATGTCGTTATTGGCTATACTCGCGACAAAGTCAGTGGTAAAAACAACGCTTGGGTATTTCAGCTCAATCGCCACGGGGAGCTAATGTGGACCCGTACCTTTGGGGGGAGTGATGCTGATGAAGCACGTTCTATCATCCAAACTAAAGATGGTGGTTTTGCGGTGGCTGGATTTTCCTATTCCAACTCTAAAGGTAAAAGCGATATCTGGCTCCTGCGTCTCAATGCCGTAGGCGAAATCCTTTGGGATCGTCAATATGGCGGCAGCGGTATCGAAAAAGCATATTCAATCCAAGAGACTGATGACGAAGGCTTCGTCATCGGGGGGTATCAGCATTATAATGAAACTAATCGCGCCGATATGCTAGTGGTCCGTACGGATCGTAATGGCAAAGGTATCTGGCGTAAAGTCGTGCGTGCGCCCGGCAATGATGTGATCGAATCAGTCCTGCAAACCGATGAAGGCCAATTCCTCGCCGCTGGCTGGCGCTATAATGAATCCAACGGTAGCTTAGACGGTTGTCTCATTCACCTCAGTGCGAGCGGTCGCGTGCTCAAAGAGCATTTGCTCGGCGGTACTGGCAAAGATGCTTTTTACGATTTGATCGCGACCCAAGATGGCGGTTACCTGCTCACCGGCCAAAGCACCTCTTTTAGCAAGTCTTCTGATCTCTGGATAGTCAAATTAGACGCTCGCCTGCGCCAAACTTGGCAAAAGCGTAGCTTAGGTGAAAGCGATGATTACGGCCGCGCTGTTACTCAGGTAGCCGATGGGGGCTATCTCGTTACCGGTGGTACCAAAAGCTACAGTCGTGGTGGCAGCGATATGTGGGTCCTTAAAACCGACAACCGCGGCAACTTTGCCAATCATCCTGATGCGGTGCACGATGCGCTCTCTGGTCAGGAACCAATTGTCCTCAACAAAAATAATGAAGATCCTCTCCAAGCGCTCCTAAAGCCCAATCTTTACATCCTATCGGTGGGAGTGTCAAAATATGATGATGAGACTTCTAATTTGACTTATGCACATTCTGATGCAGCTTCGCTAGCGAGCAAGTTTGCGACTCAGCAAGGTAAGCTGTTCAACAAAGTCGAAATCAAGCAGTACCTCAATCAAGAGGCCACGCTTACCAATATCAAAACAGGGATCAACTGGCTAGAACGTCAGGCTACCCAAAAGGACATGATCCTTGTCTTTATCTCGGCTCACGGAGCCCTGGATAACAAAGGTAATCTCTACATCCTGCCGACTGATTATCAGGCGCATAACCTCTTTGCCACGGCCATGAACATTCGTGATCTGACCGAGGGTATGAACGGTACTCCTTGCAAAAAGCTTATCTTTTTGGATGCTTGCCATAGTGGTCAATCTGGCTATGATCTCCTAGAGTTTGCCTCTATCAAAGCGGTCAATCTCAACAAAGTAGTTACGGAGCTTACAGAGGCAGAGCCTGGGGTTACGGTCATGACATCCTCAAGCGGCAAGGAGTATTCCTACGAAAACCCTATTTGGGGCCACGGTGCCTTTACTAAGGCCTTACTCGAAGGCCTAGATGGTGAAGCGGACTTCAATCATGATGATGTGATCTCTCTGCTTGAACTCAATCTTTATGTGACTGAGCGCGTCAAGAGCCTTACCGATGGCCGCCAACACCCCTATACGCCCATCAACCTTTTTGGTAACATCCCGCTTTTTGTTTTGAAGTAGGTTTTTGGCTACTGCTGCGCAGAACGCTTGTCTCTAGGCTTGCGGACTATGCGTCAAATGCCATCTCTGGGATGTAGATCCTCTGCGGTTGCGCGTAGATGATGTTAGTGAAATCTAGGCTTATCCTTCAATTTTATCCATTCGTGTTCAATATTTTTCATCAATAAAGCATTGTCAAACTTTATTGATCCTCTAGGGAATATTGATTCGTCTTCAAAAAAGCTTGATTTCACTGCTTCAACCTTTAAACCAGATACTGCCCAATTCTTTGTTTTCAATTCTAGCCCCTCAAATTTCCCTTTTTCAATCAAGGGAGAATATCCAACTGAGCCTTTTTCCATAAAGCTTGAGGCGCATGACATATCTTCAAATACGCTCTCCTTTTCCCATGATTTGCTTTCACAAGCTTTGATTGACAGATAAGTACCATCTTCACTTTGAAACGAGACATTATATCTTTGTCCAATCTCCTTCTGCTGAAATTTGGCATAATAATGTTTACCAGGAAATATTCGCCCTCCTACTAGGGCATTAATGCGGGAGGAGGTATCTCGGCGAGGTATATAGACTCCTTCTTTCAATGCACCAGCTTCATGCCATTCTACTGCGATACGATGGGCGCCGTTTTCAGATGAAATCCCCATTGCTTTAGGAAAAGCCTTCGGTCTGATATTCTTGAGCCGAATTAAGCAAATCCCAACTATCCCTTTCCCTTTAACTAATTTTGGTCTCAGTCCTTCGGGTAAAAAGCGGTTTAGAACTTCTTCTTCAGCTTGATAATTGATTAAGATGCGCCGATCTATTACTCCTTCAATTACTGGTAACTTCATTAGATTAGAGGTATTCATTTGGTTAAATACTTAGACTGTAGTATCCAGTATTAAGACCTAAGAAAGTGGGCTGTAAGGTTCAGCAGAACCCTTTTTCTCGGCACTACATACTTTTTACTCTGTACTTCATTATACGGAAAGTGAAGGCGAAAAGGTGAGTATGCATCTCATTTCTACTGTCATTATTTCTTTTCCACTAAGTTCCGACCCCAGCGTTCCGTGCAGCGGTAAAAGTCCACTTTAAGTACTTAGACAATAGGATTCAGTATTAAGACTAGGAAAAGTGGGCTAGATAGTCCAGACAGACCTTTTTTCTTAATACTAAATACTTTTTACTCTGTACTTAAAATGTATTTCAGCTCAGTAGATCGTCAGTAAAGAGAAGAGCAATGCTAGCCCAAAGCCTAGCCCTCGCACCAGCTCCTTTAAACAACGATCAATACTGAAACATGAAACTATTTAGCCTCTTTTTCTCCCTTTTGCTACTGGCGATCGCGATGACTAGCTGCGATCCAGCAGGACCTATTTCTTTGGATGGATGTATCGAATTGACCGGGCGACAAGAAAGTCCCTTGACTTTGACCAATCATATTGATGATCCCAACCGAGCGGACTATTGCGTCGCAGGGAACTACGATATCCTCGCAGATGTGGTCGTTGAGCCTGGCGTTACCATCCTGATGAAAAACGGGGCCAAGATCACAGTGAAAACAGGAGGCTCATTTCAAAGCATTGGTACCGAAACAGAAAAAATCACTATCAGAGGCGAGTTACTGCTTACGGCTGGGCAATGGAAATACATTCGATTTAACAGTGATAATACCGACAATCGCTTGGAGCATACCAATATCAATGGCGGTGGTAGCGATGACACCTATGATGCCATGGTATTTATTGGCTATAATGCTTATGCCAAAATCGATAATTGTAATGTCAGCTTTAGCCAAAGCCACGGCATTAAATGTGAGGATGGCAGAAGCCGCTTAGGTGGACTTGCCAATACGGACGTTTCTTTTTGTGAGATATTTCCGGTTCACATCGATGCAAAGCATCTGAGATTTATCGAATCAACCAACAGCGGTACGGGTAATGGCAACGACAAAATCAATGTTAAAGCCTCGCAATTGAGCGATCCCACTACTTGGAAAAAATCTCCTTTACTACCTTATCGCCTCGATGGATCTTTAAGCATTATTGATGAGGTTACGGTCGAAGCTGGAACAAGCATTTTTATGGCCAGCGGAGCCAAAATCCGAATCAATGGCGGTTCGCTAAATTGTGTCGGAACCGAATCTGAAAAAATTAGATTCTTGGCTGACAATTGGACGAGTGGGTCTTGGGGTTACATCAGTTTTATTTCTTCCAATAGCTCGAACAATCGCTTTGAACATTGTGTGATATCCGATGGAGGGGGCAATATGACCTATCAAGGCATGATCACCTTGATCCAAAATGCTCGTTGTCAGATTGGTAATTCCGAAATCAGTGGAAGTGCTGGCTATGGAGTACAAAACCAAAGCAATCGATCAACCCTAGTTGATGATGGTAATAATACCTTCTCGGAAAATGCTCTTGGAAATTTTGGAGATTAAATTTCACTGATAAGATAAGCCGCGCCATTCTCGATAGCTTTAGAGGGTGGCGTTTTTTTGGGCTGCTTCGCAGAACGATTGCCCCTTCCTGCGGCGAATGCGACAAGCGTTCCGCGCAGCGTCTCTCAAAAAAAATGCCCAACACGATCTAAAAGATCTGCATTGGACACGAAAACTCTTGTTGAATAGATATTTTTCCCTATTGCTTCGCAGGACGCGCAGTCTTCGGGTCAAATTCCCAGTTCAGGATTTTGTAGAAGTCATACTCTTCAGGCTTATCGACTATTTCCTTGGCCACTTCGTAATCAGGCTCGCAGAGTACGTGTAAGTCATGCAAGAAGATTTGGGCCAATGGACCATCGATGTCCACCAAACGTGGCGGGATCTTACCGGTCGTCTTATCTTCGATATCGCTCAAAAAAACAGGGCGGATATCGTTACGCGGAGTGGTTGAGACAATCGCACCACTTACCCCTTGGTGATAAAGCTTATTTACACCCAAGCCCAGTAGCGTACAATAAGTCAAATCAAAGGCCACGGGATCACTACAGCGTACCTCATAACCCAATTCTACTGGACGACTTTTGATCGAAAGTCCAATCTTTTTCAACTCACGTTGCACTAGCATATTGAAGATGTGGGCTTTAGAAACGTTACCTAGCTCTGGGTGGCCGTGATCGTCATAAGTAAAGTTGACCCCACAGTTGTTGATCTCGTCGTCGCTCAAAGAGTGAAAGACCCCTTCGGATACCATCGCTACGCCATAATCAACCCCATCAAGTTTACGGGCGATCATAGAAGAAACGATCACTTTGACAATACGGTCGATGGTGATCTCGGTATTGGCAAACATCTCAGGGATAACGATCACGGGGAAGTGGCAACTTGCGGCGATCTCAAAGGCCAAGTGGCCAGCAGAACGTCCCATAGCCGAAACTACAAACCAGTTGCCACTCGTACGAGCATCTTCGTAAACGGTATTGCCGATGCGAACGCCTTCGTTTTTGGCGGAATTAAAGCCAAATGTAGGCATCCCTTCGGGCAAGGGTAAGTCGTTATCGATGGTTTTGGGTACGTGGATGTTTTGGATCGAGAGGTTGTTGTTGGTCAAAAACTTTGCGATTCGGTTTGCCGTAGATGCGGTATCATCTCCTCCTACCGTAACGAGCAGTTTGACATTATTTTCTTCGAAAAACTCCGGACGAAATTCATCATCCTTAGGCTTATGACGGCTCATCCGTAGCGCTGATCCTCCTTTGTTGAAGATACGATCGGCAAACTCAAAATCTATATCGACGTATTCGGCTGTGCCATTGAATAGATTTTTATAGCCATCATGTAGGCCGATGACTTTGAATCCGTCTTTAAGAAAGACCTTAGAAACAGTACTGACTACTGTGTTGATGCCTGGGGCAGGGCCTCCGGCACAAAGTATAGCGACTGATTTTTGCATGTGCGTATGTTTTTATCAGAATTATTAGCGAACAATTTCGAGCAGTCTGATATCAAAGACCAAGACTGCATTAGGGGGAACGAGCTCTTTGCCTCGGTTTCCATAACCCAAGTCTGCGGGCAAAAACAACTCCCAACGAGCACCCGGCTTCATCATGAGCAGGGCTTCGGTAAGTCCTGGAAGCAAGAGTTCCACCGCTACTACACTGGTACTATCGGTATCAGTATGCGTCGTGGAAAAAGTAGTACCATCAAGCAATGTACCATCGAAGGTGACACGTACTTCATTTTTGATCGTAGGAGGGACGCCAGTGCCTTCTTCGATCACGCGATATTGGAGACCGCTAGCCAAACTGATTACATCTTCCTTAGTGCCATTGTCCCGCAAGAACATTTGGCTTTTGATGGAGTTTTCGGCGGCTTGTTTTTGACTTAGAAGTTGTTGCTGGGAAGCAATCTGCTGGTTCAATACGCCTGAGAGTCGGTTGGCCGTTTCTTGATCCAAGGCAAGCGCACTAGAATCTAGTACATCTTGGTAGGCTTGGTAGATGATCGCAGGATCAAGTTCAATCTCATAGCCAGAATAAACCCTTGCGATATCCATGCCGACGAGATATGATAAACTATCGTTTTGGCTTTGCAGTGACTTCGAAGAAGGTGATTCAGTACCACAGGCTGCCAATAAAAAGAATGCGGGTAGGAGGCTGGTACAGAAATGTTTGAGCATAAGAAAGAGTTCAAAATTGGGTTGACGTTAAGACTCCGCGCAGCAAATTAACGCAAAGAATTCAGTTTCTCCCCATTTTCCTTGAAACAAATGAAATTCTCGGTTAATATTGAATAATATGGCGCTCACCCCACAACTCCTAGCAGAAACCGAGGCATTTGCCCGTAATATATTGGAAACCCAGCTACCCGATGGGTACACCTATCATACCCTCGACCATACGCTTGAGGTTTTGCAATCAACCGAAACGATTGCCAACTATTTGCAGCTTTCTGAGGAGGATCGATTACTCCTCAAAGTCGCAGTTTGGCTCCACGATCTAGGTTATCGGGACCAATATGTTGGTCATGAAGAGGTAGGTATGAAGATCGCTCGGGACTTTTTGAGTCCTAAAGGAGTGGCAGAAGAACTAATCAAGCAAGTTGAGTCTATCATCGAGGCTACCCGCCTCGATCAACCTCCTCGCACTTTGCTCGAAGAAGTAATCAAAGACGCCGATCTCTCCAATCTTGCTACGCCTGATGCGCTCGAAAATTCTGAAAAGATCCGCCATGAATGGATGATTTTTCTCAATCGTACCTTCTCTGATGAAGGTTGGAACCAATTCAACTACCGCTTCTACAAAGAGTACATCTATTATACCTCTTATGGCAAAGATGTTTTGGAACCAGGCAAAGCCCAAAACGTCAAGAAACTCAAAAAGCGCCTGCGTAAAAATGAGAAAAAAATCAACGAAGAGGCGCGGATCAAGACGCAGCTCCAACTGGCACAGCAGGCCGAAAAAATTGGTAAGCTGACCAAAAAGCTCAAAAAGCTCAAAAAACAAGTGCCAGACCGAGGGATTGAAACGATGTTTCGAGTTACCTATCGTACCCACATCAATCTCTCGTCCATTGCAGACAACAAGGCCAATATTCTGCTTTCTATCAATGCGATCATTATTTCGGTGGTCTTTGGGAGTATCATTAGTGATGCTGACAATCCCAATTATGTACTTTGGCCGGGCTTTTTGATGCTCGGGGTTAGCCTTGGTACCATGATCTTTGCGATTTTATCTACCCGTCCCAAGGTCAACTCCTTGAGTTTTAGCAGAGAGGATATCTCCCAAAAGAAAACTAACCTCCTCTTCTTCGGTAACTTCCACAATATGAATCTTGGCGACTACCAATGGGGGATCAACGAGATGATGAAGGATAGTGAATACCTCTATGGCACCATGTCCAAGGATATTTACTTCTTGGGAGTCGTACTCGCCAAAAAATTCCGCCTCCTACGTTACTCTTACAACATTTTTATGTACGGGATGATTGGGGTGGTCGTCTTTGCCCTGCTGATCTACTTATTCTTTGCTGATAAGGCAAGCGGACTCCCCAATCTTTAGCATGTGGCCTTAAGTACTGAGACAATCGTATTGAGTATTAAGACAGCAGTTCTCACTTTGTCTAAAGTAGGTAAAAAAGGGGAAGTGGGTTATCTTCTGGGATGAAAAAGAAATCGCTGGGCACGAGTCTCGAATTTGACCGAGTTTATCAAGAGGTATTGGTTGATCTATTCTCGAATATCCCAGACAGTCGTCGTGATAATTCAAAGTATAGTCTAGTCGATGCGCTCAAAAGTGGCTTTGCACTTTATTCGCTCAAAAGTCCTTCGCTATTCTCTTTTCGCCAACGCAGTACGGCCGAATCTTCTAACCTCAAGTCGGTTTATGGAATTGGGGAAATTCCTTCGGATAATGGCCTTCGGAAGATCCTCGATTCGGTTGAGCCTCGCGCCCTTGCCCAAGGTTTCTCAGCCTTGTTTGATCGACTCCAATCGAGCGGTCTACTAGCGGATTATCGGTATTGGCAAGATCATCTGATTGTGAGCCTAGATGGGGTAGAACATTTCTGTTCCAAAGAGGTCAATTGTCCTCACTGTATGGTCCGGAACCATCGAGACGGGAGTCGCAGTTATTATCATGCGATGTTGAGTGCCGCCTTGGTTTGCCCGGGCCAATCAGAAGTATTTGTCCTAGAAAACGAACCGATTGTCAAACAAGATGGCACGACCAAAAACGACTGTGAATGTAATGCGGCAAAACGCTTGTTCCAACGGATGCAACAGACTCATAGTCAGGAGTCTATCATCTATGTGATGGATGCTTTGTATGCTTGTGGGCCGATCATCCGGCAACTGCTCGACCAACCAAACTGGCGCTATGTGATTGGAGTAACCGAGAAAGGGCACAAGGCACTTTTTGCTCAATTTGACCAAGCGATTGCTCAATTTGACCAAGCGAATGAACAACATCGAGTACACTGGCAGGACTTCAAAGCCGCCGATGGCGACTATGCGATCGGCTACCTAAACAAACTCCAACTCAATGACAGTACCCCAGATATACAAACCAATTTGCTGTACTGTATCTGGACCAACCAGAAAGGAGAAGAAAAGGTCTTTTCATGGGTGAGCAATATCAAGCTGACCAAAGCCAATGTGATGAAAATCATGCGGATAGGAAGAGCCAGATGGAAGATTGAAAATGAGGTCTTCAATACCCTCAAAAACCAGCAATATCACTTTGAACATAATTTTGGCCATGGGAAAAAACACCTCTGTACCAACTTCGCCTTTTTGATGATGTTGGCCTTTACCCTCGACCAAATTCAGCAACGTGCAAATCGGTATTTCAGAACCTTGGTAGAGAATCTAAAAACCAAGGTCAAACTCTGGGAAGCAGTCAGAGCAGTCTTCAAAATCCTGCCTTGCAACAACATGAAACAAGTCTATCTGGCCATCGCGGACCTCTATCAAATTAAACTAGAATGAACCAAAGTGAGAACTGCTGGTATTAAGACCCTTTTACTCTCTACTTATCATTTTCCATCCTTATTGGACATTTTCGATTTGCTGCTGCGCAGAACGCTTATTCAATAGTCGCAGATTTGAATCTTGCGGTTTCGGATGCGCCAGACTGGATATCTGATTATTCAAAGATTGAAAAAATCACCAATTTCGCCGCATGAATATCCTCATCATCGATCGCTTTCCGCCCGTTTTTTTGGAGAAATTGGCTGAGTTACCCGTGCAGGTCAATTACCAGCCAGAGATCAAACGGCCCGAGGTCTTAGAACTGATTCCCGAGATTGACATCCTGATCATGAACTCTAAAGTCAAAGCAGACAAAGAGTTAGCAGATAAGGCAAAACGCCTTAAGCTGGTGCTGAGAGCCGGTGTGGGTATGGATCATATTGATGAGGTATATCTCGCCAGCAAAGGCATCCGCGCCCAAAACACCGCCGGTGCCAATGCAGATTCTGTCGGTGAACAAACGGTGGGCATGCTTTTGACCTTACGCCACCACCTTATTCGCGCCAACGCTCAAGTCAAGCAATTTGCCTGGCAGCGTGAGCAAAATCGTGCCTCAGAACTCACCCAAAAGCCCATCGGCATCATTGGTTATGGCAATACAGGCCAAGCGGTAGCGAAGCGCCTACAAGGTTTTGATGCAGAGCTACTCGTCTATGACAAATACGTAAGCGACTTTGGGCATGCGCATATCAAAGAGGTTTCGCTAGAGGAAATCTATGATAAAGCGGAGGTCTTGAGCTTCCACGTGCCGCTGACAGATGAAACCCGAGCTTGGGTCAATGATGAACTTATCCAACGCATGGCCCATCCCTTTATGCTGCTCAATTTGGCGCGGGGACCGATAGTCGATTTGGAGGCACTGGCTAGGGGCTTGAAGGCAGGCAAAGTTACCGCCGCTGCCCTAGATGTACTTCCCAATGAAAAGATGCATACGCTCAGCTCTGCTGAACGCTCAGTCTTGAAAGAGCTCTTTGCTTATGAAAACGTGATCTTTGCCCCTCACATCGGAGGTTGGTCGCATGAATCGCTTCGTAACATCAATAATCGTCTGGTTGATTATGTCAAAGAGTTGTTAGGAGAGTGAGCAACGCTGCGCGGAACGCTTATCTCTAGCGCGACTAGGCAATGCTATGTCGCTGCCAAAATCTACTGGGTGTTCATGCATGCCGCCCCCAAAGGATGAGCGTTCTGCGCCGCAGTACCTACCTAATCAAACCGCCAATCAGCCGAATAATCTCCGTCTCGCTCTCCTTGATATCACGCAAGGCTGTCAAGCGACCCAATCTGGCATTGAGATACTGCAACTGAATCA
>JBCCQN010000122.1:0-24836 GCA_039024315.1 Bacteroidota bacterium
GGCCATTGACCAAGCTCAAAAGGCCTTGGAGTACGATGACAAAGGCATTCCAGAAAACTACTATAATCTGGCGCGCTTCTATGCCCATAAAAAAGAAGCCAATCGGGCTTTGACCTATCTCGACAAAGCCGTGCAGGATTTCGATCCTCACTATACCCTAAAAGCGGAGATTGACGAAGAGTTTCAAGCGATTCGACCTGATTTAGAGCAATATTTTGAGCGCTTGCGTAAAATAGAAGCGGCCCATTGGGACGAAAAACTGCAATCCTTACAACTTCTGCCGCCCGCGAGCGATCATTGATTGACCAGCATGTCTGCCCTCACTACCATACGTGACCCTCATTGGCGCACTCAAATCGAAGCCAAACTAGCGGAAATCAAAGCCGTCAGGGAGCAGCACGCCTATCTCTCTTATATGCGCAACTGGCATCTATTTGACCAGTTAGACGCTCTACAAAAGGAGCATCAGTCCATTTTTGAGATTTCCTATCAGGTACCGCTGCAGCGGAACGCTCAGCTCAAGGCCAAGCTAGCAGAAAATGCAGAGATTCATCCGTTGCGTTTAGGTAAAGCGCGTAAACTCGTTCAAGAAATTGAAGCTAAGTTAGCCGCCGAGGATTATCCCACCAATGCGGAGTCTATCCCTTTGCTTGATGAGCTAGAAAATCATTTGAAGCTCGCGCAAAGCGAATTTGGTAGTTGGGAAAAACAGCTTTCGGATTGGCGGATGCGCCTCAAAGAATTGATGCTGCAAGTTTGGGCTGAGGACTATAAAGCCCTTAAGGACGACTACAAAAACCAAAAGCAACTCATCCAGGAAAATAGCTTCCCGCGTCAGCCTCTGGCTCCGCAGGAAGCGCAAGTAAAAGCGGCCATCGAGAGCCGCACTCAAGATTGGGATGCGCTCCAAAAAGCGCTGCGCTTTCATCCCCGCCTTCGCAAGCGAAGCGAGCAATGGCACAATCACTACCTGCCTAGAGAGCAGTTTATCTCTGAAAGCAAAAAGCTCCGTCGTCAGGCAGCTGTTCGTAAAGTGGCCACTGCTGTGGGTTTAGGAGCACTCATTGCTCTTGTAACTAGCCTTGCCTATTTCGTGCCTCGCTGGCAATCTGCCCAGCAAGAGCTAGCGGCTTGGCAGATTGCTAAACTGCAAAACACCGTCGAGGCTTATGACATCTACATCCAAGCGTTCCCCGCAGGGGCCTACCTCGACTCTGCTCAAAGCCTCCGCCTTGAAATCCCCGAAGGAGTGTTATCTCAACAGTATAGTCGCGATAGTCTAGCCTTCCGCTACGAAGGAACGCTGCAACAAGCCCAAGCCCATGGCTACGGAGTGGCCGAATATACAGACGGCAGCCGCTACGAGGGCTACTGGAAACTAGGGCAAAGAGATAGTTTGGGCACTCAAACCTATGCGGATGCTGCGATTTATGAAGGGAATTGGCAGGAAGACCAACGCAGCGGCCGAGGCAAAATGACCTACGCCAATGGCGATGTCTATGAAGGCAATTGGCTAGCTGATGACTACAGCGGCTGGGGCGCTTATCGAGCTGTCAATGAGAGTGAATATCGTGGCGGTTGGCAGAAGGGTAAGCCATCGGGCAAAGGAGTTTATAAATATGTCGATGGCAGTAGTTACGATGGTTATTGGCAGGAAGGCGTGTATCAAGGTACTGGTCGCTACACGCGAGCAGATGGATCTAGCTATATGGGGCAGTGGCAGCAAGGTAAACGCCAAGGCGAAGGGCAAATTACTTGGCCAAATGGTGCCCGCTTTACGGGAGTTTGGGTAGCGGACTCTATCAATGGAGAAGGCGTCTTTGTCAATAAATTTAGAGCCCAAATGTCAGGGATTTGGCAAGGCAAGCCGGAAAATATACGCTACTATGATGGGGCCGGCAATATGATCAAGCAAGGCCGTTTGGAAGGCGGATTATTTTTGGACTAGCCTCAGATGCAGCATTTTAGCTGGGCTATGCGTTTTGCTCAAAAGGAAACGCAACTCATGAATTACTACAGACTAATAAGCACAATCTGCCTCCTTCTTGTTGTGGATCTGTGCTTCGCACAACGCTCAGTCAAACCTATGCGCGGCCACTTTGGGCTTTACTCCTATCACTTTTTGGCCCGTGAATTGATCGCCAATGCCGATGAACAAGTGTATACCATCACTCCCCTTCGCAATGAAGGAGGACTGACGGGAGAATGGGCCTTAGGCGAGTATTTTGGTCTAGGCTTCCATCTCAATTATTACCGTCGCCAAGGGAAAAGGGCTGGTTTTCCAGGCCACAGATATCGTTTTATATTTGTCCCCTTGTCAAACCGGATCATCGAGTATGATTTCCATCGTGGCCTGCTCGATATCTATGCCCGCTGGTATCAGCAGGAACGCAGAAAATCAATCAGGTCCTTCCTACAACTCAACCTTGGAACGGATGTGTTTTATACCGGCCAAAGCGCCTATCCCTACCATTTAGACTCCCAATTTCATGAGCCTCGCAAACATGATTTCTACATGGGGACCAATTTTTACGTCTCTTTTGGAGGAGGGCTGCAATATCGTTTGGCCGATCGCTGGGGCATGGATACTGCCTTTATGATGACTTGGCCCGGCAGTGGTATCGGACACAAGCCCTTTTACTTTATGCAGTATGGTCTCCAACTAGGCGTCTATCGCATGATCCGCCCCAAAAGATAACTATTATGAAAACCTACTCTCTACTCCTTACGATCTGCTTACTTTTGTTTGCAGATTTGTGCTTCGCACAACGCTCCGTCGAACCTGCCATCGCCCAGTTTGGGATTGCGACCAATCATTTTTTCACGACGGAGTTTACAACGGTTGAATTTCGACGCTTCAGACCTCTGAGAGCGAGTTATGCCTTGCATGCTGGACTCAACTTGGGCGAGCACTGGGCGATTGGTGCTCAGATGGACTGCCGCTACCGCCAGCAATTTTTCTCATCGGTATTAGTGGCCAATCAACCTGCCACCTTGGTGGGAATTGAGCCTGCGGCTTTAGAGGTAAGGCGATATACAGGCTTCCTAGATTTATTTGGTCGCTATTATGTGCAGCCTAGGAGCAGCCAATTCCGAGCCTTTTGCCAGTTGGGCTATGGTATGGGCTTGCGTTATTGGGAGTCTCAGCGTTTGCGACCTGTTGATCAGGCAGAGTTTAATGAACCCGCGGTGGACCAACTGATTTTTAATGGGCATACCTTTACGGTTGGTGCCGGTGCGCAATATCGCTTTGCGGATCGTTGGTCGGTGGAACTAAATTCCTTCCTGCGTTGGCCAGTACGAAATGCCCCAGACTTTGGTTTACGATTAGGCTTAGCCAGAGTCTTAATTTAGATATTGCTCCAGAAAGCCAAAACCAAAACGATTGAGATTGGTCGCACTCGCTTCTAAGATGAGCACATCTGCATCCTCGATAGCTTTTTGGATGGCGGCAGGACTTTTGTCCATCCCTTTCCCCTTGGGGAAGGCTTTGCTGAAGTTACGACCGTAGTAAAACCATTCTTGAGAGGCGTCCGCCAACAAACCGTCGAGATAGCCAAACTCGGACCAGAGGTGATAGTAACTATCCCCGATTGTGAGGATATGGGGGCGGTAAGTGCTGCTGTCTTCGACGATTTGATAGTGTGGATAAGCCAGCGAATCATAAGGATAGTGGCCCCAAAGATTGGTGAGTACTGCTAGCTCATTGTCTGGTGGGCGTAGTTTATCCGTGAAGTGTAGGCTGTCCAATTTTAGTTTGGGCAAGGGCTTATCAAGCATCCGACTGAGCGTTCCCCGCAGGGAGTCTAAACCCACAAAAGCGCCATAATGACTCCAATGCAAACCTGTCTTGGGGTAGAGGAGGGCAGGAGCATTCGTTTTGATAGCCCGGTAAAAATCAAAATCCATACAAGCAACCCCTGCTTCCTGCAAAGCTGTGGCCAATTGAATACGATCGCTCGGCTCTTGGGTCAAACTTTGATAAGAGCGGGGAATATATTCTGGATAAACATAAGCCTTAGGCGGCGGCAATAAAACAAGCAATTGTGTGCCTACAGAATCTAATTTGGTCTTGAGCTGCTGGATTTGTAGGAGGCGAAGGCTGAAAATAGAATCGCTCTGATTGTAATGCCCGAGATATGCTTTAATGTAAGTAGGATCAAATAGGTAGCCATCGGGGCCAACCACTGTCTTAGGATTGGCATTGTGGGTGAAAAGACTAAAAAGGACTTGATTTTTGAGCCGAACGCCTAAAGCTCGCATATAAGGCTCGTCTCGCATCAAATCTTCATTGCTGCCTTGAAAGCTGCGATCCAGCCAAGTGTCTAGGCTTAATGCTTGGGCCTGAGTATTGAGATTGATGCCAGCGGGAACCACCACTTGTAAAGGCGGATTTTGCTCGATAAAGGGAGGCATGAAGTGCGCCGCCAGCAAGATTAGGCCTGCTAGTAAAACAAATAGGATATTTAGTATCAGCGCTCTCATCAAAATCTGAAATAGATAAAGGGGTTAAAATCGCTAGCAAAAAGTTCGACCACACACCATAGGCCCAAGCACAATATTCCTAGGCTCTGTATGCCTAGTACCCAGCCCTTTTGACTGAGGCGATAACCCTCTTCAAAACGTTTTTCCCAAGGTCCATAGAGGCCAGAAAACATAAAACCTAGGCCTAGCAGCAGCAAAAAGCATTCGTAGCTGTCAGGCGCCAAACCAGTTTGGGGAGCAGAGAAATTGAACATCTGCTGGAGATAAGTCCCAGCCTCCGCTAAGTCTGCGGCTCTGAAAAACACCCAGCCGATCAGGACCAGCCCATAGGTCCAAACTACTCTGAGCAAACGGGGTAAGCGTTCCATGAAATGGCGCAAACCCAAACGCTCGATGACCAGAAAGGCCCCATGGAAGATGCCCCAAATCACAAAGGTCCAAGCGGCTCCATGCCAGAGACCGCTCAGTAAGAAGACCAGCCAGAGATTGAGGTAGGTACGCTGCGCGGAACGCCTATTTCCACCTAGCGGGATGTAGAGATAATCCCGCATCCAACTGCTGAGGGTGATATGCCAGCGCCGCCAAAAGTTGGTGATGCTGTCCGCGATATAGGGAAATTGAAAGTTTTCGGGCAGGCGAAAGCCCAAGATGCGACCGATACCGATGGCCATGTCCGAGTAAGCCGAAAAGTCAAAGTAGATCTGTAAAGAGTAAGCGATGATCCCAAACCAGGCGAGCGAACTGCCAATACCGTTGGGTAGGGCCAAAAAGACTTCATCTACAAAGGCCCCGAGAGGATTGGCGATGAGCAATTTTTTACTGAGCCCGAGGATAAAACGGAAGAGACCTCTTAGGCGATTTTCGGCAGTTTCTTGGGCTTGGCGATCTCTGATTTGTTGCTCAATTTCGTTGTAGCGGACAATCGGCCCCGCGATCAGCTGGGGAAAAAACATGATATAGAGCCCATAATCGACGAATCGATGCATCGGCTCGCTCTTGCCGCGATAGACATCTACGGCATAGCTGATCTTCTGGAAAGTGATGAAGGAAATCCCTATTGGCAGCGCGATTTGCACGATCCAATCGGACTCACTGCCCAGATTTTGCATGAGGCCGTGGAGGTTGGCGCTAAAGAAATTGAGGTATTTGAAGATGAGGAGATTGGCGAGATTGAGACTCACTACCAATCCCAAGAGAATCTTTTTTAAATTGCTCGAGGCGTAGTAGAGCAGACGCACCAGGTAATAATCTAGTACCAGAAATAGCAGGACCAAAATGCCAAAGCTCGGCTCGCCCCAAAGGTAAAAGACAATGCTTCCGATCAGCGCCACGGCATTTTTCCAGCTCTTGGGACTGAGAAAGTACAGTACCAAAAAAGCAGGCAAAAAATAGGCGACAAAAAGGATGCTGCTAAAAACCATCGGCCCAATATAAAAACTTCTCCCATGTCCACGACGCTATTGGCGGATCAGCACAAAAAGGAATTTCGGCGCATTCTCGTCGAGTTTGGCCGTGTGATGCTGTTAGGGCTGATTTTAGTTTTGGGGGCTTATTATCTGTGGCAGCGCCAACAGCCCAAGGAGTTGTTTGTGTTCTGCGACGCAGAACGTGTGCGTACTCGGCTCGGTAAGCCTGCTTTTGTCAACGAGGAGCAAGCGTTCACCGGAGGTTCCCTAAGAAGCGACGCACAGGCCCATAGCGGACACTACAGTGCCAGATTGAGTGCTACGGCCAAGTTTGCGCTGGAGACTCGGATCCCCCATCTAACGGGCGAAGAAGAAATCTTGATCAGGATTTGGCGACACATCGAAAACGAACAAGGCGAAGGCGCTAGTCTGATTGCAGAAATTCCGGGTACAGATGGCGGTTTGGTTAATACAGCCAAACAGCGCGAAAATGGCTGGGAATTGCTAGAGTTGAGATTGGAGCCAGATTGCAGGCATGCGAATCAATACCTCAAGGTTTATTGCTGGAATCCGACCGGAGAGGTGGTATACTTTGATGATCTGGAGATACGGATTACACCAGTATAGCATGTGGGTTTTGATGACTGCTTCGCAGAACGCTTGTCGCTAGGCGTCGCAAAATTTTGCGACGCTACATGGGGGTAATTTGGAAATATCATTCCGCGTAGCGACGCAAAATCTTGCGTCGCTGGGACAAGCGTTCCGCGCAGCGGTAACCCCTAAACGCTTTATGCAATTTTACCGCCTTTTGTATCCTATTGATATTAAATCATTAGGGATGTAAAAGTACCGCCATGCATATGTTAGTAGGGGCCTTTTTTGTGCTGATGAGCATGAAGCCCTATCCCGAAGTCTGTCAGGACATTAAGAAAAATCGTGATCAATTTGCTACCCTCGTGCAAACGGTGGATAGAGAAGCGGAGGAGGTAGTACTTAAGTCCGCGGGCCAATATTTTCGCCAAGCTTTGGTCAATGATATCATCCCTTACTGGGAGGGTACGCCTTGGGATTTTAATGGCTATACCAATGTGCCAGGCGAGGGCTATGTAGCTTGTGGCTATTTGGTTTCTACGAGCTTGAAGCATGCGGGTATGATCCTTAACCGCTATCGGGTAGCTCAAGCTGATGCCACGACGATCACCAAGGTTTTGTCGGATACCTTGATTCGCTTTAGTCGAATAGAGCCTACTTTGAATTATATTCGATCTCAGCCGGATGAGCTTTATGTAGTAGGGCTGTCAAACCATGTAGGTTTTTTATACAAGTCTGGTGATACGCTGGACTTTATTCATAGTTCCTTTGTCAGTCCTGGGACGGTAGTGCGGGAAAATGCCGAAGAATCGCCCGTATTGCGCATGACCAGTGTTTATGTATTGGGGCCCTTGACACAGCGACCGCAGACGATTCGCAAATGGTTGGCAAAATCAGAATTTACCGTAAGCCGTTAGGCATAGAATATATCCCGCTACCCCCGCTTTAGTGACCATTGAAACTTCTTCCCCTTTTATTGTGCGACATCAGCATTACTTTAGAGAAAATTCTTGATCGTTCTTTATTATAAATTGTTGATTTATTGAACAGTAGAATTATTGGATTAGGTAGATTCAATAGTTCAACTCTTCCTCCCCCAACAATTATTCTTTCCAGTCCTTTCCATGTAAATCTAATGTCTCTCAGATGGCAAACACTACTGAGTGGGACTTTTACTTCTGCACAATAGAAGATAAGCCCGCATCCATCATGGTTGACCTTGCGCTCAATTCTGCATCACCAATAGCCGATCAGGCTGAATTTATACAAATAGCCGTTCAGTTGAACCAACCCAACCAGCACGGCCTTACTACTCCCGCTGAAGCCGAAACCCTCTATGTGATGGAGGACCGCCTCGCGGAACACATGAGTCATAACCTCAATGGGGTATATGCTGGCCGCAATACGCATGACAGTAAGCGTATCTTTTATTATTACTGTGCTTCTGCCGTGGATCACGAGGGCGTAGTAGAGGAGGTAATGGGTGAATTTGCGGATCATCAGTACACCCTTGAAAATTTTGCTGACCCCGATTGGGCCTTTTTTAAACAATTTTTGTATCCCTCCCAAGTGGAGTATCAATCGATCCTCAACCGTCGTGTAATCGAGAAACTTAAAGAAAATGGGGTGAGCGTCGCTGAGACGCAAGAAGTAGAGCACTTTTTGTACTTCTACTCTGAAACAGCTCGCGAAATGTTTCTGGAACGTATCCAGAATGATAATTTTCGCGTTATCGGCAAAGGTTTTACCGAAGGCTCTGGCCGACCACCATATAGCTTAGTATTAGTCCGTGAAGACAAAGTGGACACACAGACCATCGACGCGGTGGTACTCTACTTGATCCAAGCCGCTGAGCTTTGCCAAGGAGAATATGATGGTTGGGGCACCGCCGTAGCCAATTAGTGAAGAACAAATCAGTACCTAGACAATAGTATTCAGTATTAAGAGCTAGGAAAATGGTTCTGTACGGTTCATTAAGACTGCTTTTCTCGGTACTGAATACTTTACACTTACTACTCAGTACTTAAAAGATTGTCCAATGTCGAAGGCTTTAGCAAACGACATTGGACATTTTCATTGATAGCCCTAGAAGGGTCAACTGCTGTCTTCGAAATGTGGCATTCCCTAGCTTCTCCACCAGCTTTTGGTGCGCTTGCGGGTGGTCTCTTTGGTTTTGCGTTTGGCTTTCATGCGCTTGGCGAAGTACATGCCAATTTCGCCGCGATTTTTGATGGCAATGCGACCACGAGGCTCACACTCACAATAGCGATTGATCATTTCGTAGGTTGTTTGAGAGACGTTGACCTTGTTGACCTCACCATTGGATTCCATCCGACTGGCGATATTGACGGTGTCGCCCCAGATATCATAAGCAAATTTTGACTCTCCAATTACTGCCGCTACGACGGGTCCAGAGTGAATACCGATGCGCAGTTCCCAAACCGGCTTATTTTTTTGACGATTGAGGATGCCCCATTTGTGGATGATTTCTTGCATTTCCATGGCAGCGGCTACTGCGTCTAGTGCATGATCGATACCTACTTTTTCTTCCGGTAGGCCACTCGCCGCCATATAAGCATCACCGATAGTTTTGATCTTTTCGAGACCGTATTTTTCCATGACGAGATCAAACTCCCCAAAGATGAATTCTAGTTCAGCTACCAATTGCTCGGGTGAGAGTTGGGCCGCGATTTCGGTAAAACCCTTGAAGTCAGTAAAGAGGATGGATACTTCCTCATAACGTTTGGGAGGGACACGTTCCTTTGCCAAAAGGCTATCTGCGACAGAGGTCGGCAAAATGTTGTGGAGGAGCTGTACGGTCTTTTTACGTTCTGCCTCCATCTGGATACCATGTTTTTTCCGGTTATTTGAGCGGCTGACCAAACCGATGATGATAATAATGGCCAATATTCCTCCGGCGATTCCACCGATAAACCATTTTTGCTGCCGTTGTCCCAAAGCATCCGCTCGGCTTTGGGCCAAATCTCTTTCGGCTTGGGTTTTGTCTCTTTCGATCTCTAGAAGTTTCTTTTCTCCGATGATGACTTGGCGATCTTCTTGGACTTCTTCTAAACTATCACGTATGACACTGATGGTAGATTCAAAAGAGTCTGCCTCAACGGCGAAGGCCTCTACCTCCATCATATATTGTTGGGCTTCAAGATATTTTTGGAGGAGCGCGTAACTAGTAGTGAGGTTTTTTTCGGCTACTCGTTCTAGCCTGGGTTTGCCCGAACTTTTGGCATATTTGAGCGCTTGCTGAAAAGAATTTTGCGCATCCTGAAAAGCTTCTATCTTAAGTTGTGTTTCTCCGAGACTATTGTAAAGCTTGGACACTTGGTCAGGGCTTTTGGACTTTTGGGCATACTTGACTCCTTCCTGAAAAAAGCCAATGGCGCCCTTACTGTCTCCCGAGCTATCATAGCAAATGCCTAGCAAACGATAGTCTTCGCCTATACTAGCATTATAGAAGAAGGGACTCCGTTTGATAATCTGTTTTTTGAGCCGAATGGCTTTTTGTAAACTCTCCTTGGCGAGATTGAATTTACCTTGATTCATGTAAACCAAACCAAAATTACTATGGGCATCTACGATCGCTTCTCGGGAGCGTAGCTTTTGCGCCAGCGTAAGGGCCTCGTTGTTAAACTCTATGGCCTCACGTGGATATTCCCGAGAGATTTCAAGCGCGATCTCTAAGCCACGATTGATTTTATCACGGCTTTCAGCCATGGTATCCAGCTCAGCGCGATAGGTTTCGGGATCATCCGCGTAACTATTTTGAGGCAAAAAAATGCTCAAACAAGCAATGAGGAGATAAATGTGCGGACGAATCATAGGGAGAAAGACGTTCATTTCTATGTAAAGGGAAAAGAAATTTAGTTCATTGTCCTGAAATAGCGATAAATTTTTTGCAAAAATTACCCTTATCTTTGCCGCAACCGGCCCAAGCCTATTTTCTCCTATGAATAAAGACCAGGTCATTGCATCCTTGCAACAATCCGCCCTCTTCTCGGATTTGTCTGAAACTCAATTAGCCTCAATTGCAGACAAGGCTAAGGTACGGCAATATTTTGCCAATGATATGATCGTTTGGCAAGGCCAGCCTAGTACAGCATTATTTCTGATCCTAAATGGTATTGTTGCGGTCAAGCATATTAATAATGGAGAAGAAAATTTACTTGCTTATTTAATGTCAGGTAATACATTTGGTGAGGTGGGGATACTGGAAAATCAGGTGCGTTCTGCCTCAGTTGCTGCCGTTAGTGAGGTTGATGTGCTGGTGATCCGTAGAGATGACTTCCTGCACATCTTACATACACATGCTCAAGTCGCGATCCAATTGGCCCGTATTCTTGGACACTATCTTGTGCAGTCAAATCGGCGCCTAGCCAACGAAAATAGGGATCACAAACTGATATTGATCTTTCATGTGGAGGAGCATTCGGGGGGGACTACCTTTAGCACCCTCTTGGCTGACAAACTTTATGAGGTCAAAAAGACACCTACTGCCTATCTAGAGTATCCCAATTCTTGGCGACTGCTCAATGAAGCTCAACTCAATAAAGGTGCACAAGTCTATCATCACGCTGACGGCTACGATATCTTGTTGCCACAAGACGATAGTTATTTACCGGCTAGCACTCAAGCTACGATATTGCTCGATCGGGTTCGGACCAATTACGATAATGTAGTAATTCATACCAACGACTCTATAGATGACGCTACCCAAGCCTTTATGGAGCGAGCAGATCTAGTGGTTATCATGGGGCCTCCTACTAGGGAAGGTATTCAAAGAATCAAAAGCTTACAAAAGAAACTCAAAGCTCAAATTCGCTTAGAAGAAACGGGTTTTGTTACTGTGGTGAATCGCTCTCGGAAAGAGCAAGAGCTCCTAGAGTTTCCTGATATCGCTGATTTTGAACTTCCCTTCTTAGCAGACTTTCCTGCCTTCAATCTCAAAGCGAGGGATAGCCGGGAGTTACCGGGACCTTTGGAGGAGATTTTAAACAACTGCGTTGAACGCTTAGAAAGGACTAATAGTATCGGGATCTTTATTCCGACTACGCTCGATGTGGATCAGGAAGCCGATACAACCCCTTATATGGACAAGACACTTGGTTTTATGGCTGAGCGTTTTGGCGGAGCCACCTGCAAAATAGCCAACGGGGTTTGGCATAGCGAAAAACTTGGTCTCGTTGGAGAAGTGGTTTACATTGTGCATTCCTATATCACCCGCAATGACTTGAACTTATACTTGGACGAAGTGGTTGAGTATATAAAAGGACTCAAAAAAGAGCTTCGCCAAGAAGCAATGGCTTTGGAAGTAAATAACAAGTTGACGCTGATATAAGCTTATCATGGCAACTAATTTTGAAACTGAGCGTATGCTTAGTCCGAATGAATAAAAACCTAGTCTTTTCCAACGCTTTGGTTCGAGGCTTATATGGCCTTGGAATTGGTGCTCTGTTTTCGCTTTTTCAAGCAGAAACGGAGCTAAAGTGGATCGTGGTTTATGGGTCGATTGGATTTTTGATTGGCTTCTTGACCCGCTGGGTAGATGCCTTTCTTTATCAAACAAGACTCCGCCGTCAGCGCTTTGTGCGCATCCTACTGATTCGTAGTCTGATAAACTTTGTCCTCTTTATTCTAAGTATCGGACTTGTCCTGTTCTTATTTAGTCTCTTTGATTCTGAAACTAGTTTAATGGAAGTTTTTCGCTTCCAGACGCTATTGGATTGGCTGAGTGGCACAGTGATATACAATATTCTCTACAGCTTCCTTATACTACTTGCAATTCAATTTGTGGTATTAGTTGTACGGATGATCGGCCCTTCAGTCGTGCTCAACTATCTACTAGGTAAGTATAATGAGCCTATAGAAGAGGAACGGATATTTATGTTTATGGACCTGCGTTCTTCGACGACCATTGCTGAGCGCTTAGGCCATATGAAATGGCATCAGTTCCTCAACGATTTCTTCTACGATATCGCTCGTTCGGTTAGGCGTTCGCAAGGCGAAATATATCAGTATGTGGGCGATGAAGTTGTGATCAGCTGGCCCAAGAAGACAGGCATAAAAAGATTAAACTGTATCCGTTGTTTCTTTTGGATTTATGATCTCATGGGTAAGCGCAGATCCTATTACCTAAAAACGTATGGCTTTGAGCCTATTTTTAAGGCAGGTTATCATGTCGGAAAGGTTATTGTCGGCGAGATCGGAGATTTTAAGCGGGATATTGTCTTTCACGGAGACGTAGTCAATACTGCCTCTCGCATTCAAGTGGAATGTAACGCGCGAAATCGTCGTCTTTTGTTGTCTTCTACACTATTGGATCAGCTAAATTTGGGAAATGATTTTACCGCCGAATACATCGATAAAATGATTTTAAGGGGGAAACAAGAAGAGATTGAGCTTTACAGTCTCGATCCTGTCATCCAACGCTAAAGAAATATTTATTGGCAGCCTATTGGATTATCAAAAAATGTGTGTAAATTGCGCTCCCGTTCGAGTAAGGTGAGGCCTTTTCTAATACGAAAATAAGCTTAACCATTGAATAGGAAGGACGCAAAGTCCACTTCATGGCAATGCCAAAAGATCAATCAAGATCAGGTATCCCGGAAGACTGCAAGACAAATAGTGTTAGTGTTTAAAACAGGCTCCTTTTGTATTTAGGCATCCTGCGACCCAAACGCCCGTCTATTTGTTTACTTTCCTCCTTTATACCAGCATGTTTTGAAGCCCTTTGCAAAAGCAAGCTAAAGGCCTGTGTCCATTTGTAATTGGAATTTGGCTGAAGGCTGTTTGGGATAGGTCCAATTTATGTCTACCTTTGCAGCCGCTTTAAACAAATCGTTTATATGCCCACGATTCAACAATTAGTAAGAAAAGGCAGAACTGCCAAAGCCGAAAAGAGCAAATCACCTGCTCTAGACAACTGTCCACAGAGACGTGGAGTGTGCCTTAGGGTTTACACCACCACACCTAAGAAGCCTAACTCTGCCTTGCGGAAAGTGGCTCGTGTTCGTCTAACCAACCAAAAAGAGGTGAATGCCTACATCGGTGGTGAGGGACACAATCTTCAGGAGCACTCTATTGTACTGGTACGCGGTGGCCGGGTAAAAGACTTGCCAGGGGTGCGCTATCACGTAGTTCGCGGCGCTTTGGATACAGCTGGTGTAGAAGGCCGTAACCAAGGACGTTCAAAGTATGGTACCAGAAAACCAAAAAAGTAAGTTAAGCGATGAGAAAGACCAGAGCTAAAAATAGAATTCCGGTTCCAGATCCAAAGTTTGGCGACGTTCAAGTTTCCAAGTTTGTGAACAATCTCATGGTTGATGGTAAGAAGAGTACTGCTTATGCCATCTTTTACGGTGCGATGGAAATCATCGAAGAGAAAACCGGAGAAAATGGTTTAGAAGTATTTCGCAAAGCTATCGACAATGTAATGCCTGGTGTCGAAGTAAAAAGCCGCCGTGTGGGTGGTGCTACTTTCCAGGTTCCAACCGAGGTTAAGCCTAAGCGTCGCGAGGGTCTCGGTATTCGCTGGCTAATCCGCTACGCTAAACCGCGCAACGGTAAGTCTATGCGTGAAAAGTTGGCTGCTGAGTTTATCGCCGCTTCGCGGAACGAAGGCCAAGCTGTCAAGAAAAGAGACGATACGCACCGTATGGCAGAAGCCAACAAAGCATTCTCTCACTTCCGCTTTTAATTTCAGATTTAGTTTTTATACGCTTGATTTCACTTCAGTAGTAATAGTCCTATAAAAATGAAAAAGATACCTTTAAAAGATACCCGTAACATCGGCATCATGGCTCATATCGATGCTGGTAAGACGACTACTACGGAACGTATCCTTTTTTATACCGGTATTACACACAAGATCGGTGAGGTACATGATGGTGCCGCCACCATGGACTGGATGGAGCAAGAGCAGGAGCGTGGTATTACCATTACCTCTGCCGCTACCACCACCCACTGGAACTATAAGGAAAGACAGCATCGTATCAACATTATTGATACTCCCGGTCACGTTGACTTTACCGTTGAGGTAGAACGTTCACTTCGTGTATTGGATGGTGCTGTTGCAGTATTTTGCTCAGTTGGTGGTGTTGAGCCCCAAAGTGAAACTGTATGGCGCCAAGCTGATAAGTATGGTGTACCACGTATCGGATTCGTCAACAAGATGGACCGCTCTGGTGCTGATTTCTTTGAAGTTGTTCGCCAGGTAAAAGATATGCTAGGTGCTAATCCAGTGCCTATTCAAGTACCTATCGGTGCTGAGGTAGACTTTAAAGGAGTTGTTGACCTACTGGACAACAAGGCCATCGTCTGGAACGAGCATGATTTCGGTATGACTTATGAGGAAATTGAGATTCCTGCTGAGTTAGAAGATACTGTAGAAGAGTGGCGTACTCACATGATCGAAGCTGTTGCCGAATATGACGAAGCTTTGATGGAAAAATACTTCGAAGATCCAGATTCTATCACTCGTGATGAAATCATCGAAGTATTGCGCAAAGCGACTCTAGATATGGCGATCACGCCGATGATGTGTGGCTCGGCTTTCAAAAACAAAGGTGTACAAGCGGTGCTAAACGCAGTTTGTTCGCTTTTACCATCTCCACTAGATGTTGCTGATATCGAAGGTATTAACCCAGACACAGAAGAAACGGAAACCCGTCGTGCTGATGTTGAGCAGCCATTTACGGCTCTTGCATTTAAAATCATGACTGACCCACACGTAGGTCGTTTGGCTTTCTTCCGTGTTTATTCTGGTGCACTTGAAGGTGGTTCTTATGTGTACAACACTAGAACTCGCAACAAAGAACGTATCAGCCGTATCATGCAGATGCACGCTAACAAACGTAACCAGATTGCGATTGTTGAAGCGGGAGATATTGCTGCAGGTGTTGGATTTAAAGATATCAGAACAGGGGATACTCTAACCGCGGTTGGTAGCCCACTTATTCTGGAATCAATGACTTTCCCTGATCCAGTTATCAAGCTTGCCGTTGAGCCTAAGTCTCAGGGTGACCAAGATAAATTAGGTACTGGCCTCGCCAAGCTATCAGAAGAAGATCCAACATTTCAAGCGCATACCGACGAAGAGACTGGCCAGACAATTATCGCTGGTATGGGTGAGCTTCACCTTGAGATCATCGTTGATCGCTTGAAAAAAGAATTTAAAGTTGAGATCAACCAAGGTCAGCCTCAGGTATCTTACCGCGAAGCTATCCTCGGTACGGTTACTCATCGTGAGCTATACAAAAAACAAACTGGTGGTCGTGGTAAATTTGCTGATGTGCAAATTGAATTCATGCCAACCACTACAGAGGACGAAGAAAACTTTGTTTTCCTTGACGAAATCAAGGGTGGTAACATTCCGAAAGAATTCATCCCATCTGTTGAGAAAGGTATCAAAGGAGCCCTTGGGGATGGCGTTCTCGCTGGTTTCCCAGTTGAAGGTGTTAAAGCTCGCTTGTTTGATGGTAGTTTCCATAATGTTGACTCCGATCAACTTTCTTTCGAATTAGCTGGCCGTTTGGCATTCCGTTCTGCAATGCCTAAGTGCAAGCCTATCCTCAAAGAGCCCATCATGGCAGTTGAGGTAACTACTCCGGAAGAATACATGGGTAGTGTAGTAGGAGACTTGAACCGTCGCCGTGGGAAAATCTCTGATATGGGAGACCGTGGTAACTCTAAAGTTGTAAAGGCTGAGGTGCCATTATCAGAAATGTTTGGTTACGTAACTGACTTACGTACTATCTCTTCTGGTCGCGCTGCCTCGACTATGCAGTTTTCCCACTACGAGCAGACTCCTGCCAATGTACAGGAAGACGTGATCTCAAAAATTAAAGGCCTGGCAAAGGCGTAGGGTAATCCTACGCCTTTTTTAAATAAGGAAAAATGACACAGAAAATCCGAATCAAGCTGAAATCGTACGACCACAATCTCGTCGATAAATCCGCGGAAAAGATCGTACGGACGGTGAAGTCCACCGGCGCCATCGTGAGTGGACCGATTCCGTTGCCAACCGAGCGTTCTGTGATTACGGTAAATCGTTCTCCGCACGTAAATAAAAAATCTCGTGAGCAGTTCGAAATCAGTTCTTACAAGCGTCTGATCGACATCTTCAGCTCTAGCTCCAAAACAGTGGACGTGCTGATGAAATTGGAGTTACCCAGTGGGGTAGATGTAGAAATCAAAGTCTGATCTTAGGGAAGGAAACCACCCCAGACCTTATTGCATCTAGTTATTCTAAACGAAAAAAAGATGGCAGGAATCATAGGAAAAAAAATAGGGATGACAAGTGTCTTCGATGAGAATCGCAAGAACATCGCTTGTACCCTAATATATGCCGAACCAAATGTAGTTACTCAGCTTAAGTCTGATGAGGTTCGGGATAACGGAAAAACCGACGGCTACAATGCCGTGCAGTTGGCCTTCGACGAAGCGAAGGAAAAGAACACGACCAAGCCCATGCAGGGCCACTTCAGCAAGGCTGGGGTAACTCCTAAGCGTAAACTAGCTGAATTTGACTTCGAAAACCTCGAGTTAGATCTCAAACTCGGCGACACTGTCGGAGTAGATATCTTTGAAGAAGGCGAATTTGTCGACATTGTAGGTATCTCCAAAGGTAAAGGTTTTCAGGGGGTAGTAAAGCGTCATGGTTTCCACGGTGTAGGCGGTCGTACCCACGGTCAGCACAACCGGGAACGTGCTCCAGGGTCTTTGGGGCCAGGCTCAACCCCTTCTCGCGTTTTCAAAGGAATGAAAATGGGCGGTCAAACAGGTAACGAGCGCGTCAAAGTGCAAAACCTAAAGATTGTCAAGGTGATTCCTGAGAAGAATCTGTTAGTTATCTCCGGGTCTGTACCTGGTCATAAAGGGTCTTACGTCATTGTTGAGAAATAAGATGGAAGTAGCAGTATATAATACCGACGGAAAAGATACAGGGAAAAAGGTCGATCTCGCTGAGAACGTATTCAACCTCGAAATCCCTAATGACCACGCAATTTATATGGACGTGCGTCAAATGATGGCCAATCGTCGTCAGGGCACTCACAAATCCAAAACTCGTGGTGAAGTACACGGTACAAACAAGAAGCCTTACCGCCAAAAAGGTACTGGTAACGCCCGTGCAGGTGACCGAAAGTCTCCTCTGTGGCGCCATGGAGGTAGAATCTTCGGACCTCAGCCTCGTAACTACAGCTTTAAGCTGAATAAGAAAACCAAGCAGCTTGCTCGCCTCAGCGCTTTGACTTACAAAGCCCGTGAAGAAAGCATCCGTGTTTTAGAAGATTTCAAAATAGAAGCACCTAAAACTAAAGATCTGCTCGGAATTTTAGAAAATTTTGAATTAGGAGGAACTAAGGTATTGTTGGTACTGCCTGAGCAGAACGATAATGTCTATCTCTCCGGCCGCAACTTGCAAAAAGCAAACGTTCAGGTCGCTGCAGATCTCAATACCTACGATATCCTCAACGCAGATATGCTGTTGCTGACTGAAGGCGCAGTGAATGTGATTAACGAACGCTTAGCTAACTAATACGATGAGTATCCTAAAGCGACCGATCATCACCGAAAAAATGGTGGATTTCCCTGAAAGGGGAATACAAAAATATGGCTTTGAAGTAGCACTTAGCGCTACCAAAGGCGAAGTCAAAAAAGAAGTCGAGCGTCTGTATGAAGTAGAGGTTGAAAATGTCAACACTATGATCGTCAGAGGCAAAATTCGCTCTCGCTATAGCAAAAAAGGAGTAATCAAAGGCAAGTCTTCTAACTATAAGAAGGCAATCGTTACTCTGAAAAATGGACACGAGATCGACTTTTACAAACACATATAGAAGTTTTGAATAGTCGAATTGTTGAATGAGAGAATTTCAGAATCAACAATTCAACAAATCAACAATTCAACACTTAAAAGAATAATCTAATGGGAATCCGCAAACTCAAACCGACTACTCCCGGACAGCGTGGAATGTCGATTTCAGATTTCGCCGATATAACTAAAGCAGCTCCGGAAAAGTCTTTGACTGCTCCTATCAAGCGCTCTGGTGGCCGCAATCGCACCGGTAAAATGACTATGCGCTACATTGGTGGTGGACACAAGCGTCGTTACCGTGTAGTTGATTTCAAGCGTGATAAATTCAATATCCCTGCAACTGTTAAGGCTATTGAGTATGATCCCAACCGCACAGCTCGTATTGCGTTGCTTTTTTATGCTGACGGTGAGAAGCGCTATATCATTGCTCCTGACAAAATTCAGGTTGGCCAAAAAGTAGTCTCTGGCGAATCAGTCGAGCCTACAATTGGTAACGCAATGAAGCTCAAAAATATCCCACTTGGTACCTCCGTTCACAATATCGAGCTAGAGCCAGGTAAAGGAGGAATCATGGCGCGTAGTGCTGGTACTTATGCACAGCTTACAGCTCGTGAAGGTAAGTATGCTATCCTAAGAATGCCTTCTGGCGAGACTCGTATGGTACTCGTTGAGTGTATGGCAACTGTTGGGGTAGTCGGTAACACAGAACATGGCAACATGGACATCGGTAAGGCTGGTCGTAACCGCTGGTTAGGTAAACGTCCTAGAGTCCGTGGTGTTGCAATGAACCCAGTCGATCACCCAATGGGTGGTGGCGAAGGTCGTTCCTCTGGAGGACACCCACGTAACCGTAATGGTGTTCCTGCTAAAGGATTTAAGACTCGCAATAAGAAGAAGGCTTCTAATCGCCTCATCATTGGTAAGAAGAAAAACAGGAAATAAGCATTGAAGGACCGAGTGATTGAGTCTCGGCTCAAACATTTGGAAACTCAACCAACAATAAAACTATGGCTAGATCGCTGAAAAAAGGGCCTTTTGTTGATCCCAAGCTGGAGATGAAAGTCAGCCGGATGAACGACTCTGGGCAAAAACGCCTAATCAAGACTTGGGCCCGTCGTTCTATGATCGCACCGGATTTCGTAGGTCATACGATTGCTGTCCACAATGGCAACAAATTCATTCCGGTATATATTTCAGAAAACATGGTTGGACATAAGCTAGGGGAATTTGCTCCTACGCGTACATTCCGTGGCCATGCTGGTAACAGAAAGGACAAAAGAAGATAATAAGATGGCGGATACTGTAAAAATGACGCGTAAAGAAAAGATCGCGGCTGGCATCCCCAAAGAGCCTAAGCGTAAGACCACTTATGCTAATGAGCTTAAGGATCAAAAAGCTGACGAAATTCGTGTTTCGCTCAAAAATTACCGTTCCTCTGCGCGTAAAATGCGCTTGGTGGTAGATCAGATACGTGGAATGGAAGTTTTTGCAGCGTTAAATACGCTCAAACTTACCACCAAAGGAGCTGCTCCTGCTGTTGAGAGACTTCTTCGTTCTGCGATAGCAAGCCTAGAAGAAAAATTTGAAGGCGAAAGAGTTGATATTGGCACTCATTACGTAAAGATTGCCAACGTTGATGCCGCTCGTATGTTGAAGAGGTTGCGCCCAGCCCCACAAGGCCGCGCTCACTTGATCCGCAAGCGTTACTGCCACGTAACTCTCGTTATCGATCAAATTCCTGAATCAGAAGATTAATTTTTAAACCAAACTACTTTGGGACAGAAGACGCATCCAATTGGACTTAGACTCGGAATCATCAAAGGTTGGGAATCCAACTGGTTTGGTGGAAAAGATTTTTCCGACAAGTTAATCGAGGACGAAAAAATTCGTGCCTATTTAAACGCCCGTATTCCACGCGGAGGGATCTCCAAGATTGTTATCGAGCGTACCCTCAAAAAGATCACCATTACTGTACATACTTCTCGTCCAGGGATCGTGATTGGTAAAGGAGGAAAAGAAGTTGATAAGCTTCGTGAAGAGATCAAAAAGATCACTAGCAAAGATGTACAGATCAACATCTTTGAAATCAAGCGCCCTGAACTAGACGCAACTTTAGTTGGCCAGCAGATTGCTCAGCAGCTAGTAGGCCGTGTCTCTTTCCGTCGCGCGATGAAATCTTCGCTTGCCGCAACTATGCGTGCCGGCGCCGGTGGATGTAAGATTATGTGTTCTGGTCGTCTTGGGGGAGCGGAAATGGCTCGTACTGAGCAGTACAAAGAAGGTCGTATTCCACTCCAAACCTTGCGTGCCGATATCGACTATGCACTAGTCGTTGCTCATACTATCTACGGAGCGATCGGGGTAAAAGTATGGATCTTCAAAAAAGAAATATTCGGTAAAGTGGACTTGGCTCCAGCTGCAAAACCAGATCGCAACAAGCGCGGTGGTGGTGGCGGTAAGAAGAGACGCCGTTAATGTCTACTGCAAAAGAAATTAGATCATGTTACAGCCGAAAAAAGTAAAATATAGAAAGGTACAGAAAGGCCGCATGAAGGGTAATGCCCAACGTGGAACTGAAATCTCTTTCGGTTCTTACGGACTTAAAGCATTGGAAAGTGATTTTATCACTGCCCGCCAGATTGAGGCTTGTCGTATTACAATCTCACGTGCTATGAAACGTGAGGGTAATATGTGGATCCGCATCTTTCCTTATAAGTCAATCACCAAAAAGCCTGCAGAGGTAAGAATGGGTAAAGGTAAGGGTAATCCCGAACTATGGGCTGCTCCTGTTAAGCCTGGCCACTTATTATTTGAGGTTGATGGTGTACCTGAGTCAGTAGCACGCGAGGCGCTTCGTCTTGCAAGCAATAAACTGCCTATCAAAACCAAGTTTGTCACCAGAA
This sequence comes from Bacteroidota bacterium, assembly GCA_039024315.1. Lineage (GTDB taxonomy): Bacteria > Bacteroidota > Bacteroidia > J057 > J057 > JBCAWW01. The sequence goes on from JBCCQN010000122.1 coordinate 21,210, forward strand.
GAGATCTTCAAGGATAAAGATTATGAAGGTATCAGAGATTCGGGAATTAACTACCCCTGAGCTACACGCTCGACTCAAAGATGAGAAGGATAAGTTGCTAAAATTTCGTATGAACCACGCGGTTTCTGCAATTGAGCGCCCTTCTGACATTACGGATGCCCGCCGCAACATTGCAAGGCTGAGAACCATTCTTCGTGAGCGTCAACTACAGGAATAAAAATATCATGAGCGAGAATACCGTTACAAGAAACCTACGCAAAGTACGTGTTGGACGTGTAGTCAGCAACAAAATGGATAAGTCCATTACTGTTTCTGTAGAGCGTAAAGTAAAGCACCCTATTTACGGGAAGTTTGTAAAAAAGACGACCAAATTTGTCGTTCACGATGAAAACAACGACAGTGGCGTTGGAGACACCGTGAGGATTATGGAAACCAGACCTATCAGTAAGCGTAAGCGCTGGAGATTGGTAGAAATTATCGAAAGAGCAAAGTAATCGGTTGCAGGTTCGGAATGTTCTACAAGAGCAATACCCGAAAACCACAAGCCATTAATAGATAAACCAATGATTCAACAGGAAAGTAGACTGAAAGTCGCGGACAACAGTGGTGCCAAAGAGGTGCTCTGTATCCGAGTACTTGGCGGTACCAAAAGGCGCTATGCTCGCATTGGAGACCGTATCATTTGCTCGGTTAAGTCGGCTGATCCCAGTTCTAATGTTAAGAAAGGGGATGTAGTAAAAGCCGTAGTTGTGCGGACCCGCAAAGAAAGACGTCGTAAGGATGGATCTTATATTCGTTTTGATGACAACGCTGCGGTGATTCTTGCCAATGATGGTGGTCCTCGGGGAACGCGTATCTTCGGCCCAGTAGCTCGCGAGCTTCGGGACAAAGGATATACCAAGATTGTTTCCCTGGCTCCTGAAGTACTCTAAATCCAAAAAGAAAAAGAGATCATGGCCAAGGATAAAAAACATGCAAAAGTACACGTGAAGCGCGATGATAGCGTCCGTGTACTCTCCGGAAAAGACCGAGGAAAAGAAGGACGTGTGCTAGTCGTTTTTCCTAGCGATCAGCGTGCAATTGTCGAAGGTGTTAACCTTGTTAGCAAGCATGTACGCCCTTCACAAGACAACCCTAATGGAGGAATCATTGAGCAAGAAGCTCCGATTCACATCTCCAAGTTGATGTTAATAGACCCTAGTACTAAGCAACCCACTCGTATCGGACGTCAGCGTAATGAAGACGGAAAAGGATGGGTGAGAGTTAGTAAGAAGAGTGGAACGATTATCAAATAAGACCAATCATGGCCTACGTACCAAGATTATATACTAAATACAGAGAAGAGATAATCCCTGCTATCAACAAGCAGTTTCAATACTCTTCTATCATGCAGGTACCTGTATTGGAGAAAATCGTGATGAACCGCGGTGTCGGAGACGCTGTAGGTGATAAGAAACTCATCGACGCTACCGTACAGGAATTTGAACTCATTACCGGACAAAAGCCAGTTGTAACGATTGCTCGCAAGAGTATTTCTAACTTTAAGCTTCGCGACGGTATGCCAATCGGCTGCAAGGTTACATTGCGTAAATCTAGAATGTATGAATTTCTAGATCGCTTTATTAACGTTGCTATGCCTCGTGTCCGCGACTTTAGAGGAATTCCTCTCAAAGGATTCGATGGACGCGGAAACTTCACCATGGGTATCAAGGAACAAATCATTTTTCCTGAGATCAATGTGGATAAGATTAATCGTATCTCTGGTATGGACGTGACATTTGTTACCTCTGCAAAGACCGACGAAGAAGCGCTCGCGCTTCTAAAAGCCTTTGGGATGCCGTTCCAAAAACCAAAGGAGGTGCAACAAGCATAAAATTATGGCTAGAAAATCGATCATAGCAAGACAAGCTAAACGCGAAAAGCTCGTGGCTCGCTACGCTGCAAAGCGTCAGCAGCTCAAGGATGAAGGCGATTATCAGGGCCTAGCCTTGTTGCCGCGCAACTCTTCTCCGGTAAGACTAAAAAACCGTTGTAAATTGACAGGTCGTGGTCGCGGATATCTGAGAAGATTTGGTATTTCAAGAATTAAGTTCAGAGAACTCGCCCTTCAGGGAAAAATCCCAGGCGTAAAGAAAGCAAGCTGGTAATATGTTTACTGATCCTATAGCAGATTACTTGACTAGAATCCGTAACGGCATTCTAGCAGGGCACAAAGTAGTAGAAATTCCTGCGTCAAATCTCAAGAAAGAGATCACGAAGGTACTTCACGATCAGGGCTACATCCGCAAATACAAATTTGTTGATGATGCTGTACAAGGGAGCATAAAGATTGCCCTCAAATATGATAAGGTAAGTCGCAAGCCGGCTATCACCAAAATCGAGCGTATTAGCAAACCCGGTTTGCGTAAATATGCCAAGGTTAAAAACATGCCCCGTGTGATGAACGGTCTAGGCATCGCTATCATCTCAACTCCCAAAGGAGTAATGACTGCGAAAAACGCCAAGAACGAGAATGTAGGGGGAGAAGTATTGTGTTACGTTTATTAAGCAATAACGATGTCTAGAATAGGGAAACTGCCAATTGCTATTCCTGCTGGTGTCAGCATGAGCGTGGACAAGTCCAATGTAGTGACTATCAAAGGTCCTAAGGGTGAGCTCCAGCAAAAAGTTGATCCAGACATGAAAGTTGAACAGGAAGATGGGCAAATCACCATCTCGCGTCCAACCGAGCAAAAGCGCCACAAGGCTATGCACGGTTTGTATCGCCAACTGCTCAATAACATGGTTATTGGAGTATCAAGCGGATATGAAAAGAAGATGGAAGTTGTAGGGGTAGGTTATAAAGCTGATGCCAAAGGCCAAGTGCTAGAGCTATCAGTTGGATATTCTCACCCGATCTACTTTATCCTTCCCCCCGAAGTGAAGGTCGAAACAGAGACCAAACGGGGTACGCCACCTCTAATCACACTAAATAGCCACGATAAGCAGCTATTGGGACATATTGCGGCAAAGATTCGCTCTTATCGTCCACCTGAGCCCTACAAAGGCAAAGGGATTAGATTCCAAGGTGAACAAATACGTAGAAAAGCCGGTAAAGCTGGCGGTAAATAGTAGAACCCCTTTTAAAGCATTCAATAAACCAGAACAGAAATGGCAAGAACTGCAAAAAAGACTCTGCGTCGCGCCCAGATCCGTAAGCGGCAACGTAGCAAACTCAAGGGGACAGCAGAAAGACCTCGTCTATCAGTTTTTCGTAGCAATAAATCGATTTATGCACAGATTATTGATGATGCAGCTGGTCAAACCCTAGCGAGTTGCTCTTCTCGCTTAAAAGATTTAAATTTGCAGCCGCTTTCTAAGACCGAACAGAGTCATGCGGTAGGCAAAAAATTGGCTGAATTGGCCAAAGCCAAAGGTATCGAAGCGGTAATTTTTGATCGCGGTGGATATCGTTACCACGGTAGAGTTAAAGCATTAGCCGAAGGTGCTCGTGAAGGAGGCCTCAACTTTTAAGACCTATGAAATTACCTAACGAACTCAGAGTAAAGAGTAGCGACGTAGAATTGCAAGAAAAGGTCGTCAAGATCAAGCGTGTTTCTAAGGTCGTTAAAGGTGGTCGGCGCTTTA
>JBCCQN010000123.1:0-24733 GCA_039024315.1 Bacteroidota bacterium
CAGGGCGAAGACATTGGCCTCACTTGGGGCACAACTCAAGAGATCAATAGTGATTACTTTGCCATTGAGCGCTCGCTAGACGGCCAAGCGTTCGATGAAATCGGCCAAACCAAAAGCGCCGGTACCACCCGTCTGGAGCAGCAATACCGCTTCACGGATTACAAGGCGATCTATCAAGGACCAGCGGAGTTGTACTACCGTATTCGTCAGGTAGATGTAGATGGTAGCTTTAGCTACAGCAATACCGTAGCGATCAATCCAGCGAGATTGGGTGAAGATTTAAACCTCTTCTTGGCTCCCAACCCTGCGGATCGTCAGGTAGAACTTTTGATGCAAAGCGGGGCGGGCGAATCGCTCCAGATCTCGGTGGTCAATTCGCTAGGCCAAGAAGTTTATGGCAAAATACTGCCACAGGCCCATGAGACTGAGCGTCTCGCTATCAACCTACAAAACTGGGCCAGCGGCATCTACTACGTACGCGTAGACAATGGCAATGCCGCCGTAGTGAAGAAACTGATCGTTCGCTAAGGCGAAAAAACACCAAAATGAAAGCGGAACTCTTGGCTAAAGGGTTCCGCTTTTTGTATCAGATTGGACCTAGGCTTCTTGACAAATACTGCTGTAACCCTCTCTATCTCCAATGAGGCTATCGACCAAATACTGAGCAACATCAGCTCTTTGAATAGTGTTTTTGGGGAGGACCCCTTGGTTTTGTACTAGCACTTTACCCGTTGCAGCGCCATCCTTCAAACCTACTGGTCGGACGATGTGAAATGTTTGACCGCTTGCTTGAACAATCTTCTCCTGCGCTTCATGGTCATTCATCACGCTCTTGAGCAAAAATTTGACAAAAAATTTGCTCAGCCAACTCAATTGAGAAGCGCTCTCAGCAACCCCTAAGGCACTGATGACGTGGATCTTGGCTATTTTTTGATTGCCTTTAAGCGCGTCAATAATATGCTTGGTCCCCTCTGCTCTGATGCCCGCATTTTTAATCGCCTGACTGCCCAAGGAAATGATGATATCCGTAAAATCATGCTCTCGTATCGCATTGTAAACGGCCTGAGGATCAAGCACATCACCCCTAATAATGTCATATTGCTCTCCCCCTAGCTTCGCTATCGATTGCTCCCTGACGAACAGATGAAAATCGATTTTAGCGGCCTTAAGGCTTTTAATGAGATGCAAGCCAGTCTTACCTGTAGCCCCAAATAATAGTACTTTCCTGTGCATTGAATTGCTGTTCTCAATTGACAATTTACAAGAATCTTTAATACTTATATCAGGGGCTTTGGATTAGGTTTGTTGCTACGCAGAACGCTCATCCCTTTTATTTACTCCTTGCTTTTCATGCTTTGTCTGAGTTTATCCAGATTGGCTTGAAAGACAGCCAAATTAGGATCATTTTGCTCTTTGGCTAAGGCAACTGCTTTTTCATATTGCATCAGGGCAGCCTCGAGCTCTCCTTTGGTCATCAAAGCTTCTGCATAGCTATCCACGATATTTGCCGACTTTGGATACAAACGGATATTTGTCTTCATGATAGCAAGAGCGATGTCAACTTCTTTTCTTTGAAGCAGATATTCATATCCCCAAGCATTGATTTCATCTTCATTAGCTAAGCCCCAAGCATTAAACTGAATAAGCTTTTCCTCAAGCATAGCTTCAGACTTACCTGGCTCAAAATTTTCCAGTACCGCTTTCATTTCAGCGATAAGGGCTTGATACTCGGCCTCTGGCTTCGCTCTATATTCCTTGGCTGCGGCTTGCGCTAATGCTATCGCCTTATCTAGAGCCTGATCCGCATCAATTTGCACATCAGGAATTACGCCTACCCCTTCCCAATTAGAGTTGGTGATGTGATTGACCACACGACAATCTGGAATAAAAACTTGTAGTTGATCATTAAGCAATTCAAAACTACCCGGATTAGCTCCTCCCTTGGTAATCTCTCCAACAATAGTCGCGCGATCATAAACTTGAAGATCATAAGAGAAGCCTTCTGCGGCAGAAAAGGTGGTGCTACTAGTTACCAAAAATAATGGCACATCTGGCATTCGTTTGCCCGCAATCTCTTCGAAACTCCAGCCTTCATGGGTCGTAAAGTCATCGCCTCGGCGGCAAATCGCACTGCTGAGTTGTTTCTGCTCATTAAAAAAGTGAGCGATCAAGTAGAAAATCATCTCTGGCCTGCCACCGGAATTATTGCGCAAATCAATCACGATCGCATCAGAAGTAGCCAATTGAGCCATCGCCAGATCAGCAAATTCTTTGCCTTCGGCTAGATTATAAAAGCCTCTAAGATCAAGTACGCCTACATTATCTTCTAATTTTGTAACTGATTTAAAATTCGAATTGTAACGCCGCTGGTACCATTTATTCTCGACCTTTTGAGCCATCCAACTATCAAGCGTAGAGACGGGGGCAACAGAGGTCATCCTCTTTTCGACGATGATATGCTTATCATGGGTAACTTCTCGCACGCTTTCTGTCAAGGCATCAGCAAAAGCTGCAAGGGTCGAATATTGATCGAAGTGCCCTGCCCGCCATAATTGGTTCACATGCTTTTCACTTTCCAGCGCTAGCTCAGGAAAAACATAAAATTGATTGAGCATATTGTTCAAGGACTGAATCGTACTGGCCTTGAAATCATAGGTGATAGCGTCCTCTTGACCACTCAGCACTTGCGTATTTATCAAAAACAAGAGGGATAAGAAAAGGAGTTTGATACTAGTTTTCATCTTTGCAGGAGTTAATTCAAGACAAAACTAGTCGCTCTCTCAGACAAAAAATTGTAAAAAAGTTAAGACCCGACAATTATTGGCGAGGATCATATTGATTGGTAAATCTACGTTGATTGATTTCCTGACTCGCTTTTAGCAAATAGCTTTCTTGCTCAAAAAAGCGTCGTGGTGTGGTACCAAAAAGGCTTTTAAATTCTCGATTAAAGTGGGCCTGATCATAAAAACCAGCCATTAGAGAAAGAGAGGTCAGCCTTTCGTCAGCAATCTTTTCCTTGAGGTGGAAGAAATAATTCATCCGCCAAATACGGGAGACTTTTTTGGGGCTTAGCCCTACTTTTTCAATAAAGTGCTTCCTTAAGGTCACCTTACTGATCCCAAACTCGGAGAACAAACTTTTTACCTGAATCGCTCCCTTTCGATCTAAGATATAGTTGATCTGGGCGCGCAACCTTTGATCGACGATTTGAGCGTCTTGTAGTAGATAAAGCATTATCTGATTAAGCCTCGCTATCCGTTTCTCTTCCTCTGCTTCCTCAATAAATCGCTCCAATAAGTCCTTCTGTTCAGGTCCAAAGGTGAATAGGTCTCCTAGGGGAACCAGCTGATCGTTGAGCAGGTGGATGGGCTCTTTGATCACATGGGCAAAGGCAAAGGGTTTGAAGCGAACGCCAAAAATCTTTTGTGATCCCTGGGTTTTGATATGCATACTACTGCTGATCTGTCCCAAGAAGCTCGCTCCTCTACTTATCTTTGTCCAATGCATCTCCCAAGCTTTTTTGACCCAAAAGGGCTCCTCAGCCAGCAGTACATTGAAAGTACAATCGGGTAAGATCCACTCTCCTTCCTTAGCCCCCGTGGCGAGGCAATTGAGCTCCCAATAACTCTCAATATGCTGAGAGAGATAAAAAGGAGGAGGAGATTCAGAGTATTGCATCATCGTGGATTTGCACTATTTGGCTATGCTTTTTTTCCTAAAAAAGGAGTAAACTGTGCTTTACATTTCATTAAACCCTTGCCATGCGTGCTTTGTTGCTTTTGGGCTTTCTATTTTCTCTTTCTTCCTGTCAACGAGCAGTTGATAAGCCCAAGCTCAAAAATGTCCTCTTTATCTTGGTCGATGATCTCGGGGCGATGGATTTGTCTTGTTATGGGAGCCGGTTTCACCGAACGCCTAATCTAGATCGCTTAGCTGCAGAAGGAGTGATCTATACCCAAGCCTATGCCGCTAGCCCAGTATGCTCGCCGACCAGAGCCGCTTTATTGACCGGCCGCTATCCCACTCGTCTCAATATCACGGATTGGATTCCGGGGCAAAACCCTCGTGATACTCCCTGGCAAGGACCAGAAGATGCCGATCAATTAGCTTTATCAGAACTCACGCTTGCTGAGCTTCTTAAAGCCCAAGGCTATCAAACCTTCTTTGCTGGAAAATGGCATCTAGGAGATGAAGGCTACTTTCCCGAAGATCAAGGCTTTGACATCAATCTCGGCGGCCACCATCGAGGTAGCCCTCCCGGCGGATACTATAGCCCCTACAAAAACCCTAAGCTAAGCGACGGCCCTGCAGGTGAATACCTGCCTGATCGCCTGACCGATGAGGCGATAAACTTCCTTGAGCAAACTGGAGAAGTTCCTTTTTTGCTTTACCTCTCTTACTATACCGTGCATACGCCTATTCAAGCTTCTAAGCGGCATATTGGAGAATGGGAGGCAGCTCAAGATAGCCTTGAAATGATGGAGCCAAGCGTTCGCCCAGAGGGCAAAGGCGAAACCAAACTCCAACAAAACCGCGCTGACTATGCTTCTATGATCGCTGCGCTGGATGAAAATGTGGGTAGAATACTGCATAGTCTTGAAGCGCAAGGACTAGCCGAAAATACTTTACTCATCTTCACTTCCGACAATGGTGGTCTATCTACGCTAGCGCCAAATCGTAATGCCCCGACCTCTAATGAACCCCTTAGAGCGGGCAAAGGCTGGTGCTATGAAGGGGGGATTAGAGTGCCGCTGATTATCCGTGCCGGAACGCAACAATCTATACCAAAGCGAAATGATACACCGACCATCAGCATGGATTTACTCCCTACTATCATGAGCGCTTTAGATTTCGATCTTCCGTCAAATCTGCTGATAGATGGGATTAACGTTTTAGGGCCTGCTCGCGCAGAACGCCCCCTCTTTTGGCACTTTCCGCACTATCATGGCAGCATGTGGGAACCCGGCTCCGCTATGCGGCAAGGTAAATGGAAATACATTCGCTTCTTGACCGAAGATCGTGAAGAACTGTTCGATCTTTCGAGCGATCCTGAAGAGAAAAACAATCTAGTGGCAGATCAGCCCGAACAGCTTGCCCAGATGCGCCGTAGTATGGCTGCCTGGCATCAAGAAACCCAAGCGCAATTGCCAAAACTCAGAAGCAATGCCTCAGATGAATGATCAAAAAGCCCGTTTTCAAGCGGCTGCAGACGAATATGTAGCCAAAACCCAATTAGAGAAAGACGTCATCGGTATTGTGGTTTCAGGTTCATTTGTCCATGCCGAGCTAGGTCCAAACTCCGATATAGACATATACGTGATCACCGATCCTAGCAATACCGAGCGTGAACGAGGCAATATTTGGATTCATGGAGTTGAAATAGAGTACTTCAAAAATCCGCCTCAACAAATCCGAGCTTATTTTCGCAAGGAAAAGAGCCCACACACCGCCCATATTCTAGCCAATGGTTTAGTAGCGTTTCAGTCTTCGACCGAAGTCGAAAAACTCATCCAAGAAGCCAAAGCCATCATGGCTCAAAAAGCTCCAGCGCTAAAAAGCTTTCAAATTGAGTTGCTCAAATATGGTTTAGATGATCTCCTCAAAGATTATGCAGATAGCTATGCTATCGAAGATTATTTTGCGGCCATGCAGATTAAGCATCAGATAATCAATCATTGTATCGATGCATTTTGCCAGATCCATCGGATTTATCGGACCAAAAGTAAAAGGCTAATGGCCCAACTCTTTGAAATCGATTCCACCTTTGGCCTTATGATAGTTCAACTCAGTCTTTCTGATTGGGAGGATAAAAAAGGAATTGAAAAAGTAGGTACATATACGGCTAATCTATTAGGGGGCCCTCGCACTAAGGAGTGGGTGCTACGGAGCAAATTGGACTTATAGAGATAAGCGTTCTGCGCAGCAGGCTCCATACGCTAAAGCTCTAAGAAAACGTTCTTAACTCATGCTAAGATTCACCTTTTGTCTCCTACTCATCCTTTTTGCTCTAAGCTCTTTTTCCCAAAGCGTTTCCAAGGGTAGCCCCGGCAATGGCAGCCTCCAAAATGCGGCAAAATTGCCATATAAGGGCAAGGGTTACCGCTATTTCAGTCCACTTAGTTATTATGTATTACAAAGAGGATTTGTACACGAAAAAGTGCGCAAAACCGTCCAACTAGCTTATCAAAGCTGCCATGATGCTATGCCCGAGCGGAAGTTTCGCTTGATGGAGTGTTCTAAACGTAAAGGTGGACCCATGAAGCCCCACCGCACCCACCAAAACGGCATGAGCGTGGATTTCATGACACCCCTACAAAAGAAGGGTAAAGCTTTTCAGATGCTAGATCGGATGGGCATTTGGCACTACCTCCTGACTTTCAATAGTAAAGCCCAATGGCGCATCTATCGCAAGGTCAAGATTGATTATGAGGCCATGGCACGACACATTTTAGCGCTGGATGAAGCGGCTAAGCAGCAAGGTCTCAAAATCAAAAAAGTGATCTTTAAAGTCGAGCTACAGCCAGCTCTTTTTAAGGGTTACTACGGTAAAAAGCTCAAAAGACGAGGCATTTATTTCGTGCGCAAACTCTCTCCCTTGATCGATAATTTACACGACGATCATTATCATATAGATTTTGCCTTCAGATGAGACGCTTATTTCCTTTACTCAGTCTATTAACGCTTCTGGCTTGTCAGACGCCTCCCTCTCCCGACCCCAGCGCACAAGCATGGCAAGCCGTATTGAGTGATAGCTTGACCGAATTTGCGCCAGGTATCATTTCGACCGGACATGAGTTTGCCATCAGCTTTATGCCCGACCTGCAGGAGGTTTACTTTACTCGTATGGATAGCAATCGGCGCTTTTTCATTTATCAGTCTCTATATCGCGAAGGGCAATGGCAGAGTCCTAGGATAAGTTCTTTTTCTGGCCAATGGAGAGACGCTGATCCTTTTATTTCACCCGATGGGGAACGCTTGTATTTCATGTCTTTTCGCCCTTTGCAGGAGTCCGATACTGCTGAGCTAGAGAGTCCTCACCTTTGGTACGTGATCCGTCAAGGCAAAAGCTGGAGCGAAGCAGTGCCTGTAGATGCCAATATTCGTTCTGAAGAGTTTGGCGAAGGTTTTCCCTCAGTAGATCAAAATTATAATCTGTACTTCCCTTCCATGCGGCGCAATGGTCAAAATGATATTTGGTATGCGGCATTTGAGGATGGTAGATATTTGGATCCGATATTGCTACCTGAGAGTGTCAATGATACCGCCTTTTCGGACTCTAATCCGGTCATTGACCCCTTCGGAGAACGCTTATTCTATTATTCCAATCGTGAAGATGCTTATGGAGCAGCCGATCTTTATACGAGCAAAAAACTACCCGATGGTTCTTGGACTCCTGCCCAGAATCTAGGCCCCAGCATCAATAGTGCTGCGGTGGAATATTGTCCGGCACTCAGTCCGGATGGGAAGCTGTTGTTTTTTACGAGACGTGCTTTAGAAGGGGAAGATCCTTTGCGGATTTATTATCGGCAGACAGCGGGTTTGTATTGAGCTGCTAATTGAAGGAATAACATAGGTCCCTCCGCTGCGGTCGGGATGACAAAAGGAGATCATTAAGTTAAAAACGCTAGTAAGCCTATTTGTCTTCCTAAGCCCCGTCGAAAGATCTTTTGTTCCTTCCGTTTCACAGAAAAGCTCAGAAATCAGCCTTGAGACAAGCGTTCCGCGTAGCAGTAGTCCCTATCAAAAGCATCAAGTTTGAAAAAATCTCACTCTTTTTTGGAAAGAATAATAAAGACACTATATATTTGTTTTCAAATCAATAAGAACAATGAATTCACCTTTGCACAGTAACAAAATTTGGTGGTGGCGTTCAACTACGAATCTTCGTGGGAGATAGCCTATTGTGTAAATAAAAATATATCCAACGGCTTACAGTCCTACGACTTGTAAGCCGTTTTTCTTTTGACTCGACTCAATTATTGCGAAGCAATTATGAAGATATTCCCGCTCAAAACTCGTTATAAAAAGCTCCTCGCCGATGCGATCACGCCGGTGAGTGCTTACCTGCGGCTGCGCGACCATTATGCCAATCCAATCCTACTCGAAAGTTCGGATTATCACGGCGATGCCAATCCGCTTTCCTTTATCTGTCTGGAACCCATGGCGGAGTTCAAACTTGCCAATAAGGAGGTGCATATCCAGTATCCGGATGGTAGTCAGTCAACTCAATCTGTGAGTGGGCAAAAGGATCTACCAGCAATGTTGCAGGCCTTTCTCAACAGCTTTGCGCCCGAGCAATTAGACTTTAAGTTTAGCTATAACGGCCTTTTTGGCTATCAGGCTTATGATACCGTCCGTCATTATGAGTCGGTTGAGATCGAGGGAGGCAGCTCCGCTGAACGCATAATCCCGGATTTGATCTATCAGGCCTTTCGTTACGTTTTGGTCTTTGATCACTTTCACAATGAATTGTACATTTTTGAGCATCGCCATGAGGATAACCTCCGTGCCACGGGTATTGATCGCATCGAATCATTGCTCAATCACCAGTCATTACCTCGCTTTACCTTCCAAGCAAGGGGAGCTGAAAGCAGCAACCTAACGGATGAAGAATTTTTGGAGATCATCCAAACGGGCAAGGATCATTGTCAGCGAGGAGATGTCTTTCAGATTGTACTTTCACGTAGATTCCAGCAAGGCTTTGAGGGAGATGAATTTAACGTCTATCGCGCCCTGCGCTCGATCAATCCTTCTCCCTATCTCTTTTACTGCGATTATGGCAACTTCAAATTGATGGGAAGCTCGCCGGAGGCACAGTTAATCATCGAAAACGAACAAGCTACCATTCACCCCATTGCGGGTACCTTCCGCCGTACCGGCAATGATGAGGAAGACCTCAAATTGGCCCGCAAGCTTTTCGATGACCCCAAGGAAAATTCGGAACACGTCATGCTCGTCGATCTCGCTCGTAACGATCTAAGCCGCAATGGTAGCGAGGTCAAGGTAGATACCTACAAAGAGATCCAATACTTCTCTCATGTGATTCACCTAGTTTCTAAGGTGACGGCCAAGATTGATACCACTGTTTCTTCGATGCAGTTGGTGGCCGATACCTTCCCTGCGGGCACGCTTTCGGGAGCGCCTAAGCATCGCGCTATGCAATTGATCGAAGCCAATGAAAAGGGCAATAGAGGCTATTATGGTGGTTGTATCGGCTATTTGGGCTTCAATGGCAACTTCAATCAAGCCATCATGATTCGCTCCTTTTTGAGCAAGCAAAATGTCCTTTACTATCAAGCAGGCGCTGGTGTGGTCTCGAAATCCGTGCCGCAAAGCGAACTAGAGGAAGTCCACAACAAACTCGCCGCCCTGCGCAATGCCCTTGAACTCGCAAACACTATCAATCGCTAAGCATGAAAATTCTCGTCCTCGATAATTACGATTCCTTTACCTTCAATCTCGTGCACATCCTACGAGAGTTGGGCTATGGCGATCAACTAGATGTTTATCGCAACGATCAAATCGAATTGGCAGACCTTGCTCGCTACGATAAAATTTTACTTTCCCCCGGTCCTGGTATCCCTTCTGAGGCTGGTATTATGCCAGAGCTATTAAAGCATTACGGCCGCAAAAAGCATATTCTGGGCGTTTGCCTTGGTCATCAAGCCATCGCTGAAGCCTTTGGCGCAGAACTTTATAATATGAGTGAAGTTTTGCACGGCATGCGGATGCCAACTACAATTTTGGATACTGCTGATCCCTTTTTTGTCGGGATACCCGAACGCTTAGAAGTGGCTCGTTACCATAGCTGGGCCGTCAAAAATGAAAGCATGAATGGCGAGCTACAAACGCTCGCCAAGGATGACGAAGACATCATAATGGCGCTCAAAGTCAAGGACCTGCCGGTCTATGGGGTGCAGTTTCACCCAGAGTCCGTCATCACTGACAATGGGATCAAGATGATTCAAAACTGGTTAGATCTTCCAATCGCCAGCACTCCCACGCAAAATCGCCCAAAGGCGGACAATATGAAAGATATCCTCAACCATCTTTTTGAACACAATACCCTCAATCAGTCTGAAGCCAAGGAGGTCTTGACCAACATCGCCAAAGGCGGTATGTACAACAATTCTCAGGTGGCGTCCTTCTTGACGGTATACATCATGCGTGGCATCACGGTTGAAGAACTGGCTGGCTTTAGGGAGGCGATGCTTGAGCTATGCATCAAGGTAGACTTCTCAGACTATGATCCCATTGATCTTTGCGGTACAGGCGGCGACGGTAAGGATACTTTCAATATCTCGACTTTGTCCACTTTTGTGGTTGCAGGCGCCGGTGTACCTGTGGCAAAGCACGGTAATTATGGGGTTTCCTCTGTCTCAGGCTCGTCCAATGTGATTCAACATTTTGGGGGAGAATTTACCAATGATTATGACAAGCTGCGCAAGAAGATGGATGATTGTAACATCTGCTTTTTACATGCGCCGCTCTTCCACCCAGCAATGAAAAATGTAGGACCTATCCGCCGTGAGTTAGGGGTAAAAACCTTTTTTAACATGCTTGGCCCCATGGTAAACCCTGCTTTTGTCAACAAACAATTGGTGGGAGTTTTTAACCTTGAGTTGGCTAGACTCTATGGCTACCTCTATCAAAAGACGGATAAGCGCTTTGCCATCTTGCATGCTTTGGACGGTTATGACGAGATATCGCTCACTGGTTCGGCCAAATATCTCGCCAATGATGGGGAACATATCCTCAGTCCGGCTGACTTAGGGATGCAGCAATGGTTGCCCGAAGATCTTGCCGGTGGCAAAACGGTAGAGGACGCAGCCAAAATATTTGAGCAAGTTCTGAAAAATGAAGGCAGCCTTGCCCAGCAACAAGTAGTTATAGCTAATGCAGGTTTAGCTATTCACACCGCTCGACCCGAGCACAGTTTGGCAGATGGGCTTGGACTAGCACGCGAATCACTAGAATCTGGCAAAGCCTACGAAACCTTTAAAAAGTTCATTAGCAACTAATAAGCGTTCCGCGAAGCAGCAAAAGAATAAAAATCAAATGACCATACTCGACGAAATCATCGCGCATAAGCGAGAAGAAGTAGCCCAGCAAAAGGCCCTATACCCGGTCAAATTGCTGGAACAATCGACCTACTTTGATACTCCCTGCGTGTCGATGCGCGAATACATCACTCGGCCAGATAAATCCGGCATCATCGCTGAGATCAAGCGGCGTTCTCCTTCTAAGGGTGATATCAATCCTTATGTATCGGTAGAGCAGGTTTCGATTGGCTATATGCAGGCGGGAGCTTCGGCCCTTTCGATCCTGACGGACTCAAAGTTTTTTGGCGGTAAGAATGAGGATTTAACCCTCGCCCGTCAACTTAATTATTGTCCGATTCTGCGCAAAGAGTTCATCATCGATGAATATCAGATCGTAGAAGCACGTTCGATTGGAGCGGATGCCATCTTATTGATCGCCGCATGTCTTGAACCACAACGACTCAAAGAGCTAGCCGCTTTTGCGCAATCACTCGGTCTACAAGTGCTGATGGAAGTACATGATGGAGAAGAGTTGGCCCGAAGCCTCAATGAGCATCTTGATCTGGTAGGGGTCAATAATCGTAATCTCAAGGACTTTAGCGTGGACATCAATACCTCCTTAGAGTTGGTCGATCAGATTCCGGACGACTTTGTCAAGGTAGCCGAAAGTGGCATCAGCGATCCTGCCGAGGTCATAAAACTCAAAGCCGCTGGTTTTCAAGGCTTTTTGATGGGGCAGAGATTCATGGAAACGAGCCAACCTGAGAAGGCCTGTAAGAGATTTATTGAATTGTTGAGTTGTTGAGTTGTTGAGTTGTCCCATTCAAAAATTCAACTCTTCACTAAATCAAAAAATAATATGAAACTCAAGGTTTGTGGCATGCGTGATTCGGAAAATATCCAAGCTCTAGTGGCTTTGGAGCCGGATTATATGGGGCTGATCTTTTATGAGAAGTCCCCTCGACATGCCGAGCAAATCGCAGATGCTAAGATGATTCGTTCCCTGCAAGGGCCCAAAAAAACGGGCGTCTTTGTCAATGCGGAGGAGTCTTATCTGCGCCACTGCGTGGAACGCTTCTCTCTCGATGCTTTGCAATTGCACGGTCAGGAAAGTCCTGAATATTGTGAGCGTTTTGCGAAGCAAGGGCTAGAAATCATCAAGGTCTTTTCGGTAGGCAATGGCTTTGATTTTAGTCGCTTAGGGCCCTACGAAGGGATAGTGGATTACTTCCTTTTTGATACTAAAGGCAAACAGCCGGGAGGCAACGGGGTAGTTTTTAATTGGGACATTCTCAAAGACTATCCGAGTGAGACGCCTTTTTTCCTTAGCGGCGGGATTAGTTTAGAGGACAAGGACCGCCTCGCGGAACTCCATCTCCCGCAACTTTATGCCATAGATGTAAACAGCAAATTTGAAATAGAACCGGGTCTGAAGGACATCGGGAAACTAAGAGAATTGGTAGAAATGCTGAGCTAACGAATCAATCATCCAATCAACACTTCTATCATTCATCAAATCAGAAAAAATCATGTCAAAATTCGCAGTCGATCAGCATGGATATTACGGACGTTTTGGGGGCGCATTTATACCCGAAATGTTGTATCCAAATATAGAGGAGCTTAGAGAAAATTACCTCAAAATCATGGCCGAGCCTGATTTTCAAGAGGAATTTCAAGCGTTGCTCAAGGATTATGTAGGTCGCCCGACGCCCTTATATTTGGCTAAGCGCCTTTCGGAGCACCATGGCGCACAAATCTATCTCAAGCGAGAAGACCTCAATCACACAGGTGCTCATAAAATCAATAATACCCTCGGTCAGATCCTCGTCGCGAAGCGCCTTGGCAAACCCAAGATCATAGCCGAAACAGGTGCCGGACAGCATGGCGTCGCCACGGCAACGGTTTGTGCGCTTATGGGTTTGGAGTGTATCGTTTACATGGGAGAGATCGACATCGAACGTCAACGTCCCAATGTTGAGCGTATGCGGATGCTAGGCGCGACTATCGTACCAGCCAAATCAGGCAGTCGCACCCTCAAAGACGCTACGAATGAAGCCATGCGCCACTGGATCAACAATCCGGCCGATACGCACTATATCATTGGTTCGGTGGTTGGGCCACATCCCTATCCAGATATGGTAGCGCGTTTTCAGGCCGTGATCAGCGAGGAAATGCGATGGCAACTCCAAGAAAAAACAGGTTCTCCTCTACCTGATTATGTGGTGGCTTGTGTGGGTGGTGGTTCGAATGCTATGGGAGCCTTTTACCACTATCTCGATGAGCCTGAAGTGAAATTAGTAGCTGTAGAAGCGGCTGGTTTAGGGGTAGAAAGTGGGAAGTCTGCGGCTACTACTTATTTGGGCAAACAGGGCGTTCTGCACGGCAGTAAAACCATACTCATGCAAACCCCTGATGGACAGGTAGTCGAGCCACACTCTATCTCTGCTGGTCTAGATTATCCGGGGATCGGGCCGGTGCATGCCCATTTATTTGACACTGGTAGAGCTGATTTTATCCACATCACCGATGATGATGCGATGGAAGCCGGCTTTTTCCTCAGCGAGATTGAAGGCATCATTCCTGCCATCGAAACCGCTCACGCTTTGGCCGCGCTTGATAAAATGACGCTAAAGCCAGATGATGTCGTGGTGATCAATCTTTCTGGTCGTGGCGACAAAGATTTGCAGACCTACATTCGTTACAAAGAATCACGATGAATCGCATCCAAGAACTATTTCAACATAAAGAGGGAAATATCCTTTCAGTCTTTTTTACCGCCGGTTTTCCCAAACTAGAAGATACTACTGAGATCATACAATCATTGGCCGCTAATGGAGTGGATATGATTGAGATCGGTATGCCTTATTCTGATCCTATCGCAGATGGTGAGACTATACAAGCAAGCAATACGCGAGCCCTCAACAATGGCATTAGCATCAATAAACTCTTTGCGCAATTAGCGGAGATACGCCAAAGCGTGGATATCCCGCTGGTATTGATGGGTTATGTCAATCCCGTCATGCAGTATGGTATGGAGAATTTTCTTGATAAGGCGGCTGAGGTCGGGATAGACGGCTTGATCCTGCCTGATCTACCCATGCACGAATATCAGAGCTTTTATAAAGCAGATTTCGAGTCTCGTAATCTTTCCAATATCTTTTTGATTACCCCGCAGACGGCGGAGTCTCGTATCAGGTTGATAGACGAAAGCACAGATGGCTTTATCTATATCGTTTCTACGGATTCGACGACAGGTAAAACCTCCGGTTTTGGTGATAAGACAAAAGCTTACTTTCAGCGCTTGCAAGCTATGAATCTCAAAAATCCGGGCTTGATAGGCTTTGGCATCTCAGACCATGAGACTTTCTCTACGGCCTGTAATTATGCTCAGGGCGCGATTATTGGTAGTGCCTTCATCAAAGCGATTGACCAAGCCGGAAGTATAGATGAACGAGTAAAAGCCTTTGTCAACAAAATTAAAGCGCCAGCGGTAAGCGGCTAGAGTGTGAAACATCCCCTTTTCGCTGGCCGTCCCCGTCGAAGGAGACTAGCGAGGAAGTTGCGGGGATATCATGCAAAATAAGTCAGATAATATTCAGTTTATTCATGATTATTCAACTCAAAGCAGATATAACAACCGAGCAGCAGGCACGTCTTGAAGAAGAAATTGCGGCTATTGGATACAAGGCTACTGAGGTAAAAACCCAAATGGGACATTACCTCATTGCCATAGGAAAAAAGGCCTTTGATATCCGTAAGATTGGCGTTTTGCCGGGCATCCAAGATGTGCATCGTGTAACGGACAATTATAAACTCGTTTCTCGCAAATGGAAGGTACAGCCTACCACCATTGATTTGGGCGATGGGGTCAAGATACAGGAAGGACAATTTGCGCTGATGGCTGGGCCTTGTTCAATTGAGACAGAAGTCCAAATTCGCGCCACGCTTGAGCATCTCAAGGCGGAGGGAATCCCCATTATGCGAGGGGGAGTGTACAAGCCTCGTTCGTCTCCCTACTCATTCCGCGGCCTTGGCATTGATGGTCTAAAAATGTGGGCAGAATTGGCGCAGGAATACGGTATCAAGATTATCACCGAGGTGATGCAAGTATCGCAAATCGAGGCGATGATTGATTATGTAGATGTCTTTCAAGTCGGTGCTCGCAATACCCAAAACTATAATCTCCTTGATGCCTTGGGTGAAGTAGATAAACCCGTCCTACTCAAAAGAGGAATTTCGGGTACGATAGAGGAGTTGCTTTACTCAGCTGAGTATATCTTCTCCGGCGGCAATGAGCGGATTATGCTTTGTGAACGCGGGATCAGAACCTACGAAAAAGCTTATCGCAATACCTTGGATCTCAATGCAGTAGCCATGCTCAAAGAAAAGACGCATTTACCAGTGATTTCAGATCCTTCACATGGTATTGGGGTACGCGACTTCGTCGAACCCATGGCTTTGGCCTCTTTGATGGCGGGGGCTGATGGGATCATTTATGAGACACATCCGACTCCGGAAAAGGCTTATTCAGACGCGCAACAAACCATCAGTTTTAGGCAAAGCTCAGAACTGGCTAGAAAAATTAAGGCCTTGGTAGCAATGCGTGCCCAAAATTTCGAAATTGCCTGACCTAAATCAGCAGGTATGTCAGTACGCACCTCCACGAAAGCCATCATCATAGAAGAAGGAAAAATCCTTTGTAGTAAATTTCAAAGTCCTCGTAGCGGGAAGATCTTTTATGGCCTTCCAGGTGGTGGACAAGATCATGGTGAAAACCTAAAAGATGCCATCAAACGGGAATGCTATGAAGAGATCTTAGCTAAAGTTGAAGTGGGTGATATCGTTTTTGTAAGAGATTTTATCCGGCAAAATCATATTGAGGAACCAGATGATGATGACTTTCATCAAGTGGACTTTTATTTTCTCTGCAAGCTGCTCAATCATGGCGAATTGGGAGTCGGCCCCGTGCCTGACACCAAACAAATTGGGGTAGAATGGATCACGATAAATGATTTGAGTGTAGATATCTTTTTCCCAGCGGCTTTGATCCCCTACTTACAAAAAAATGATTTAAAAAGCGGACCTGTGTATCTCGGTGATGTACCCTAGAGGTGATTAGCGCAGCGCATTAGCGAGTAGTATTTTCTAAATACAAGATTTGGCGGCCCTGCACTTCGAAGGCTTTGAAAGTGCTATCGGGTATCGTTTGAGGTTTGAGCAAAAAAGAACCTAAGACTACATCAGCGTCTCCATCACCGTCCAAATCGTCTGCATCCATGACCATCCAACGCCCTTGATTGGCCTCAGGGAAGTACTGGGGTGCCATCTGCCAGTCTCCTTGATTTTCGAGATAGAGGACACTTTTTTCGGCTCCATTTACGTAGTCTGGGAAAAATGATATGACCATAAAATCCATATCTCCATCTAGGTCAAAATCCTTGCTACGAACTTTTGATGCCCCATAAAGGGGGAAAAATAAGCGTTCCGCGAAGCGGTAATCTCCATCATTGAGATAAATACGTAGTCCATGATAAGGCTTGAGTGTCATGGTCCGATCCCCATTATCGCCATTGGTGAGCACAATATCTTTGTCGCCATCAGCATCTAAATCCAGCCACTCAAAATCACTCGAACCCATAATTGAAGGCAGATTCAAAAGACGTTTTTCTAAAAAATTACCGGCCCCATCGTTGAGAAACATACTGATTCCTTCATTGCCCTGCGCAAACTGCACGATCAGATCCATATCATCATCACCATCGAGATCTTCTACATATACTTTAGTAGCACCGGGCACTGCTTTGATGATCCGTTCCTCATACTCTCGGCCATTGAATTCAAACCAAGACAACTTACCAATCAAATGCCCAAACTGGCAGATAATCAAATCTTTATCCCCATCTTGATTGAGGTCGGCTAGTTCAAAGTGAACCGGTCTTACTAAGCCTCCTGCGGCTAAATTAAACTGCCTTAATTCGCCATTTTCAAATCTAATCAGAGCCCCAGTAGGACGTTGAGCCGGATACATGGCCATCAGGCTAGGAGCAATACCAAGCATCAAAAGATCCTCCTTCAGCTTTTGCTGATGTACAATCACCCCCGGGATCTCCGCAAAATCCGTCGTCTCAAAATCGGCCTTCAGTTTGGCATATTGTCCATTGGCACTTGCAAGGGAGACAGACTTACTTTTGGGTTCAATATCTACCATACTCACATAAGGCTTACCCTTAAATGGTAGCTCTGGAAAAGAGCTCTTAAAGCGCTTTGAAGCTTGCCAATGGGTCTGCGAAACAACGGTTAAGGTTTCAGGGGCCTGAGCTATGATGTATGCTTGCAACCTTTGCCAATCAGCCTCACTCATATATGGCTTAGGCGCATAAATACCAGCACTTTTGACTTGCTGTGCCTCCATCATATTATAATCCTTGTAGAGCGTGTCGGGCATCTTACTCATCCCCATCCGAGCCCCCATATAGGGCAAAACATCTTGCTTCCAAACTTCCTTAGGCAATAGTTCAGGGGAAACATATTGGTGGCAGCGCGCGCAATAAATTTCTGCTAATTCTTTTCCTGACCTTTGCAGATTTTGCTCACATCCCCAACATAGCAATACGCCCAAACCCAAAAGTAGCCACTGTTTCATTGCCTAAAATTACACCATAAATCGCTAGTTTGGAGCAGAAAATGCAAAGATTTGAAGCCAATATTTAAAGACTTAGTCGTTATTGAACTCGCTTCTGTGCTAGCGGGGCCTTCTGTGGGGATGTTTTTTGCCGAATTAGGAGCACGAGTGATCAAAGTAGAGAACCCTCGTTTTGGGGGTGATGTGACCCGTTCTTGGAAGTTGGCGCATGAGGATAGACAAGATAGTCGATGCGCTTACTTTAGTTGTATCAATTGGGGCAAGGAATCCCTGACGCTCGATTTGAAGCAGGCGTCAGAGCGAGTGGTATTAGATCGTCTTCTCGCCAAGGCTGATATTTTGTTGAGCAGTTTTATTCCCGGCCAAGCCGAACGATTGGGTTTACAAGCAGAGAGCCTGATGCAACGCTTTCCGCGGCTGATTTGTGGGGAAATCAATGGCTATGGGAAGGATCAGGCTCGGCCCGCTTATGATGCGATCATTCAAGCTGAGGCAGGTTTTATGTATATCAATGGTGAAGGAGAGCAAATTTATAAAATGCCCGTTGCTCTGATGGATGTATTGGCGGCTCACCAACTCAAGGAAGGTCTCTTGTTAGGCCTTATCGAACGCGGTATCTCGGGTCAAGGTAAAAGAGTTACGGTCTCCCTCCTCCAATCTGGCGCCAGTGCTCTAGTCAATCAGGCAACTAATTGGCTGGTGGGTGCTAAGGTACCAGTGGCTTTAGGTTCTGCTCATCCCAATATTGCGCCTTATGGCAGCAAATTTCGCTGTGCAGATGGTAATTTGATTGTACTCGCAGTGGGCAGTGATGCACAGTTTGCCACTTTGTGTCAGATTTTAAAGGTACCAGTACCAGCCAATTATGTTACTAATACAGACCGCCTTGCGGAACGCGAAAATCTGGATGCTTGGCTCGGAGAACTCATCAGTCAATGGCCATCTTCTGCTCTATTGGCCTTACTTGAGAAGCAGCGCGTTCCCGCAGGGGCAATCAATACGATGCCTCAAGTGATGCAACAGCCGCTAATCTCGCAAATGCTGATCAAAGGCGACAAATTTACAGGCCTTCGCTCAATCGTCAGTGAGCATCCCCGGCTCACACTCTCTGAACCGCCCAAACTTGGACAACATAGTGAAGCTATCTTGGAGGAGTTAGGGTTCGCAACATCATAAAGCCGCAATCACCCCTAGCAGGTAATTGCGGCTCTAAGAATCAAATTCTTAAGTACTTAGACAATAGTATCCAGTATTAAGTAGTAAGACAATAGTATTCAGTATTAAGACCGGGGAAAATGCGTCTATACGGTTCAATAAGACCACTTTTCTCTGTACTGAATACTTTCTACTCTGTACTCAAGAAGTATTTATTATTTCTTGGTGGTAATCTCTACGACACCATTGCGGCCTTTTTCGCCATACTGCTCAATGGCTTTTTCTCCCTTGATGACATTTACACTTTCAATATCGTCTGGAGACATAGTATCCATTTTAAATCCTTTCGTTACTTCTTTTCCGTCAAGGATGATCAGCGGCGATTTTTCCTTCGCGCTCATGTTTTGCAGGTCTTTGCTGAGATCTACTTCCGCTTTGCCTGATTTAAAAAAGCTATGCTTGCTTCTTTCCCTATCTAATTCTACCCGGATGATCCCACTTTCTTGCATCACTACTTCGTGGCTTTCCAAGCCAATAAAACCAAAGACTAAGGTCGAAGAGCTATTTTCGGGAATCATGATTTCGAAATAACCCGCTTCATTGGTGAGGGTACCAATACTCGATTCTTTGACTAGGATAGTTGCGCCCGCAATCGGGCTTTGGTCTGCCGCCATAATGACGTGGCCTTGGATGAGAGTCTTGCCGGTGATATTGGCGACAATTTCATTGCTGCTAGGTAAGGCCTTGAAGCTATAAAGGCTCAGGCCTAAAATAGGAATCAGAAATAGAAATTTGATTCTGCTCCACTTGCTTGATCTGTTTTGGTTCATCATTTTTATTCGTTTGACAGTTGTAAATTCATTGAAAGCATTGGCAAGGGCAAAACGCTGACTGCCAGCCCCTTGCTCTAATAATAATAATTGGTAATCCGATTTAGACGCCCCTCTCTCCATGACACTTTGGTCCGCCTGATATTCATGAATAGCCAATAAGCTACGTTTGTAAAGCCATGCAAAGGGGTTGAACCACTGGAAAAGGAGTAAGAATTCGAGTAGAAGGATATCAAAAGAATGCCGTCCCTCAATATGCGCTTGCTCATGGGAGATAATCAGTTCCGTAGCTTTGTTTGGGGGGCTAGAGGCAGGCAAAAACACATAGCGATAAAAAGAAAAAGGCGCTTTGATGCCCGAGCTTCGCAATAAGGTGAAGCGTGGATGTTCCTCCTTTACTGAAGCACGAATCAGGCTTCTAATTTGACCGTCTATTTTGACTAGCCGTAAAAGCATGAGCCCTAAGCCTAGCAAATAACTCCATCCCAGCCAAAAGCTCCAATCAATGCGTTCGGCGAAGCCGACCTCCCCGCCTACTGAGCCACTTTGACCTATACTCCCTATGTCTAAATCGACAGAATTGGGAATAAAGTTGATTGTATTACTCACAGGCCAAAAAGGCAGAGAGAAGGCCAACAAAACCCCGACTAGTAGGAAACTTCGGTTCCAAGCAAAATGGGTACTACGTTTCAAAAAGAGCTGATAGGCGCCGTAGACAAAACTGATTACGAGGCTTAGTTTGGTGAGGTAGATCAGGAATTCAGTCATCTTGGCTATTTTTTTTGTTTTCGATTTGCTTAATGAGCGCTTTTAGCTCTTCGACGCTGATATTTTCCTCCTTGGCAAACATGGAGACCACACTCTGATAGGAATTAGCAAAGTAATCTTTGACCACGTTGCCGATAAAGTGTTTGCGATACTCTTCCTTCTTCAGAATCGGGAAGTACTGATGTGTTTTACCATAAGCCTTGTGGCCAACATGCCCATTTTTCTCGAGTAGTCTCACCAAAGAGGAGACCGTATTGTAATGAGCGTCCCCCGGTAGCCTTTCAATGATATCCTTGACAAAGGCCTTTTCTAGCTCCCAGAGGATTTGCATCACTTCCTCTTCTTTGCGGGTTAATCGTTTCATATCATAAAAGTATAACTGCTTTTTCAGTTATACAACTATTTTTTCAGTTTTATAACGGTTTAATCAGTTTTTAATCTCAGAGGTTTGCCTTTCCCATTATCGCATTTCACCCAACCGATTTTGCTTTTAGGGCGTGTATATATCAAACATCCCGATTTTTCGTCATGAAAAAATACTACTACCTATGCTTAGGTTTGGTCCTCCTATTGAGCGCCTGCCGAGAGCCAGAAATCCCTTTTGCATCTAAGGAAGTACCCTTGGCAGAATTGCTTCTAGGGGAACTCAAAGTCCAAAAAGATCCTTTTGGTCGCAGTCCCCTCAGCGCGCTATTGAGCTTTGAGACAAAGCAGCAGTGCAAGCTTAGCCTCTCCATTTTAGGTGCTGCCACGCTCTCTCAAAATTTTGCTAAAAGCAAGGAATATCAAATACCCATCTTGGGGCTATACCCAGCAAAGGAAAATAAAATTGTGCTGGACATAGTAGCAGAAAATGGTTGGTATGCACAGGACACCTTAAGGATACAAACGGAGGTTTTACTTGATCTTTTGCCAGAAATTCAGATCGTGAGTCTGCAAGCAGAACGCATGGAAGCGGGCTTTCATTTCAGCAATTTCAATCGACCTGTCGGACGTATGATCCGAGAAAAAGGGATATTTCGCTTGCTGGAGGCCTTACAATATCTAGACGATTATCAACTAGTTTGTGTGGGTGAGGGGGCTGATCTTGCCTTATTTGAGGATCAGATTTTGGAGGCCGGCCTTGCCGAACGCGTTAGCACTTTAGGTTTCCTACCGCAATCATGTTTGCGCAAAGCATTTGCTCAGGCCAGTTGCTTAGTGTTGCCTTCTGAGTATCGAGAAGTGTTTGGCATCGTAGGTATAGAAGCACAGGCCATGGGATTGCCTTGTATCGCTAGTGATATAGGAGGGATTGCGGAATGGTGCAAAGGAGGCACTACAGGCTTATTAGTAAAATCTGGAGACACCCAAGCCTTGATACGCAATATCCAGTTTCTTCACAGCCAGCCTAACTTGTATCAGCGCATACAAAAGAAAGGGCTCCAGCACCAAAAGGAGTATTTTAGTGCTGAAGCCGTTTTGCCCCGCTTGGAGCAACTATATCAAGCTACCTTTATAAAAAAGGCTGGGTATCAAGCTTACGAGAGATGGCAAAAGCAGCATTTACGAGTCCCACATGGCTATAGGCCTGCGGGAAATTCCCCCATTGGCTACCGTTCCGAGCATCGACATCCTCACTCAATAGGCCAAGATGGTTACTATACTTCATGAGGTTTTCAAATATTTCTACCGCCTCGTCAATGCGGTCTAGATAGGCCAAAGTCTCTACGTACCAAAAGGCACATATCAGGAAGGTCGTTTCAGGCTCTCCAAAATCGTCAGCATGTTTGTAGCGATAAAAGAGACCTTCTTTGGTTTTAAGCTCTTTTTCTAGCTCCTGTACGTGAATTTGAGCCTTTTCACTAGTAGGATCGAGGTAGCTCATGGTGATCAATTGGAGGAGGCTCGCATCTAAATTTTTGGAGCCGAGGGCTTGGGTATAAACACCACGCTCTTTGTCAAAGCAGGCTTCCAATTGCTCCACGCTCTCGTCCACTAAGCGACTGGCCAATTCGATCATTTCTGGCTCATCAAAATACTCTCCGATCTTCAAAGCCGCTTGGCTACCCGCCCAATGAAAAAGGAAGGTATAGGAGTGTAACTGAGCCTTATTGCGGAACTCCCACAGGCCAGCATCTGGCTGGGTCATGGTCTGTTCGATCTTTTTCAAAATACGCATGACCAAGGGGAGCATATGCCGCTTGTCTTCCTGACGCAAGCGAGCATCCACAAATAGCGGTAAGAGCGTGGTCAAAACCTGTCCATAGACATCATTTTGGATGTGCTCGTAGGCCTGATTGCCACGGCGGACGGGAGCATTGTTGCCTTGATAACCACTCAAAGGGAGGATTTCCTCAATCAAATCCGCATCCCCTGTAATGGAGTAAAGTGGCTGAAAGCGATCATCATCATCGAGGTTGAGGGCGATATTTTCCACGTAATGAGCGTACTGTTCTAATTCGCCAAAGTGCCCGAGATTAGTAAGGGCCTTAAGCGTATAGTGAGTATCTCGCATCCAGCAGTAACGATAATCCCAGTTACGGCCGCTACCCGGAGCCTCCGGCAAACTGGTAGTAGTCGCCGCAATGATGGCTCCAGTATCTTGGTACTGGTGCAGTTTGAGCGCCAAAGCAGAACGAATCACCGCCTCTTGATGAAATTGTCCGATGGAGGTTCTTCTTACCCAGCGCTCCCAATATTTGCGTGTTTTGGTGTAAAAAGAATCAAGGGTGATTTCTAGCTCTGCCTCGAGCGGTATGCCCCAAGTCAAGGCGAGGTGCCGTGGCCCCGTAAGCGTGAAATATTTTTCCTCTGCGATATAATTGAGCGGAATATTGGCTGTAAGTCTCACTTGGCGCTCAAGCCCCATATAACGAATGTGGCTACTGCCAAAAAGGAGTTCTGGTTCAAGCTCTCCATACTCACCGCGTGGCCTACAGACGACCTTGATACGAGGTGTTCCCTCCAAGGGAATAATTCTTCTTGCCAGTAACAAAGGCTTGTAGTAACGATCATAGTTAAGAAAGCGAGGCGCAAAATCCACTACCTTATAGCTACCATCCTCACAATGAAACTCCGTAACGAGAATATTGGTGTTGGGTAGATAATATTGCTCACTCGTATAATTTGGATCCGCAGGGGTAATGCTATATTCACCGCCTTTTTCTTTATCCAAAAGACTACCAAACAAAAAGCTGCTGTCAAATTTGGGCCAGCAGAGCCAGCTGACGTTGGCGTCGGTGTCAACGAGGGCAAGGTAAGCACAATTGCCGATAAGGCCGTGATTGTAGGTATGTCTTGACATATATAATTTTAGGTTGAGAGCAACGAAGATAGTAGTCCCAAGCCCCAATGACAAGCCGATAAAGCAGGGAGCTTAACGCTTTAGTTCGGTGATTTTTGCTTTGACGTATTCGGAGACCATATTGGTCTGGTTGAGTACCTGATCCTTCGGAAATTTGAGGATACTAAATCCATTCTTTTTGAGAATTGTATCCCTTTGCGAATCAACAGTTTTTTGTCCTGCCTCTTGATGATAGCCACCATCAATTTCAATGATAAGTTTGACCTCTGGACAGTAAAAATCAACTATGTAATCTCCTATTGAGATTTGGTGCCTGCTTGGCTTTTTCTGAGGCTTTGTCAGAGGAGGAGCTCTGCGGAAGTGGAATGGTTTCTTAGCTCCTGTCTGATAGGCTTAAGGCTGGGTTTGTTGATAGGGAGCTTGGGCATTTTGGAGTTGATTTTTAACAACCTCTGGCCCCTCCTCGAAAAGGCAGGGAAATATTGGGGTTTTGTTTTCTCTTATCCACAGGGAGAATAAATACGAGGATTCAAATTTTTAATTAAAGCTATTCAGTTTCTCCTCCTTTTTTAAGAGGGGCTAGGGGGGGTTCCGATCACACCCTCTGTCTCACAAACTCCCTCGCCGCACGATCGGACTCATACAAATCCTCCAAACTAGGGTGTGCGGTAAAATCAACAGACTCCATTGTTTCTTGATTGATATCCCCTATCTGCGGAAAGCTGATTTTCCCATCTCTAAACAGCTTATTGGTGATTTCATTGGCAGCATTCAGGACACAGGCTGCATTACCTTGCTTATGCATAGCCTCATAGGCGAGGGCCAAATTTTTGAAAACCCCCGTATCAACAGACTCAAAAGTCAAGTTGGGATAAGCGGGAAAACCAAAGCGTGGAAAATCATTTTGAATCCGCTGTGGATAGGCCATAGCGTATTGAATAGGCAACTTCATATCTGGCAGACCCATCTGAGCCTTCATGCTACCATCTTGAAACTGCACGATAGAATG
>JBCCQN010000124.1:0-24065 GCA_039024315.1 Bacteroidota bacterium
TAAATCCGTTTTTACCCAGCCTGGATGCGCAGAATTAACCTTGATATTGGAGTCTTTCAAAGCTGCGGCTAAATGTACGGTAAAGGAATTGAGTGCCGCTTTTGAGGCATTGTAGGCAAATGGCTTGATCCCGCTCCAAGGGGAACTTTCATCGCTTTGGACAGTGCTTGAGCCTAGGATACTCGATACATTGATGATTCTGCCTGATTCACTTTGCTTAAGCAAGGGAAAGCAGCTTACTTCTTTCAAGCACCTAAGCATTCATTTTGAGCAAGACAATGAAAAGCTATTCGAGTTGGTAAACCAACAGGAAATTGACGCTGCTATTGTACGGGAGGAGATTCAAACCTTTGATACATTATCTTACAAAATCTGTAGCTCTCCATTGGTCATAGTGGGCAATCCTGATCTTGATACTACAGGACTAGCTGAATATATCCAGCAACATGACTTACAGAAAATCCAAGTTTGGCTAGAAGGACAAACATGGTTTTCCCATATGGCTACCAATCCTTACGTAAAGCTATTTTGGCTCCATTGTTTTGCCAAAAGAAGACCGAAAGTCTTCACCAATTATGTGATTCCCAATGAATACTTTATGCTTCAAGCATTGACCCAATCACTTGGTATTTGTGTCGCATTGAAGGAAAATGCTCAAGCATTTCTAAACAATAAATCGCTTCAACTTATTTGGGAATCACCTGATTATCCTTTGAGGGATTATTATTTGGTTGCACATAAAAAGCAAAGAGATCTTTTTGAGATGCTCAAAGAATTATTTCAAGCTGAATTATGATGATAAAAATTAAGTACTTGCTGTGCTTGATTTTGAATCCTAAACTCGATTAAGCGTTCTGCGAAGCAATAGCCAAACTAAGCGAGTACTCTTCTTGCCTCCAAAAACACCCTAGACCAGTACGAAGAAGTGAGAGGAGAAACCATTACGCCTTTACTGGTGGAGGTGTGGATAAACTGCACGCCACCTTCCTGATCGGTCTGAGTAACAATGCCTACATGATTGATCCGTCCGGGAGAGCCCGTACCAAAAAACAATAAATCGCCATGGCGTAATTGGGTGCGGTCGATGGCTTGGCCTTTGGTGGCTTGATCTCGAGAAACACGTGGCAATTCCATGCCTGCCGATTTGAATGCTGTATATATCAAGCCAGAACAATCTATGCCCGCTTTGCTCATGCCGCCCATGACATGCTTAGTGCCGAGGAAGGTAGAGGCTGTATCAATAATGGTTTTGGCCATATTTTGCCAAGCAGCGCTACCAGCGGAGGCAGGTGCTTGTTGCTGTTGAGCTTCTTCTATTTCACAGGCAATACGCTCAGCTACATCTTTCTTGAAGTAGGGAAACACATTGACCCAATAGCGTAAATCAATGGTCGCATAAGCTCTGCCTTGAGCATTGCGCTGTAACTGGCAATGAGCCGCTTTTTCAGGCTCGCCAAAATTTGCCGTAAAAAGGTCTCGATAGAGTTGCAGGTCAATTGTAGCGTGGGTGGGCTTAGTGGAGCCCTGGGGGAGTGTAGTGATGCCTTTCATTTCATAATTGGTCTATCCCTAAATTACGGAAGTTCGTATGTAAGTTCAAGTATATGTTACTGCTTCGCAGAACGCTTGTCATTTGTTGAAGGGTAGGCATTTGTTGAATTGTTGAATGCTTGAATCAACAACTCAACAACTCAACAACTCAACAATTCAAAAATTCAACAACTCAACAATTCAAATAAGCGTTCTGCGCAGCAGTAAAGGCAGAAAAAATCGTCTAGCTTTCTCAAAACTCTGCCTTAGTGGCAGCAAAAATCCCAGAAATACGACAGGATGGCATAGAAATGCGCTTGGTAAGCAATTTGTTCTCTCTTAAGACAACAAGCAAAGCTTAATCAAGCCAAAGATGAATTTCAATCAATATACGCTCAAATCACAGGAGGCGATTCAGCAGGCAGGAGAGATTGCCAAAGCGAATCGTCAGCAGGCGATTGAGACAGGGCACCTCCTTGAGGCGCTTTTGTCGGTGGACGAGAGCATCATCCCCTTCATGCTGAAAAAGCTAGGGGTAAACATTGATTTCTTATCTACCAAAGTAAACGAACTGATTACTTCCTATCCCACAGTTAGCGGCGCTACCGGTGGGCAATATCTTTCCAATCAGTTGCATGCAACCTTAGAAGTCGCCAATAAACAAGCTGGCAAGCTCAATGATGAATTTGTCAGCCTCGAGCACTTGCTGCTAGCCCTCGTCAAAGCGGGCAATGGCGCCGGACAATTGCTCAAGGAGCAAGGCGTAACCGAAAAAGGACTCCTCACCATCATGGAGGATATCCGTGGGGGCCAGCGAGTAACCGACCAAAATCCAGAAGCCAAATATAACGCCCTCAAAAAATATGCGCGTAACCTCAATGAAATGGCCAGACAGGGTAAACTAGACCCTGTGATCGGTCGTGAGGAGGAAATCAGGCGCGTGATGCAAATTTTATCCCGCAGGACCAAAAACAATCCGATCCTTGTAGGAGAACCCGGAGTGGGTAAAACGGCCATTGCTGAAGGCTTAGCTTTCCGTGTCATCCAAGGCGATGTACCGGAAAACCTCAAAAGCAAAACGATCTACTCTCTTGATATGGGAGCCTTGATTGCAGGGGCGAAGTTTAGAGGAGAATTTGAAGAACGACTCAAAGCAGTAGTAAAAGAGGTGGTAGAAGCAGATGGCTCTATCGTCTTATTTATCGATGAGATCCATACCCTAGTAGGAGCCGGTAAGGCTGATGGTGCTATGGATGCGGCCAATATTCTTAAGCCAGCTTTGGCGAGAGGAGAACTGAGAGCCATCGGTGCTACTACACTTGATGAGTATCAAAAATATATCGAGAAGGATAAGGCTTTGGAAAGACGCTTCCAAACCGTCTTGGTCAATCAGCCTAGCGTAGAGGATACGGTTTCCATCCTGCGCGGCTTGAAAGAACGCTATGAGGTACACCACGGAGTTCGTATCACCGACGCTGCAATTGTAGCCGCTGCCGAACTCTCCAACCGCTATATCAGTGATCGATTTTTGCCCGATAAGGCCATCGATTTGATTGATGAAAGCGCCTCTAAACTACGTTTGGAGATGGACTCGATGCCCGAAGAGTTAGATGAGATAGAACGAAAAATCAGAAACTTAGAGATCGAGCGTGAAGCCTTAAAGCGGGAAAAAGAAAACAAGAAGTTAGGTGAAATAGAAGAACAGCTCGCCAATTTAGGAGAGACTCGAAACAATCTGCGTGCGCACTGGGAAAATGAGAAAAGGATCGTGGAGAAGATTCGTACTGCAAAAGAAGCGGTGGAGGCCTTGCGGGTAGAAGCAGAAGAAGCAGAGCGTCAAGCAGATTTTGGAAGAGTAGCAGAAATCCGATACGGAAGTGTTGTCAAGCGAGAAGAAGAGATTGAGGCCTTGAAAAAGGAGTTGATTGAGTATCAAGGCGAAAAGCAGATGATGAAAGAGGAGGTGGACGCCGAAGATATTGCAGAGGTAATTTCTCGCTGGACAGGAATCCCGGTTTCAAAAATGGTCGAAAGCGAGCGTCAAAAGTTGCTGAGACTAGAAGATGAATTAGCCAATAGGGTAGTGGGGCAGAGAGAAGCGATCACTGCCGTATCGGATGCTATTCGCCGTAGCCGCGCGGGCTTGCAAGATCCTAATCGTCCGATTGGTTCCTTTGTGTTCCTCGGCTCAACAGGGGTCGGCAAAACTGAGCTAGCGAAAGCTTTAGCGGAGTTTCTTTTCGATGACGAGCGTTCGATGGTTCGGATTGATATGTCCGAATATCAAGAAAAGCATGCGGTTAGCCGTTTGGTAGGAGCGCCTCCCGGATACGTTGGCTATGATGAAGGTGGTCAATTGACGGAAGCCGTACGTCGCAGACCTTATTCGGTTGTCTTGCTAGATGAAATCGAAAAAGCGCACCCAGATGTCTTCAACATCCTCTTACAGGTGCTAGATGACGGTCGTTTGACTGATAACAAAGGTCGGGTAGTCAACTTCACCAATACGATTATCATCATGACCTCTAATATGGGGGCACACTACATCCAAGAAAAGTTTAGCGAGCTAAACGATTCCAACAAGGATGCCTTAATGGTGATCATCCGCGAGCAAGTGGTAGAGCAGCTTAAGAAGCATCTCCGTCCTGAATTCCTAAATCGAATCGATGAGACGATTGTTTTCGCCCCATTGAGCGAAGGAGATATGCGTGCCATTGTAGAGATACAAGTTAGAGGACTCGTCAAGAAATTGGCAGAGCAAGATATCTATCTAAATTTCTCTGAGGAGGTATTGGATCTTCTAGCTAGTCTCGGCTACGATCCTCAATACGGGGCTCGTCCAGTCAAGCGCTTGATCCAAAAAGAAATCATCAACCAATTATCTAAATCGATCTTGGCGGGTGAGGTAAGCAAAGACGCTCGCATTTCCGTTGAGACTCATCTCGGGCAAATCAAGTTCAGAGAAGAAGTTGTTAGTAGCTAGTAGTCAGTAGTCAGTAGTCAGTACAAAGAATGTCTAAGTACTAAATACTCTCTATTTAATACTAAAGAATATATTTTACATCATGGGGTCCCTCAGATTGCTGGTCAATCTGGGGGAATTTTGCTTATTCGCTAAGATGTAAGATTTTTTTTCCTAGGATTTGCCTTTTTACGCCAACAGTTCCGAAATTATATACGTTATACAAGCAACAATTCTCCTTTAGGCCTTTTAACCGCTTTGATATGTCAGCCAACACAAGAAATTTTTGGATTTTACTCACAACCTTCGCTTTTACCTTTTCTGCTGCACAATGGCTGGGTACCTTTCGCTCCCATAAGAGTCATCAACATAGGATAGTCGAAGTAGAGTACCATAGTTCTTGCCAACAAAAAAAGAAGAAGCGCAAGAAGTGCCAACAGCGTGTTGAAGTGCGCAAAAATTGCAGTATGCACCTTTCTGACACACGTTCCCCTTCTATCAATGACATCATTTTTGTTGATATGGAGCCTAAAGCGGTCAATCTTGAATTTATCCGCCGCAAAGCCAATCACTCCATGCCTGCTCATATGGCAAATAAGGACGGTTTAGTGATTGTGCGCGTCTTGGTTGATGAGTTTGGCGATTATCGTGATCATAAGATCATCCAAAGGAGTCATCCGGTTATGAGCGATCAGGTCGAAAAACACGTAAAATCGCTTGAGTTTTTGCCTGCCCGCCGCGATGGCAAAGCTGTAGCTTACTGGGTTAACATTCCTTTTCGCTTTCGCTATCCGAGCTAAATAAGAACTATTTTGTTTTCATTTGATACCCCTGAAAGTCTGCTGTCTTTCAGGGGATTTTTTTTGAACGATTAGACAAGAATATTTTTGAAACTAGGTCTGTAAGATTTTGACCAAAAACGAAATAAAAACGACTTCTTCGTGGCATGCTGTTTGTTTAAAGAAAGTGTAAAGTTCTCATTCTCGTAGCTTTCTTTTCCTTGCTTATGTATGCTTACCACCGATCTGTTTGGATTCTCTTTACCATTTTTGCCCTCATTTTATCAGTGGCACTTCGCTCCAATGATAAAACTGAGATCTTGTCCAAGGCGCAATACGTGCCTGTAAAACTCGATAGTTCGCCTAAACCACTCAATATTTCTCAGATTAGGGCCCAGATCCCTTACCTCAAAACTGCTCGTACCCGCGGCATCAAAGGAGTGGTTAACCTAAAAGTATTTGTAGACGCCAATGGTAATTATGCTGGACATGAGGTGATCGGTAATAGCCATCCTTTACTAAAACTACCCTGCGAAGCTTATGTAAGGATGTTGCGTTTTCGTCCCGCTACCTACAATGGACGAAAAGTTAGCGGAACTTTTATATTTCGGCACAGTTTTGGTACGTAAACATTGTATTCAATTTTGAAATTACATACGTAGCATAGATGAAAAAGCGCGAGGTCTCTTCCTCGCGTTTTTCAATTTTGAAGATTTCCTTTCTATCATCGGAGGTATTTTTGTTTTTATCACCGCTGCGCGGAACGCTCGTGCTTAAAGTTGCTTCGACCTTGCTCAGCATGACAACTGGATGGGTTTAGGCTTTCACCTCAGCCACTCAGGTCTTCCCGAGTCCCGACTACTGTACGGGATCGAGGGACCTTTGTCATTTTTCCCGCTGCGCGGAACGATCATTCGCGGTAAGAAACTTATCTTTGGGTATGAAATCTATTCCCTTTATCCTAGTCCTGATCTTAAGCGCCAATAACCTCTTTGGTCAAGCCTTTGTCAACGGGTCATTTACCCATGAAAATCGGCTCCGTGAGTATATTGTTTACATCCCAGCCAACTTTGACTCGACTAGCCCAATGCCGCTGCTGCTCAACTTTCATGGCTACACTTCCAACGCCAGTGAGCAGATTTACTATGGCAACTTTCAGCCGATTGCTGATACCGCAGGCTTTTTGATCGTTGCTCCGCAGGGAACACGAAACTTCTCCAATATTACGCATTGGAATGTGGGCTGGGGGGGCAGCACGGTGGATGATGTCAGCTTCGCAAATGCACTCATCGATAGTATGATTGCCACATACAATGTAGATCCTAATCGAGTTTACAGCACTGGTATGTCCAATGGTGGCTTTATGAGCCATCAGCTAGCTTGCGAACTTAGTGATCGAATCGCTGCCGTAGCCTCGGTCACCGGCTCTATGACTGAAGCCAAACTCGCCGCTTGTAATCCTCAGCATCCTACCCCAGTCATGCAAATTCATGGTACGGCTGATTTGGTCGTACCCTATACCGGACAATCGCCATGGACGGCTCATGTGGATTCGGTAGTGGCCTATTGGGCTCGTTATAACCGATGTGAATTACCCCCAATAGAAACGGATTTGCAGGATATTAGTCCTAGCGACGGCTCTACCGTCCGACTTTATCAATATCGCAATGGGAGCAATGGGGCGGAAGTCGAACTTTACAAAGTATTTAATGGGGGACATACTTGGCCCAATAATCAGTTTATCAGCGCTGGGACCAATTTTGATTTTGACGCCTCTTTGGCTATTTGGGAGTTTTTCTCTCAGTATGATTTGGAAGGCCTTCGCAACAATACTTCAATTGAGCCAATAAAGGGAGCTACCCTCTCTCTCCATCCCAACCCCGCTTTAAACGAGATAAGCGTTCTGCGCAGCAGTAATACCCCAACAAGCTACCAAATCTCTGATCTTACTGGCAAAGTCTGGCTCAGCGGTGTCATGCAGGCAGAAAACAAAATTGCTCTCCAGACCTTAGCTGCTGGATTGTACGTTTTATCAGTTGATGGCCTGCATAAACGATTTGTAAAACAATAATCACCATCCGTGGCTTCTGCCGCTTGCAATCAGCTAGGGCATTATGTAGGTTTGATTAAGGGACATTAAACGACTTTATGAATCCTACTAATCAACCTGCGGAAGACAAATCACTACGCATAGAATCGCCCAAAACGGTGGCCGGTGGCATTCCGGCGGTCTTTTCCAGCCTAAAACATCTCAAAGAAGAATTAGGACCCATCGCTGGATTACGTGCCTTACTCAAAATGAATCAAACCGATGGTTTTGATTGCCCCGGCTGCGCTTGGCCCGATCCAGATGATAAACGCTCGGTGCTAGCCGAATACTGTGAAAATGGCGCCAAAGCCTTAGCCGAGGAAGCTACCAGTAAACGTATTGATGCTGCTTTTTTTGATCGACATAGTGTAGAAGCGCTCAATCAAGGAACGGATTATTGGCTTGGTAAACAAGGTCGTCTCACCCAACCAATGGTGCTCCTCCCTGGTAAGGCCCATTATGAAAATATCAGTTGGGATGATGCCTTTAGGCTGATTGCTGAGGAGCTCAATAGGTTAGTTAGTCCGGATGAAGCAGTTTTTTATACTTCCGGCCGTACGAGCAACGAAGCAGCCTTTTTGTATCAGTTGTTTGTGCGTATGTATGGCACCAACAATTTACCAGACTGCTCCAATATGTGCCATGAGTCTAGTGGGCAAGGACTTTCTCAAACCGTAGGAATCGGCAAAGGATCGGTTACCCTAGAAGATTTATATGAGGCAGAGGTGATTATGGTCGTAGGGCAAAATCCCGGCACCAATCATCCACGCATGCTTTCGGCTTTGCAAAAGTGTAAGCAAAACGGAGGCAAGATCATTACCGTCAATCCATTGCCGGAAGCAGGTCTCATTAGCTTTCAACACCCTCAGCATTTGGGCGATATTATCGGTGGGGGCACGGCTTTGACGGATGTTTTTTGTCAAGTGCGGGTTAATGGAGATATCGCTTTGGCCAAAGCTTTGATGAAATTGATGTTT
Organism: Bacteroidota bacterium; assembly: GCA_039024315.1. GTDB lineage: Bacteria > Bacteroidota > Bacteroidia > J057 > J057 > JBCAWW01. The sequence goes on from JBCCQN010000124.1 coordinate 8,338, forward strand.
GAGGCTGAGACCCAAAGACCGGGTGAAGTCTTGGATCATAGGTTTATCGAAACCTATACCGAAGGTTTTGCAGCCCTGAGCCAAGACCTAAAACAGTATGATTTTGCTCAACTAGTAGCCAAGAGTGGAGTGGCGGAGGAGGAGATCCGAGCAGCTGCGCAATTGCTTATTGACCATAAAAAAATTATCATTTGCTGGGCGATGGGTTTGACCCAACATGTAAATGGGGTCCAAAATATCAAGGAGATGGTCAATCTCTTATTGCTCAAAGGAGCCATTGGCAAAGCAGGAGCGGGCACTTGTCCAGTTCGCGGACACAGCAATGTACAAGGCGACCGGACGATGGGCATCTGGGAGAAGCCTAAAGCTGCTTTTTTGGACCGCCTCGCGGAACGCTTTGATTTTGAGCCCCCGAGGGAGCATGGGTTAGATACGGTGTACGCCATCGAGGCAATGCTTAGTGGAGAAGCAAAAGTCTTTATTGCTATGGGAGGTAATTTCCTCTCTGCCAGCCCCGATACCCAACAGACCGCCCAAGCTCTCCGCAATTGCAATCTCACGGTTCAAATTTCTACTAAGCTCAATCGTAGTCATTTGGTCCACGGCAAAACTGCCTTGATTTTACCCTGCTTGGTCCGCTCCGAGCAGGATATTCAAGCCACAGGGCAACAGTTTGTGAGTGTGGAAAATTCTATGGGCAAAGTCCATCAATCGACAGGTGATCGAACTCCTGCTTCCGCTGCTCTCAAAAGCGAACCTGCGATCGTAGCTGAGCTAGCCCAAGCCGTATTGGGAGATAAGTTTAGTTTAGATTGGCAAAAACTAGCCGGAAACTATGACCTGATCCGCAACTTGATCGAAGATTGTATTCCTGGTTTTGAAAATTATAATACGCGCGTTCGCCAAAAAGGCGGCTTCTACCTCCCTAATGGTTCCCGCGAGCGCAAATTCAATACTCCTGATGGTAAAGCTCACTTTAGCCTCACTGCTGTACCGCAAGATCCACGAGGCAAAGGACAGTATATCATGATGACCATCCGGAGCCATGATCAGTACAATACCACTATATATGGCTTAGAAGATCGCTACCGAGGGATCTTCGACGATCGTCGGGTGATTATGATGAATCCTCAAGATATCGTAGCGGCAGGACTAGTGGCCAAACAATTGGTGCATCTCAAAAGTCATTATCAAGGAGAGGAACGCGTAGCCCGCAATTTTAGAGTGGTGCCTTATAACATTCCTCGCTACTGCACTGCTACTTATTTTCCTGAAGCCAATGTGTTGGTGCCCCTCAAAAGTAGGGCTAAAGGCAGCAACACTCCCGCCTCAAAACAGGTAGTGATTTCCATAGAAGCTTCGTAAATTGGAATTATGCCAATATTTGACAATCACGGACGACCCATCGAATATGTTAGGCTGGCGGTAACGGATCGCTGTAACCTCCGTTGCTTTTACTGCATGCCAGCGGAAGGAATAACTTATGTGGCTCGCCAGAGCTTGCTGAGCTATGAGGAAATGGAACGCCTGTTGAAGATCATGGCTAGTATGGGCATACGGAAAGTTCGCATCACTGGGGGGGAGCCTTTTGTACGCAGAGACCTAGTGCCCTTTTTATACCGCATTCATGCCATTGAAGGCATTGAGCAAGTCAACCTTACGACTAATGGCGTTTTGACCGGTAAGTATATTCCCGATTTGGTACAGATGGGCTTACATTCGGTCAATTTGAGTTGTGATACCCTTAATCGGGAACGCTTTTTCAAAATCACCCGTCGTGATGAGCTTCCCAAAGTGCGGGCTTGTTTGGATCAACTATTGGAATCAGGTATCAAGACCAAGATCAATGCCGTCGTCATGGCGGGCAAAAATACTGAGGACCTACTAGACTTGGTAGAATATACCCGTCATCATCCTGTTACCGTACGATTCATTGAAGAAATGCCATTTAATGGCACGGGAGATCATTATGCCAAGCTAGAATGGAATCATAAGAAGATCCTTTCCCATATCAGAGAGCATCATCCCCGCATTATGGCCTTGCCTTTTGAAAACGGAGCCACTGCCATCAATTACCAAATCCCTGGCTTCAAAGGCAAAGTGGGGATTATTGCTGCCTTCACACGGACCTTCTGCGGGAGCTGTAACCGTATCCGTATGACCGCTACAGGAACCCTAAAAACCTGCCTTTATGATGATGGTGTGCTAGATTTGCGTACTTTGCTGCGGGATGGATCAGATGACACTGCCATAGAGCTTGCCTTGAAGCGGGCCTTTGGTAGCAGAGCAAAGGATGGATATGAGGCCGAAAAAGCCCGCAAATCCAAAGGCAAAGTCTCTGAATCCATGTCAACGATTGGAGGATAATTAACTCACATGCCCAGAATCCTAAACATCTGCCTTGTTTGTTTTGCCCTAGTGTTGTCTGCTTGCCAGACAAGCCCAAGTGATAACACTAATGAAGTCGTCTTAGAAGAGGAAACCGAATCCGGTGTTATCCAAGAAGAGCCTACTACTCCTGTAAAAGCGCCCACACCTGCGCCCAGTACGGGTGTAGCGGATATTCTACCTTATGAAATTGGAGAACCCAAGGACCTGAGTCCAACAGCCCAATTAGCCTACCAAGCGGAGTGGGATCATTTTGACTACCTTTCCAATCAAATGGCTGAAGGCAAATTGCCTAGCTCATTCAGCGCAGAGGATCAAGAGTTTTTGCGTAATTTTGACGAAACTCGCTCACAAACCATCTATTTTGTAGGTACCCTAGGAGATTCTTGGTACACAGGAGGCGGCCCCTACAAATTGAAGGCTTCCTCTACCTTAGACCCGGCTCCTCCCAATAGCTACTTTGCTGACAATGCTCATGACTTTGACTTATCTACCGCTTGGATAGAAGGGGCTGATGGCTATGGAGAAGGTGAGTATATCGATTATTACTTTGAAGCGAATTCACCTCCCGTTACTGAGGTCTTGATCCATAATGGCTATCCCAAAAGTGTAAATGCGTGGCAAAATAATAGCCGCGTTAAAACCTTAAAACTTTATGTAAATGGCGATGAAAAAGCTATTCTGCATCTAGAAGATAGCCGCGGCGAGCAGAAATTCCAGCTAGGAGAGGAGTTGCAAAGTCAGAGTGGAGACTTGGTCCTTCGTTTTGAAATCGTTGAAGTCTATAAAGGCGACAAATATGCCGATACTGGCCTAGCCGAACTCGAGTTTGACGGCACTGGTGTCCTCTGTTTTGGCAGGAGTACGTTGGTTAGTATGGCTGATGGGAGTCAAAAAGCAATAGAGGAACTAAAAGTAGGGGAGAAGGTGTGGGCTTGGAATGAGCGATTACAACAAAATATTCCCGCTACTATCAAGAGACTTGGTCAGCAAAAGCATCATGATCTGATGCAAATCAGTTGGGTCGGAGGCCAAATCATCACTACGCCAGATCATCCTTTCTTTGTTGCAGCAAAGGGCTGGGCCGTTTTAGATCCTACTACTGCAGGTCGCTATCAAGATTTTGACGCACTGGCCCAAATACAAGTGGGGGATCAAATTAGGCTGGCAGCAGGAGGAAGCGTTCGCGTACAAGCGATAAAAAAAATCCCCAAACCTCAAATGACTTACTCCATTACCAGTCTTGACCAAGGCAATGCTTTTTATGCCAACGGTCTTCGGGTAGGGGTCGAACAAATCAAACCGCTAAACTAGGATGCGTGGGACTTTAGGCGCTGTCCTCTTACTGCTTGTTGCTTGTCAACCGGCAACAGAAGGGATAAAAGTGGCGGTAGCCGCAAATTTACTTTTACCTTTAGAAGAGATTGTGGCAAGCTATGAGCAAAAGCATACGGAAAAAGTATTACTCATTCCAGGTGCTTCTGGTAGCCTGATGACACAAATAGAAAATGGGGCGCCTTTTGATCTGTTCATTTCTGCGAATGAGCGTTTTGCGAAGCATCTCCACCAAAAAGAAAGACTCGCCAGCAACCCCAAAAATTTGATCCAAGGGCGCCTATTGCTTTGGCGCAAAGCAGACTTACCCAATCTGGCACTCGATAATGAGCTAGATGCCGGTGTCAAAGTTGCCATTGCAGATCCTGAACTAGCGCCTTATGGTGCGGCTGCCAAGGAATATTTAATCGAGCAGGGGCTTTGGGAAGCCATTCAGCCCAACCTCGTGGTCGGTAAAAGTGTCGGGCAAGTCAATCAATATTTGCGGGCAGCTGTGGTCGATTATGCTTTTACTGCCCCAGCGGCTCAATCTATCGACAGTTTATTAGTGGATGGCCATTGGCAAAGCTTATCCGTCAGCATACGACTTGATCATCCTTTTATGTTGTTAAAAGAGGCAAAACCAGAGGCGCAGCTATTTATGGACTATTTGGAAGAGGTAGAAGCATTAGCTATTTTTTCTAAACATGGCTACCTTTTAAAACGCTAATTTGTAGGTTCTTTTTATGCTCGCGCCCTTCGTCCTAAGTCTTAAACTCGCTGCAACGACGACTAGCCTATTGTTTTTGCTTTGCATGCCTTTGCTTTATTGGGTGCATCTCAAGAGTGGACCTTTGCGGCCATTTTTTAAGAGTTTGATCAGCTTACCATTGGTACTTCCCCCTACGGTTTTGGGCTATTACCTATTGGTAAGTTTTCAGTCAGAGCGCTGGCTAGGCACCATCTGGGAAGGACTATTTGGCCAGCAATTGGCCTTTAGTTTTGCGGGTCTTGTTTTGGGATCCATGATCTTTTCTCTGCCCTTTTTACTCAATCCCATTATTTCTGCCCTCGAGGGTTTGCCGGATTCCTTTACCGAAGCCGCCTATGTCATGGGTAAATCTCCTTGGCAGACCTTTTGGCGCGTGCTACTGCCCAATGTAAAGCAGTCCATCATTGTTGGAGGAGTAATGGCTTTTGCGCATACCATTGGTGAATTTGGGGTCGTTTTGATGATTGGCGGTAATATTCCAGCGGAGACCAGAGTGGCTTCAATTGCGATTTATCAAGAAGTAGAGGCCTTACGTTACGATCAGGCCAATATCTATGCGCTAAGCCTCCTGCTTTTTTCGTTTTTGGTATTGTTGATTGTATATTTTGGATCACAGCATCAATCAGACAAAACCTTCAAGTAGCATGCAAAATCGATTTTTAGTCGGGGTCATAACCCTCACTGGGATTTCCTCTCTACTCCATTTCGTTGGCCTGATATCTTCTGGGCCTTTCCTGCCGCAATCCTATATCATTTTCTTTTGGTGTAGCCTTATTCTCTTGGTGGCCAATAGCGACATGCTCAATGAGATTCGCTTCAATCGCTTTTTTCAGGCGCTTCTGGTGCTGAGTGGTATCGGCTTGGCGATGCGGTTCTTGCATTGGCCTTATGGTAAGGAGATATTGATGGGTAGTTTGGTTACAGCCGGTTTGGGCTATGCTTATCGTTTTTGGGAGAAGCCGGATAAAGAGCTACTTGATATTTTGAAAGTCCTTTGGGTATTCAGCGAAATCGTTGAAAAGATCCTCCGCTTTAATCATCTTCCAGGAGCACAAACCGCTAGTTATGTCGCTGGGGTATTATTTTTAGCGATGCTGGGCGTGTTTTTATACCTTGGTTTGAGAGAGGGATGGTTATTATCTCCTTCGGAGAACGCTGAATTGGATGATCAAGATACGGGTCAATAAACGACTTAATGGCTCTCGAGGCCCTTTTGAGCTTTCCTTAGACATTGAGTTAACTGAAGGGGAACTTTGGTGTGTCATGGGCCCTTCTGGCTCAGGTAAGACTAGTTTGCTGCGTCTGCTCGCCGGTTTGATGAAGCCAGATGAGGGCCTCATTCAAACGCCTGAAAAAACCTTTTACTCCGCTAAAGTCAATCTGAGTCCTCAACAGAGAGGACTAGGCTTTGTGTTTCAAGATTATGCCCTTTACCCACATTGGAACGTTTGGCAGAATCTGAAGTTTGCCCTCCCCAAAGGAGAATCCGAAGACAAAATCAGCGCTATTTTACGTCAATTCTCCTTACTTGACTTGGCCAAGCACCCTATCGACCGGCTTTCAGGTGGTCAGAAACAAAGAATTGCGCTTTTGCGAGCCTTACTGCAAAATCCCAAGCTTCTGCTCTTAGATGAACCCTTATCTGCCTTAGATGAGGCCTTGCGCCGCCAATGGCAAGATGACTTGATCGCTTGGCGTAAAGCGCACCAGCAAACCGTCCTCATGGTCAGCCACGATCCTGTGGAGGCCATCCGTTTAGCCGATCAGATGCTTTGGATTGAAAATGGTCAGTTGGCTTGGCAAGGCAGTCCGCGAGCGTATTTTGCTGCTACGCAGAACGCTTTGTTTGCAGAAGTACTCTCGATAGATCCCCAGCAGCAATCTGCTCAGATCTTGATTGGTAAAAAGGTCATGCAGCTTCCGCTTAAAAAAGATTGGGCCGTTGGCTCCCAGGTTGAGATCCGAATTTAGTATTAAGTACAGAGTATTAAGTATAAAGAGAGGGCAACTCCCTAAAATGCTAATAGCTCTAAAGTCTAACTACTAAATACTTTCTACTAACTACTCAAATAATAAATACTTTCTACTAACTACTCAAATTAGTCGGCTCGGAAGCGATACAAAGGGAAGGACTCTCCTTTGACAAAATCGTTCCGCGAAGCGGGTAACTCCAAAAGCGCGTTGACCTTGAGTAGGTTGACAAAATCGCCTGATCCGTGACCCTCAATCGGTTGGGCCCAAATCTGTCCGGACTCATCTACCTCAGTTTTGACTTGCAAAAAGTAGGTCAGGGCGGGATTGAAGGAAAAGTCTTCCTTCAGCTTGGCAAATTGCTTAGGCAGAGGTCCGATACCCATACTGGCACGAAACCAAGGGCGGAAATACCGATGAAAGTTGACAAAAGTCGAAACTGGATTTCCTGGCAAGGCAAACAAAACGTGACTCTGCTCTTTGTTACAGCCAAACCAAAAGGGTTTACCTGGTCGTTGGGCGATGCGATGAAATTTCTTTTCGATACCTAGCTCTGCTAAAGTATCGGGAATGAAATCGAACTTACCCTTAGATACTCCACCACTCAGGATCAAAATAGGAAATTGATCCATGATCCGCTGTAGGGTTTCACGCATAGAAGCCGGATCATCGACGATATGAAAAGTGGCGGCTTGTACTCCCCAAGCCTTGAGGGCTGCTTGAATCATATAGCCATTGGAGCGTCTAATCTGATGGGGAAGGGGCTTAGTTTCGATTTCCACTAGTTCGTCTCCAGTAGAGATAATGGCGATTTTGGGCGATTTGCGCACTTCTAAGGATGTGTAACCAGAACTAGCAGCAATCGCAATTTCGGGAGCTTCAATTCTCCGCCCTGCTGATACAAGCACCAAGCCCTGTTTGTGATCAGTTCCTTGAAAATGGATGTTTTGGCGATACTTGACCGCTGCGACTTGTAGTTCCGCGAAGCGGGGCCCCGACTCGCCTTCAATAATCGTAAAATCTTCATAGCGGATAATGGTATCCGCCCCAATCGGACAGCTAGCACCTGTCATCACCTCTATGCAATGCCCTGCCTTTTCTAAAGTATGCTGTGGCATTCCTGCGGCCTGAATACTACTAATTTGAAATTTACGCAGCCCCCGCTCGAAATCTGCATAGCGAATCGCAATACCGTCCATGGTCACTCGATCAAAAGGGGGGAAGTCTCGATCTGCTTGAATGTCTTGTTGGAGGACGCTCCCAAAAGCTTGGGAAAGGGGAACGTTTTGGTTGGGAATCTCGAGTAGTGTGTCGAGAATTATGGCTTCAGCCTGAGAAACACTTATCATAGAAAATGAAATTACTTATTTTTGCGCAATGAGCGAACAAAGTCAAAGTGGTTTTTCACATCTTGATCAGGAAGGTAAGCCTTCTATGGTCGATGTCGGCGCAAAAGCGATCACCAGCAGGGAGGCAACGGCCCAGTCAGTTGTTTTCTTGGGCGAGGAAATCATGCAGCAACTGCAAGGAGATGATATCCAAACCAAGAAAGGACCGGTTTTTCAGACAGCGGTCATTGCCGGCACCATGGCCGTCAAAAGGACCCATGAACTGATTCCACTTTGTCATCCTCTACTCATCGAGAAGATCAAGTTTAAGATAGAACCATTAGACGCCCGTTCTGTTGAAATAAATTGCACCGTGGCGATGACGGGTAAGACTGGCGTGGAGATGGAAGCCTTGACCGGAGCTAGCATAGCCGCTTTGACGATCTATGATATGTGCAAGGCTTTTTCACTAGATATCAAGATCGTTTATACTCATTTATTGGCTAAATCGGGCGGGAAAAGGGATTTTGACCGTCGTCAGGAATAAACTTTTTGACATAAAAAAAGAGCAAGCTTTGGGGCTCACTCTTATTATTTACCGCTGCGCGGAACGTTCATTTCTCGAGTTGCTTCGGCGCAGCTCCATTAGCATGACAACGAGATAGGTTCAGGCTTTTACCTCAGCCACTCAGGTGTCTTTCCGAGTCCCGACTACTGTACGGGATCGAGGGACCTTTATCAAATTAACTGCTTCGCAGAACGTCTATTTGCAGCTAATCTCCTCAACAAAAACCTTGAGGCCCTTGCCTTGAGGGCTAATGCAGCGTAATTCTCTCAGGGGTTGAATCTTACCATCTTTATTGCGATCCCACCAAACAATAGTGCCTTGCTTGCCTTTGGGGCCACTGACTTTGAAACACTTGTTTTTGTTTCTAATCGCAACGGCCCCTGTACTACCCTTGCTCTTGGCAGGCACCTTGAGCTGCTTGGTTTTGCTTGTACTGAGCGTAGTCATTTGTCTTAAATCTGGTAAGCCAAAGGAAGCAAAATCTCCCTTTAGATTATTTAAGTCTCCTGATTCATAAAACTTACTGGGTGAGGTTACATATATGAGGGTATCGGGTACAATTTGAGCTTGCACCTTTTGGGCTGATAAAACAAAAAGCAAAGACAAGCTGAAGATTAAGAGAAATCGGTTCATGACTTTTTTGTTTATGGGTAGTTGAAGGAAGAATTAAGCTAATCTCCAAAGGAGCTTGATTATTTACATCTGGCTTGTTTAACCACGATTTGGCAGCTATTACCACGGCTGTCCATACATCTCAGCTCTTTTCTTGGCTGGACCTTGCCGTCGCCATTGCGATCATACCAAACCAAGCTGCATGTCTTAGGATTGGCACAGCCAAAAACATAGCACTTACCCTGATGCTTGAGTATAATGGGAGTTCTGCTAATCTTGGTTTTGACGGGGACTTTTGCAGTTTTGGCAGCACTGAGCTTGATGGCGGTAAATCTTCCCATTCCTGGAAGAGTAACTAGGGTGGTGGGGAGGTCTTTCAAAGCCAATGCTACGCCCATTTCTTCTGCCTGAGCCCAGATGGGGCGGTTTCCCGGAGAGGTGATTTCGAGAGGCGTCTGAAAAAGGAGTAGAGAATCTACAATTCCTCCTTGAGCGTGAAGGCTAGAGAGAAGGCTTACAAAAATGAAGCTTAAGACTAATGCATAGCGTGACATTTTACTTGTTGTTGTGCAGCATCTCTTGTAGTTTAAGCACGGTGCGCCAATTACGAGTGGTGCCGCTGGTTTTTAGGATTCTTTTGATGACACTGTCTGTATACTTAGTGCGGCCAAAGCCATCTGGACAGTATAGATAAAGGACTTTGGGCATGAGAACCACCTGGTCTTGACCGCTCTCAACGGCCTGCAATTCTGCTTCGAGGGAGGTATCCACTTCCTCATACAAAAAGCAAACATGGAGCTTCTTGGGATCAGGGTCTTCGCGTTCCTCGAAGGGGTTGTTAACAATAACTTGCTTAAAAGCTTCGCTATTAATCACAAAGGTGATCACATCGTGGCCAAACTGCTTCAAGATGACCGCTTTTATGCTTTGGGCTAGGTCTTCGGCATTCTCCTGCAGAGAACGAAAAACCATATTGCCACTTTGGATGTAGGTTTGAACATCAGAAAGTCCTATCTCTTCACAGGCGCTTCTCAGCTCGGCCATTTTGATCTTGCGATGACCGCCGACATTGATTCCTCTTAGGAGGGCTACATATTGCTTCATGTCGGAAAATAGGACTCTCTGTTCAAATCACCTACTCACATTCGATCCTTCTGACATACATGGGTTCCGATTCACCCTTCAGATTGATACATCTTAGTTCATAGGAAGGGGTAACTTTACCATCTCCATTTAGGTCGAACCATAAAATGAAGCACCTTGAACAGTTTGCCCCACAGGTAAACCGCCAACACATGCCATAATTTTGGTGCTTATAGGTTCGCATGATAGTCGGTACTACCCTATGGGTATTACTCGGTACCCCAAGCTTTTGCGCTTCGGCTATGGATAATCTTTTTGCGTCAGAAGGCTTAAGGAATTCGAATGTTTGTTCACTATATCCGATCAAATCTTTGCCACCGGATTCTAGTTGCAAGGGTTCTTCAAAAACTCGGAGACTATCTTGCAGTTGTTTTTGAGCATAGCTTGTGCTGCTAAAGCCAAAAAGTATAGCTAAGCAGGCGAGGCTCATGATTAGGTAAGGTTTCATTTTTGCGTTGTTGAGTAGTTCGGGTGGGAGAAGGGCTTATTGACAAGGAATTTTAGTAACGCTGATCTTGCCTGTCTGGCCTTTGGCTTTAACACAGCGTAGTTCCCGACGAGGCTGTACTTCACCATCACCATTACGATCCCACCAAACTAGTTTACAATTGCTACAAGCTGGGTCGCATTTGAACATATAGCATTTACCGTTGTGGCGAAGGACTACTGGCTTAGTTGAAATGCGTACAGAGCTGGGAACGGAGAGTTTTTTAGCCTGCACCATAGTCGCTTTGCTAAGCTCAGATCCTGCTTTGAATTTGAAGCCAATTCCCGCTCCGATAAAGTTGCCTCCTGAGATAAACTTCAAAGGCTCATTAAATACCATCATGGTATCATTCCAACCAATGCCAGTTTGAGCAGAAGACTGTATTGAAAAACACATCATGATGGCAAAGAGGGCGCTGCTGAAGAATAATTTCATTTTCATAAAGCGTTAAAGTTTAGGGGGGTGTTTGAAGTATTTGCTTGTTGGTAGCCCCAACTCTGGAAAACGTAACATGTGGCATAAAAAAAGTCCCGTAGCCTTGGCTACAGGACTTCCAAAAATTATGATTCTGCCTCTTAGAGGTGAATGACTTCATCATAAGCTGCTGCGGCAGCTTCCATCACTGCTTCAGACATAGTCGGGTGAGGGTGAACTGCCTTGATGATCTCGTGGCCAGTCGTTTCAAGCTTGCGTGCTACGACAACCTCTGCGATCATATCAGTTACATTAGCCCCGACCATATGTGCCCCTAGGAACTCGCCATATTTGGCGTCAAAGATTACTTTGACGAAGCCATCAGCCTTACCAGAAGCCTTGGCTTTACCCGAAGCAGAGAATGGGAACTTACCCACTTTCACTTCGTAGCCGGCTTCCTTGGCCTGCGCTTCGGTCTGACCAACAGAAGCTACTTCTGGCTGGCAATAGGTACAGCTAGGGATGTTGTTATAATCGATCGGCTCTACATCCATACCCGCGATTTTTTCTACACAGATGATCGCTTCGTGAGAAGCAACGTGTGCGAGGGCTGGGCCTGGGATCATATCACCGATAGCGAAGATGCCTGGCACGTTGGTGCGATAAAAATCATCGACCGTTACAAGGCCGCGATCCATCTTGATACCCAAGGCTTCGATACCTAGGTTCTCCACATTTGAAACTACTCCTACGGCAGAGAGGAGGATATCAGCTTCTAGCTTCTCTTCGCCTTTTTTGGTTTTAACCGTTGCGCTAACGCCTTTGCCTGAAGTGTCAACACTGGTTACTTCGGCATTGGTCATAATCTTGAAGCCTTTACGCTTGTAAAGACGCTCCATCAAAGTAGAAACCTCAGCATCTTCTCGTGGGAGGATTTTAGGTAGGTACTCAACTACGGTTACTTCCGTGCCCATCGCTTGGTAGAAGTATGCAAACTCCATCCCGATAGCACCAGAACCCACGACAATCATAGATTTTGGTTGCTTCTCCAAAGTCATGGCTTTGCGATAACCAATGATCTTTTTTCCGTCGATTGGCATGCTCGGCAGAGAGCGTGCTCTTGCTCCGGTAGCCAAAATGATGTTTTTGGCGGCGTATAATTCTTTTTTGCCTTCGGCATCGGTAACTTCAACTTGCTTGGTAGGGGTTACGCGACCCGTCCCGACGATGGTATCGATCTTGTTTTTGCGGAAGAGGAAATTGATCCCTTTGCTCATACTACCAGCTACGTCCCGACTACGACTCACCACAGCCCCAAAGTCATGAGAAGCCTTACTGGCTTTTAGGCCGTAATCTTCGGCATGCTTGAGGTATTCATATACTTCTGCACTTTTTAGCAGCGCTTTGGTAGGGATACAGCCCCAATTCAAACAAATACCGCCCAGTTCTTCGCGTTCTACACAGGCTACGTTCATGCCAAGCTGTGCGGCGCGAATGGCTGCTACATAGCCTCCAGGGCCACTACCTATTACGATCAGATCGTATGATTTTGCCATAAGTATTTAAATGATTCTTTTCCTTTGGATTAGATTCGAATTTTCGAGCCGCAATTTAGGAAAAATGTCTCAATCAGTATTCGATTTTTGTGCTACCTTTGTTTTAGGATAGAACACTCACATGCTGCAACATCTGCATATCCGTAATTACGCTTTATTTGCTGAGACCAATGTCCGCTTTGGTGACGGTCTCAACATACTTACCGGTGAGACCGGTGCGGGTAAATCACTTTTAGTAGGAGCCTTAGGCTTGATCAACGGCAAACGCGCCGATAATTCCGTAGTTTTTCGCGATGGCGAAAAATGTGTGGTTGAAGCCACCTTTGGTTCGCTTTCTCCTTCGGTAAAAAGTAAACTTGCTAGCTATGAGGAATTTGACCTCGATGGAAACGAATTGCTGATTCGGCGTGAAATCAATCCCTCAGGCAAGTCGCGCGCTTTTATCAATGATACACCAGTCGCTTTGACGGTCTTGAGAGAAGTGAGTAGCCTTTTGGTAGATATGCACTCTCAGCATGAAAACCAACAATTGGTTTCCCATGATCAACAGCTACTCCTGCTAGATGCTTATGCAGGCACTAGCGAAAAGGTGCAAGCCTTTGGGCAGAAGCTCAAATCCTGTGAGCAATTGTGGCAGGAAATTCGTTCGCTGAAGGCAAAAGAAAAAGAAGCCTCCGACAAGCTTGCCTACTTAAGGTTCCAGATCGAAGAATTGGAAGCTGCGGGTATCGAAGCTGAGGAAGAACATAAACTTGAGCAAGAACTTAACCTGCTCCAAAACTCTGAACAGGTCCGAGAAGCTTTAGGTCAGGCTACCGAAGTGCTTTATAATCAGGAGCTTTCCCTCTACGAACAGTTGAGTGAAGTGCTGGAGCCCTTAGCTAAATTGGCCAATGTCAATCTGCAGATTAGTGAGACTACGGCTCGCCTGCAAGAGATGCGGGAGCAGATGAAAGAGGAGGCTTTTGCTTTGCAAGAGCTTTTGGAATCGGTTGAGTCTGATCCTGAAAGATTGAGCTTTATCGAAGAACGATTAGCTGTTTACCATAAGCTCAAGCTTAAATACGGGCTCAACTCTGGCGAAGCTTTGATGGCTGAATTTGAAAAGCTGAAAGCGGAGCTTAATCAGTATGGTTCTTTGGAGGACCGCATCGCGGAACTAGAGAGCAAATTTGCTGAGCAACAAAAAGAGATTGTCATCGACGGCTTGGCCATTGAAGAGAAGCGTTTGGCGGCTAAGCCGAGATTAGAAGATAAAATCCATACCCTCTTGCGGGAAGTAGGTTTTGAAAAGGCCGTCTTCTCCGTCATCGTAGAGCGAAATACGGTGGCAGAATCCGCGTGGGAGCTAGAGGGCGCTCCTATCAAACCTATCGCCAGTGGCCTCAACAAGGTTTATTTTGAGATGAAGACCAATCCCGGTATGCCGGCTGGGCCGCTTTCGCAAATCGCCTCGGGCGGGGAGATTTCACGCGTAATGTTAGCCATAAAATCTGCTTTGGCTGAGAAATCTGAATTCCCGGTCCTGATCTTTGATGAGATCGACACCGGTATCAGCGGTGAAATCGCCAATAAGGTAGGTACGGTGATGCAAGGTTTGGCCGATCAATTCCAAATCTTAGCCATTACACACTTACCGCAGATTGCGGCTAAGGGACATAAGCATTACCAAATATTCAAACGGGTAGCTAACGATCAAACTACTTCAGATGTAGTAGGACTCGATCATGAAGCCCGTATACTGGAATTAGCAAAAATGCTTTCGGGCGAAACTCCAACTGAGTCCGCCCTGCGCAATGCCGCTGAACTGATCGGATAAGCTACTTGATGCTATTCCAGATATCGAGGTAGATCTTCCACTCTCCGTCTATCTTCTTCCAGACGATCACATATTTACCGCGCCAGCTACGCATTTCTCCATTATCTAGGGTAGTAGTGCCTTCGTAATAACCAAAATCATAAGCTTCATCGCCCATGATTTTAATTTCGCTGGGAGTGATCTTGTGGTAAGAGGTACGATAGCCTTCACCTGGAGTCCAATATTTTTGGACTGCTTCTCTGCCCGAGATGATATCCACATCAGTGGGAAAGATTTTTGCGTCCTCGGTATAAGCATTTGCAATGGCTACGGCATCCCCTGCCATAACCGCTTCAGAAAAACCCGCGACGAGTGATAAGATGGTTTCGATTTCTTTTTCATCGCCTGTGTAGGTCTGACCGGTAGCGGTAAAGCTTGTCGTAAGGAATGCGAGGAGGATTAAATAATATTTCATGTTGAGTCGTATTTGGTTTCTCCGCTGCGCGGAACGAGATGAGCGTTCTGCGCAGCAGTAAAAAATCACAGAAAGAAAAAACCCCTCGGGTACTAAAAAGGACCTAAGGGGCACACACAACTCTAACGCTTTATTCTTAAGATATTTATCTTTCAACTTTGGAGGTTCAGACAATGTTTCTGAACTACATACGGAAGTAAAGCCCATAAAAACTCAGATGCATCTTTTTTCGCTAAACGGAGTCTATTCTTCGACAAAAGACCAACTCATAACTCCTAACGACCTTTGACCGTAACAAAGAGTTATTGATATGACAATGAGCGGTTTTGGTCGAAA
Organism: Bacteroidota bacterium; assembly: GCA_039024315.1. Classification (GTDB taxonomy): domain Bacteria; phylum Bacteroidota; class Bacteroidia; order J057; family J057; genus JBCAWW01. The sequence goes on from JBCCQN010000124.1 coordinate 23,500, forward strand.
AAAGGGTGATTTAATCGATTAAATACAATAAGAACACAAATTTCACCACTTAAGGAAGGCTATTTCCACAGGATTTTCGGTAATTTTAAGCTATGACTCAATTTCCCTTTACGTCCAACCGTCTGGCGCAAAATCGTGTATTCGTACACCTTTTGTTTTGGTTGGGCTATTTGATCTTTTTTGCTTTGATCAACAGTGGGGGAGGGGAGTTTGGCGAATCACTCTTTTATGAGAGCATCATGCTGCCGACCAAATTGTTGGTGGTTTACTTGACGCTTTATGTTCTGATCCCGCGCTTTCTCTTAGAAAAGCGTTACTGGCAAATGGCCCTGCTGCTGATCGCGCTGCTAGGAGTTGCTGGTATCATCCAGCGGACGATCGTTTATTATGTGGTCTATCCTATCCAATATCAGGATATCGCTTTTGGTTATGGACCTTACTGGGCTACTGACAAGCTGTTTAAGCATATTATTCAAATCAGTTTTGTTTTGGTGGTAGCCTCAGCGGTAAAGATTCAAAAATATTATTACCGTTTTGATCAAGCATCTAAGGCCCTAGAAAGAGAA
>JBCCQN010000125.1:0-24054 GCA_039024315.1 Bacteroidota bacterium
CCGAAGGCCTAGAAGGAGCTTTGTTGATCTGTCATGGTATGGTAGATACCAATGTGCACTTTCAGGATGTGGTGCGCCTCGCGCAACGCTTAATCGAGCTTCGCAAAGAGGATTGGGAGGTCGCCATCTTCCCCATGGAAGGCCACGGCTTCCGAGAGCCTAGCAGCTGGGCCGACGAATACAAACGAATCTTCAAACTCTTCGAGGAAAATCTAAAGTAGCGACGCAAGATTTTGCGTCGCCTACTGCCAAGCGTTCCGCGCTCCCGATAGCTATCGGGAGGCCCCCATAAAAAAACGCTGACAAAGCACGAGGCTCTGTCAGCGTTTGCTATAAAAGCTAAATCAGCTCTTACTTTTCGCGGTACCAATACTGCGTTCTACCCAATATAGAAACGCCTAGATAACCCCGTACTTTGAGTTTATCGGCAGACTCTAATTCGATGTAGCAGTCATAAACGCTACCGTTTTTAGGGTCGAGGATTTCTCCGTCTTCCCACTCGTCGTCGTCTTTTTCGAGTCCTTTGAGGATTTCCATGCCGATTACAGGCTGCATATAGCGTGGATCGTCTGGATCACACTCGTCGCATTTTGGATTTTGCTCTTCTCCGGGCTCGCGAAACAACTTGATCACTTTACCATAGAGCTTGCCGTCTTTTTCGTAAATCTCTACGATCGACTTGGGCTTGTTGGTTTCGTCATCGATTGTTTTCCACTTTCCAACAGGAGATTGGGCGAGTGCAGTAACAGCCATTAGCATTAAAATGAGGCTCAATGGCAGGACTTTAATCATCTTATTCATGCGCTTGTTGAGTTTAGTTGACCTAATGTTAGTTAGGTATTAAATATACAATTGTTTTGACAATTCTAATGTCACTTATCAAGACTTGAGACGTCGAACATATGAAAAAGACACAGCTCGTGTATTTTTTGTTTAGATTTAGTTCCTAAAACTTCCAATTGGCATATGCGCAACATTCTTTGGTTATCGTTGATTATACTCGTCTTTTTTGGTGGGCGTAAGCTACTAATCAAGTTTACCGACCTTGGTAAGAAAAAATCTGATACCTCGATCGAAGTTTCTGTTGCCGACGAGAGTGCCGATACCTTAGAGGAGCAGGTCTTGCCACTACCTACTTTACCTCCCTTACCGCCTATCCATCCAGAGATAGCTTCTATCCTCAAAAAGGCGCAAAGCCTAGAAGGAAGTCCCTATCTCGGCGGTGGTACCAATCCAGATGGCTTTGACTGCTCAGGCTTTGTTCGCTATGTCTACCAAGACATTGGTGTGGTTTTACCCCGCTCAAGCAGTGCCATGGCATTGGTTGGCCAATCTATCGAACGAAAAAACGTCCGCCCCGGCGACTTATTGTTTTTTACCGGTTCGGACGTGAATGTGGCAACAGTTGGTCATGTTGCGCTGGTGATGGAGCATGAAGCGGATCAGCTACTCATGATCCATGCTTCAAGTCGTGGGGTCGTGGTGGATGATTACTATGAAATGCCTTATTATCAAGAGCGTTATCTCTCTGCCAGCCGCCCCTATGCGGACTAAGGGGCTTAGCGTTGAATCTGTAATTTTTGCTGGTACAGATTAGTCTCATTTTGAATTTGTAGGAGGTACAAAGCGTTCGGCAAAGCCGGTAGTGCTATACTTTGCACTCCAGCAGAAATATTATGCTGCCAAACGAGTTCGCCTTGCAGGTTATAGAGTTTGAGTTGGCTTTGCCCCTGCGGGGAACGCCTAGCCCTGACTACTAGACGATCCTGCGCTGGATTGGGGTGTACCTGCCATAGTTCCTGCGCCAGGCGAGGGATAGCAGTTACTTCTTGGGTTACTTCTACTACAGTGGGCTCTGTATCATAAGGAATCTCAGTCCCATCTAATCTTATCAGCCGCACATTGTCAATCTCCATGCGCAAAGTGTCTCTGAGGGTAGTTTTGCCCGAAATGTCATCGATCATGACTACTCTGATTTTGGCAATCTGCCCAAAGCCTGTGCGCTCAGTTTGATCGTTGCGCGTGAGCGCGAGATCCACTTGACCATTATCGAAATCATCGCGGGCAAAACTGATCATGTCTTGATTCTTCACTCCCAGCCAAGAATTGGCAAAGTCTAGCTCAACACTCGCCGAATCCACCAGCCCCGGATCATAACTGATGGTAAAGCCTAAGCCATAGACACTGTCAGCCAACAAGGTATCCAAACCAAGGATGATAGGCGCGTATACCGTATCTCCCGCTTGGTAGGTATTGAAGTCAGGTACGATCAATAGGGGAGTGGCCCCAGATTTGGCGGCAGTGCCGCTCTTATTATGCGTCAAACCATAGTTGACAATGATCGCGAGCGTATCATCCAAATTGGCCGTACCAGAGCCATCGGTATCTGTGTAGGCATAATTGGTGCCATTGGGGAGCGTACCATTCCAGCTAAATACGGGCTCTGCTTGCCAGTTGATCGTTGCATTAGGGCGAGCGGGGCCAGTGCTGCCAAAGGCAATCCCCAAGTCAAGGAAATCGAGATAGTTGGCAATGAGATCATCATTGGCATCACCCGGCCAGACGGTATCGCTAGGGGCAGTCGTATTGCCAAATTGATAGACATTGGAAACATTACTGACCCATAGATGGCCATTGGCATCAAAGGCTAAATGCGAGGTAGTGTCCAGACGGATGCCAAGACTATCGGCTTCATAGGTTTGATAGCCTTGATCATCGAAGCGAACCAATTGCTGATTGCTACTCGAGAGCGTCCATACATGTCCATTGGTATCGACCGCGGAACGATCGGTATAAAGACTATTGATAGGCGCATTGCTGGAGGTATAACTGATCGTTCCCGCAGGGCTCACCTTTCTTACTTCTTGATAACCCATTTGCCAGAAGCTATTGGGGCTGTTGGGAATGGGGATGATCGCATTGCTATAAAAATTTGCGCCCGTTCCAGCATAGACATTGGTCCAACCGCTGCCATTCCAGTTATAGATGCTGCCATCTTCGCAATCGACATAGATGGCCCCATTTTCATCCGCTACCAGTGACCGAGGAATGCAGCCAAAATCACTACTAGTAAATTGAGTCCAATTGCTCCCATCGAAGCGCCAAATGCGCTGATAGCTTTTAAACCAGAGGTCACCATTCCCATCCATTTCCATCTCGCTAAAGTATTGGTTGTTGGTAAGGGGGATGCTGCTGAAGGTAGTACCGTCATAATATTGTAATTGTGCTTGGTTGCTTGCATTAAAAAAAAAGATCCAGTAGCCACCATTTGCATCCACTTCCAATGCTACAATTTCTTCAGGGAAACCGAAGTCTTGCCACTGGTTGCCATCAAAATAAGCTGCGATGTCATTGTGTTGCCCGCGGTACCAGATATTACCATCTGCCTCTAGATCCAAAAAGGCTCGATCAAATTCCTCATTAGGTCCATCAGCGGTAGGAATTAATGACCAATTGTTTCCGTCATAAAGCGCGATATCATCCCAGCCTTCTTGCCAGTTGGGACTTACATACACATCTGGAAAGTTGGGGTTTACCGCTACAGAATGACTGTAACTATAAGGGTTACCCGAATTTTGGGTAGTAAGTGAAGTATAACTCCCCGAAGCAGGGTCGAGCTCAATAATGCCATTATTAAAAGTGGGTAACCAAATCTTGTTATTAGGCCCTTCTTTAGGAAAAAGAGTCGTCCCGCTAGGAAGTGTACCTTGGTTTGAATTGTACTCTGTCCAAGTGCCATTGAAATGTGCCAAAGCCGAACCACTGTATTGCCGACCAATCCATTTGTCGTCATTGCTGGAAATTAGAAAGCGAACATAATTGCCACTTACGGAGATATTGCTTTGATACAAAGTCCAGCTAGTGCCATCATCATGAGCGAGCATAGCTTTGCCCTGCTGATTAAAGCCTCCCAACCAAAGCTCTCCATTAGCGTCAAATTGTAGCTGACGGATTCTCATGCTGCTATTGGCGAGAGTGGGAATACTATTCAAATCAAGTAGTTGCCAGTTTTGACCATCATAGGAGATTAGCTGCTCATTAGTGGTTAGCATATTAATTTCACCATTAGGGCCAATTTCAAGATCTTCGAGATTGAAATTTGAGAGAGGAAACTGAGATTGAAACGTATCAAGCTGAGCGCCATCCCATCGTAAGAGGGAGGCATATGCAGGCCCACCAGTGTAGACCCAGCTTCCTATCCACAATGCACCACTGGCATCCATTCTTGGTGCTATGTCCCGATAAAAAAACCAATTGCTAGGAATCCGATGATCGGAGGTTTGGAGAATATCCGTTTGGGTTGCTGATCGCCTGACAATGCTGTGATCTGTTAGTAAAACCAATTCCCCGTTGTCATAAAGGTCAAAATTAAATATTCGCCCACTTGGGATACCTTCTATATAGCTATGGGCGCAATTTCCGTCTAAGCAAAAGTCCAAACTATTAGGATCGGAGTCGTCGCAATTAGGCAGGAGGTTACAACTAAATGGATCAATAATGGTGCGCTTGCCACCCCCGTAGATGGCACTTAGTTGTTGAGCTGCAGGGCTGAGATAGATCAATAAAAAGCTGATACTACAAATGATGCGAATCATGGTACGGTTGTTTAAGAGAGTCTAAAAGCGAAAAGGCGGCTGTGTTTATCTGAGAATCTGGAGCTTTTGTTGGTAGGTTCTAGCCTCAGTCTGGATTTGTAGGAGGTATAAAGCGTTCGGCAAAGCCGGCAGGACTAACTCCTCTTCATTAGCACCTAAGGATTTTTGATAGACTATTCTCCCTTGTAGATCGTAGAGTTTTATTTGTTTGGGCCGCTGCGCGGAACGCTTATCCCTAATGATCAGGCGGTCTTGTGCTGGATTAGGATAAATCTGCCAGTCGTTTGGCGAGATATCTGCAATTGAAGTTACTTCTTGGGTGATTTCGACAAGGGCAGGCTCAGTATCATAGGGAATATCTGTATCATCCAGTCTAATCAGGCGGACATTACTGATGGTCAATCTTAGGGTATCTCTGATATAATCTTTACCCGATATGTCATCAATCATCACCACTCGTACTTTGGCGATCTGGCCCCAACCGCTGCGCTCCACTTGATTGGTCCGGCAGAGGGCAAGATCGACCTGTGCATTGGGATAATCGTCCCGCGCCATGGTGATCATGTCTTGGTTTTTGTTGCCTAGCCAAGAGGTACCGAAATCTACCTTAAAGCTACCGGAATCGACTAGGGTCGGATCATAATTGATCGTAAAAGCTAAGCCATAAACGCTATCGGCCAAGAGGGTATCTAAGCCAAGGATAATAGGGGCATTGACCGTATCACCTGGCATATAGCTGCTCAGATCAGGTACTATGAGCAAGGGAGTGGCCCCGTTCATTTCTATACCCTCATTTTTGTTATGGGTGAGCCCATAGTTGAGCGTAACGGCCAAGGTGTCATCTAGACCCACAGTGCCGGAGCCATCAGTATCGGTATGAGCGTAATTGGCACCATTGGGCAGGCTATTGCTCCAGCTATTGACGGCTTCGGCTTGCCAATTGATACTAGCGTTCGGCCGGGCCGGACCACTACTCCCAAATGCTTGACCGAGGGCAAGATAGTCCATATTGTTGGCCACGAGATCGTCATTGGCATCGCCTGGCCAGACAGAATCTATAGGAATAGTCGTAGTATAGCTAAACTGGGCAATCCCGCTCCTATTGCTAACCCACAACTCGTCGCCGCTAGGCGTAAAAGCCAAATAAGAGGCTGTATCGGCATAGAAACCCATAGAATCGAGATCATAGGAAGGGTAATTTTGGCCATCAAAATGTATCAATCGATTGTTGGTCGTGATGGCCCAAAATTGGCCGGCGGTATCTAAGGCGATCCTGCCGATCCTGACACTTGACCAAGGCGAATTAGCATGGTCATAGGTCGTGATGCTCCCATTGTCGATCTTATTGAGTGAGTTGCGTGAAGCGAACCAGACCGTACCTTGATTACTACTTAGAATGCCTGCATACCATGTCGAAGAACTCGTATGAATAAGATTCCAGTTGGTACCGTCGTAGGTGTAGATCTCTCCATTGTCGCACCATATCCAGATCGCCCCATTTGCATCGTTGGCTACATGATTGATCGGAGAGCTCGTAGGGAAGTTGCCATTGGCATTGGAGTAGGGCGTCCAGTTAAAACCATCATACTCAATGATACCATCAACAAAACTTACCCAAAGATGGCCATTAGCATCAAGGGCCATTTCTCCTAACGCATTGGCTGAAGTCGGCAAACTAAGATATAGATATTGGTTGCCATCGTACCTGATGATCTGGTTACCCACATTCGTGGGGACAGTCAACCAAACTGTACCATTGAGGTCCACGATTAGGTCATATATCTCTACGCCGAGATAAGGCAGGCTACTCCAACTACTACCGTCATAATAGCTGATTTCACCATTGTTGAAACCCTGGTACCAGAGATTATTGTCATTTTCAGCGCTTAGCTGGGCTCTTGTGCTCTCATAGTTGGGGCCCGATGCTAGTGGCAAAGTAGTGAAAGTACTGAGTCCATTAAATCTCGCCACCGCTGCTTTACGGCTCGTATGATTTCCAAAATAAATAAAGTTTGTGTTGGGGCTCGCTGCTACCGAATTGACGGAGTGGAGGGGATTACTCGAGTTGAGATAGGTGTAGGAGTTCGCAGTACCCGTATTAGGATTGAATCTTGCGAGCCCTCCTATACCCATAGCCATCCAAAGCAGACCATTTTGGCCTTCGGCAATTTGGTGGATATTACCACTGGTCAATCCACCACTGGGATAGGTATAAGTGTTCCAAGCGCCATCGTAGCGCATCAAGCCGTTATTGTAGATACTATAGAGCCATTTGGTATCATTACTGCTGATGGTGAGATTGATAATTGAGCCATTGACTACACTTCCCCCAGGGATATAACTCCAAGTGGTACCATCATAATGAGCCAATTCTGCCTGTTGATTACTCGCAATTCCTCCTAGCCAAAGCTCACCAGCGGAATCATACTCAATCGCGCGAGCGTTAAAATTAGCTACCGGAGTAAATTGGCTTAGGTCAATCGCCGTCCAATTGCTACCATCATATTGGCTAATCATACCGCCAAAATGTAGGATAGAAACTTCCCCACCTGAGCTTACTGCCATATCGACAATGGATCCAGCTGCTAAGGCACCACTTTGGTTGGAGTAGGATGTAAACTGACTACCATCCCATCGGCCCACTACAAATGGTTGGCCGAAGGCTTGATCAGAACCTACTACCCAAATATCTCCGTTCGAGCTGACAAGCGGGCTTATCGTCTTGCTCATGGTCCATTGTGTAGGCCAAGCCGCATTGATGGGGGTGATATAGGAGCCATTGATCCCGTCATAATGTGTCAACCCACCTCTACTGGTGTACCAAAGATCTCCACTATTATTGAGTTGCATGCGATAGACATGGGTGGAGGGAAGGATGCCTGACATCGTCGTGTGAGCACAACGACCAGCCAAGCATATATCGATGGTGTTTGGATCTAAATCATCACAAGTTGTCGAGCTGGTACAATTTTGGGCATCGACAAGGGTTGTGCTACCGCCTTGAAAGATTCTCTCCAATTGCTGGGCAGGGAGTGTAAAAATCGATCCAATTAACAGTATTGTGATAAGTACACGGGTCATGAGAAACGGCTTTATGAGTTATTTTCCTCAATTTGTTTCACTTTAGCCAAAAGGAAAACCACAAAATCCATTGCTTCTGAAGCATGTTAATTTGTTGAATTGTTGATTTGTTGGATTTTTGAATGAAATTTTGCAATAGGATTTGTAATTTCTGAATGTGATTCAGTTGCAAAAAATTCAAATTCTGCTCCAAGACTTAGATCAAAGTGCCCGCAAGCGTTTGGGGGATTTTGTTCAGTCTCCTTATTTCAATCAAAACCCACGTTTATGGCCGCTATTACAACTATTGTATCGACATATTGACCAAGCAGAAACGCTACAATTATCGGCCGAAAAACTATATCAGACTTTGTACCCCGCGGATGAGCCGTTTAAGATGCAGCGGATTTATGATCATCTTTCTTTTTTGACTCGACTGGTCGAACGCTTCTTTGCCATGGAGCAGTTAAATGAGGCACCGCTCGCGGAACGCTTACTCCAATTAGAGTATTTGGCCGAACATGATTTATGGTCTCTGCATCAGCGGATTCAAAAGAAAAGCGTTCCGCTGCAAGCGAAGCAAAAACTTAAAAACAGCGAGAGCCATCTGCAGCACTTCCTCCTACTCAAGCAACTCAATTTTGGTTTTCTTGCCCTTGGCGAACGTCGTTTTGATGAGTACCTAAACCGAATGGATAAGGAGCTCACGGTCTTCTTTCTCGCTCAAAAACTCAAAAATGCCTGCGAAATGCTCAATCGCGGCAATGTCATCCAAGGAGAATATCACGCTACTTTGCTACCAGAGATCTTGACTTTTGTAGCTGGGGAGGAGGAATATCTGACTTATCCCTCGGTGGCGCTCTACTATCAATTGTATTTGTGCTTGAGTTTGGCGGACATTGAAGGGCCTTTTCAACAGTTTCGAGCCTTATTGCAGCAGGAAGTTGCCGCTTTTGACCAAACAGAGTTGAGTGGCTTGTATGATTATGCCCAAAATATCTGCGTCAAACAGATCAACAGTGGTAACTCAGAATATCTGCAAGTCTATTTCGAATTATTTCAGGAAATGTTGACTTTGGGGCTGATGTTGGAGGAGGGGATGCTGGATCATCGTCTTTACAAAAATATCGTCACGGTAGGTTTGCGCTTATCTGAGTTTGATTGGGTCGAAGATTTTTTGCACAGCTACGCAGAACGCTTAAGTCCAGCGTTCCGCGAAGCGGCCTACCATTACAACTTTGCCGCTTATTGCCACGCTCGCAAAGATTATAGACAAGCTCAGCGTAATCTCTGGAAAGTAGAGTTGGAAGACGTTTATTATCAACTTGGTAAGCGCACTTTGTTGCTCAAAATCTATTATGAACTAGCCGAAGAAGATGGCTTGGACGCGCAAATAAGAGCTTTTAGGGCCTATCTCAAGCGCAATCGTAAGGTCAGTAGCTACCAACAAAAAGCCCATGCGGGCCTGATTCGCTATACCCAAAGATTATCTCGCCTCCGCAATAAAAAAGAGAGCCTAAGTTTGAAACAATTTCGGCACGCAATTGGTACAATAGAAGCAGATGTGAAGAATCGCAGTCTCATCACGAATCGTGATTGGCTTCTACAGCAAATGAAAGAACTCGCTTGATATTTGCTCGCCTAGATTGACATTTTTCTTATCTTTGTAATTCGATCTTTAAAATATATCCGACAGGATTTAAGATATATCCTGCATAGGTACCACCGCTGTTTTTTAAACCAACGATTTAACCATTGGAGAAAAGCTCGGTTAGGCTAGGGCGTGCCTCTGTTCGACTTCGGTCGTTCTGGGAGGATTACCGATCCAAACTGGCGTCTCCAACCATGTCTTTAGAGGGTTTATATTAACACCTCTTTGGTATTTATGCGGGATTTTTTTTTGTGCCTTAAACACACTTTTGCGTAAGTGCCTAATGAGTTTTCTGGATGCTCAAATAAAGCTCTCGGTTCGCATCCCTTGGCTAGGACGATGCTTGATCGCTACAATCATATAAGCTAGACATCCCCGCATCATGCAATGGTATTCGGGATTTTAAGTACAGAGTATAAAGTATTCAGTACCGATAAAAAAGGTTCTACTGAACCATAAAATTCCATCTTCTTAGGTCTTGATACCGGATACTATTGTCCAAATACTTAAGAATAAGCGTTCTGCGCAGCAGCCTCTTCCCAACTTCCATGTTTCACAAACAACAAAAAACAATTTTCACCGCTTGCAGTTAGTTTCAATTGTAACTAAGTTTGCACGCGATGTCAAAACTTCCCAAAAATGATAATCTTGGTGGACTAGTAGGCCGAACCGCCAAAGTGATGAGTCGTCATCTCTTGGAGCAGTTTCGGCTAGCTGGCTATGAGATGAATCGTGATCATTTCTTAGTAATGGTCCATTTGTGGGAACAAGATGGCATGACTCACCTTGCCTTAGGAGATAGTTGTGGTACTGATAAAACCGCCACTACTCGCGCTGTAGATGCATTGGAGAAGAAAAACTATGTCTTAAGAGTCCCGGATCAATTGGACCGAAGACAAAAACGAGTCTTCCTGACCCACGAGGGGAAAAAGATAAAAGCGGAGATGATGAAGTTAGGGGACCAATCTCTTAAATACGTAACCAGAGGCTTGGATCAGGCAGAGTTGGCAATCTGTAAAAAAGTGCTTTCGCAGATCCAAGGTAATCTCAAAGAGTATATGTAAATTTTTATATATATAGTTTCAATTGTAACTGTTGTTTTGACTAACATTCTGTTTTACCCCAAATAAATATGTCAACCAGAAAGATTATAGTGAGTATCTTAGGCGTGCTATTGATACTCGCAGCAGCGGGGGGGATTTTTCAGGCTATTGTGAGTAGCCGAGTAGATCCTCCGACGCTAGAAGTGGTAAATCCACCGAAGCAAGTAAAGGGCCGGATGGTCCAAAATCAAGCGCTCAACTCTCAAATTGAAATTACCGGTCGTTTGACTGCGCCGCAGCAAATTGATGTTTTTTCAGAAGTGGGCGGGACGCTCAAACCCCAAAGTAGTCGCTTCAAAGAAGGTAATTACTTTTCCAAGGGTAGTGCTTTAATCGTGATCGACGATACCGAGCAAAAACTGAGCTTGCTCGCTCAGAAAAGCAGCTTGATGAATCAGATCACCCTGTTACTACCTGATTTAAAGGTTGATTATCCGGAAAGCTTTCCCCAGTGGGAAGCTTATCTCAACCAAATGGATCCAGAAAAGAGCCTTGCCGCTCTACCTGATCCTATCAACCAAAAAGAGCGTTACTTTATATCCGCTCGTAATCTTTACAATCTGTATTACTCGATCAAGAGTCAGGAGGAGCGCATGAAGAAGTACACCATTCGCGCGCCCTTTAGCGGTCGAGTCTCTGAGTCTAGCATTACTGCTGGGACATTGGTGCGGGTAGGACAGAAACTGGGTTCTTTTTTCAATTCCAACAATTATGAGCTAGAAGCCGCCGTCAACCTTGAGGATCTAGCATTTATCAAGGTCGGCAATAAAGTAAGCTTGGATGCAGACAATCTCGAGGGAGAATGGTCTGGTACAATTCGCCGTATCAGCGATGTAGTTGATGCCAATACGCAGACAGTCAAAGTATTTGTGGGGGTAAGCGGCAAAGGGCTCAAAGAAGGGATGTATCTAAGTGGCAATATCAAAGGGCAAACTTTAAAAGATGTAGTAGTACTGCCTAGAAAGCTCGTCAATGAAGATAATCAGATCTACATTATTCAGGATTCATTACTTAGACTACATCCGATAGAAGCCGTGCAAAGGACTGCCGAGCAAGTGTTCGTTCAAGGTATTCCAGATGATACCCAGATTTTAGATGAAGTTTTGATCGGTGCCTATGAGGGCCTCAAAGTAAATGTTTACTAGATCATGCAGCAGATAATTAAATATTTTATCAAATACCCGATCGCGGGTAACCTGCTGCTGATATTGATATTCATCTTTGGATATCTCGGTTTGCAGAGCTTGCGCTCGACTTTCTTCCCAGATTCGGACCCGCGGACCATCAATATCCAGACGGTTTACCCTGGTGCCTCGCCAGAAGAGGTCGAGGAAGGTATCGTCTCAAAGATAGAAGATGAATTGAGAGGGCTAACGGGCGTAAAACGAGTTACTTCCACTAGCAGCGAAAACCTCGGTACCGTTAGAGTAGAAATCCTGCGGGGCTTCGATATGGACCTGCTCCTGCAGGATGTCAAAAATACCGTCGATCGGATTAATTCCTTCCCAGTAGGCATAGAGCCTCCTGTGATTTATAAACTGGAGTCGCTGACGCTGGCGGTCAATTTTGCCGTTACGGGCGACATTGATCTCAAGACGCTCAAGTCTATAGCCCGCGAAGTCGAAGATGATCTACTAGCAGAGCCTGGCATATCAAAGGTTACCCTGAGCGGCTTTCCCGATGAAGAAGTGCAGATTTATGTGCGCGAAAATGATTTGCGACGCTATAATCTGACTTTTGATCAAGTAGCTAGAGCTGTCCAGCTTGCCAATATTGAGCTATCAGGAGGATCGATCAAAACAGATGTAGAAGAACTCCTCATCCGCAGTCGCAATAAAGAGTATTTTGCGCCTGAGTTTTTGGACATCGTGGTGGCGCAGTCGGCAGATGGCCGTCAGGTCAAATTGTATGAAATCGCCGAGGTAAAAGACAATTGGGCCGAAGTCCCCAATCGTGTTTTTGTCAATGGTAATCCTGCAATTGGTATCAACGTCAGTAATACCACCTCGGAAAACCTACTCGATATCTCCGAAATCGTCAAGGAGTATATCGAAAAGTTCAATGCAGAAAATGATAAAGTCGAAGCGCTTATCATCATTGACGGCTCCGTTACGCTCAACGAGCGTATCGATCTTTTGACCAATAACGGCATCATTGGATTTGTATTGGTAATCATCCTCTTGGCGATGTTCTTGCAAATTCGCCTCGCTTTTTGGGTGGCGATTGCGATCCCGATCTCTTTGCTAGGGATGTTTATGCTGGGGCCATTTGTGGGACTGACTGTCAACGCCATCTCTCTTTTTGGGATGATACTTGTGATCGGGATTCTGGTAGATGATGGGATTGTGATCAGTGAAAATATCTATCGAAAATGGGAAGAGGGCTTACCGCCAGCTCAGGCCGCCTACGAAGGTACCATGGAAGTATTGCCAGCGGTATTTTCGGCGATTTTGACTACCATGGTGGCCTTCTCTACCTTCCTTTTCTTAGACGGAATCACAGGTGATTTTAACTCTGAAATCGCCATCGTAGTGATTTTATCTTTGCTCTTTTCTTTGATTGAGGGTGCATTGATCCTACCGGGACACATTGCGCATTCTGATGCTTTGATTAGAGAGAAGAAAGAACCCACTGGGATCATGAAATTTTTTGCTGATATCCAAAATGCACTTTGGCGTTTCATGGATTGGCTACGTGAGAAAATGTATGCGCCAGCCCTGCGCTTTTTTATGGACAACACTGGGGTGGGGATTGCCATCTTTGTGGGATTATTGATGATCAGTATGAGTCTCGTACCGGGTGGCTTAGTAAAGATTGTCTTTTTTCCCCAAATCGAAGGCGACTTTATCTCGGTCAATCTTGAGATGCCGGCGGGAACGCGCGAAAATGTAACCCAAAAATGGCTGGACCATATTGAAAAAGGGGTTTGGCAGACCAATGAAGCGCTAAAAGGAGATCAGCCCGGCGGGCAGGATTTGATCCGCATCGTCAGCAAAACACTTGGACCAAACTCCTACAGTGGGGTACTGCAGATCAACCTATTGACAGCCGAGTTGCGGACCTATGATAGCCGTGCTGTTTCAGATACGATTCGCAAATATGTAGGACCAATTTATGAAGCCGAAAAAGTTCAGTATGGTATCTCTACGCCCTTTGGTAAGGCGATCTCGATTGCCGTTGTCGGTAATAATCTCGATCAACTCGCAGCTGCTTCAGAAGAACTCAGAGAGGCGTTGGAAGGGGATATCGAACTGAGAAACATTACCTCTAGTGCCAAGGAAGGTTTACGTGAAATTGATGTCCAACTCAATGAAAAAGCCAAATTGCTGGGATTGACCCTGCAAGATGTTATTGGCCAAGTCCGTCAAGGTTTCTTCGGGGTAGAGGTACAACGTCTCCAACGGGGCCAAGACGAGGTTAAGGTTTGGGTGCGTTACGACAATCCCGATCGATCCTCTATCGGCAAGCTCGAAGATATGCGGATTCGTACCTCTAACGGGCAAACTTTCCCGCTCAAAGAAATCGCAGACTTTTCCTTAGGTCGAGGGGTGATCTCCATCAATCGCATCGACGGTAAGCGCGAGGTCCGAATAGAAGCGGATGCCGCCAATGAGCGCGTTTCTACGCAGGAAAAACTGGCCATCATTGAAAGTGAAGTAATCCCTGAGATTCTGGCGCGCTACCCGAGCGTAGGCTACTCTATGGAAGGGCAGGTGCGTCAAAACGCGGAGACCGGAGCTTCCTTTGGTAAAGTCTTCCCTATTATCGGCATCTTGATGATCGCGATTATCGCTTTGACTTTCCGTTCGGCGAGCCAAACCGTGGCGGTCTTGATCATCATTCCATTTAGCTTTATCGGCGTCTTCGGGGGCCACTATCTGATGGGTAAACCCTTTAGTGTGATCTTCTCAGGTCTAGGTTTCCTCGCCTTGGTCGGGGTCTTAGTCAACGATGCCCTTGTACTGGTGAGTCAACATAATAACCTCATCAAGGAAGGGAAAGAATTTAAAGAAGCCTTGTATGAAGCTTGTCTCTCTCGCTTCCGTCCGATCTTCTTGACCTCTCTGACTACGATTGCGGGTCTCGCGCCTTTGATTCTTGAGAAAAGTTTCCAAGCGCAGTTCCTTATTCCGATGGCGATTTCGATTGCCTTTGGTTTGGCGATCGCAACGGTGGTGATTCTCTTGGCGCTGCCTTCCTTCTTGATCCTATTCAACCTATATAAGCGATCCATGCTGGCCCTTTGGCAAGGTGTATGGCCAAGTGCCACTAGTGTCGAACCTGCCTTCGAAGGCCGCAAATACTACTTCCTCCTCTGGTGGTTAGTACCTATGGTGTTGATCATATTGATGATAACAGGCCAAAGCTTTGGACCCTAATGAATAACAACAAAATGAAAAACCTTCTTTGGCTATGCCTCTTTACGTTGCCAATTATGTTGGTGGCGCAGGATACGCTCAGTCTCGACGACGCGATCCAAAAGGCGTTAGAGTCCAATTATGATATTCGAGTGGCACGCTACAATATTGAGAGCGTGACCAACAATGCGCAGCCGGGTATGGCGGGTTTGTTGCCGGAAGTAAGTGCGACTGCTGGCGCTAATTATAGTAATAGCAGTGGTTCTGCCGATTTTCCGATTACTGATTCCCTTACCGGGGAACGCGTCGTCGTTACGCAAAGCGCTAGCGGAATTGAAACGAATTCCCAAAATGTAGGTATCTCTGCCAATTACACAGTTTTTTCAGGCTTAGCTAATAAAACCAATTATCAGTTACTGCAAAAAAATGTGGAATTGACCGAAGCACAGGTAAAGGGCCAGATTGAGGCTAACTTAGTCCAAGTGATCAATGCTTACTACCAGTTAGCACGCCTGCAAGCCAATTATCAGATCTTATTAGAGTCGGAGCAAGCCTCCCGCGAACGGATCAACTTTGTCCGCAATCAATTTGAGTTTGGCCAGTCTAATTCATTGGCGATCCTCAACGCTCAAGTGGACCTCAATACCGATAGTGTCAACCTTGCGGTGGCGGAGATGAATATGGAGACCGCTCGACGTGAACTTAACCTTCTGATGGGTGCGGGACTAGAGGAAGTATTTTCGGTAGAGGAAAAAGTGGATTGGAATGCCGGCTGGAAACTTGAGGAGCTAGCTCGCCTTGCTCGCGAAAGTAATGCCAGTCTTATGACGGCGTCCTACAATCGTCAGGTTTCAGAGCTCAATCTAAAAATTGCTCAAGCGAGTCGTTTACCGCGTTTGGATGTCAATGCCTCCTATGCTTACAACAACTCCAACAATGGTCCATTTAGCTTTGCTACTCGTACCCAAGGTTTGGGGTTAAACGCTGGCGCGACCCTGAGTGTACCGATCTTCACCGGCTTCCGTAATAAAGTCAATATCCAAAACGCGGAAGTATCAGTGGCAAGTAGCAATTTGTCCTATCAGCAAGCGGAGCAAATCCTACTCAAGGATCTTTACAATGCTTATGCAAATTACCAGAACAGCATAGCGATCTATCGTTTACAACGCAAAAATCTCTCTGCTGCCGAAGCTAATTTCAGTCGTACCCAAGAGAGTTTTGAACTAGGCCAAGCGACTAGCATTCAGTTTCGCGATGCGCAGCTCAATTTGCAGCGGGTACAAAACCAGATCAACGATTTGCGTTTTGACATCAAGCTCAATGAAATGGAATTGATCCGTTTGAGCGGGCAATTGGTAGAATAAATAGTACTTTAGAGGACGCGAAAATCAATTGAATTTTCAATTTGTCGTCCAGACTTAGTCGAGGCATCTAATGAAGTTTGTTTCATTGGATCCCTCGATTTTCGTTTTTGGGAGGCTTATTTTTAGGTTTACCTCCCGATAGCTATCGGGAGCGCGGAACGATCATCCCTCGGGCGTATGCAATACGCCCCTACAATCTGCCATCTGTAGCGGCGTATTGCATACGCCGCCGAATAAGCGTTCTGCCAAGCAATGATTGCAAAATCCCGGCTCGCGTGCCTTGGCCGGGATGACAGAGAGAATTCTTTAGGTCATCCCGGAATCATGAAATGATATCCGGGATCTTGAGAGACAAGCGTTCTGCAAAGCAGTAAACCCCAAAAAGGACTGCCCAAACAAAAATGACGTCAACCCAATTATGTATCGACTCAGAGACATATTGATCGCCAGTGTAGGGCTGCTGCTACTTTCGCCGCTGATCTTTTTGATTATGCTGGGGCTTTGGGTGACGCAAGGCAAGGTGTTTTTTCGGCAAGTACGTCCGGGTAAGGGAGAAAAGCCTTTTCGTCTCATCAAGTTTAGCACCCTCTACGATATCAAGCCAGGGGAGGACGAGGCTGCCAATCAAAAGGACCGCCTCACTCCATTAGGCAAATACCTTAGAGCCTCCTCCCTCGATGAACTCCCTCAGCTCTGGAATGTGCTCAAAGGGGAAATGAGCCTAGTCGGACCACGCCCGCTTTTGATGGAGTACCTGCCTCTCTATACTGAGGCAGAGCGTCAACGACATAGTGTGCTACCGGGCATTACAGGTTGGGCCCAAGTCAACGGTCGTAATGCTATCAGCTTTAAAGAAAAGTTTGCGCTGGACCTCTGGTATGTGCAAAACCAGAGCTTTTGGCTGGATTTAAAGATTATGGGGCTTACTTTTTGGAAAATTTTCCGTCCTAAGGATGTTTACGCCAATGAGATGACCACCGCAGAAAAATACGATGGCAGCAATTGACGTTATCCAATAAAGCTCGTAAGCATGAATTTTCGCCCTTTTTTGCCCCTTGTAGTCTTTAATATGCTGGCCGTTTCATTGATGGCTCAGCAGCCGCGCTTTTCTTATCATGGCAATGTGCACACCCCCAAAGGAGACCTGCATACTTTGGTAGTGTTCATTCGTTATGACGAAGTCAGTCTAATGAAGGACGACGCCATCTGGCCTGATAAAAGTGAAGAAGGCGTTTTGCCCAAGATCGCCATGGGCGCCCAAAACCAGCTTTTTTATGATAATCCAGCAGATATAGTTGGAGGAGATAAGCAAAACATTAGCGATTATTTTTACGCTATGTCTGGCGGAGCATTTCGCATCACGGCCGATATTTTCCCCATTCAAGTGCCAGTAAAATTTATCCGTGAAACGCGCGGGAATTTCTTCAAGCGGCAAAGCGAAATGAATACCGCCGCGATCAGGTGGATAGAAGAGAACTATCCGGATTTTGATTGGAGTCGCTATGACAATCGTACCAATCACCCTGACTACCGCTACGACAATAGCAATTCAGCGCCTGATAGCATTATTGACTATATCGTCTTTATGCACCGCGCCAACGGTAGTACCGGTATGGGGGCTAGCAGCAGTATCAATCTAAGGAACGGCTATAAAATCCGAAATGGGCATACTGGCATCAAATCCTATCGCGATCGGAAGCACAATTTAGAATACTTCAAGCATGAGTTTGCCCACAACCTTTATGATTGTCCGCATTATCTCGGAGCCAATAGCGCTGATGGCAATCGCTATTATACCCAAAAAGGCTGGGGTCTGATGGCCGCTTGGCATTCGCCTTTCTTTACAGCCAATGCCTGGGAGGCATGGTGGCTAGGTTGGATCAAACCCCAAGAGGTAAGGCAAAATGGAGTTTACCAGCTCAATGATTATTTGGTGGGCAGAGATGCGATTCGGATTCCGATCCCAGGGAGTAGGCATACCTTATGGATAGAAAATCACCAGAAGCTCAATCATTGGGATGACAAGCTATTTTTCAAGGATCCAAACCAAGGACATCCCCA
This sequence comes from Bacteroidota bacterium, assembly GCA_039024315.1. Taxonomy (GTDB): domain Bacteria; phylum Bacteroidota; class Bacteroidia; order J057; family J057; genus JBCAWW01. Next base: position 18,193 of record JBCCQN010000125.1, read on the forward strand.
ATCAGCTCCTGGTATATATATGTATGTAGTGGCCGAACCTGGGGCTGATCGCAAATCCCCTCAATTAAAGCCCTTTGATCGAAGGCAGGCCAATTTCATCCGGATGCTTAACGGTCAGGGCAATGCAGACTATAGATTTACTGGGGATAGTATCTCAACGGGTTATTTTATGGGCCCCGTCATGGAGACAATGCAGCAGAATCCCTTTGCGGGCCAAAACGCCTTTCAATTTATTCGAGCTGATTATAATAAGGATGGGCGCATCTTAGTTGGTATGTCGCATGGTAACTCAGATTCAGGGGGGAGAGAGCAAATGGATATCTGGAATGAATGCATCCATGGAGAAAATATATGCACCTTGGCTGGTACGGGTAGTGAAAAAGATGCCCTTGGGGTAGGGGATGAAGTAGGATTGTCTGGTATATTTCCGGTGACAAATTTTCCCGCCTATACCCGAGCGGGTCAAGTAATGGAAGCGTCTATCATCACGGGTATTAGTGTGCGCATCATCAGCCAGGAGGCGAGTGGGTCTTATCAATTGGAGATCAACTTTGATGATTTTAATGTCCGCAAAGACCAGCGTTGGTGCGGTCCTTTGATTTTACCCGCCAGCGATAATCCTCAACGATCTGATACTTATCTCAAAATTGCTAAGGGGACCACACTGAGCTTAGACCTGAGCGGTACGCCCAATCGAGAAGCGCCGCATCCAGAAACCGAAACTTTTGCTACTCCTACTGCAATGACGGTTTCGGCCAATAGAGGGATTCGGCTCGAGTCAGGTAGTGAGTTGATCATCGAGAATTTTAGTCATTTATCCCTCATCGGGAACGCGCAGTTGATTGTGAGTAAGGGGGCGAAATTGACGATCCGTAAACAAGGCCTCTTAATCCTAAATGACATCAGCCAGCTAATAGTAGAAAGAGGGGGGCGCTTGACCATCGAATCCGACGGAGACCTACGACAGATGCGGGACGCCAACGTAGAGATTGCCAGATGGGCAAGAGTACGTGATCGGAGGTAAGCGTTCTGCGCAGCAGCCTTAGAAAGCAAGAGGAGTAGTAATGAATGTGCAATGTCGAAAGGAGTGAAAACCATCACTGCTATATTCGGCCGTTGATATTCATCAAGCAGAGTTTCTTTGCCTCTTGATTGAAAGCAAAGCCAAGAAAAAATTTGTATTACTATCTAAACATAATTATATTACAATCGTTAATGATAGTAAAGCTATTAAAACTAGTAGTATGGATAACATGAAACGATGGTTAATCCCTCTCAAGCTGGATGGTTCTGACGAAGGCCTGTTGGCATATGCTGACTATATGGCCAAGCAGATGTGTCCGGACTACATTGGGTTTGTCCATGTTTCTGAGCCAGACCTTTTGCCGATTGGTTTGGGGCAATACTTTCCTACTTCCTCCCGCAGTACTGGAGCATCGCTTACAACAGAAATGCAGGCTACAGTTGCTCAGCGCTTTGACTCTGCTATCGAATTGAATTTTAAGACGATCAATGGCAGAAATGTTCATTCTGTTTTACAGGAAACTCGCTCCCAAAAGATAGGACTGACTTTTTTAGCTTGGCATCAAGAAAGCTCCTCTAGCCAAACCTTAGCACGCAAAATAGCCCGTAAGACGAGTTCATCTGTTTGGATTGTGCCCAGTACTGCCCAAGCAAGCTTGAAGAGTGCAATAGTACCCGTAGATTTTTCAATCTATTCTCATCGTACGCTTCGCCTTGCTATGGACCTCGTCAAGAGGGGCGAGCTACGTACGGTTTACTGTCAGCATGTGTTTCTGGGTGCCAATTATTACCAGGATAAGTTGGTTTACACGGTTGACGAAGCCAATGAAAAAGCTCGCCGCGTACGAAAGATAGAAGCCGATTTACAAAGATATTTTGAAAATGAGTTGAGCGATTATATCGCTACCTATGACCCAACTGCGAGACATTGTTTGCAACAGGTGGATTCTTTGGATCATCGCAGCGAAAGTGTACATCAGCGTATCCTAGATTTGACGGATGCTTTAGAGCCTGATCTTCTCATAATGGGTAGCAGAGGCCTTACAGACGCAAAATCAGTAATGTTGGGTGGGGTCGCAGAAAACATGATTCGTGGATCCATAAAGGTGCCAATCTTGTGTCTTAAACGCCCTTTGGAGAATAGAGATCTACTAGACAATCTGTTGTCTTGGTAGTTAGTATAAATTAGTATTTGTTGATTTAGAGCATTCAATATTTTTCCATGTGGGAGACTTTAGAGCGGTCTCCCACTTCTTTTTTAGTAAATTTAGCTATGGCAAAGAAGGAAGATCGCACTGCTCCCCTACTGCAGATTCAGGTTAAGATCAACGAGAAGCTTTTTCTCAAAGATCCTGACAGCACGGAATTAGGTCGAAAGATCGTCAGTGAAGGGGTAAAACTAATCGACAAAATTGGCTTTGAAGAGCTAACCTTTAAGAAGTTGGCCCATGAAATGAGCTCTACTGAGGCTTCTATTTATCGCTACTTTGAAAACAAGCACAAGTTACTTATCTACCTAATTAGTTGGTATTGGAACTGGTTACAGTATAAGTTGACTCTGGCGGTTTTTAACCTCAATGACCCAGAAGAAAAACTCCTCGTGGCGATCAAGATCTTTACTCATACCTATGGCGGGATTCCGGCCCAAACCCCGATGGATTTAGAAGCACTTTATCGTATCATTATTTCAGAATCTCCCAAGGCGTATCTCACCAAGGAGGTAGATACCGTCAATCAAGAAGGTGCTTATCTCAACTATAAACGTTTTACCCGCCAAGTTGCCGATTTGCTCACGGAGATTAATCCGGATTATGCCTATCCTAGAGCGTTGATCTCTACTGCCATTGAGAGCGCCCACGACCAAAAATACTTTTCTGAGCATTTACCAAGCCTCACAGAGGTGTCTGAAGGCAAAAAAGAGGAAGTTCGAACCTTCTTGACAGAGATGATTTTTAGGACTATCCAATCTTAGATTAAAATCTCATTAAATGTCTTACTGTGCTTGTTGATAGTAAAACTATCATTTTGCGAAGTCGTATTTAATAGCAAACGCTTAAATACGACCTTATGAAAAAAGTATTTCAGATTTTTCTAGTAGGCGCATGTTTAATATCTCTGACTAGTTGTGCCACCATTCGCCCCGGTGAAGCAGCGGTCAAGCAAACCTTTGGTAAGCTACAACCTCAGATTTATGAGGCAGGCTTAGTAGGTTATAATCCTTTTATCACACGCTTAGTTCGCGTGCCAACTCAAACTGTAAATCTTGAGGTTAAGCTTAATTTGCCTTCTCAAGATGGACTTAATATTGCTTCAGAGATTTCGATTCTCTATCGCATCCTCCCTGAATTTGCTCCTTCCATCATCTCCAATATCGGGATGAATTATGAGACCACGGTTGTACTCAGTGTATTTCGATCTGCGGCGGCAGATGTTTGTTCTCGCTTCCTTGCTAAGGACATGTACACAGCCAAAAGAGCACAAATCGAGAGTGAAATCAAGGAACGTATGGATGAATTATTAGCTGAGAGAGGCTTTGACGTAGAAGCAGTGCTTCTCAAAAGTATTGTGCTACCAGACGGTCTCGCTAGTGCCATCGAAGAAAAGCTTGAAGCCGAGCAGAGTGCCCAGCGTATGGAGTTTGAATTGCAGCGTGAGCGCATGGAAGCTCAGCGTAGAATCATCGAAGCCGAAGGTATTCGCGACGCACAGCTCATTATTGAGCAAGGCCTCAGCCAAAGGGTAGTCGAGTGGCGTAGTATCGAAGTTTTTGAGCAGCTGGCTACATCGCCGAACGCTAAGATCATAATCACCGATGGGGAATCTCCACTGATGATCGATTCTGAGCCAAGAACAGAACAGCCTACCGAAACAAAACCGACCCCTCAGACTACCGTGTCTCGTACACGTCGCTAGTCTCTCCTAACCAGAACCTTTTCGTTACTCAATATTCCTACAGTGATGGGTGGGGACTGCCCCTGGACCATATTCCTTCTGCCCAATTCAGAGGTTTGTTTCCACCCTTTTTTATCTCACCAAAACAGAAAAAATGATTCAACTTACCAACCTACGTACCAAAGTCGCTGTCGCCCATGGGGATGGCATTGGTCCAGAAATTATGCTTGCTACCCGCAAAATCCTAGAAGCTGCGGGTGCCCCCATTGATTGGGTATCGGTTGAGATGGGTGAGCAGGTCTATCTATCTGGTCAAAGCGCAGGTATTGATCCTAATGCTTGGAATTTAATGAGAGAAGCAGGCGTATTGCTCAAAGCACCTATGACTACGCCACTGGGTGAAGGTTACAAAAGTCTCAACGTTACTTTACGCAAAAGCTTAGGCCTCTTTGCCAACGTGCGTCCTACCCAAGCTTATCATCCTTATGTAAGTACTCATTTCCCTAATCTCGACGTTGTTGTTGTTCGAGAAAACGAGGAAGATCTATATGCAGGCATTGAACACCAACAAACCGAAGATGTGGTGCAATGTCTCAAGCTCATTACCCGTCCTGGGTGTGAAAAAATTGTCAAATACGCCTTTGAATATGCCCGCCTCAATGGTCGCAAGAAAGTTACTTGTATGACCAAGAGTAACATCATGAAGCTGACTGACGGCCTGTTTGCTAAGGTATTTAAGGAAATTGCTCCTGAGTATCCTGACATCCAGTCCGAGCATATGATTATCGACATCGGTACCGCTCGCCTCGCTACCGAGCCCGAAAATTTTGATGTCATCGTTACTACGAATCTGTACGGTGATATCCTTTCGGATGTCGTTTCTCAGATTGCTGGCTCCGTCGGTCTAGCTGGATCAGCTAATATTGGGCAAGAGTTTGCCATGTTTGAAGCCATTCATGGCAGTGCGCCCGATATTGCTGGTCAAGGGATTGCCAATCCTTCCGGATTGTTGCATGCTTCGATTTTGATGTTGCGTCATTTGGGTTTTGCTGCTACCGCAGAACGCATCCACGAAGCTTGGCTAGCTACTCTAGAAGCCGGAATCCATACGGCTGATATCTATCAGCCAGAGATTAGCCAAAGCAAGGTAGGGACCCAAGAGTTTGCGGAAGCCGTAATTGCCAGATTGCCTAGGGTACTACCACAAAATGGTTCAAACCAGCCTACAAACACCAACAGCCCCAAAATTGAGGTTCCTACCTACACTCGTCAAAAGCAACAAAAAACGCTAGTCGGCGTGGATGTCTTTATCGACTGGAAAGGAACTGATCCGAAGATCATCGGCCAAGCCCTGCAACTGCTAGCTGGGCCTAGATTGAAGCTCAAAATGATCACCAACCGTGGGGTAAAAGTCTTTCCCAATGGTTTGCCAGAGACTTTCTGCACCGACCACTGGCGCTGCCGCTTTGTGAGCGCAGAAGCTGATTTGAGTCAAAAAGAACCCGATTATCCGATCTTACATTATGGAGAAAGCTTAGAGCTGATGCATAAGCTATACGCCCATAATTGGGAAGTGATCAAAACAGAAAACCTTTACACCTTTGATGGGAAGCGGGGCTTCTCATTAGGCCAAGGAGAATAAATTTCATAGCTGCTGTTAAGTTAGACAAAGGGACTATTTGCCCGATAGAACCCGAGAAAAAGGCTCACCAATTTGGTGAGCCTTTCTGTTTGTTAAGAAAAAAAATAGCGCCGCAAAATCTGCAGCGCTACAATTTTTGGATATATTTAGTACTTAGGCAATAGTATCAAGTATTAACTCGACTTTTGCATAACATTCCATATAGGAAAAAGAACGTTCATTGAAATGAAATATCGGAATAGATAGCAATGGTGGGAAAAAATGAGTAGGCTTGTGCTTACCCGCTTCGTTTACCAGATGATTCC
>JBCCQN010000126.1:0-23880 GCA_039024315.1 Bacteroidota bacterium
AATTGAGGCGGGCGTCGCCCACGCTTCTTTCGCCGACGATGGTGTTTTCGGTGGCGCGTTTATAGCCACAGTGCAAGGTCGGCGCAATGACTAAATATTGATTGTCAGCGATCTCAGGGTCCTCGATATTGTTGCGCACATGATTGAATAGCGCCAAGTTGGGGCTGATGGAGACATCGTACCAAGAGGTGAACCAAAAGCTAGGTACGCCAAAGTCCATATCGTCATGATACAAACCGCCTTCGTACCAAGCGGGATCATTGGGTTTGCGCATGATCATTTTTTCATAGATTTCCTCTTTGCCATTGATATTTTTTATGATGTCCGAGACAGGTAGATGCGCCAAGGCTTCGGACATATCTACTCTCGGATTTTCGGGTGCGAGATCATAGAAGCGAGAAATCCGGATCAGGTCTTCTTGGGTCGCTCCAGCGGGGATACGCGGCTTAAATTTATCGTGCTCCACCCCATACAGCCAAGAAGTAAATAGCATCTGCTGAGCGCCGCCGCGATACCAATTGCCTTGCTCATAATAGTCTCCCACTCTACCTACACCAGCCCCATATCCTTGAGGGACCATAGCTGCATGTGAAGGATGGTCCAAAGCTGCCACAGCCATTTGCCATTCGGCGGTAGAAGAACAGCCATAGGTGCCGATTTTGCCATTGCACCAGCTTTGATCTTTGAGCCAGCTAAAAGCATCATAGCCATCGGTCAAAGGCACTCCCAGTATATCCCACTCTCCTTCTGAGAAGTAGCGACCTCTTTCGTTTTGCACCACATAGGCGTAGCCTCGACTGACGGCTTCATAAGCGCGTTCTGCCGTGCGACCTCGGCGTTCGCCATCTCCCCAGCTATTGAAATTGTAAGGGGTGCGCGAAAAAATAACCGGTACCTGCGCGTCGGTCTTGGGACGATAGATGTCGGTACATAAACGGACTCCATCTCGCATGGGCATCATCACTTTTTGATCGACGATGGCGATTTCTTCAAGCTTAGCCCAAGCGGCATCGGCCCGACTTTGGGCCCAAAGCGGAGTAAAAGCCCCTATAGAGACGGCTAACAATAAGAGATAAGATTTCATGAATACAGTAGTGTTTAGATGTAGGGAGAAGTTACGCATTTATTTTTCACTGCTTCGCAGAACGCTTGCCTCCAGCCGTCATCGGCGAAAAAGCATCGGCTTGGCGCATGACCATTTGTTCCGCGTCCGGAAAGCTTACAAGAGTAAAAACTCCTAAAACCACTTAGGCAAAAACCTACCTGCTTTTTGACGATAGAGAGAATAGTGCTCGGAGAGACTACTCTGACTAAATTTGTGCTCCTCAAATGTAGAAGCATGGTGATAAACAAAATAGGGGATCATCACCAACGGTAGCGTCCACCAATAGGGCGCCGCAATAAAGCCGCCAATATATGTCAGGAGATAGGAGGTGTAGAAGGGATGCCTAATCCTTTTATAGGGCCCCTCTTGTACGAGATGGTCGGGTAAATTACTGGCGTATGCGCCCGTCAGGTTTTCCTCTCCATGAGTACGTAAACAGGCCCTAAACAATAAGTATGAACCTAAGCAGCAAAGACTCCCTAGGATAAAGCCGAGCGGGGAGATTTCGACCCATAAAATACAGCCTACCAGCAAGGCTTGACACGGCAGAATCAGATAGGCTAAGTATTTGGTCTGCTTTGGGACCCTTTGCTCGCTTTCGTAGTGAAAAAATTTGTAGGCCGCCCAGATAAAGCTACCAAAGTTGAAGGCCAAAAATAGGGCTAATAGGATATTGAGATAATACATAATGCTTGTTAAGTAAGAAGTAGCAAGACAATAGTAGGTAGACCCCCAAAAGAGCACCCTGAAAGCGCATTGAAACTCAGATTTTTAAAGTCTCAATACTGGATACTGTTGTCTAGATACTTGATAAGGTGAGTAAGCCCGAAGGCTAAAGTAGGCAAGGCACAAAAGGAGCCAGTCCTTCTACTTTCAAGCAGCGAAGTAGCCAGCAGGCTTGTGCCTTGCACAGAAAAATTTAGTGATTGGGATCTCTGTTAATCTTAGGCAGACATGCTGTTTGAAAAGATGCCCGAAAAGGCCAAAAGTCGAGTCCGTAGCTCTTTGTATCGTTCAATACATGTTGCTACGTCTATGCCTAAGGTCTCAGGATCAGCGTAAGTAAAGCTACATTCCTGCGGCAATGAAACGGCCATCGGTACTAAATCGAGACCGACCATCATCTTGATCGGAGCGATGGCGTTCATACCCATGTACTTTTCGTAAAACCGCTGGTGTCTAGGCCTGATAATGGTGGTCATATAGTCCACCTGCTCTACTTGTACCGCAATATTGTGGACGCGAAACAAGATTCCCTGAATTTCAAAGGAGGTTCTTCGATCTAACTCAGGCGAAATAGCAAAGCGACTAGACTCCAAGATCGGGCTGCGTCTTTTGGCTGCCAAGGACGCAAAGCTTTCCGGATAATAGCCACTTAGTTGACATGCTTGCCAGCCATAGGCCGCATTGTAGGTGAGACTCCGGACGGTACCAAGTATCTCGCCATGGCGTTTGACAATAAATAGCTTACAATTGGATTGATAATCAAACTCATCTCCTTCTGGAGATAGGATTTGATCTTCCGTTACGGCATAAAACTGGGCCCTGCTTTTTAGGGCTTCTTCCCACTCTTGTGGACTAAGACACATCTCTACTTGGTAGTCACCAGAGGTAAACAGGATAGAGTTATCCCTTTCGTAATTGATAGCTTTCATGTTAGTAGAAGTTCGGAAAAGTGTTCCTGCTCAACTAGCTTGGGAAATGAGCAGGAGTTTGAAAGAAACAAAATCATCTAGGGACGAATCGGCTTGATCATGATTCGCCTTCGTCTCTAATCCAAAGCCGAAGCTTCAGATTAAGGCTTGGTAATTCAACTTAGCTTCTCTCTCTCTATTTGTTGGTGCATCAGCTGTCAGCTAGGCTGCAGGGATGACCGTGGGGCTGGTTTAATTAATCAGTGTTGTGAATAGTTCGCATAGTTTGGAGTGTTAAAAAGTAAAACAATAGCTGCGCTTAAGGGCTCTGTTAGCACTGTGCCATAGAAATTGTGGGGGTCCCTGTATGCTTGACGTATCAGAGGAGGGGAATTCATTTATGCTTTGCTAATACTTGATTTTGGAGGCTATTTTTGCTCGAATTTCGCGCCCAGAGCCTTCAAAAAATCAGAATGTTACCTTCCGTTTGACGAATACCGCTCTCTCACATGAATATGGCAATCAAAGATTATCCTTTTGCTAAGGAGGACATGAGGGGAGGCGTTCCGCGCAGCGAGAAAAGACGCAGAGGGTAGGGTGAGTCCTTGCTTAGCGATTGTAGAGAGGAAACAACAATAATTCTCAGCATGAAAAATCATATTGCCCCGCTTTTCTTATCCCTACTCCTACTCACTACTTTTGGCTGCGAAGAAGAGCTTTGCGCTCCCTCGTCTCCCTCAGCATCTGCTATCACGATTTTGCCTTTGGGCGATTCGCGGGTAGAGGGCGGCACGCCTGAGTTTGATAGTTATCGCTACGATTTGTGGAAGTTACTAAGCCAAAATGCTTGGGAAACGGATTTTATCGGTTCTCGCCAAGATGAATACAAATACGAAGCGGTAGATGGAAAATGCTTTGACAATGAGCATGAAGGGACAGGAGGTGCCATGACGCGCGATATTTTGGAAACCTTACAAAGCCTCAATTTAGAAACTGAAGCTGATGTGGTATTGCTTGGTATCGGTGGCAATGACCTGACCGATGGTGGTCTTGAGGTGGCTGAGGTCATCGACAATATGAAGCAAATCATCGTCGCGCTACAAGCGCGCAATGACAACCTAATCATCTTCGTGGAACAAATTGCGCCGGGCAGATCAGATTTTATGACCGCAGATTTACAACAGACCTTCGAGCAATTCAATCAGCAGATTCCCGATTTGACTGATCTCCAAAACAATACCGATTCAAAAGTCATCATCGTCGATATGGCCCAAGGCTGGAGCGATGATTATATGGCGGATGAAGTGCACTACAATCGGGCGGGTGCGCAAGTGGTCGCCGAACGATATTTTCAGGCCATGCAAGCAAATGTAGTTAGATAAGCTGTAGTAGATCAATGTAGGGGCTAGGTTTCCCACTTAGTCCTTTGCATTGATCACCTCAAAACCAATCCTTGCGGCGGTTTTGCTTCTTCTCGCTCTTGTGGCGTTTATCCTTGAGTCTTTTTTCTTTCACGCTGCGCGGAACGCTTCTCTTTTTGCGCACTTTGACGGGCGTAAGCGCTGTTTTGACCAACTGATGAAAACGCTCGCTAACAATCTCTTTATTTTTGAGCTGGGAGCGGGTTTCCTCACAAGTAAGTTGCAGCACATCCTCTTGACTGATATAGCCGCCTAACTTCTCCCGAATGATCTCCTTTTGCCAATCGACCAATAGCTGACTCGCGGCCAAATCAAACCTGAGCAGGACTTTTGTCTCTACCTTATTGACATTCTGGCCGCCCTTGCCGCCGCTGCGGCTAAAGCTGTATTGGAGTTCTGCGCTGAGATCAAGCATCATCATGCATAACGGATCAGAGGCGGTTTCGTTTCAGTTGGCTGCGCCCAACGATTGGCTCAATTAGGCGTTCCGCGTAGCGGTAAAATACGGTAAATCAATCGTGAGAAGGCGTGCATACCCCAAGCAGATTAGGCTGTGAGACAAAGCTTTCGGTAGTAAAACCCACAAAATGCCCCCAATCAACCCAAAATAGTTCTCAAATAGGCCGCAAGCAGGAGGGATGCTCGATGAAGCGACCAATGAGCCTTAGGTTATGACCATTAAAACGAAAGGCCTCGGTAGGGAGGGGAAAAATTACGATTTTTGGTAATAAATACGACTACCCTATTAAGCCTTTTTTGATTATGCGTTTTCGTAATAAGCTACGAAACCCTCTTTTGCTTGTCTTGAACCTATTGCTCTGGCCTGTGCTGCTTTGGGCCCAAGCACCAACCTTTAACGCGAGTACTTTAAATCTCGACAATCTTGTCAATGTAGGGGCTTCCACCTTTTTGCAGTTTGGCCCTGATGGTCGTCTCTACGTCGTAGAACGCTATGGCAATATCTTCGCTTTGGATATTCAGCAAAATGCGGCCAATAACTATCAGGTAACGGCAGCCGAGACCATCGGCTTGGTGAGAAATATTCCCAATCATAATGACGATGGCACTCTTAGCACGACTACGAATCGTGAAGCTACTGCCATCGTTGTAAGAGGTACAGCAACTAATCCCGTCATTTATGCTTCTTCCAGTGATGTGCGCATCGGGGGGCCTAGCGGAGATAAAAATCTAGATACCAATTCTGGTATCATTACCCGTCTCACTTGGAATGGTAATGCTTGGATTGCGGTCGATATCGTAAGAGGCTTGCCGCGCAGCGAAGAAAATCACGCCAGCCACGGCATGGAGTATGTCGTCATCAATGGTACCAATTATCTCCTGCTCGCTCAAGGCGGCCACACCAATGCGGGTAGTCCTTCTAAAAACTTTGCTTGGGTCTGTGAATATGCGCTTTCGGCGGCTGTTCTAGCTATTAATCTCGATCAGATCGATACTATGCCCATCCAGACGGATGCCAACTCTGGCCGGCAGTTTGTCTATGATATTCCTACCCTCGACGATCCTACTCGCGCCAATGCCAACGGTATCAGCGATCCTAATGATCCTGCCTACAACGGTATTGATGTCAATGATCCTTTTGGCGGCAATGATGGTTTGAATCAAGCAAAGCTAGTGGCAAATGGTCCGGTAGAGATGTTTTCTCCCGGTTATCGCAATGCCTACGATCTAGTCGTAACCGAAAGCGGTGCTGTCTATGTTACGGATAATGGTGCTAATGGCGGTTGGGGCGGCTATCCCGAAAACGAAGGCTTGGCGGGCAATGTGACCAATCGTTTTCGGCCCGGCGAACCGGGGAGTACCGCTGCTGACAATGGCGAAGCCAAGGTCGATAATAAGGATCATCTCACCCGTATCACTAACGATATCCAAAATTATACTTTTGGTAGCTTCTATGGCGGCCATCCCAATCCTACTCGTGCCAACCCAAGCGGCGCGGGCCTCTTTACCAGTGGGACGCATTCAGCTGATCCCGGCGATAGCAATGGCAATACTTATACCGATGATTGGTTTCGAACGCAAATTTTGAGCGTCAATAACGCCAACTTTAGTACCCAATCATTGCCGGTGGATTGGCCACCTGTACCCACTAATTTGGCGGACGTCCGTCAGGGAGATTATCGTTTGCCGAGTGGCACCAATCCCGATGGGGCGGATGATGATATTGTCACCCTCCTCCAAAACAACTCCAATGCGATTGACGAATACACGGCCACTACTTTTGGTGGCGCGATGAAAGGGGATCTCATTATCGGCCGCAATGGCGGCGGGAACCTGCATAGAATTAGCTTCAATCCCGATGGCAGCCTCAAGAGCTATGATCAAAACTGGATCAGTGGCGTGGGCGGCAATGCGTTGGGGGTTACTTGCAACAGCAATACCGACCCCTTTCCCGGTACCATTTGGGTCGCCTCTTTCAATGGCAGTATCAAAGTCTTTGAGCCCCAAGGGGCCATCGTTTGTATTTACCCTGGTGATCCCGGCTACGATCCTAATGCAGATAATGATCTCGATGGTTTTACCAATCAAGACGAAGACCTCAACGGAACTGATATGTGCGCTGCGGCTTCGCAGCCCAATGATTTTGATGGCGATAAGCTATCTGATCTGATCGATTTGGATGATGATGGCGATGGCACGCCTGATGCGCTCGATCCGCTACAAATGGGTATGCCTTTTGATCTGCCAGTGGTCAACGAGCTCTTTTCGGATCAGCTGGACCTAAAAGGCTATCTCGGTCTCGGCCTGACGGGACTGATGAACAATGGGGCGGCCAATCCCAATTACTTGGCTTGGCTCGACGATCCCGAGGCGTCCAATACCGATGTAGATGATATCTATGGCGGTGCTGTCGGGGGGATGACGATCTATCATACTACAGGAGATGCTACCAACAATACGCAGGAAAAGGCTTTTCAATATGGCGTCAATGTCGATATCAGTAGCGATACTTTTGTGGTAGCAGCGCGTATGCTACCTCCTTTCTATAATCATAGTGCTAGCGAGTCTCAAGGCATTTTTATTGGGGATGGGAGCCAAGAGGATTATCTCAAATTGGTGCTTAGTGCTACGAGTCTGAGCCTGCAAGGCGAAGATGCGGGCAGCCTTTTGGGAGTAGTCGCTAATCAAAATATTGCTTCTATCCCTTCTAATCTGGATCTATACTTCGAGATAGATCCCGTCAATGGTCGTGTACAGGCCAAATACTCGCTTGACAATGGCAATACTCAGTTCAATTTAGGAACGCCTTTTAGCATGAGTGGAGCCCTGCTCAATGCGGTACAAAATCCTTCTCAGCCCTTGGCTGTAGGCATGATCGGCACCGCCGATATGGACGATGGGTTTGCTTCTAATTGGGACTTCCTCAATGTGGAAGGTAAGCCCCTGAGCCCGCCCCAAAATGTGGTTTTTCGTGTCAATTGTGGAGGCGCTACTGTGCCTGCGATTGACGGAGGAATTGATTGGTTGACTGATGCTGGTAGTACTTTGGCTGCCCAAGGCTTTACGGTCAATACGGGTAGTACCTTCGGTGGAACGGCCAACGCTTGGAGTCCTGAAGTACCGGCAGTCATCGAAGCCTTTACCCCCCTTGGGATACTGAACTCAGAGCGTTGGGACGCTAGTGCTGCGCCGGAGATGAAATACACCTTTGACGTGCAAAGTGCTGGTAATTATGTGGTTAGGCTGTATTTTCGCGATGCCTTCAGTGGTACTAGCACGGCTGGGAGTCGAGTCTTTACGGTAGTAGTAGATGGCAATAGCTATGCCGAGCTGGTCGATTTGGATATCACCGCGGCCGTAGGCCACAAGGTGGGAACCGTTTATGAGATCCCGCTCTATACTATCGACAATCTCATCGACATCGAGTTTATCCACTATGTGCAAAACCCCCTTATTTGTGGCATTGAGATCATGCGAGCACCCTCTCAATCACTCGTACAAGCCCAAGCTTTGTTGCAAGGCCCTTGGAACGGTAGCGCGATGACCACCTATCTCGGTGCACAAAAAATTCCCTCAGTACAGCCTTTTTCAGGCGCTCCATGGAGCTATCTAGGGGTTGAAAACTGGACAAGCCTGCCTGCCAATACCGTGGATTGGGTGCTGCTTGAAGCGCGCGACAAAAACAATCCCAGCCAAATCCTTAGACGTAGAGCCGGACTCTTACAAGCCGATGGCCAAATCGTAGATATGAATGGCAGTCTCGGTTTGACCTTTTTGGGTTTGGATACAGACTCTATCTATCTCGCCATCAGGCAAAGAGGGCATCTCTCAAGCATGACTGCCGGTCCAGTGGCATTGAGCAATTTAGCTACTACGCCTTTGGATTTTAGCGATCCCAATCAAGCGATTTATGGGCTCAATGCTCGTCAAATCATAGGCAATCGCGCCTTTCTGTGGGCGGGAGATTCCAATCACGATGGGGTAATCAATGCGGTAGACTATAATATTTTCTGGTTGCTAGAAAACGGCCAGCCCTATCAGTATCTCAATACATTGTCTGACTTCAATTTGGATGGCGTCATCAATGCTGTAGATATGATCAATTTTTGGCGCGTCAACAATTCTCGCACAGAGCAAATGCCATAGACTATAGCTGTTCTAAAACGATCTCCTTATACCAAGCCTGCGAAGGTGGGCCGCCATGAATCTGGACGCAGATGACCCCATTTTGTGGAATGTCTGCCTCTGGTTCGGTGTAATCGACGACTTGCTCGCCATTGAACCAAATTTGGATGCGCTTGCCTTCACAGCGGATGCGATAATCGTTGTAATCCTCCTCCTTCAAGAGACGCGCGATGGCTTCTGCCGGAGCACGTGCTACAAAACGCCCACGGCGTGATTCATCATAAATAGATCCCCAAACGGCCTCTGTCCCAGCATATCCCACGTCCACCTGATAGCCAATCACTTCATGATGGTCAGGAATCCGTGCGGAGCGAATCTGAATGCCCCCATTATTGTTTTTGGGCCAAAACTTGACCTTAAGCCGCAGTTCAAAATCCTCAAAACTCGCCTCGGTACACAAAAACTGATTTTGTGGGATGGCTTCTTCTAGATTTCCACCCACAATTGCTTCTTCCTCGATGCGAAAAAAGTCCTTGTTTCCCTCCCAGCCTTTGAAGCTTTGGCCATCAAACAAGGCAATGCTTTCGCCTTTGGCTAGTGTCAGTTGAGGTTTAGGGCTGGGCTTGCAGCCGAACGCTAAAACGAGGCCGATGGCCCAGCTACAGATAAGTATCCTTTTTATCATTGCTTGGTGATTTTCTGGGCGCTGTAGCGTCCCTGCTGGTCATAGATATAAACCCAGTAATACCCGCTAGGCAAGGCCGCAAGCTCATAGCGTTCGGACGGAGTCCAAACCCACCGATAAAGCTCCCTCCCCATCAGGTCAAAACATTTGATCTCCTCATAGGGTCGCGCGCTCTTTACTACAAAATAATCCGCTACTGGATTGGGATAGACTTGAAAATCAAGTGAAGTCCCGCGCTCTAATGAGGTGAGATTACAATTGGGATCATTGGCGTTGATAACATAGTGGATGCTGTCATACACGATAGAATCCACCTCATAATTTGACAAAATGACCCAGTATTCGGCGCAGCCGGGCGTATCATTGATGATGAGGCCACTGGCAAATACTAGATTGGAATCTCCAGGGAAAAGCTCTGTCGGAAAGGGACTAGTCGTAATATTGGGGGTAAAACTGATATTATGATCTAAGACATAGACACCCCAGTGAGTAGGGAAATTGGGACCTCTCTTGATCGTCCAACGCAGAGCTAAAGTATCATTGGTCAGATTGGTCAAAGGAGATAGGAAGGCATCGCCAGAAGGTAAATTTGCGTCGTACATTCGATAAAACTGAGTCGTATCGATTTGTAATACATTTTGACTCCAAAGGTTGAGCTGACTGGCAATCAAAAGTGAAAAACAGAAACAAAAACGTATTAGCTGTGTATGAGGATTGTGCATAGATCAAAGAGTTGTGCTTTGGGGCTAAAAACATAATTTACAGATTATCTGCTAATTCCAAACCCTTGCATTTAGCAGGAAATTCCCGCCCCTGCACAGGCTTTTTTCTTACCTTAGACCCTTTGCAAAATCCCCTGCTATGAGAAAAAATCTTTTACTCAGTCTGTTAATCTGCTTCTACCTCCCTTCCCTTCTGGCTCAAGGTACTCAACTTCTTCGCCAGCCCACCGTTTCAGCCCAAGAAATCGTTTTTGTCTACGCCAATGACCTTTGGAAAGTAGATCGCGATGGTGGCGACGCTATTCGACTCACCACCAATGAAGGCTACGAATCCAATCCCCATTTCTCGCCCGACGAGCAATGGATCGCCTTTACCGCCCAATATGGCGGCAATACTGATGTCTATGTGATTCCAGCTACGGGTGGAGCGCCTAAGCGCCTTACTTATCATCCTTATCCGGACGTAGTACAAGGTTGGACCCCAGAGGGCGAAGTGATTTTCCGTTCCGGGCGTACCGGACATGCTACTCGCCTCAACAAATTGTATAGCATTTCTACCGATGGCGGCTACCCTACTGAGTTGCCGATTCCTCGTGCTGCCTATGGCGAAGTTTCTCCCGATGGCAAGTATGCGGCCTACATTCCCATTACTTTCTGGGATCCAGAGTGGCGCAACTATCGTGGCGGTCAGGCCATGCCGATTTGGGTCCTCAACCTCAAAAACCAAAAGCTACAACGCATTCCTCAGCCTACCCAAGAGCGGCATTTAGATCCGGTCTGGTTTGGCAAGGATATCTACTATATCTCTGAGCGCGATTATGCCGCCAATATTTGGCGCTACAATCCAGCCGACGAAAGCGAAGCTCAAATCACCAAGCACCAGCAATTTGATGTCAAAAGTCTTGATGCTTGCAAAGACGCCATTGTCTACGAAATGGGTGGTTATCTGCACCTACTTGACCCAGCTACGGGTTCTGCCAAGCAGCTGACCATCAACGTCCGTGGTGATATGAACTTTGCCATGCCGCGTTGGGAGGACATTAGACCTACTGCCTTGCAGAACGCTCAACTCTCTCCTAACGGTAAGCGAGCCTTATTTTATCATCGTGGAGAGATTTTCACCGTGCCTAAAGAAAACGGTAGTTGGCGCAATATCACCAACTCTCCCGGCGTAGCCGACCGTAGCCCAGTTTGGTCTCCCCAAGGCGATCAAATCGCCTGGTTTTCTGACCAAGATGGCGAATATCATCTCGTACTCTCCGATCAGATGGGTAAATATAAGCGTCGCATCGCCCTGCCTGAAGCTAGTTTTTACTACCAGCCTTCCTGGTCGCCAGATGGCAAGCACATCGCTTATTCTGATACTGACTACAATGTTTGGGTCATAGACGTAGAGTTAGGCGAAGCCGTCAAAGTAGATACTGATCGCTATGCGCACCCAAATCGTACTATGAATCCTGTTTGGTCGCCGGACAGCAAGTGGATCGCTTATCCAAAGCAACTCGAGAGCCATTTCAAAGCGGCCTTCGCCTACAATGTGGAAACAGGCCAAAGAATCCAGTTGACCGATGGGATGGCCGATGTCAATAGCCTTGCTTGGGACCAGAGCGGTAAATACATTTACTTCCTCGCCAGTACCGATTATGGTTTGGACTCTGGTTGGTTGGATATGAGTTCTTATGATCCGCGTACCAATCGTAGCCTTTACTGTTTGATCCTCGCCCAAGACGGCCAAGCCCCCAATCTGCCTAAGAGCGATGAGGAAGAGGTCAAAGAAGAGGATGAGGAAGAAGAGAAGAAGGAGGATAAAAAAGACGAGCAAGCAGAAGAGGAAGAAGATAAAGGGATTCAAATTGATGTAGCGGGCCTCGCCCAACGCATCATCGCCCTAGATATGCCTAGCCGCAACTACCTCGGGCTCGTAGCTGGACCTGAGATGAGCGTTTTTGTACTGGAAGGCGTTCCTAATCAGTTTGGTGCGTTGATGCACAAATATGACGTGAAGAAAATGAAGCACGATGTCTTCCTCAAAGGCATCAATGGCGCTACTGTCTCTTCCGATGCTAAGCATATGCTCTACCGCCAAGGCGGCAATTGGTTTATTGTAGGTACAGCTAGCGCTCCGCAAAACGGTAAAGGTAAACTCGATATCAACGCCAAAATCTTGATCGAGCCGCAGGCGGAATATGAGCAAATCTTCAGAGAAGGCTGGCGTTTTATGCGCGACTATCTCTATGTCGATAATACCCATGGCGCTCCTTGGGACAAGATCTATGAGTGGTACTCGCCTTGGATCAAGCATGTGCGTCATCGTACCGATCTCAACTATGTAGTGGATATCCTCAGCGGTGAGATCGCCATTGGCCACTCTTATGTGAGCGGCGGCGATATGCCAGACTTTGATTTCGTGCCCGTGGGCTTGCTCGGTTGTGATTTGACTTTGCAAAAAGACGGCTTCCAAATCTCTAAAATTTACACTGGCGAGAACTGGAACCCCAACGTTCGCGCTCCGCTTCACCAGCCCGGCCTTGATGTCAAAGAAGGCGACTACCTAGTAGCGGTTAACGGCCAAGAGCTAACTCCCGACATGAATCCTTATCAGCTCTTTGAGCAGACCAGTAATCGCACCATCGAAATCACCGTCAATGACAAAGCAGGTGAAGATGGCGCGCGCAACCTCATGGTAACCCCAGTCGGCAATGAATATCAACTCCGTAACTGGCACTGGATCGAAAGCAATCGCAAGAAGGTAGACGAACTCTCAGACGGTAAACTCGCTTACGTCTATATCCCCAACACCAGCGGCCAAGGCTTTGCCTACTTTAATCGCTACTACTTTGCCCAGCAAGATCGCAAGGGTGTCATCCTTGATGAACGCAATAACGGTGGCGGCTCTGCGGCTGATTATATGATCGACGTCATGGCCCGTACTCACTTGGGCTACTTCAATAGCAAAACCAATGACAATCGTCCTTGGACCACGCCGATTGCCGGCATCTGGGGGCCTAAGGTCATGATCGTCAATGAGCGAGCTGGTTCTGGTGGGGACCTTCTCCCCTATATGTTCAAAGCCAAGGAAATTGGGCCATTGGTTGGTACCCGCACTTGGGGCGGCTTGGTCGGTACTTGGGATACGCCTCCCTTTATCGACGGTGGCCGTATGGTAGCGCCGCGTGGCGGTTTCTTTGATGTGGATGGCAATTGGGCCGTAGAAGGTGAAGGCATCGCTCCGGATATCGAAGTGATCCAAGACCCCAAAGCGCAGCTTGAAGGTCGCGATCCTCAGCTAGAGCGTGCGGTGGAGGAAGCCATGCGCCTACTCGAAACCCAAGAGTTTCAATTGAAGCCTGAGCCTGCGCCTCCTGTGCGCTGGAAGCGTCCTGAAGGATTCAAGCCCTAGGCTTGGCTCAAATAATGATTTAACCGAAATGGCGACATAATCTTTTGTGTCGCCATTTCTTATGTTACATTTTGGGCACGGACAGACACCTATTCATATGAAAGCGATCTCTCTTAGTCTCCTGTTTACGCTCTTTTTTGCTTTGGCCTTCGGACAACGCTCATCCTCGGCTCCTGCGAGTGGCGTAGCCCAAGTCGAAACGGCGATTCCGGCCATCATTGGTTATACTCAAATGGCTGCCAAGGGCAATCGCCCGACTCTGGTAAAGTCCTATGCTGAGTATCAGAGGCTGTATGGCGGTAGCACTGCCGGCTATTATTTGGCAGAATCTGTGCAGCTATTTTTCCAAAATGGTGGTCAGAAGTGCACCATCATTCCGGTGGGTACCACTCAATCTCCCGTGCGTAGGCAGGATTTGCTTCAAGGCCTCAGCATTAGCAAAAAGATGTCGGTTCAACTCCTACTCATCCCAGATGCGGTAGCGCTGAGTGAAGCAGATTTTTATGCTGTCCAGCGGAGTATGATGAATACCTGCGCCCTAATGAAAGATCGCTTTGCCATCCTCAACACTCGCAATCCCTCCGCTAATTATAACCAAGACTTCCAGTCCTTTAGAAGTAATACCAGTGGCTCGGGACTCAGCTATGCCGCGGTTTATTACCCTTGGTTGGTCAATGGCAGTAATGTCAGCGTCCCGCCAGCGGGAGCAATCGCGGGTATCTACGCCAAAAAGGATCGTAATGATGGTGTCTGGAAAGCACCAGCAAATGTGCAAATCAGTGGGATCAGCGGCTTGAGTCATAATTTGTCTACTGCTGCGCAGAACGCTGCCACCACTCATACCAGCGGTAAGTCTATCAATGCGATTGTCTCTATGCCCAATAAAGGCATTTTGGTATGGGGAGCTCGTACCCTAGCTGGCAACGACAACGAATGGCGCTATGTGCCCGTCCGTCGCTTCGCGACCATGGTCGAGCAGTCCGTAGAAAATAGCCTCTCTTGGGCGGTCTTCGAACCCAATGATGCTAACCTTTGGGCAAAGGTAGAAACGTTCTGCGAAGCATACCTCCAAGAACTCTATCGCCAAGGGGCGCTCCAAGGCGCAAAAGCGAATCAAGCCTACTTTGTCAAATGTGGTCTTAACGAAACCATGACGCAGAACGACCTCAATCAAGGCATTATGAATGTAGAGATCGGCATGGCTCTTATACGTCCGGCTGAGTTTCTCGTATTGCGGATTCAGTTGAAGATGCAGTAATCAGTCGCAAATATTTTCGACCTCTCTCCGCCAGGGTCCCTGATAGCCGATGCGGTCAAAGCAAACTTCGTGGATGTTGTTGTAGCGGCCCGTCGCCGCGGTCATGCCCCAATAGACTTGTGGATTGCCCATAAATACTTCATTGAGGAGGTCCTTATTGGCAGAAATCACCTCCTGCCCATCGAGCATAACCGAGAGTTTTTGCGTCTCCGGATTCCAGATCACGTAGAAAGTATGCAATAGGCAGTCTTCAATATTGGGGATAGTTACCGGCCCGGCAAGATCGTTGGCGTGGCCCACCCGTCCATTGAGCATGATGGCCAGATGATCTTCGACTGGATCGCCGAGGTGATAATTGACCCAAGTGTCGATCTCTATGCCGACCGAAGGCCGCAGCCCCGAAAAGCCGATTCCCTCGCCCACAAAACCCAGCACATTGGTGCTCGAACTAAAGACAAACACCATCCCATCCGCACCCGACTCGTCCTCACAACCGGCTCTGATCTGAAGCTCTACCGAAAAAGGCTCCTCCAAATTCAAAGGCCGCTTATACCAAATCGAACCCGAGCGATAATCATAGGCCTCCGTCAAACGAAAGCAATCTTCATCCGTCAAATAGGTATCTCCCCTGAGGCTAAAATCCTCGATGAATGGGCGTTGCGCGAAGAGCGAAAAAGAAAAAGTGATCCCCAGAAGGAGGAGGCAAAGGTTCCGAAAGTTCATGGCAAAGCAGCTTTCTAAGAAGTTACGAAATCCCCTTAGCGATTGAAAGGCAGTCTTCCAAATGCCGCAAGTCTAGCTTACATTCAAAATCTTTATAGACCTTTTCATAAATGGGACTTCATCTCCGGCCTTATGGTTGGCGAGTGCCTTGGCGATGGGCGAAACCATCGATAAGGCAAAACATTTCTGGCCCTCTACTTTGCCAAGGCTAGCCGAAAAGTAATACAAACCCTCATTGGTTTCGGCTAGGCTGCCAAACGCAATATGATCCAGACTTTGCCTAGGATCGATCTGCCCAAATTGCTGCTTCATCTTTGTAGCCAGTGCCAATTGTTGATTGTGCTTATTGATTTCTTGCTTGAGCATTTCGCGCGAGGTTTCGAACTTATCTCCCGCACTACTTTTGGTATCTTCAGAAGCGGCTTTTTGGGCATCTGCGATGGAACGCTGCAGTCGAGCGATCTTTTGATCAAGTAAGGCCAAGCACTGAGCGTGTATCTGCTCTTTGAGGGACGGATTCATGCCCCAATATGGAGAATTCTACCCATAAAAAAACCGTCCAGTGCCGATAAACACCAGACGGATTTTACAAACTTCAAACTACTACTTAACTTTTGTAACTCTACCGATGCCAGAGGCATCTTTGACTACTGTAAAAGAACGTTTTCCTTATTACTAAGGTCTCAAATGATTTGCTCAAAAATCTCAGGGTTTGTACGGCTTTTGGATAGGGGTTTTTACGCAATTTGAGCTGTTTTGGGGTTTACTCCCGAAAGCTTTCGGGACGCGGAACGCTCATTTGGGTGAGGCATGCATGCGCGCACCTACAGATTCCCATCTGTCATACCGGAAATACGAAGCATGAGTATTATCCGGTATCTTTTTTTCTTCCTCCGCTGCGCGTAACGCTCATCAAAAATCCCTCATACCATAGGGCATGAGGGATTCGATATCTTTTCAGGCAAGGCCTTAGTTTGGCTGCCTGCGTTTGCGCTCAAATAATTTTTCCCATTGGTTTTGCCGATCGCGACGGCGATCTTGACGCAATGAATCCCGCGTCAAGCGACGCTCACGCTGCTTCTCAAGCAGCAATTGAATCACATCATCAATGCGGTCATATTGGTTGTCGAGATTCTCTCTAAACATCACGCAATCCATTTCATCTTGGATCTCCATACTCGGATCAGGGAACTTAGCGTTTTTGATTTGACGGTATTTACGATCTCGGTGGACCTTTTGCATGAATCTAGCATAGATCGGCAGAGCTGTATTGGCGCCTTGGCCAAGGCCTAAGCTACGGAAGCGTACTTTCCGATTATCTCCGCCTACCCAAGCCCCACAAACCAGATTAGGCGTAACGCCCATAAACCAGCCATCGGTTTGATCTTGAGTGGTACCTGTCTTACCGCCCATCTCTCCTTTGAGGAGATAGTTGTAGCGGATACGTTTGGCCGTACCACTGTCCACCACCGTTTGTAGCATTTCTAGCATCATGGAAGCCGTTTTGCGTTCCATGACCTTAGTGCGCTCAATATCACGACTGTAATCAGCGATAACATTACCATTTTTATCTTCGACCCGAAGGAGAAACATCGGTTTGACGCGTACGCCTCTATTGGCGAAGGCACTATAAGCTCCCACCATCTCTAGTAAGGAAAGATCTGCCGTACCGAGGACTAGGCTAGGTTCGTGCGGCAAAGGACTGCTAAAGCCCATGCGTTCAGCGAAGCTGGCCGCATTCTCGACGCCTACCTTCATCATCACGGTGGCTGATACGGTATTGACAGAGTTGGTCAAAGCTCCTTGCAGGGAATAATAACCCTCGTACTCATCATTGGAGTTACCAGGTGCCCAATCGTCATAGTCATCATAAACGACTAATTCGTTAGGGATGTATTCGCAAGGGTCGATGCCTTCTTCAATCGCTGCGGCATAGACAAACGGCTTGAAGGTCGAACCGACCTGACGACGAGAAGTAACGTGATCAAACTTATAATGCTCGAAATTGATGCCTCCCACCCAAGCACGGATATAACCTGATTGGGGTTCCATCGCTAGGAAACCTGCATGTAGGAAGGACTGTGCATATACGATCGAGTCAAGCGGACTGATTTCGCGTTCGATATTGCCTTCCCAACTCGGGAGCGACATTTTGATGGGCTTGGCAAAATGCTCCCGAATTTCGGTTTCGCTTTTGCCTTGGGCCTTGAGTTGGCGATAGCGAGCAGAACTCTGCATGGCTCGCACGATCTCTGGATCATCTGTTTTCCAGATCTTACGCTTGGCCCAATGCTTATCGAAAGTCTTCTGGAGGCCTTTCATATGTTCATTGACCGCGGCTTCGGCATATTTTTGTAGGCGAGAGTCAATGCTGGTATAAATCTTTAAACCGTCGGTGTAAAGATTGTAAGGGCTGCCGTCTTCTTTGGTTTTGTCCGCAAGGATTTGCTTAAGCTGCTCGGCCAGTTCTTGGCGGAAGTAAGGCGCAGGACCTTGATTGGAGGATACGTATTGATAATCCGTTTTGAGCTCTAGCTCCTGCAATGAGTCTGATTCGGTTTGTTGTAGATAGCCGTATTTGACCATCTGGTTTAAGACCACATTACGGCGCGTTTTGGCGCGCTCTGGATTGCGGTAGGGATTGTAAGAAGTGGTCGCTTTGAGCATACCCACTACGGCGGCGGCATCTTGAACTTTGATGTCGAGTGGATTGATGTTGAAAAAACGTTGCGTTGCGGCATTGACGCCAAATACATCCTCTCCAAAGGAAACCGTATTGAGATAGTAGGTGAGGATTTCCTCTTTGCTATATACTTTTTCGAGCCTTCGGGCCACGATCATCTCTCGCACCTTATTGATCGGCAGACTCATCATCCAATAAGACTTGCGAGGAAACAGATTTTTGGCGAGCTGCTGCGAAAGTGTACTACCACCTCCTGAACTCGCATCCCCCATTAAGACTGATTTGAAGGCCACGCGCATCATCGAGCGCATATCTACGCCCGCATGATCGTAAAAGCGAGCATCCTCAGTCGCGATCAAAGCCTGTATCAGCTTGGGAGAAATCTGCTCATAAGGAATTTGGGTCCGGTTTTCGAGGAAGTATTTCCCTAATATGCTGCCATCAGCGGCAAAGACATCAGTAGCCTCGGCATTATTAATTTGGCTCAGTTCCTCTTTGCTGGGTACATGGCCAAAGGCACCGCCCAACACCAAAAAATAAAAGATGAGAATCAGTGCGGCACCGGCGCCACTCGCGATGAGGAGATATTTACCTGCTTTTTTAAGCCTCGTTTTCCACATATGATTAAAGACGGACAATTGCTGCTTCGGTTGCAAAGATACAGTATATGCCCGATTCGCTTAGTGTGTACTTGATATGAATTAACGAGTCAAGGTCAAGAAAAATTGAGGAGTAAGTTGCCAAATCTGAGATTATGCTGTTGGCTACTGCTTCGCAGAACGTTTATCTCCAGAGATTCCGGATATCCACCTGTCTTCGGATTCCCAGATGACTTGAAGTATTCAATTAAAACATCCGATAGGTCATCCCGGCCAAGGAACGCGAGCCGGGATCTTTCGTGACAAGCGTTCCGCATAGCGGTAATCCTACTTCTCCTCTTGCTCCTTCATGGCTTGAAGGGTTGCTTTATCTGCTTTTTTGAGCTTAGACACTACAAGATCATAGCTATGCGTAATCAATTCCTCGATTAGCTTGCGTCCCACCGTACCATTGAGAATGACGGAATTCCAGTGAGTTTTATTCATATGCCACGCGGCTTGTATCTCTTCAGGATAGCGGTCGCGTAGCTCTAGGGCGTATTCAGGATCACATTTGAGGCTAATGGTATTGCCGCGCTCTAGTGGCATGAGCGCAAACATTTTGTTCATCACCTTAAAGACAAGAGTCTCTTCGTCAAAGGGAAAACTTTCGGTAACGGCTACATGACTGATACAATACTCGCGGACTTCTTCGATGTTCATGCTAAATGATAAGTAGAAAGTGAAGCGTAGGTAGTGCAGAGAAATACTTTTTCTCAGTACTAATAACTAGCTACTAGGGGGCAATGTCTGCGCCCAATTAAAGCAAAAACTCGAATGAATAGTATCTCTTGCTTGGGTTTACACCTCCCCGTCTCCTGGAATCTTTACACTCTTAGGGGTAAGCTGACGCAGCCGCACTTCAACGCTGCCTACTTTGGGATTGCCGAGAGTATGGATGGGTAGCTTATAGTCGGCAATAGGATCGTCATCAAGTAAAATTTCACCATTGATCCTAACCAATATGTCTTGCGAGGCCAGCTTGAGGTCCTTTTGTAAGAAAACATGGTCCATAAATTCGATAGAGATATCTAGGTCCTCGGCAGTAGCGAGATGACGCGGAATATCAATACTGAAGAAACCATCTTTACTTGTCAGGCGGCTAGCGACGATTTTATCGCCAATTTTGATAATGACAGAGGCTTTTTTGAGGGGTTGGCCAGAGTGGGTTTCTAAGATACGTCCTCTCACCCTAATAACAGCAGCATCGGGAGTTTCTCCGGGAGTGTCTTCGCCATCGAAAGGAAGCGCAAATGGCCGGGCTTCAACGCCACTAAAGATCAGCAAGCTGAAGAGCCAAACAAAAATAGATTTTTGTAGAAGTTTACGGTGCATAGTGTATTAGCCATTTGTGTGATGCTGAAAAGACGCTAGAGAAACCCTAAAGGTTGGAAGGAGGTGTATTTTCCTATATACATTTACCACATTTAAGTTCAAAGGTTTCACTTATTGCCTTAAATAAAAGCCTTCAATTGTTTGAATTAGCAACTTTGCCCATAAACGCCAAAATGAGTTGTCCCGCCAGAGACGGGACAACTGCTAACATGAGTGAAGACTTGTAATGCCTAATTGAAGGAATATTCTAACTACATACCCAAGATGTTGATTCTAAGGCTGGGGTTCCAGTTCAAAAAAGTGGGTAGGTTACGTGATTTTTATCTGGCAGAAATATCCAAGGCTCTAAATCTCTCTTTAGGGCTAATCATTTTTGCTGGCTTTACGTATTAAGGCCTGCTGCGCAGAACGATAGCGCTAATAAGGACTGAGTATAAAGTATTCAGTCCTAAGTAGAAAGGTTCTGCTGAACCACATAACGCCATTTTTCTAGGTCTTACTACTGAATACGATTGTCTAAGTACTCAAAACAGGGTGCCAAGCTTAAGCCTAGCACCCTGTCGATCTATACTAATCCTATTCTATTGTCCAAAAAACTCACGGATCTTGGAGAAAAAGCCGCGTTGTTCTCGACTGGGATTAGGTTGAAAGTGCTCTGACGAGCGCATTTGTTCTAGCGTCCTGCGTTCGGATTCGCTAAGGGTCTGCGGTGTCCAAACATTGACGTGTACCAGCATATTGCCAAAAGCATTGGCGTTGATGCTAGGCAGGCCTTTGCCACGAAGGCGGACGACTTTGCCGGCTTGTGTACCTGCTGGGAGTTTAACCCGCACTTTACCGTCTAGAGTCGGTACTTCTACTTGCGTCCCTAAGGCAGCGTCAGGGAAGCTGATAAAGAGCTCATGGATCAAATTGTTGCCATCACGCTCAAAGTGCTCGTGTTGCTTTTCTTCAATCTGGATGATCAAATCACCAGAGCTTCCACCTCTGAGACCCGCATTACCGCGTCCGCGGACACTCAGATTCATGCCTTCCTGTACACCAGCAGGTATTTTGACTGAGACAGTATCCTCTTCTTCTAAGCGACCTGATCCCTCGCAATAGCTACAAGGTTTAGCAATGATTTTCCCTTCACCTTGGCAGGTAGGACAGGTGGAAACCACAATTTGCTGAAAGAATCCTCCTCCAGCTTGTTGTCTAATTTCTCCTGTGCCATTACAAGTAGGGCAGGTGCTAAATGAAGTACCGTTTTCGGCACCTGTGCCCGTACAATGGGTACAAACCACTTTACGGTGCAGTTTGATTTTCTTTTCTACACCCGTATAGACTTCCTCCAAGGTAAGCCCCATACGAATGGAAATATCAGCGCCACGCTGGCCACGACGTCGGCGACGACGCCCGCCTCCTCCACCTCCAAAGAAGCTTTCAAAGCCACCTGAATCCCCAAAAATGTCGCTAAACTGGCTGAAAATATCTTCAAAGCCCCGACCACTGTAGCCTCCGCCTCCGGCAGCACCGCCTAGGCCTGCATGACCAAAACGGTCATAAGTAGCGCGCTTTTGCTCGTCACTTAGAACCTCATAAGCTTCGGCCGCTTCCTTAAATTTTTCCTCCGCCTCTTGGTTATCAGGATTTTTATCTGGGTGATACTTTAGGGCCATCTTGCGATAGGCCTTCTTTAGCTCATCCTTATCGGCGCTCTTACTGACGCCCAATACTTCATAATAATCTCGTTTGGCCATAATGCTATTGCTATTCGCCTACAACTACTTTTGAAAACCGGATCACTTTATCCTTGAGTTTATAGCCTTTTTCGACTTCATCTACGACTTTACCCTTAAGAGAGTCATCAGCCGCAGGTATAGTAGTAATGGCTTCATGTAGCTCAGTGTCAAACTCTTTGCCCATGCTATCTATTGGTTCAAGACCTGTTTTAGCAAGGCGCTTGCGCATACTATTGTTGACCAAATTGATCCCGTCTTTGACGGCTGACAGGTTGTCAGTTTTTTCGATGGCCGAAAGGGTGCGATCAAAGTCGTCTAAGACAGGAAGTAGTTTGACTAAGAGACCTTCATTCGCATGTTCTATCGTATTGCTGAGTTCAATCTGCTGACGTTTGCGAAGATTGGCGAAGTCTGCATTGAGTCTAAGTACCTGATCTTCTTTATCTGCCAAAGCAGCTTGAGCGTCTTTTAGTTGCTGCTGGAGATCAGCGATTACTTTCATGGCATCGTCAAGCGTAGCGAAGTTCGAATCTCCTTGATTTTCAGGGGATTCGCCTTCGTTTTTAACTTCAACTTCTGCTTCGTCTGCGCTCTTTTCTGCGCCCTCAATCTCTATTTCTTGCTCGCTATTTTTGATTTCTTCTTCTGCTACTTTTTCCGCCTTTGTCTTTTTGCTCATTGCTGTTTTGCCTTTATTTTTTCGAAACCAGTTTCCTGCTTTTCGCATACCTATTTTTGAACATAATGTGTGCCATTGACATTGTGGCAATAAATGCTGCCAAATTAACGCAAAAAAATACAGGCTGCCTATAGGTAAATCACTTATAGGCAGCCTGTAAGAAAAAATATTTTATCTATTACTTTCCTTGGGCATAGGACTTTTGATATTCCTCCCAAGGCACGTTTTTATAATGGTCTTCTCCCAAGAAACTCAAGATCACCATCATATCGTCAGCTTTCTGAAATCCGGCCACATTGGTCAAGATACTTAAGTCAGGATTAAGAAAAGAAGTGGTCGGATAGGAGAGTTTGCCATTGAGAATCTGCACGGCTAATTCATGTACTCCACGACGGCCGATCTTAGGGTTGTATTTGTAAGTGACACCGTTGATGGTTACGGCTTCTTTGCTTTCAGCGTCAAATTTAACAGCGTGATAGTTATCGTTGATGTATTTGACGACACCCGGATCAGAATAAGTGGTGGCGTCCATACGTTTACACCAGCCACACCAATCCGTGTACATGTCGATAAGGAGCTTTTTGCCGTCCTTTTCAGCAGCGGCAGCGGCTTCTTCCATCGTTACCCATTTGATTTCAGCGGCGCTAGACTGAGCGTTCTCCGCAGGAAGACTCATAAACCCCCAAGAGGCAAAACCGAAGGCGAAGAGTGCCAAGGGGAGCCATATTTTTTTTGCTAAATACATGTTTGCTTGAGCTTAATGCTATAAAATCTGAGATCTAATTAACGAAATTATTCAGATTAAAGATTGCTAGCTATCTGACAATTCTATCATTGGAAAGATCTGTAGGGATTTTTAAGCTATTTGGGCGTTCGGATTTTGGCTACTGCTTCGCAGAACGCTCATCTTGCGACAAGGCAACGCCTTGCCGCTGACAGTCTGATCTGGTCGATCAAAAAACGCACTGTGTTACATTAAATTAGTCTCTGAGACGCTGAATTTTGGCTCCGATGGCGTTGAGACGTTGTTCGATATACTGATAACCGCGGTCAATCTGCTCGATATTGTAGATTTTGGAGGTGCCTTCCGCTGAAAGGGCGGCAATCAAAAGCGCTACTCCCGCCCGGATATCAGGTGAGGTCATAGAAATCGCCCGTAACTTTTGTTGTCTGGCCAAGCCAATCACAGTCGCCCGGTGCGGATCACATAAGATGATTTGGGCCCCCATATCGATGAGTTTATCGACGAAGAAAAGGCGACTTTCAAACATTTTTTGATGAATCAAGGC